>JBJEHI010000093.1:0-107672 GCA_051875915.1 Bacteroides sp.
CCCGAATTGAAATGTATCATATCCGGATTCCAGCGGGCTTCGTTCTCGTTCTTGAAGATAGGGGCATAGCTGTTCATCTTCACGATGTCGCCGTTGCGCTCCATCCCCATCATGAACACCGCCTCGCCCAATGCGGCATTGAGGTTGCCGTTAGTGCCGCACTCCTTGGTGACCGCATACTCGCCCACATAGACTTTCGGGCCGCGGCGGTCGTAGCTGTCGTACTTGCGGTAGCGGTCGATGAACCAGCGGGGATTCCGGTAATAATGCTCGTCCACATAGTCCACAGGGTGGCTGTTGCGCCATTTCGGGTTGAAATCGAAAGCATCCACATTGCCGATGATGACCATTTCCGGATAGCGTTCCTTGATGGCACGGTAGAACTGTATGTAGCGTTCGGGGTAATGGTCGCTCTGCTGCTTCACGTTACGTTGGTAATTCTCGTTTCCTATCTCTATCAGATACAGGCCGAAAGGTTCGGGATGCCCGTTGGCGGCACGCATGGCACCGTATTTCGTGGTGACGTCGCCATTGGCATATTCAATGGCATCCAGCGCGTCCTGTATGTACCACTCTATGCTGTCGTGCGGTGCGAAGCCTCCATGCCATATCCCCACATTCGTGACATACATGGGAGTGGCTCCCAAATCTTCCGCCAACTGCAGATATTCATGATAGCCAAGCCCGTTGCTCACCGGATATTTCCACACGTTGATGTGCGAAGTCCTTTCTTCAATAGGCCCGATTGACTTTTTCCACTTGAATTGCTCCAGTTTTCCGTCAATCACTTCCCCCTCCACGAAACAGCCTCCGGGAAAACGCATGAAACGCGGCTTCATGTCGGCCAGCAACTGAGCCAGTTCGGGACGGCAGCCGTTCTCCCGACCTTTGAAGGTAGGAGGAAACAATGACACCATATCCATCCAGACGATACCAGGCGCATTCATGGAAAGAACCAACCTTGCCTGCGCATCATCGGCATCCGAGAGGAGTTCCACCGTATATTTCCGCCACCCGCGTTTCAATTTACCAGCTACCTTAGCGGTGGCATACGTGGCTGTTCCGGCTTTGTCTTGCAGGGAAGCCGTTATCGTGCCCTTATACCCGACGGCCTTCGCCCAGAAGGAGAGGGTATATTTCCGTCCCTTGACGGCGTTGATTCCCCAATATCCCCCGTTGGCAAGCTCCACTTTTCCCGATTTGTCCACGGAAGCGATTTCCACTTTCAGGGCTTTGCGCTGAACCGGGTTCAGCAGCCCTTCGCCCTCCGGCCTCATTTCGGCCGATGCGCCTGCCGTGTTCAGGTTCCAGTGGAGCGGCACGCTGTCGCAATCCTCAAAAGAACGGTTGCGCACCAGCTCCGCATACAACCCGCCGTCAGCGGCATGGTTTATGTCCTCGAAAAAGATGCCGTAGTGCAGCGAGTCTATCTTCGCACCGCGCTCCTTCATATAGACCTCCAAGCTGATTTGGGCATAAGCCGCCTGAAACAGCAGGCTTGCCAGGCATCCTAAAAACAGTGACTTCATTTTCATAAGCTTGTCATTATCTTATTGTGGATATTTTGAGTGTCAGCGAAATCGGATTGGGCTTCTCTTCGGGAAGGCGTACCACTAAGGCTTCACTCTGTTGGCTATAGTCGAGCGGAGAGCCGTATCCCAGCAATTCCACGCGGCTGACTATTCCGTATTCCCAAGGGTTTCTGGTAGAAAGCGACTTCACATGGACTTCCCCATTCTCCGGCCAAGCCATTACATGCGCATAGATCACATCTTCTTTGGCCACGAAACGAATGTCCTCAGCCGTATATGCCCGGTGTTTCCCTTCATTGAAGCCTTGCCCCTTCAGCGGGTTCTGGTCTTCGGCCACCGGCCCTTCGCCGAAGATATGCCAAGGACGTGTGCCGTAAACACCCTCACCATTCACCTCCATCCACGAGGCGATGCCTTCCAGTATGGCTTTCTCCTTCTCGTCAATGCTGCCGTCGCCACGCATGGGCACGCTCAGCAGCAGGTTTCCGTTCTTGCTGATAATATCGACCAGCATCCCGACCACCGTCGCGGCCGATTTGTAACCGTTGGTTTCGTACTTATGACGGTCGTAGTGCCAGTTGCCTAAGCAGGTACAGGTCTGCCACGGTTTCTCCTGCATCCGGTCGGGCACGCCTTTCTCCACATCCCACACCAAGCATTCCTTTTGCTGTTCCGTCAGGATTTTGGCAAAGACCACGGCTTCGTTCTTCCCGTCGTGTTCTTTCAGGCTTTTGTTGTAAAGGTGCGCCACAGTTTGCAGGCCATAATCGCTTGCGGGCCAAAGCGGTGCGGACGTATCGTCATAATACACCATGTCCGGACGGTATTTGTTTATCATGTCCACCGTGCGGTCGAAGAAGTTACGGCAATACGCTTCCGAGGGAAGTGCCGCCCCGTTTTCCCACGCCCACTGGCTGTGGATGCGGTGGATGTCTTCGCTGCCCTCGCTCAACGGGTGGTTCTGGGCATACAGCTCTTGCGGGTCGTAACCTTCCCACCAGGTCCCCTTTCCATCTTCCTTGGTCAGTTTCCCGTCGTATGGGACACCGGCTTTCTCGCCCAGCTTGTCGCTCCGTTGCGCCGTTTCCATCCACGTCCAGGCGTGGGCGGCATGGATGCTCACGCCGAAACGCAGCCCGTTGGCACGTGCCGCCTTTTCCCATCCGGCGAGGATGTCTTTCCGGGGACCCATGTTGACGCTGTTCCACTTTTGGTACTTGCTGTCCCAAAGGTCGAAATTGTCGTGGTGGTTGCCCATGGCGAAGAAGTATCTGGCACCCGCCTTTTTATAAAGTGCCAACAGACTGTCCGGATTCCACTTGTCGCCTTTCCAAGAGTGGATGACCTCTTTGAACCCGCTTTCCGACGGATGCCCATAGTGTTCCACGTGCCATTTGTACTGGCGGCTGCCCTCGTTGTACATATTGCGGGCATACCAGTCGCCCTGCTCGGGCTGGCATTGCGGTCCCCAATGCGCCCAGATGCCGAACTTGGCATCCTGGAACCATTCGGGTGCTACTCCATACTGCGACAATGATTCCCAAGTGGGTTCATACACTCCTTTTTGCATCGTTTCGTGGGAGGGCGAACAGGCCACGCATCCCAACACTGCCCATAGGCTGAATGCGGCTTTGATAGTTTTCATGATATAAACAGAATTATGATTTCAATTTCATGCTTTTATCACTAATTACGGTCATGCGCGTTCCATGTCTCAACAACAGGCAGGAGTATTAACATCATTTAAGGGGAACGGAATAATTACAATTCACTCAAGATAATCATCTGATAAATAACTGCCTTATTGGAATTAAAAAGGCATGAAACCAAATGGAATCACGCCTTAGAATATTTGAAACGATGTGCTGTTAATTTCTTTTAAACACTTTATATATATACGAATACGAGTGCTTATCAAGTTCTCCGACAGCAAGTGCAGCCTCAATATTCTTCTCTGCCCGCTCTATAGCCAACGCCAATTTTCCACCGGAACACAGATTCTCCACCCACGAAGCATCTTTCAGGTACTCCTCTTTCTTCAACAGTTTCTTCAAAGGCTTTTCCTGATTTGGGAAGCACGGCTTCAAATACGGTGCCAAAACACCCGCAACTTTTCCATAACTTTTAAGAAGCTTTGTATCATCCACAAAATGAAGCAAGAACCAATATTCAATGCTCGGCATACTGGGGCATACCGTAACAGTCCCATCTGAAATTTCCGCCTGAAATAGCTCTTCAAAAGCCTCATGCTTTTTCAGTTTTGCTTCATCACCATATATCGTATCCCAGTCAAACACACAGAATATCTTCGCATCGTTATTGTCGTTCAACACTTCCTTTATTCTCTTTGGGAAAGCCTCTGTATAGTTCGACTCATCACCAAAGTATTTTGGCCTGATATTGAATTTATAGACCGTTTTGTCATTGATGTGCATAAAATAATAACGTTCTGTATTCTTACCGCCACAAATCAGAAATGGAGATAGAACACCCATCTCTCTCGTCCCGTCATCCTGTTCCAACGCAGGAGCTACAGCAACTGCCTCAAAATAAGGTCGCTTCTCTACAACTTCCGCTATTTCTCTTTCCTCCATAGTATCATCCCATTGTTGCACCAAAACGTTTGTTCCGATAAGCCTCCCTGATTGACGAAAGACGATTGATTCCTTTGAAATCGGTTAGTTTGTACAACTCTGTAACGCCTGACTTTTTTTTCTCCGTAAACCACACCGAATCTTTCCTAATCAAATCATCCAGTAAATCCAGTAAACCGTCATTATGTGTCGTGACTATAAGTTGAGATCTTGAATGAGCTTTCAGATATTCAAATAGGATTTTCTCCAACAGCATCGGATGTAATGATGTCTCCAGTTCATCTATTGGTAACACCGCATTTCGCTTTAGTGCTTCATATACGGCAGCCTCAATTCCAAATGTCCTCATCGTACCGATTGATTCATACTTCTTGTCCATCTGGTAGATTTCCATGCCATTATTATTCTCTACCGTATGTTCAAATGTTATTTGAAACTGTTTGATTGTACGCTCTTTCTTTATGCGTTCTGCCTCTCTAATGAAATCCTCATCGGTATTGTCATTATCTTCCATCAAAAACTGAATAGCTTCATCTGTAAGCTGTTTGCTGATGACATTCGTGGCAATATCAGTAACATTAAAATCGGCTTCATGAAGAAACTTTACGATGTAATCAATCACTTCTTTATTTTCTGAAGCCTTTCTTTGAGCGTACGAAGTAAGTCTCGTCATCGGAGAAATAACGGTCATCAGCTGGCTTCGCATCCATTCTTTTGCCGCATCAATAATCGGCAAACTCACGTTAACCTGATTCCGTGCCACAAAAAAAGAGATGTTTTTCAGGCAATTCACACTGATCATTTCTTTCGCCGTAGCACTGATTTTCTCAGCCTTCGGGTTAAACTGCACCTCCGATTGACCATTCTTCAACGTCCTTTCAAACAACATGATAGGCTGAGTAGTCTTATAATACGATAGCTTTTCCAAATACACTTGGTGCTGATCCAGTTCCAACTGATACCAATATTTTGTATCTCGCACAAAAAACACCATCTCAAAACATGAGGGTTCGCCTGATGACATCCTGTCTAACTTAAAGGGAATAACTCCTGTCTCCGAGTCTAAGTCTTTAGGCTTAAAAGACCAGAAATACGACAAAAAATCTAAGACACTCAATAAATTAGACTTTCCTGAAGCATTGTAACCATATATGATGGCAAAGCGTAGAAGCCTTGTAGTTTCGTTGATTGTAACCACCTGAGACTCTTCCGCAAATGTATCGTTAGTGGCCACGAAGCTGAAATTCACTTCATCCTTAAACGATAAGAAGTTCTTAATTTTTATTTCTTGTATCATAATAGTATCTATTTTGCCGGAAAAATACAAATAAAATCCCATTCAAAACGCTTTTATCTTTTAAAAGTGCATTTATTTTGCAACTTTTATACTTAGAAAGAAAAATCGGATGCTTTCAGGTAATAACAGAAGGATGGAAGGACAAAAGGACAGAAGAACGAAAAAGCAAATCTGTCCTTTTGTCCTTCTGTCCTTTTGTCTAAAACACCGGTAACTCCACCTTGTAAGGTGAAGGGTTTTCACCTTACAAGGTGAAACAGTCTCAGCTTATAAGGTGAGACGATGCCACCTTATAAGCTGAAAACGTTTCAGATTCCATTATCCTAACGGATTCTCCATCTCGCTGCCGTCACTGCCGCTGCCGCCACCCGGGGTGACAGGCGTTTCGGTCTTGCCCACCACGAAGTAGTCGGCCATGGTCACCGTGCGCGAAGCCTTCAGCTCGTCGCCCGAACTGCCCAGCTGCGTGCAGAGTTTCACGCTCCACACCGAGCCTTCGGGAGCTGAGGCGGGCATGATGAAGCCTACCTGTGTGGCGGTGTTGGGATAGAGCTTCGAAGGCGGGAAGAAGAAGGTCTGACCGGTGGAGCCGTCCTGGCGGGTCAACGTAACGCCCACCGCACTGTCCGTACCACCCACTTTCAGCTTCTTGCCCTTGATGACGCAGTGCTCACCGGCAGCGATGCCCACGCCCTCGCCACGGGTGGTGGCAGCGGGGTTCTGGGCATCCTGTATGCTGAGCACCTGGAAAATCTGCGGGCCCGACACCGCCTTCTGGATTTCCACATCCAGCTCGGCATCGGCAAAGGCCTGACGCATGGACTCGCTCATGGTGTAGCCCACACCCAGCGTCAGACGGTCACGGCTGGGGCTGCCCACCAGTTCGCTCTCCATCATCACGCCGCTCACCGTGGGGCGAAAGTAGCCCATCGGGGTACTGATGCTGTAGCCCGACGAGAGGAACCAGGTCATCACCTCCATGGCGCGGCGGGTGATGCGCTCCACCTCCTCGGCCTCCTCCTGCCGCGTGCTCATGGCGGCCACCTCCTTGGCAATCTCCTTCAGCGAGAGGCACTTCTGAAGTTTCACGGTAAGATAATAGTCGTCCTTGATGTCCTTGGTGAGCGACAGTTCCTGTGCCCGCAAGGAGAGTTTTGCTTTTTGTGTAGATTCTATGGCCATAATTGTTTGATTTAAGAAATTAACTCTTTATATCCTGAAAAACAGGAGGGCGTCCCCTGATTGTCCGAAAACATCCGGGATGCGCCCTCCCTACCTTAAATGTACCTAATACCTATACCTGTCCATGTTTATCCAAATAGTCAATTTTTACGGCTTCACAATATCGAAGGCTCCATCGGGATTTCCACTCAAAATCTTCAGGTCATCGAAACGGATGGTGCGGTCACCGCCCGTAGCGACATAGAGTCCCCACTTGCCGCCCAGACTGGCACCTTTATAATCGCCGTTATCCTTGTCATCCAGCGTATTGTCATCAATCCAGTTTCCGAAGGCAAAATTGATGTTGCCGGAATCGAACATCGGAGATTTTTCAGAAATGTTATCTCCCATCCAGACTTTGATGTTGCCTTTCTCATTACGTCCTGCCCTAAAATAGACTACGATAGGCACCCATTTGTCCCAAGTCAGCTTACCTACTGTCTTGGTCACCTCGGCGGAAGCCGCCGCAGAGCCACGATAGTGAACCGTCAGGTCTTCCTTGTTGACCTTCAGGTGACCTGCCCAGGTGTTGGCGTTGCCGGCATTGAATATCTGCGCGATGCAAGAGCCTTCAATGTTCTTCGGATATTCGCCTTCCGGCAGGAATATCTTGAAGCCGTACCAGCCTTCCGAAGTGGTCTTGAAGTCGCAAATCACTTCGGCACCTTTGCGCTCGCGGCGGTTGTCAGCATCCAAAGCTGCTTGGTCGAAGTGTACTTCCAAATAGCCGTTTACAGCCTTGGCATAGCTCGGTTCCCATGACCATTGAGCCTTGAACAGGCCAAGCGTGTTGTCATCGAAGTCATGGGCAAAGAGACCAGGAATCAGGTCTTCAAGCACTTCCGGCACTCTTATTTCAATTCCCGTTCCGGGATCTGTCACATCTTCGTTCATGATGTGCATATCCGTAAGAGCCAAGCCGATTGAAACGAAATCTACGCGAAGGTAGTTTTTACCGGGTTTCAAGTGGAACTTGCCGACCTTGTATTCGTAATTAGGCCATCCGAAACCTTCGCCCGCACATTTCACGGTCGTGGTTTCCGTCAGATTGCTCTTGTCTGTACCGAATGAGAAGGCGATGCCACCTTCACCATTGCCCTTTGTACCGAAATAAAGGTAATAATCGTCCTCTTTCGGGATATTCACGGAGAAGAGGGTCATGTCGCCGGTTACAGAATCCCAAAGAGTGAAACTTGCCACCTCGGAATTTTGGTCATAGCCTTCGGTATATCCGATGCCGTTCTTGTACTCGTAGATGATCGGATTGCCGCCCTGTGGCTGTGAATAGCTACACGGATTGCACTTGCCTGTAAGCTCCTCCACGTTCAAATGGTTCAGATAATAGTTGAAATTATCCACATCCGGTTGCTCAATCGCTCCCGCAGACTTATATTCGAACATGCCCGGTGCATTGACCGTAATTCCACCACCTATCCTGACAGCGACGTGTCCTGTAACCATTCCTTTCGGTACAGTCACGGTAATTGCCTTATCGCTCCAATTCAGATATTCAGCAGCTTCTATGCCGTTGAAATACACATGCCCATCCTGACGGGAAGCTCCAAATCCTTCTCCCGTAATTGTCACTTGGTCACCCTCGACACCTTCTGTCGGGGCAAATTCCGCAACGACAGGAGCTGCCATGTTGACCTTATCATCATCGCTGCAAGCCACGAATACCAAAGCGCATGCCATGATGCCTATAATATTTAAAAAGATTCGATTCATAGTCTTCTATTAGTTTTTCTACAGAGAAGAGGATTGTGCCAAACACTGGACTTCCTCTTCTCTTTGCTCAATAATCACGTTGCTTATTCGGTCTCACGGACATTGGTTACACGAATATCATTCAATGCCAAACCAACCTCAAAATCAATCCGTACATAGTTTGTTCCTATTCCCAATGAATACGGACCATATTCATACGGGCCATTCCAAAACGAATACCCACTGGATGTGGTCTCATTAGTGATTCCCTCACCAAGATTGCTTGCGTCCAAACCGGCCGAGATAGTGATATTACCTGTGCCTTTACCTTTCGTGCCAAAGTAAATATAATAATCATCGGGTTCGAGAACATTCACTTTGAATATGGTATAATTGCCAGGCTGAGAATCCCACAAGACAAAACTACCGACAGGAGTATTTGCATCATATCCGTCACTATATTTAAAAATATATTCACTTGCACTCTTGTCTTTCTCTCCTATCAACGTTTTCCATTCCGTATCAGCATAAGAACAGGGATTGCAAGCACCGCTGATTTCAACAACATCATGATGGGAGAAATAATAGGTAAACGGATCCGGCTCTTTCTCTCCGATAACCAACTCAGGTCCGGTTATCCGCTGGATGTTGCCAAAGACCACAGTAATCGGACCGGTAGTTGCTCCTTCTGGAATAACCGCATCAATGCGTTCGGAAGATGCACTGACCACTTCACCTTCGGTACCATTGAAATATACCTTCAAATCTTCCAAAGCGACAGCATGGAAATTGACACCCAAAATAGAAATCTGGTCACCGGGAGCACCCGACAGAGGGGTTATGCTCGTTATCTCAGCACCCGGGATATAGGTGAAACTCTCCTTAGAAAAAGCATATCCTCCTTTTCCCAGCACACAAATCCGCCCTGTAGCCGCATTGGCTGGCACAGTCACCACAATCTGGCTGGAAGAGCGTGACACATATTCTTCCACCTTCGATTCATTGAAATATACCTCAACTCCTTCATCGAATCCGGAACCCGTGATAGTCACCTGGTCACCAGAAAAGGCTTCTGCCGGTGAAAAATCATTGATGGCATACAACGAATCGTTGTCATTCGAGCCATCGCTTGAACAACCCGCAAATAGGCAAGCCGCAATCGCACCTACCAAAAATTTATTTAATAGCTTATTCATAGTTTCTATCATTTAACGAATTTTTCTATTACGATATGATAAATAGCACTCTTTCCATTGGCAGCAATCACCTCATATTGATAATCTTTGCCAATTTCGAAATTGCCGGGTACTCCCAACTTGGGCGCACCATCCAAAGGCTGTATCTTGGCAGCCGAACTGATGACCGCAATCATATATAAGCCGTCCAGTTCCACATGGTCTCTCACCGCCTTTGGGAAAGAAGAATTTATAGCAGGTACCGTGACCGTAAAACGAATTTCATTATTTTCATCCGGAGTATTCTTGCTAAGTGTCATTTGCTGTCGTGACAATTGGTCATAACCGTTAGCATTCTGCGAAATCCAGCGGTATTCCATTGTAATGGAAGATATAGCGCACAAATCAGAGTTCTCTATATCATCAAGACCGCTTTTCAAACAAGATGTAAGTAACAACATACATCCAATCATCATGAAAAATATATTTTTCTTCATACTTTTTCTTATTTTAAACTCTTAATATCTGGGATTCTGTTTGTAGTTAGGATTAGCATCAATATATTTCTTAGCTACCGGATACAGGTAACGGAATGTATTGAATACCATCTTATTTGATTCCACCTCAAAAGGAAGTTCCACGTATTGATAACTGCTACCATCAGCGGCAATATCCAGTTTCTTCATGTTACCACGATTTAACTGTTCGATGACCCCGGCATTCAGTTTGTTGATACCATAACGCAACAACGTGAAGTAACGATCATTCTCAAGCATCAACTCCGCATTACGTTCATCCAAATAGATTTTCCACAAGTCATTGCCACTTTCAGTAGTCAAACCTGGCAGTCCACCGTGAGTGGTACGAGTCTTGTTGATGTAAACTCTGGCATTCGACCAGTCTTCTTTCAGCAAATAAGCCTCGGCAGCATTCAAGTAAGCCTTGGACAAGCGGAGACAAACACGATGGAATCCCGATAAGTCCGATGAAGTCCAGCTCTGAGTCTGAGGTACCGACTTCGTAAACAAATAACCGGTTACGGCACCATATGAATTGTTTTGCGTCTTGAATGATTCGGGGTGCATATTTCCTCCTTTTCGTGAATCGAACGGATTCTTGAAATAGGTACTTCCGTCATAAGCAACAGTTTCATAGAATCTCAAGTCGCGATTCTCATACATCAAAGAAGAGATGTCCGTAAGGCGTGCGGCTACGGCCTGTGCATTCAAAGCTCGGGTGCCGTCAGCCTTCAGTTCCACATATTTTTCATATTTTTGAGACTCTTCCCAACGACGAGCTTTGCCATCCAAATCAATGATGTAGAAACTTTCTTCCACAACAGCTGGATTCGGAGCAAGAGATTGCCAACCGCTTGTAGGAGTCAGTCCGGGATAAGGCTTGTCATTATAGTCTTTAATGATATCAGCCTTCAGATTGTCTGCTACCATGGTAGGCAAGTAACAGTTGATTTCAACCATTTTATCATTAGAAAGCGGATAAAGTCCGGGAGGCGTGAATTGCGTAAGGATAGCTTCCTTAGGAGAGCCTGAAACATACGACAGGTCATTGAACTGTTTGGCCCAATCACTTCCGGCTGTTTCCAACTGGTAAACACCCAGCTCGTCCAGTCTCTCTACACTGCGGATAGCTCCGTCATAATAAGAAGTAAGGTCAACCGAAGCCTGTTCACCGTTAATTACAGCATACTTGATATATGCAGCCGCATTCAGATAAACTTCAGACAACAGGGCATAAGCGGCACCTCTATTCGGGCGTCCCGAAGGAGAAGCAACATTCAATAACGGGGCTGCTTTCTCTAACAAGTCTATTGCATAATCAAAAGTCTCTTTTATGGAGCCGCGAGGCAAGCTCAGTTCATCATCGGGCGTAAGCGTTTTCTCGATAATGGGATAACCACCGAAAGACTTGGCGCGAGTAGCATAAACCAGTCCCTTTCCAAAATAAGCCTGTCCCAGCATGTCATCTTCCAGATTTTTTCCAAATCCACATCCGGCTTCCAGTTTTTCAATGGCGATGTTGGCACGACGGATGTCTATAAAGTTGTCAAACAAACCATAGTCGGTTGTTTCATTCCATCCGGCATCATTACGTACGTTGGTACCATTTCTGTTCCATCTGCTATAAAGATTATCCGACACAACGTCCGTGCCCGGAGTCAACGGCCCAGCGTATAAAGAAAACCAAGTCTCATTTTGATAATCATAGCGTCCGGTCGCATACCATATTCTGTTCAAATAGGCTTGCGCCATGTCAGCATCTCCCCAAACCATATCTTCGGTTGTCAAATCCAAAGGAGCTTTGTCCAGCACATCCGTACATGAAGAGAGTGCAAGAAAGGAGCTTACAACCAAACTGCTTATATTTAAAAATCTTTTCATATTCCTATCGTATTAAAAGCCTAAATTAATCATTACAGAAAAAGTTCTCGTTGTAGGATAAGCGGTTGTCTGTACCGTTGAAGTATCATTAATCGGGCCAGTTTCAGGATCGCCATAATCCAATGACGGACAGATAGTCAGCAGGTTGGTTCCAGTAAGGCTTATCGCTGCGGTACTCAGCCAGTTGACGTGTTTCAGCAATTTATATTTCAAATTGTAAGTAACGCTCAAGTTCTTCAGACGGGCATACGTTTTGTTCACGCGCCACAATGCGGAAGAGGCTCTGTTGTATTCTCCGTTCCATACGCCATAGTCATTATCGGCACGGGGGTATTTGGCATCTTCATTTCCGGGATAGAAAATGTCCAACTGGTCTTTGTAATAGATTTTGTTCCAACCGGTGCCTTTTATGTTGCTATGCAGAATGCCATACTGGCGACCTGAACCTTGCAACAGACCTTCTAATGACCATGCTTTCCACTGTAAGCTGAAGGGAATACCCCACTGCATGATGGAAGTGCGAGGCTTGTTGTCATATACCATATCTTCGTCCGTGATGGCACCGTCACCGTTCACATCAATGTAGCGGACATCACCGGCCATCATACTGGTTCCTTGTGACTGAATCGGAGAATTCAGCAATTCATAGGAATTTCTGAACAGACCGTCATAAATATAAATCAAACCACCTTGCCCTATTGTCTTATGAGTCGTGCGTTTGTTCGGATTGGCCAAGGTCACGGCATCGTCACCCTGCGAGTATTTTTCCCACAACTGGTCGTAGAAAGTCAGGTTGGCACCGATGCTGTATGACACCTCGCCAATCTTGTCCTTCCAGCTCAATGAGAACTCGGCACCGGCACGGCGGAAAGCATCGTCCGACTTCACCTTGGGCAAACCGTAAGTATAAGTATTGCCATTACGTCCTATCTGGTTACCCAATGTAGAGTTGTAACGATCGATAGGATTAACCAAATATCCCTTCGTGCGACGGAAGAAATAATCGGCGGTACCGGTCAGACGGTTATTCAAAAATCCGAAATCCAAACCTACGTTCCATGTCGTAGTGGTGTACCAGGTCAAATCGGTACTTGTCAGGGATGCCGGAGATACGGTGGGAACCAGTGCGCCCCCTATATAACCTCCATTTTGATTGACACCCCAACTTGAAAGATAAGCAAAACGGGATGAAGTTTCACCGATTTGTCCAATAGAGCCTCTCAACTTCAACATATTCAGTGAAATGGATTTCTTCAGATTTTCCATGAATGCTTCTTCCGAAATCATATATCCCAATGCAGCAGAAGGGAAGAATCCCCAGCGGCTGCCTTTGGCAAATCCGTCATTACCATCGTAACGGAAACTGGCAGACAGAAGGTACTTACCTGCATAGTCATAGTTCAATGTTCCAACATATCCCAAACGTCCACCTTCACCGGCACTTCCGCTGTTGGTCTGCCCTTCGGTCAGCCCGGCAAATATCTGGTCGATGTTCGTATAGTAGTCAATGCGCTTGGCGGTCACTGTTTCATAATAGTTTTCACGCTGGTTATAGAACAAACCGAGTGACAGACTATGTTTGTCGAATGAAGTGTCATATTTCAGACCGGCATTGAACTCGTACGTCCAGCTATATCCATGTACTTCCGACAGTGACGGTTTGGTCGTGGAAACGGTGGTTCCGTCTTCATTGTAGGTCGGGACATAGCGCGTCCAATACTTGTCGCGCGAGCTGCCTAAGCGATAGTTTCCCCAGAATACACCTTTCAAGCCCTTTACCCAGCGGATATCCCAGTCAAGATTCAAATTGATGTCTGTTCCAAAATTAAATTTCTTGGCGTAAGAGCCGTCTGTATCGGCATACAAAGCCATGGGGCTGTTGGGGGCATAGGTGCCGTTGGTGTTATAGACCTTATCCAGCGGGCTGAGCTGCTGCACACTGGTCGTATTGTTCCATACAGAACCGTTGCCATAAGACTTGTTATCTACCAGATAGGGACGGATATCCAACCCTAATTTGATACCGGCCTTGCGGAAATTATGGATCAAATTCAAGTCCATGCTGTATGTCTTATAGTCCAGAGGTGAATTTGCACCGGCTACGTGCTTCTGTAAAGATCCTTGGTCATACACCATGAAAGACATTCTGTATTGGGTATCCTCAGAGCCTCCGTCCAATGTCAACGTATGGCGTTGCGAGAATGCTCCGTTCTTTATCAGCAAGTTCCACCAGTCTGTATCAGGATAATCCGCAAATTCACCACTCTTGATTTTTGCCAGCACAATATCGGAATAAGGCTTGGCCTGTCCCATATAATCGCTGATGGCGTTATGGAGTTCTGCATATTCCAAGGAATTGAGCTTGTCTCTCTTCACCAGCGGTGAATTGTACTGTCCGTCAAACGTATAATTGATTCTCATCTTGCCCACGGAACCTTTCTTGGTAGTCACCACTACAATACCGTTTGCGGCAGATGCACCATATACGGCGCTGGAAGCGGCATCCTTCATGATGGAAAGCGATTCAATATCTTGGGAAGCCAAACGCATAAATGCGCTTTTGTCCTGCACAATACCGTCAATTACATACATAGGGTCGCCACCACCACGGATAGATATGGAGGGTGAAGAATCCGGACCACCTTGGCTGTTGGTAATGATGACACCCGCCACACGTCCTTGCAGGGCATTACCCATATCCTTATATCCACCCATCTTCTCAACTTGCTTCATATCTACATTGGTGACAGAAGCCACGACTTTACGTTTCACGGTGGAGTTGTAGGCCATCACCACCACTTCGTCCAGCATCTCGCTGTCTTCGCGCAAGGTAATCTTGAACTGTGTTTTGCCGGCAATGGCAACCTCCTGCGTCTTGTATCCTACATAAGAGACGACCAAAGTGCCCCGGGACACACCGTTCAGCGTAAAGTTACCATCCAGATCGGTAATGACACCGTTGGTGGTACCTTTGACCAACACACTGGCTCCGATGATGGGCTCGCCTGTCTCGTCCACCACCTGTCCTTTCACGACACCTGTCTGCAGGACACTTTGTGCCTCCAGCTTCTCAGCGAATGCCTGCTGCGGGTTGCCCGCCAGCAAGGCAGAGAGTGCCAACGCTGAGTAGAACACTCTCCTCGTCTTGAACTTTACAAATTCATTTTTCATAAAACTGAATTTAACGTTAATACTATGGTTAATTATATACATTGTCTGATGTATTCGCGCACCTCCTTGCGGCTGATGTAGAGATGGTTGTTCACGGTGCGGAGAGAGAGGCCCATCTGTTCGGAAATCTCGCGGGCATTCTTCCCCTCGTAACGGGCCAACAGATAGACCGTCCGGCGCTGCTGGGGCAGACGGGCCACCCGCTTCTGCTCCAATGCCTGCAGTTCATCGGCTATCATCTGCTCCTCGACCGCAGGGGTATAGGCGGGCTGGCTGTCGTATATATAGGATGTGACCTCCTGCCGGATATAGAAATGACGGAGATAGTCGCGCATCAGGTTGCGGGCTATCGCAAAGATAAAGTGCCTGATGGTAGTAGGACGCACCATCTGCGAATACTCCATCAGCCGGAGAAAGACATCTTGCGCCAGATCCTGACAGGTCTCCATATCATCTATGCAACGGTGGAAATAGACGAGCAACGACTGCCGGTGGCAGCGGTACGCGGCCTCTATCAAAGGAGTGTTTTCGGTAGTAATGTTTCTCATGGCGGTATCGTTTGTTTCAAATTCGACACCGCAAATATAGAGAGAAAGGGGGTGGCAGAAAAATTTCAGGGACGCAGGTTTGTCCTATTCAAATGAGCTGGACAAAGCAATACATAAAATACTGAAATACAGAACAGTACATCTATTATGGAAAGAGTGCCGATAAATTAATCGACACTCTTTTGGCTGCTTTCAGGGTGCTCGGACTGATTGATGTACTCGTTGGGGGTCATCCCCGTGAACTGCTTGAAGTAGCGGAAGAACGTGGTGCGCGAGGTGAAACCGCACTGCTCGGTCAGGGTATTGATGGTGTAGGACTTGTTCCGGCCTTCGGCCACCAAAGACTTGAACTCGCGGATGCGGTACTCGTTGATGTAGTCGTAGAAGGGACGGTCGAGGTACTGGTTGAAGAGGTAGGAGAGCTTGTAGGTGGGTACCTGCAATAGCTGCCCCAGGTCGGTCAGCTTCAGCTTGGGGTTCAGGTAGGGCTTCTCCTGCCGCATCAGGCGGTCCAGCGACCGGGCCAACTCCCGGCAATCGTCATCGGAAAGATTCACTTGCTTGTATTTTTGAGTTTCTGAGGCTTGTAAGTTTGTAAGTTTTTGAGTTTGTAGGGGCGGAACATCTTCCGCCCTCGTTCCCTCGCCCCTCGTAGCTGGTAACTCGTAACCCGTAGCTCGTTGCCTTGTCCGCCTCCTGCGGAAAAGCAACAACGCACAACCTACAGCCAAGAGGGCCGATACCATCCATGCCCACTGACCGGGAGTAAGCCGGGGAGCCGCAATGTGCAGTGTGACGGCAGAATCGGGCACGCCGCAGTGGCGCAGTTGCAAGCATCGATGACCGGTAAGATTGTAGAGGGTCAGCTCAGAGGTTCCCGCCAGCATTTGCCATTCGTCATCATCCAGCCGATACTCGAACGAGACCTCGCGGGGGTCGATATAGGTGAAGTCGGAGAGGTGGAGGATAAGCTTGCCATGCGTGGAGGGCAGCATGACAGTACCCGATGTGTGTGGAAGCACCTGACGCTGGTCGGAATCCTCGAACACCGCTTCGGTGAAGCGCAGCGGGTAGGGATAGTTCCACTTCGTCCGGATGCGCCGAGTGTCGGTGGTGTACAGGCCTTGCGAGCTGCCGAACCAAAGCGTGCCATCGGCATCCCGGCACGGCAGGCAGTTCAGGAAGTTGGTGGTCAGCAGGCCATCCACCGCGGTATAGGACTCGATTGTTTCATCCTTATTGTATCGGAACAGGCCGTCGTTGGTGCCTATCCAGAGCCACTGCTCGTCGTCCTCCATGAGGAACTGGAGGCTCCTGCCCTGTAAAGCAGGAATGGGGAGGGAGTGGAAATGGCCAAGCGAAAGGTCGGACACAAACAGGTCGCCCTTGTCGGGACAGAAGTAGAGGTGATGGTCGGAGGTCTCGTAAATGTCGCGAATCAGCTTCTGGTGGGCAAAGTGCTGCGGGAAACGGGTGTGGACGATGTGAGGCTCGGCGCTGTCCAGCAACGCCATCCCCTGCGCGGTACAAAGCCATCCACGCCGCGAGGAGTCGAAGAAAATGCGATAGACATCGGAATGGGGCAACCGGGAGTTATGTTCGGTATAGTGAAGCACCTGGCGGCCGTCCCGATAGGCATAGAGCCCTGCGTTGGTACCTACCCACAGGCACCCGTCGGCATCGGGCGTGATGGAGAAGACCTGTCCGTGGATGAAGGTATCTTCCGTGGCATCGAAATCGGCCAGCTCTCCGCTCCGGGGATTGAGCACGTACATTCCTCCGCCGAACGTACCTATATAATATTGCCCACGGTAGAAGCAGGCACACATCACCATGGGAGCTCGAAGCTCATTGGTATAGCTGCGGTACTGCTGACGAGAAGCGTCGATGAAGTAGAGCCCGTCGCGCGTGCCTATCACCCGGGTGCTGTCTGCAGAAGCCATACAGCGGATGGCCCCGTGGCGCAATGCCTCCAGATTGCCGGGAGCATACACCGAGAAGAGTTGATGCCGGCAGAGGGAATAATCTACGCCAAACTGAAACAGTCCTGCCCAAAGGATACCCTCTCTATCTACCAGAATGGAATAGACCGAATTAGAACGGATGCCCTCGTCGCTCTCCGAGCGGTGGACTATCTGGCGGACAATGCGGTGGTCGGGTACAGAGAGGGCATAGATGCCTCGTCCGTTGGTGGCGGCATAGAGCAAATTGTCTTTCGGAGAAGCACAGAGACCGGTGACCGGCCCGATAGGGATGACCCGACCAAAGGTACGACTCTGCAAATGGAACGGCACCACACCCCAGTCTTGCAAGGGAAGATAGAGCATCTCCTGATGAATATAGGCAGATACATAATGGACGTTCATCTTCTCGTCATGGGGGAGATAGGATTCGATGCCCCGGTCGGAGAGGCGCATGGCATACAGTCCCTGGCTGGTGGCCATCCACAGCCGTTCGTCATCCATGGCCAATCCTCTGATGTCGTTGGAAGCCGAGAGGGCATCCGCTCCCAGCAACACCCGCTGCGTGTGGCCGTCCCTGAGGATGAAGAGGCCGGAACGGGTACCGACATAGAGCAGGCTATCCCGACGCACCAAGGCATAGACCGCCTCGGTGATGGAGTCGGCCGCCACCCTCGTCACGCGGTCATCGCTACCGATACGCCAAAGCCCGGCGTTATTGCCGAACCAAATCTCACCCTCAGGCATCTCGATGATGGCGTTGACATCCCGCCTCCGGTCATTGATTTCGGGAACAGGATAGTGCTTAAAACGATTCCCATCGAAACGTTCCACCGAACTGCCGGTACCAAACCACATGTACCCTGCCGCGTCTTTGTAGATGGCATTCACCACAAGGTCGGGCAGGCCGTCCTTCACAGAGAGATTACGAAACGGCTGGGGATGAACCGACGGAGTGATGCCGGTCAGCAGCAAAAGTATGAGGAGCCTGATATATCGGTACATATTACGTTTTTAGGTTAACATCCATTACAATACGGCTTCAAAGGTAGCACTATCTCCGCATATATCCAACAAATCGGCAATAATTAGTCCCTTAAGCTGGCAATCGGTACTACCATCACCCCATCCGGGCGGAGATAAGCGTAGATTCCGGCTCCGTCAGCACCATCATAAACGAAGGAGGATTACAACCCATTTTTGTCACGATAGTGACAAATTCACCAAACGACTAATCATCAATCACACAACCATTTAAGTGATTTTATTCCTAAATTTGGCTGCAAGTTTTTGAGTTTGTAAGTTTGTAAGTTAGCTACGAGCTACAAGCTACGAGTTTTTTAGTTTGTAGGGGCAGACCTGTGTGTCTGCCCTGAATGCCGAAACCTGCCAAACCGAAGCCACGATATCCAGGGGCGGACACGCAGGTCCGCCCCTACAGGTTCGGGGGATAGCCCGTCACTCCGCCAGCTCGAACTGCACCTTGCCACGCACGTCGGTAGAGGAAGCGGCGATGTAGGCGGTAAACTTGCCCGGCTCAGCTTTCCAGGAGGCAGAGGTTTCATCGTAGAACTTCAGGTCATCGACCGTGAGGGTGAAGGTGACCTCCTTCTCCTTACCCGGGGCCAAAGCGACCTTGGCGAAATGCTTCAACTCCTTGACGGGACGCAGCACGCTGCACTTGTCATCGCCCACATAGAGCTGTACGACCTCCTTGCCAGCCACCGCGCCGCTGTTCTTCACCGTCAGACGGATGGTGAGCGTACCGTCCTGCGCCATATCCTTGGCCGAAGCCACCGGCTTGCCGTAGCTGAAGGTGGTGTAGCTCAAGCCGTGACCGAAGGGGAAGAGGGCGGGAATCCGCTTGGTGTCGTGCCAGCGATAACCCACCAGAATGTCCTCCTTATACTCCTCGCGGATGCTGTCGCCCGGATAGCTGAGGGCATCGAAGGCATGCGCTCCGCAGTCGGCCAGCCGGCGGGGGAACGAGAAGGGCAACTTGCCACTGGGATTGACCTGCCCGCTCAGCACATCGGCCAGCGAACGGCCTCCCATCGAGCCGAGGTACCAGCCCTGCACGATGGCGGGGACACGGTCCGCCCAAGGCATCTCGACGGCATTGCCGCTGAGCAGCACCAGCACCAGACGTGGGTTGACTGCCAGAATCTCTTCTATCAGTTTGTCCTGTCCGAAGGGCAGGTGGAAGTGCTGGCGGTCGCCACCCTCGCAGTCCTGGAAGTGGTTCTTGTTCAAGCCACCCACCAGAATCACGAGGTCGGCCTGACGGGCTTTCTCCACAGCCTCAGCACGCAGGGCCTCTTCTTCGGCCACAGGTATCTCGTCGGCACGTCCGTACATGGGTCGGCCGGCCTTATATCCTTGTGCAAACTCCACTTTGTCTCCATAGAGGGCACGCAGTCCGTCAAGCGGAGAAACCATATCCTTCACCTTCAGTTCCGATGAACCGCCGCCTTCGTTGAGCAGACGCACGGCATTGTCGCCCACCACCAGGATGCGGCGGTAGTTGTCAGCCACTAAAGGCAGCAGAGGATTCTCCTTTTTGGCAACGGGAGCGTTCTTCAGCAGCACGATACCTTCTGAGCCTATCTCACGAGCCGCAGCATAATGCTCGTCGGTACAGATAGCACCATACGGTTTCTGACGGTTCATGGCCGTACGGAAGATGAGCCGCAGGATGCGTGATGCCTTGTCGTCGATGGTGGATAGGGGCACTTCACCGGTTTTCAGCATTTTCAGATAGGGACGGGCCAGGTAGTAGTCGTCGTAGGTGAAGGCTGATTCAGAGGTCAGGCCGTTGGTGTAGCTACCCATCTCTATCTCCAGACCGTTGAGAGCCGCCTCGCGCGTGTCGTGCGCTCCACCCCAGTCGGTAATGACGCAACCGTCGAACTTCCAGTCCTGCTTCAGAATCTTGTTCAGCAACAGGTCGTTGTGGCAGCAGTGCGTGCCGCGCAGCTTGTTGTAGGCACCCATGATGGTCCACGAGCCACCCCGCTCGATACCGGCCTTGAAAGCCGGCAAGTAGATTTCGTACAAGGCACGGTCGGAGAGATTGACATCGATGTGTCCTCGCCACTCCTCCTGGTTGTTCAACGCATAGTGCTTGATACAGGCGGCCACGCCGTTTTTCTGCAATTCCTGGATGTAGGGCACACACATCTCCGCAGCTAAATAGGGGTCTTCACCCATATACTCAAAGTTGCGGCCATTGAGCGGTGTACGATAGATGTTGACACCGGGACCTAACAGGACATCTTTCTCGCGATAACGGGCCTCCTCGCCGATGGCCTTGCCATAGCGGGCAGCCATCTCGGGATTCCACGTAGCAGCCAGACAGGTCAGTGCGGGGAAGGCAGTGATGCTGTCGTTGGTCCAATTGGAGTAGCCCCAATCGTTCCAATTGATCTCGGCACGCACGCCGTGAGGACCGTCGCTCATCCAGAGTTCAGGAATACCCAGTCGTGGACATCCCGGACTGCTGAACTTGCTCTGTGCGTGGCACATCGCCACTTTCTCCTCCAGCGTCATACGACTGAGGGCGTCTTTCACACGAGCCTCAATGGGCTGGCTGTCGTCTAAATAGACGGGGGTCTGTGCCGCAGCTGTCAGCGAGCAGGCACAAAGCAGGGTTATAAGGAGTTTCTTCATATTGTTTTGAGTTTTTTAGTTTGTAAGCTTGTAGGGGCGGAATATTTTCCGCCCTGAATACATCCGCTTTGTGTTTTCAGGGCGGAAAATATTCCGCCCCTACACTTCCTGTCACACAATTTTTAATTTTTGATTTTTAATTGAACTTCCGCTGCCGCGAGGCCATCCGCCTCTGCCTTCACCCGGATGGGGCTGGACTCACCGTTGCTCTGCACCACCACGAGGCACTTGCCATAGAAGGCGCGGCGATGGTCGGCCTTAAAGCGTTCCATGGAGATGGGACTGCCGTTGTCTACACCGGCGATGAAACCTCCACCGGTAACTGCGAAACGGATATCATCTTCAGCCCATGGGCAAAGATTGCCGTCAGCATCCGTCACCTCGACGGTGATAAATGAGAGGTCACGGCCATCGGCTGTAATCTGCGTACGGTCAGGAGTCAGGCGGATAGCGGCAGGCTGTCCGGCAGTATGTATCTCCTGTTCGGCCACCACACGTCCCTCTTTACGGGCCACAGCCTTCACCACACCCGGTTCGTACTTCACCCTCCACTGCACATGATAGTCGGTAGAGCCTTGCAGCACGGGCTTGGTGGCAGGGCTGCCCGGTTGCCAACCGGCCGGTTGCTTGGTGCGCACACCTTGGGAACGCCCGTTGACAAAGAGTTCCACCTGGTCGGCATTGTTGTAGTAGGCCCAAAGGTCAACCTCCTCACCCTCTTTCCAGTTCCAATGGGGGAAGAGGTGGAGCACCTGCTTGTCGGGCCGCCACACGCTCTGATACATATAATAGACATCCTTGGGGAATCCGGCCAGGTCGATGACACCGAAGTAGCTGCTGCGTGCGGGCCACCCGTAGGGCGTAGGCTCGCCGATGTAGTCGAATCCTGTCCAGATGTACTGGCCACTGATGAAGTCATTGTTCTCCACATGACGCAAGGTCCCCTCGTGGTGATTGCCCCAAGGCACACGACAATTGTCGTAGCTGGAACAGGAGAAGGTGGGGTCATAGTAAGGCTTGTCCCAACGTTCGGGACAGATGATGGAGACATCGCTCGGCATCCGATAGTAGCCGCGCGTCATCAGGCCACTGACGCTCTCGGTAATGATAAAGGGCTTGCCAGGGAAGTTCTTGGGCACATCGGCAAACCAATCGTCGTGATAGTTGAAGCCAATCAAATCCAAAGCACCGCTACGGAAAAGGTGGTTGCCGGGATTGGGCTCGTTGCATCCGGCGGTGATAGGACGAGAGGCATCGAACTGGCGGACGAAATCGGCCAGCTTGCGGGTCAACAGCGAATTGACGGAGAGTTCACCCTCTTCCTTCGCCAGCATCGCGGCACTGTGACCGAAGTTCAGAATCATGTTGGCCTCCTCCAGACTGAGGGTATCGGCATTGGCATCGCTCCATTGTTCCAGCACCTCGTTGCCGATGCTCCAGATGCAGATGGAAGGATGATTGCGGTCGCGCACGATGAGGTCGTGCAAATCGCGTTCGTGCCACTCGTTGAAGTAGCGGGCATAATCGTGACGTGTCTTCTTCTTTCGCCACATGTCAAAGGCTTCGTCCATCACAATGAAACCCATGCGATCGCAAAGGTCAAGCAGTTCGGGAGAGGGAGGATTGTGCGAGCAGCGGATGCTGTTGCACCCCATCTCTCTCAGAATCTCCAACTGCCGTTCGATGGCCCGGCGGTTGACAGCCGCACCCAGACATCCCAAGTCGTGGTGCAGGCAGACTCCGTTCAGTTTCATCGGTTCCCCATTGAGCGAGAAGCCCTTCGCTACGTCAAAGTGGAAGGTACGGATGCCGAAGGGGGTGTCTTCGCTGTCCAGCACCCGGCCGGAAGCGAGGCTCAGCGTGGTGCGCACGGTGTACAGATAGGGAGAAGCCACACTCCAAAGACGTGGCGAGGCCACCGTCAGCTGCAAAGCTACGGGGGAAGCGGACAGCGCGTTCTCGGCTTGTGCCACCACGACGCCGTCGGCATCTATCAGTTCCGCCTTCAGGGTCAGTGCCTCCCCGGAACGGTCCATGTTCTCCACCTCGGCTGTCAGCGTCAGACGGGCCACGTCCCCTTCCACCGCCTCGGTTTGGATAAAGGTACCCCATTGGGCCAGATGAATCGGATGCACCCGACGGAGCCATACATTGCGATAGATGCCGCAACCCGAGTACCAGCGGGAGTTGGGTTGCTCGGCGTTGTCCACCCGCACAGCCAGCACATTCTTCTTACCCCACTGCAGATAGGGTGTCAAGTCGTAACTGAACGAGATGTAGCCGTAGGGGCGTGTACCCAGCAGATGACCGTTCAGGTAAACCGATGCGTTCATATAGGCACCGTCAAAGTCAATGTAAAATTGCTTGTCGGCATCGGCTTTGGCAGGTGTAAAGCTCTTGCGATACCAGCCCACACCACCCGGTAGGGCACCACCTCCGGTTCCCGAAGGATTGTCTTGACTGAAATCGCCTTCAATGGCCCAGTCGTGCGGCAGATTGAGCTGACGCCAGGCGGAGTCATCATAATCGGTGTGTGCCGCCAAAGTGTCGTCGCCCAGGCAGAAACGCCAGTCGTCAGTAAAGAGTTGACGGCGTTCCGCCTGCTCTTCAGAGGAGGAGCAGGAGGCAAAGGCCATACAGAGAAATAAGGTATAAATCAGTTGTTTCATAATTTTCTGTTTTGTATCTATCTGTAGGGGCGGATATCTTCCGCCCGAAAACACAAAGTTCACGTAGTCTGGGCGGAAGATATTCCGCCCCTACATGAATCACATTCAAATGTTTACATTCACTGACTTGCCATCGTACTTCACCGTCTGTGCGGCAACGGAACCGTCACGGCCAATCTTCACTACCTCAAAGGTGCGTTGTTGCAACATACCGGGGAATTCACCTTGGCGGTCACCAATGGTCAGAGTGCCCTCAGCATCGCTGTAAACAAAGGAGATGGTCGCATATTGTCCCTTCTCGTAGTTGTAGTTCACTCCTTCGTCCTCGTAGAGAGTAAAGGCACCGTCGGCACCTGCATAGACATAGAGCGTGATGCGGTCAGCCGGTTTCTCGTCGCTCCACTCCATGTCGGGTCCCATCGGCAGGATGCTGCCGGCACGTACATAGAGAGGAATCCGGTCATAAGGAGCCTCCGAAGCAAGCTGTTGACCACCTTCCAGCGTCCGGTTGGTATAGAAGTCATACCAGAGCGTACCGGCAGGTAAGTAGGTCTGACGGCTGCGGGCACCATATTCGTAAACAGGAGCTGCCATCAACGCAGGACCGAAGAGGAACTGGTCGCCCACGTTGAGCACCTGCGGATCGGCGGTGAAGTCCATCACCAACGGACGCATGATGGTGTAGTCCCGGAAGTGCGTCATGCCGGCCAACGAGTAGATGTAGGGCATCAGGCGGTAGCGCAGTTGCGTATAGTAGAGGATGGACTTATAGGCAGGATGGCTCTCGGGAGCGATGTTCCACGGCTCACGCAGCGGCCACTGACCGTGCGCACGATAAAGCGGGCAGAAGGCTCCAAACTGGAACCAGCGTGTATTCAGCTCGCGCCACTCCTTGAGGTCGGCGTTCTCACGCCCCGTCTTGTCAAACTCCTGTTGCGCCTTGACGTAGCGGTCTTCTACACAGAAGCCACCGATGTCCATGGTCCAGTAAGGGATGCCGCTGACGGCGAAGTTCAAGCCGGCAGAAATCTGTGCCTTCATGTCCTCCCAGCGGGTAGCGATGTCACCGCTCCACGTGGCTGTAGAATAACGTTGCAAGCCGGCAAATCCGGAGCGGGTCAACAGGAATACACGTTTGTCGGGTTCCACCTCGCGCTGTCCGTCGTAGATGGCTTCGGCATTCATCAAGGCGTAGGCATTGAAGTATTGGGCTGACGGGCCGAGTGCTGTAGGTCCGCAGAGGTCCTTGCGATACTGCAGGTCGGTGCAGTCGCGCACGTTGGGTTCGCTGGCATCCATCCACCAGGCATCGAAGCCCAACGGATAGAGTTTCTGCTGCATCTGCTGCCAGAAGAGTTTGCGGGCACCCTCGGCATAGGCATCATAGAACGAGCCGATGTAGCCAGGGCCTATCCAGTCGCGGATGCTGTCCTTAATGGCTTGCTGATACATCCAGCCCTGTGCGTCAAACTGCTTGTAATGTTCCGTCGAGGCGTAGAACTTGGGCCATACGGAGATCATGACCCGTCCGTGCATCGCATGGATGTCATCGACCATCTGCTTGGGGTCGGGGAAGCGGGCTGCATCGAAGTCGTGGCTGCCCCACGCATCTTCCGGCCAGTAGCTCCAGTCCTGCACAATGTTGTCGATGGGGAAGTGACGGTTGCGGAAATCGCGCATCGTGCTGACAATCTCCTCCTGCGTCTTGTAACGCTCGCGGCTCTGCCAGTAGCCCATCGCCCACTTGGGCATTACCTGAGCCTTGCCGGTCAGGGTACGATACCCGCTGATGACCTCATCCATCGAATCACCATATACGAAATAGTAGTCTTCCTGATCCTGCATCTCACTCCACCACGAGAGTTTGCCCTGTTCGGCATCGTCCACCGGCGTCAAGGTACGCAGACCGCAGTACGATACATATCCGTCCGGTTCCCACTCTATCTTCAGCGGCACACGCTTGCCGGCCTCTAAAGCGACTGCAAACTTATAGCTGTTGGGGTTCCAGGCAGTGCGCCAACGTTCGGGCACCACCAGTTGGTTGTCAATATAGATCTTAGTGTAACCTGCATAGTAAAGGATGAAACGGTGCAGTCCGCCCTGGATAGGCTCAATCTCGCCCTCATAGACCACATGCGAGCCCATGAAGGGGAATCCGTCCGGCAGATTGACCACTTTGTTGAGATGAGCCTCCCTGTCGAGGTGCTCAAAGTAAAGAGAGGATTCTCTACGAATCAATGGCTGCGCACTCTTGTCGGCCGGCGTGTATGTGCCGGTCAAAGCGCCCTCCTTGCCCTCTTTGTCGTAGAGCTTGAAGGCCTCGCCTAACTGTGCATAGTCGCGCGGGTCGCCAAAACGGCAGAGCGAATAGCTGTCCCACAGCACGCCATAATTCTTTGTAGAGACGATGAAGGGTACACTCACCTTCGTGTTATACTGGAAGAGTTCCTCGTTCTTGCCCTTGTAGTTGAATTCATCAGCCTGATGCTGTCCCAATCCATAGAGACCTTCTCCCTCTACCGAGGCGAAAGTCTGCCGCACGGTGTAGGCCTTCTTTCCCTCCACCTCAATGGGCTCGAAAGAGCGGCTCTCCTCTGCCAGAATCTCCTTTCCCTCCAGATTGGTGAAACGCACCTGTCCCGTCTCCTTCGAGACGTAAGCCTGCAAGGCAGCGGTTTTTACCACCACCTCTTGCCCTTCTTCAGTAACACTAAAGGGTGTTTGTGTCGTCTGTGGTACTACACAGAGGCTCTTAGCCTCCGAAAAGTTCTTTTCGGGTGTTGCCGATACGTGTATCAGCCGGTCGCCCAGCACCTCCAGCCGTACCCGTTGTACATCGGTAGGTTGCTGTTGCTGCACCTTCACCACTACGCCATTGGCCTTTTTCTCATAATTTCCACCCGCACATGCCGTCAACAGCGATCCGGCCAGCAGGAACATTGCCTGAAATTTCCACTTCATCATTTTTCTTTTTATTTGTTGTTGATACGATATAAGCCGATTGTCACCTTACTTCACGCATTCCGCTGAATGCCACTGATACAACAAACATTTCATGCTATCAGATTAAGTCGGTTTTATTCCGCAAATAAAACAAAAAGAATCTGAAAATGCAAACGAGAATTTCTTTTTTTTCAATTTACTTCCAAACAGACAAAACAAGAAGCACTACTGTAGCAAATTGCCTCATCAGAACTGGAAATAGATGAAGGGTTGTATCTCCGCACTCTTCATCTGCGCTACTACATAGATGACGATGACCAGCAGCAACGCCTTGCCAAGCAGAGGCAGACGGACAACCAAACGGGTGAGAGCGGTTTCCCAACGGTCGGGCAAAAAGTGAAGCAGATAGCCGAGTCCCATCAAGGCAAATACCTCCGGATAGCCGGCAAGCAGCTGCGGCAACAGACCCGGACGGAAGGCTGTGAACAGCTGACGCAACATCTCGACGGAGTCTGAAAAGGAGACATTGCGGAAGAATATCCAACAGAAGCAGACGAAATGAAAGGTCACGACTTGCCCCACGAAACGACGAAGCCCGCTGACTGTACTTCCCTTCGTGCGACCCGTCCATCCCATCCACGCCTTGTGAAACGCTAACGCCACCCCGTGGAGCACACCCCAGGCCACAAAGTTCCACGATGCACCATGCCACAGGCCACCCAAGAACATGGTGACCAGCAAGTTGAGATACTGGCGGAAACGGCCGTGGCGATTGCCGCCCAAAGAGATATAGAGATAGTCGCGCAACCAGGAGGAGAGCGAGATGTGCCAACGATGCCAGAACTCGGTGACCGAAGCCGACTTATAGGGTGAATGGAAATTGATATTGAAATGGAAGCCCAGCAACAAAGCCAAACCGATGGCCATATCGCTGTAGCCGGAGAAATCGCAATAGATTTGCAGCGCATAGCCATAGACTCCCATCAGATTCTCCACCCCCGAATAGAGGCCGGGATTATCGAACACCCGCTCCACAAAGTTCAGACTGATATAGTCGGAGATGACCGCTTTCTTGAAAAGGCCGCAAACCAACAGGAAGATGCCCCGACCGAACATCTCATTGGAAACAAACAACGGACGCCGTATCTGCGGGATGAAATCGCGGGCACGCACAATGGGACCCGCCACCAACTGCGGAAAGAAAGAGACGTAGAAGGCATAATCCAACAGACGTGACAACGGCTTGATGTCGCGCCGATAGACATCGATGGTATAGCTCAATGACTGGAAGGTGAAGAAAGAGATGCCCACAGGCAAAAAGATGTGATGTGCACGGAAGGTGCCGTCGGTCAGCTCCGCCCAACACTGACACAGGAAATCAGTGTACTTGAAGTAGCAGAGCAAGCCCAGGTTCAGCAACAGGCTGACCATCACCCACAGACGCCTCAACCAGGGACGATGCGTCCGTTCCATGCCCTGCGCCAACAGGAAGTCGCCTATCGTAACGACTGCCAACAGGAAGAAGTAGGTGCCGCTGCTCTTGTAGTAGAAATAGTAGGAAAAGAGCGTGACAAACAGCAGGCGGGCCGTGGTACGACGCTGCAACAGCAGATAGACCAACATGAATCCGGCGAACAGCCAAAGGAAGAGGCCGCTGCTGAACAGCATGGGTGCCTGCGGGTCGTAGGACAGGAGCGCGGGGATGCGGGATATATCGAGGTTCATGTTACAAATCACTTCCTTCATTCATTGAATTAAACTTAAACAGTTTATAAACAGACATCCTGTACATAGCGATTATACCCTCTGACCAGTGCCTGAAAGAGCCACTCCCCCTGCAGCCGATAGCCATCAGGCAGGTAATGCACATGGTCGGGACGCATCAGGCCAGCCTCTTGCCAGTTCAGGCAGGCGCGTTGTTCGCCTCCTGCCACGTCGTAGAGGTTCCATACGGCTACATCGTGGTCGGCCGCATAGCGCAGAATGGTCTGTACCGTCAAGGCTGTACGTGGGTTGACGTGATACGTACGGCGGCGACGTTGCCGGCGCACACTCTCGTAGGAGCCGGGTGGTGTGGTCAGCAGTACAGGTACGTCGGGCAGTTGCTGACGAATCAGCCGCATCAGGTCATCCAGTTGCTGACGGTGCAGAGCGGGGTCATAACGTCGGTTGTGACTCTCGTTCGTACCCAATGACAACACAATCAAATCGGGATGCAGGCGGGCAACGGCCTGGATGCGGTCGGGACGGGTAAAGGTGGTGCAGAAGGCACCGTTGATGCCCATATCTACATACGACAAGGCTCCGAAGGTGGCCTGCATCGCCTCACCGGTGGTACGGGGGAAGATGTGGCCACGCACATGGCTGTCGCCCACATGCACCACACGCACCGTATCCGTATTTGCATCCGCACGCAGCAGACGCAACTTCTCCCAAAAAGGATTCAGGGCATGGGTGTTGTCATCCAATTCGTTAGACCCCATCTGGAGGAAAGATGCAGGTAGCAAAAACGGGGGACAAGACAAGGTGTCGCTTCTCTGCCAGTATCCCACCAACGTATCGCAATCATGGAAGGGATTGGATGGTATCAAGCTGGAGGGTAATCTATCCTGCGCCTGCATGGAGAGGCATCCCCAGAGCAACCAAAGCAGCCAGCGGCATCTGCCGTATCGGTCATTCGCCTGCTTCATACGCCCTCCTCCGCTCTGCGCGTGCTTTTCCCTCCGTCAGGGCCTCGAACAACAGCTCGGCTATCCGCTTTCCGCCCCGGAAGTTGATGTGTGTATAGTCGTGATTGGCCATGGGTGGATCGGCCTCTACCATCCTCGCCATGCTGCCCTCACCGCCCATTGCCTCAAACAGGTTCCAGAAGGCCACCCCCTCTTCGGCAGCCAGGTGTTGTTGATAGCGCACCAGATTCTTGATGCCGGGCATGGTACGCAGCTCGCCCTCCTCGTCTTTGTAGTCGCGGTCGCCTACGCTGACCACCAGAATGCCGGCCTGCGGGAAGGCCTCCTTCAGATGCCGGAGCACCGTCGTCATGCCGGCAGCGTACGCATCGTAGTTGCGACCTCGCTCAGTCGCCACGTTCAAGCCATATTGCAGGATGATGAGGTCGTAGGGGCGTTGTTCGTTGAACTCGCGCATCATCCAGATGGGTACCGAGCGCAAGGAGAGACCCGAATTGCCACGCAGCGAGAAGTTGTCCACCGCAATGCCGCAGCTGTCGTCCATCGCCAATCCGTAGAAGAGGGTCGAGTCGGCCCGGTTCACCTGCCAGCGCACTTCCCCGATGCGTCCCTCCACCTGCATGGATTGCAACTCCCCGGTAGGTAGGAAGTGCTGTGTGCGGACAGGCCCCCGATTGACAGAGACTGAAATTTCCACCTCTCCCCGATTGAAGAAGTAGATGCCGGCCCGGTCACAGGAATCCAGGTGCGAAGCATACTTGGTCTGCCCTTTCAGTTCGACATAGGCATCGGTAGAGGGGACGAAGTAGTGCCCCGACAATCCCTGCTTGCTGCGGTCGAAGTAGAGGGTATCCATGATGGAATGGCTCTGCCAGCCGCCAAAGCGGTGACGCACCGTAGGGCGGAAGCCACTGGTGATGGAGGTGATGGTGACAAACCCAACACCTCGCCCGCCGAAACGTTGCTGCAACAGGCAGCGGAGGTCGGCGGTCAGGATATCCGCCTCGATGAAAGAGTCGCCGAAATAGGCGATACGGACAGGGCGCGGGCGATGCGCCCGTTCGTCCAACGCACGATAGAAAGGTGCCATACCCCGGTCGGTAGAGTCGGCATACTCCTCAATGCAGGTCATACCGGTCGGACAGGTATCTGCAAAGGCGGGTCTGGGAGCGGGCGGTGGAGGAGGCAACGGAAGGGTGTCGCTATCGGCAGGAAGTGCCGCCGAAGGGAGGCGCAGGTCACTCAGTATATCGACTCTACGCAACGTATAGTCGCCCACCCGGGTACCCGGTAATAGGCGCAGTACCAGCAGCATCAGTACTACCAGTACCACGCAAATCACCACTTTATGAAGTCTGTTTCTTTCCACGCGCTGCCTTCTTGTTCCATTCAGACTGCAAAGCTATAAATTTTCAAGCTATAGTTGGTCCGTTTGGCCTATAAAAAGAATGGTGCCGGTGCTGATTTCCTTCAACACATACAGGAAAGGACGGGTCACGTGGAAGTTGATGCAATCCTGCGCCATCGGAGGTGCTGCAGTTACATCCCCGATGCCGGTCACGGCCGCCGCCTCGGTTCCCTCTTCATCTACACGGATATAGACATCCTGCTGTATCAGGGAGACGAACAATGGATTGTCGGAAAGCAGGGAGGTCACCCCTTCATCGGGCAACAGTACCACCATCGAGAAGGCTCTGTTCCCGTAGGGGATGTCCGGCAGCCGGAAGTTGTCGGCCTCTGCATACATGAAACTCCCTTTCCGGTGCATATAGTCCGTCTGCACCTTACTACCATCTAACTGCATGAAGTCAAACTCTTCCGTCTGTTTCTTATCGAACGGAGTACTCCATAGTCCCCTAAAGTAGAGCGCATTGGTCAGCAACATCTTCGTGTCCGGATCCAGCTGCTTCAGGAAATCGGGGATGCAGCCATATACGTCTTGTCCGAGCACCACCGGTTGATACGCTTCAGGTTTGTGATTTGTTTTCAATGAACTGGGCAGACGGTTAACCAAGTCGCATCCAATGCATTCAAAAGCGCATCGCATTCACCTATAAAATGCGATAGCTCGACAAATACTGCGTGAGTTCCTTGCGCATTAACATTTTTTACGCTACCATTTTCTTATCATTCCCTTACCTTTCCCTTCTCATTGCAACAGGATAGGAACAGGATGGCAACAGGATAGGAACAGAAAACGGTTGCATCTGACGGGGAGCCGAGAGGGAGGGACGAAGCTTCTCAACGTTTTTTTGCAGGAAATATTTGCACCAGATGCAAGAATAGCGTAACTTTCGGCGGAAAAAATAGAACTGACAGTCTAAATAAGGAGGAAAGATTATGAAAAGGTTTGGATTATGGATGATGTGGATAGTGTGGATGGCTGTGCCGGCCGGTGCACAACAGGTGATGTACTCCAACCTGAAGAGTCTGGTGGAGCAACGCGGTGACACTGTAAGCATCCTGAAGGTGGAAAAGCGGTCAAAGAACCAGATTTATCTGCTGGGAGGTAACGACTACCGTATCTCGGCCATCGACAATCCGGGAATGAGCCGCTACCTGAAGTCGCGTTGCTATGCGGTACAGGTAGATAGTGCGCTTTACATAAACTGCCGCAAGATGCGCTACAAACGCTATCGTTTCGGCCATTGGTACGCCAAGGCACTCTACATTGCCGGTCACGTCTTCTATGCAGCCCAGCCGGTAGGGCAGATTGCTTCCAGCACCTCCACACCTCCCGATGCCACCCGTCTGGGCGGTGAGGTAGGCAACGCCATCAATGCAGCCGGACTGACCAATGCCCGTGTGTACTATGAACTGGACCTCACAACCGGCCGTTCCCTTTTCGTGGGCAAAGAACGGATGATGCAACTGCTGGAAGGAAATCCCGAGCAGCAGGCTTTGCTGCAACAGGAGCAGAGTGAATCGGCCGAGGTCATCGGACGATACTTGCTGCAACTGAAGTAAATCCCTTTAATCGTTATAAAGGCCGTACGGAGAGAGAATGACTCCCCATACGGCCTTCGAACCACCTACAAAAAAACTAAGCCTAAAATGGTAGTTTTAGCTGTGGCATCACTGCCCCATCTGTATAGGTGTCGTAGAAACGTCCTTTCCTCCGAAAGGCATCGTGGGAGCGTACAAATACTTGAAGACACCATATTATTCTCCCACGAGACGAGAACTCTCTCCAAATCTCATCTATACAAATGCAAGTTTAAGATTCCAGTTTCATAGCTAATTCAGTGAAAAGTCACCTGAACAGCAACGGTGCAAACCGATACAGGCTGACACGCCATACCGGCCAGGTATGTCCACCGGGTGTCTCAAAATAGGTATAGCGGATGCCTATCTCATCCAACCGACGGCGCATCGTCTGGCAATTCTGGTAGGCAATATCCTCCTTGCCGCCCATAGAGAGCCAAAACTCCTTCCAACCTTGATTGAATGCATCTTTTTGCTGCCTTAACCGTTCGTAATAGGTTTCCATATTGTTGTCGAACGGGACACCCTGGGGAGGATGAGCCAACCAGCCCGAACTGAACACGCCCAGATAGGCAAAGAGTTCGGGATGCATGATGCCGGCATTCAACGTCTGTATACCGCCCATGGAGAGTCCGGCTAAAGCGCGATGCGCCCTGTCGGCCTTCACCCGGTAAGTCCGCTCTACAAAGGGGATAAACTCCTTCGTCAGCTCGCCTTCAAAGTCTGTACTGTTGCCATCGGGCATGGCTATCAGCATCGGCACAGCGCGTCCTGCCGCAATCAGATTGTCCAGAATGATGCCTGCCCGTCCCTGCGTGGACCAGCCTCGTTCATCTTCTCCGCCACCATGCAGCAGATAGAGGACGGGATAGCTTTTGTCGCCTTGCCGGTAATCGGCAGGCACGTAGACAAAGATACGTTTCCACTTGCCACAAAGAGTGGAGTAATAATAATGTTCGCGAATATCACCTTGGGGGACATCCGCCCGCTCGTATGGATTGACACCCTCGGGATAGGGAACTTCAATGCCACTGCTCATGCGGCCGCAACCGTAGTACGACTCGCCGGCCGGATCGGCCACCGACACGCCGTCAATCACCAAGGAGTAGTAATGAAAGCCCTCGGACAACGGTTCGGTGGTACACGTCCACATACCTTCCGCCGTCCGCTCCAGGTCATAGAGCTTGCCTAAGTCAAGCTGTACCTTACGGGCATCGGCTGCCTTGACCAGAAAGATGGCCCGATTGTCAGGCAACAGACGGGGATAAAGCGCGCCCCGCACATTGCTGGTCGCACGTTTTCCCGGCAACTGACTTTCATCAACAGGCTGCCTACCATGTTGAGCCAACAAACCACCTATGGCCATCCATAGTGCGCATAACAATAAATAGATTCTTTTCATATCGTAAAAAACAACAAATAGTTACTGTCTAATGGGACGGAACAAAGATAGAGGGGAAAAATTCCTCCCAGGCGGACAATTCTTTCCAATTCGTGGACAAATTATACCACCTATGCATTATTTCAAGTAGTCACTGGGTTTGCAACCATAGTGCTTCACGTAGCAACGGGTGAAATACTTGGGATCGCTGAAGCCCGTGGCATAGGCTACGTCAGCCACCACCAGATGCTTCTCCTTACCCGACTGCAACAAGCGGTGGGCCACCTGCAGCCGATAGAGCAGTAGGAAGCGGACGGGAGGCATACCGGTGAGTGCCACCAGCTTTTTATAGGCCGGATGGTAGCCTAAATGAAGTCCGTCACACAGCTGCTGCACGCCAAAGGCGGAGTCGGCATAATGCTGTTCCAACAGTTGGAGCACCTGATCCATAAACTGACGGTCGGTCTGGCCCACCTGCAGCAAATCGGGTTCCATCGCAGGAGCCTGGGCAAAACGTTGCTGGCAAAGAGCTCTGTTGCGACTGATGGCATCAATCCGGGCCAACAGCAGCGAAGGTTCAAAGGGCTTGGTGACGTAACCGTCTGCTCCGCTACCGTAAGCCTCTATACGGGCCGAGTCTGCTGAATGAGCAGTCAGCAGCAGGAAGGGGATATGGCTGAGACGGGCATCGGCACGCACCTGCTGCAGCAGCTGGCATCCGTCCATGACGGGCATCATGAGGTCGGCCACGATGAAATCTGGCAACAGGCGCAAGGCCATCTGCAGGCCGTCTGCCCCATGGACAGCTTCGGCCACGTTGAAACGTTCCTCCAACAGAGAGCGCACATAACGGCGCATGTCGGGATGGTCCTCTACCAACAGCAGGGTGGGCAGTCCGCGATGCTGTGCCACGAAGGGAGGCGGAGCTGCGGACGAAAGCTCTGCGTCCACCTCCATAGGGAGCGGAGCAGGCAGTTGCAACGGCACGGCTGCCTCCACCTGCACGGAAGAGGCCCTTTGCACAGGCAGCAGCAGGCGGAAGGCTGTTCCGTACCCTTGACGGGAGCTGACACGGAGGGTACCTCCCATACGTGTGACGATGCCCTGTACGATGTGCAGTCCGATGCCACTGCCCGAGGGATGGACGTGCGGCGAATCGGGCGGAGCAGGCAAACGATAGAAGCGGGTGAAAATGCGTTCCTGCTCATGGGGCGGGATGTAGCTGCCGCTATTGGCCACACTGAGGTAAAGAAGGGCACGCGACGGTTCCTCGACTGGCAACAGCACAGCATAGAGGGTTATGTGTCCGTCACGAGGGGTGTACTTGCACGCATTGGAGAGGAGGTTGAAAAGTACCTTGTGCAAGTGGTCGGGATCTGTAGAGAGATGGGGGTCAGCCAGCCGATGCAGCAGCGAGAAGGTGATGTGACGCTGCTGCAGGGAGGAGGCAAAGTCATCGGCCACTTGACGGAGCAGCTGCAGAAGGTCGAACGCACGAGGCTGGAGGGTGATATGACCGGTATCTATCCGATGCAAATCCACCAGCTGATGGACCAGCGAAAGCAGGTAACCGGCATTGCGGCGGACGATGCGCAGCGTATCAGCCGTGTTGCGGTCGGTGGTCTGCTGCAGCAGGCGGCTGACAGGTCCTTCAATCAGTGTCAGCGGGGTCTTGAAGTCGTGCGCCAGGTTGGTGAAATAGGAGAGCTTCTCCCGATTGACAGCCTCCATCCGACGCGAAAGTTCCTCCAGTTCGTCACGCTGACGGCTGATTTCACGGTTGCGATCCATCAGCTCACCGTTCTGCCGTTCAATGATGGTCTGCGACTGCTGCAGCGAGGCGATGGTACGACGCAATGCCTGCGTGCGGTCCTCCACCGTCTGTTGCAGCAAGCGACGCTGCCGCTGCTGGCGAAGGAGGTAAAGGTAGATAGCGGCTGCTGACAGCAACAGGACGGAAAGCCATACAAGGATGCGAAACCAAAGAGTCTGATAAAAAGCGGGATGCACCACCACAGTGAGATAATGGTGACGCGAAGACCAGCCGGTATCGGCATTGGTGCAACACATGTCCAAGGTATAGCGACCGGGAGAGAGGTTGGAATAGCGTGCCACACGCCTGCCCAGCCCGACGGAGGGATGCTGCTCCCACCCCTGCAACCAGTGGGCATAGTATATCTTCTGCTGGCCGGTATAGGCGGGCGAAGCGAAAACGAGTTCAAACGACCGCCGGGGAGGATAGAGATGAATCTGGTCGGTGCAATGGATGGCAGCAGACAGACAGTCGGGACGGCGGGTGGGGGTTATCTCCACACCGTCGCACCAAAGGCCGACGGGCAGCACGGTACGCTCGGCAGGAGGCTCGTCGGAGAGCAACGGAGAGAAAGAGACCACTCCGTCGGTACTGCCCAACAGGATATCCGAAGCTGAGGTACGGCAGGCAGCACGACGGCAGAACTGGGTGGCGAGCGGCCCCTCATCTAAATCCCAACGAAGGGCACGCTGCAAATGGCCATCGAAACAGCAGACACCCCGGGGTGTACTCAGCCATAGGCGACCGGCCTCATCGGGCACAATGGCAGAGATGCTGACATCGGAGAGGCCGTTGCGGGCACCGAAGTTACGAAACTTGTAGGTGGCGGGAGAGACGGTCAGGGAATCTGACTCTAACCGATAGAGACCATGACCCAGACTGCCAAAATAGAGACTTCCATCGCGTGTCTGGCTGATACAGGTAATCTTCTCGTTAATCTGACTGCCGGGCGCATCCAACTTGTGAGGGAACCAGGTGCAGAGATACGGAGGAGGGGTATCGTCAAGGTGAACCACATAGAGGCCGTTGCCACCTATCCAGAGGCGCGACTGCGAGTCGATGAAGAGGGTCTCCATGTTCTCCATCCGCCCGCCTCCCGGCAGACTGCACTGCAGGCGGCTGATGGAATGGGTCTGCGGGTCAATCTGCTGGATATAATGGCTGGTACAGAGCCACAAGGCGTGATGTACGGAGTCGGTGAAGAGGTCGTACACATCATCGGCCAGCAGACCGGAATTGCCGGTATGGAAGTGGGTGAAGCGAGGCTGACGCAGCCGGGCCTTGGGCAGCAGGTCTACGCCGCCTCCCAGCATGGATATCCAGTAGTTGCCGTCGGGGGTCTGCACGATATCGGATACATTGTCGTGGGCCAACGAAGATGCTACGCCGGGCTGGTGGCGATAGCGCAGAAAGCGTTCTTCACCGTGCAGACGGATGGCCAGTCCACCGTCTGTCAGACCAACCAGCAGATTGCCGTCGTCATCCTGCAGCAAACAACTCACCAAGTGCGACTCACCCTGCAACAGGTAGTGGAAGCGGATGGCCTGCGGGGAGAGCAGATTGACACCGGCCGTATGGGTACCTATCCAGATGTTGTCATCGTCGTCCACCAGCAACCGGTTCACGATGGGAGGGGCTGTCGCTTCGCCGTGACGTTCCCCCTGCTGCGACAGATGGACGAAATGTCCGCTACGGGTGTAGAGGTCTATGCCGGCGCGGGTACCTATCACCAAATCGCCCGACCGGTTCTCGGCCAAATCGGTGACTTCATCAGACAAAAGCGTGGAGGCATCACCGGGACGATGGCGATAATGCAGACAGGTCCGCGTCTGCAGGTTGTAGCAACAGAGGCCCGCCGTGCTGCCTATCCACAGATAGGTACCCTGAGGATAGAGCGTGGTGAAGGTGATGCCGGGAGCATCGGGGAAGAGTTCGGCCATCAGATTGGTGGAATAATGCGGATGGGTACCCTCGAAACGATACAGACAACCGACACCGGCTGCATAGATGGCATTGCCTACACGTGCCAGGCTACGGATGTCGATGCCCTCCAGCAACCGGCGAATCTCGACAATCTGTTGCAGGGAGTCTGTACGCAGATAGAGCAATCCGTCCCGCTGCCCGGCCCACAATTGCCCGTCCTCATCGGCCAGCAAGGCCTGCGTGGGAGCCGAGAGAACCTCCTTCAGCGGTCCGTTGTAGGACTTGAAAAAGGTCGTGGAATCAACCGTCAGGTCAATACGGGCCACACCGGCTTCGGAAGCAATCCACAAGCCGTGCCGGGAATCTTCGGCCAAGTCGTTGATGTAGTTGCTCTCCACAAACAGCCAAGGCTGCGATGCCAAGGTGGAATAGTGGCGGAACTCATACCCATCGTAGCGGTCGAGGCCGTTGCCGGTACCTATCCATACAAACGAATGGCTATCCTTCAGCAGAGCCCGTACCGCATTGTCGCACAAGCCGGTACGCACGTCTATATAACGGTTATAATAGCTGTAGGGCACGCTCTCGGCAAGCGTACAGAGGGGGTGCCCCGCCAGCAGCAGGATGAAGATGCAACACAACGACTGCATCGTGTGTTTGTGTATTCTATCAATCATCGTGTATGGGTTTTGTTCAGTTTGTACGCGAGCCGGCGGACTCCATCCACTCACCCGGCTTCATGCCAAACTGCTTCTGGAAGCACTTGGCAAAGTAGGAAGGCGTACTGAATCCTACCATATAGGCCACCTCCCCTACCCGATACTGTCCTTCGGCCAGCAAGCGGGCCGCCTTCTTCAGACGCAGCAGCTGAATCAGTTCACCGGGTGTATTGCCGGTCAGCGTCTTTATCTTGCCGAACAGGCCCGAGCGGCTCACTCCCAGTTCAGCCGCCAGAAAGTCTACCGAGAAGTCCGTATTCGTCAGGTTCTGTTCTATCAGTTCGTTGATGCGCTCCAGGAACTCGCTGTCGGTGGGGTTGGCCGCCACCGTACTGATGGGCACCATCGGCATCTGCGAGAACTTCTGCCTCAACAACTCACGCAGTTCCACCAGATTGCGGATGCACGACTCCAGGTACTGCACGGAGAAGGGTTTCTCCACATAGGCATCGGCACCGCAGTCCATACCCTCCACCTTGGAGGCAATATCGGTCTTGGCCGTGAGCAGCACAAAGGGGATGTGACTGGTGGCCGGTTGCGAGCGTACCGCCCGGCAGAGCTGCACACCGTCCATCACCGGCATCATCCAGTCGCTGATAATCAGTGCGACCTCCTTGTCCGCCAACTGTTGCAGCGCCTCTTCGCCGTGATGGGCGGTCAGGATGTGGTAACGGTCACAGAAGTTGTCGGAGAGGAAATGCAGCAGGTCTTCGTTGTCGTCCACCAACAGCAGCGTGGGATGCGCCTCCTCCTTCTCATCGGTCACGTCAGCCGTGACGGGCGAGGCCGGCAGGATGCCCTCCGGCGGACGGACAACAGGTGTCTGGGCCGTAGAGACCGCTTCGGACTGCTCGATAGGCAAGTGGATGTAGAAGGTACTGCCCTCCCCTACCGCCGACTCCACCTCCACACTGCCGCCATGCAGCTCGACAATGCTCTTCACCAAGCTCAGGCCGATGCCGGTACCGGGCTTGTTGTCTACGGCCTGATAGAAGGGGTGGAATATCTTCTGCTGCTCATCGGGACTGATGCCGATACCGTTGTCGGCCACACTGATGGTGAAGCTGCCCTCCGACGGGCAGACCTGACAAGAGACCCGCACCCAGTCGCGCGAGTACTTGCCGGCATTGGTCAGCAGGTTGCTCACCACTTTGGTCACTGCCTCACAATCTACCATGGCACAGAATCCGGCTTCCGGGTACTCCGTCTCCAGCCGGATGCCACGCTGTGTCAACGAGGGACGGAAACGCTCGCACACGGCCTGCAGCAAGGGGCGTATCTCCTGTCGGCTGTATCGCATCTGCATACTGGCCTGCTCCACCTTGCGGAAGTCCAGCAACTGGTTCACTAAATAGAGCAACCGCTGGCTGTTGCGGTCGATGATGTCCAGGTCGTCACGCAGCTGGTCGGGGATGGAGGTACGCAGCAGCTTCTCCAACGGGCCGATGATGAGCGATACGGGTGTCCGTATCTCGTGGGCTATCATGGTGAAGAACTTGATTTTTGCCTCGTGCACCTCCTTCTCCTTGTCCACATTCAGCCGCAGGATTTCCTCTTCGTGCTTCTTCTCCGAGCGGCGCAGCAGGAAACGTATCAGAAAGGCGATGGCCACCCCTATCAGCAGCAGATAGAGCAGCTTGGCCGGTGTATTCCAGTAAAACGGCGGATGGATGACAAGCTGCAGACGTGCCCCTTCCTTGTTCCATAGCCCGTCGTTGTTGCAGCCACGGACACGGAAGGTGTAGGTGCCGGGAGGCAGGTTGGTATAGGTGGCCCGGTATTGTGAGGAGACCGGTGTCCAGTCGCGGTCAAATCCCTCTAACTTATACGAGTAGCGGTTGTGGCGGGAGGCACAGTAGCTCAATGCAGCAAACTGCAGCGTGACCACGTTGTCCCGATAGCTCAGTTCCAGCCGTTGCTTCAGGTTGAGTGCGCCGCCCAGCAGCGGTGAGTCGGCCGGGATGGGGCGATTGAACACCTCCAGTCCCGTCAACACCACGGGCGGTAGCGATGTATTGTTGCGCAGCATATACGGATAGAAGGCATTGAAGCCATTGGCAGAGCCCAGATAAATCTTGCCGTCACGGGCCACTAACCCGGAGTTGCCCAAGAACTGGTCGCTCTGCAGTCCGTCGCTGTACGTATAGGTCTGCGTCTCCCCCTCGTTGGGCAGATAGCGTACCAAGCCCTTCTTGGTCGTGAGCCACAGCACGTTCTCTTCCTCTAAGATGCAGTATATCTGCCGGCTGGGCAAGTCCGGTTCGTGCCGTTCAAATCGGTCGATAGCCGCATTGTAACAGAGCAGTCCGTCCTGCGTAGCGGCCCACACACGCCCTTCGTGATCCACAAACGTACAGTTCACCTGCCCGCTGCCCGGTTCGGAGGCTTCGGCAGGAGGCAGATAGTGTGCCCATTCCCCTGTATAGGGACGGTAACGATACAACCCCTTCCCCGAAGTGGCGAACCAGATGTTTCCCTGGTGGTCTTCATCTATATCCACCGTATTCACGTCCAGGCGTTTCAACCGCTGGAAGCAGTCGTTCTCCCTGTCATACAGGCAGATGCCCACCATCGTAGCCACCCAGATGTAGCCCCGGCTGTCGCGCAGGATGGCATACGAGCTGCTGCTGTCCAGTGTGGTGTCGTCGGCCGGATTGCACTGATAGTGCCGGAAGCGTCCCGTAGGCAGGTGCAGCACATTGACACCGCCCGTGTAGGTACCTATCCACAGGTTGTCCCCGTCCATGCAGAGCGCGTGTACGTTGGCAAAAGAGAGGCTGCCGGCAGGATTCTTCTTGTCCGGCAGGTAGTGGGTAAAATGACGGTCGTGCGGCGAGAAGCGGTTCAGGCCTCCGTCATCCGAAGCTATCCAGATGTTTCCGTCGTTGTCCTCACAGAAGCCGCTGATGACCGCGCCACTTACACTGTTGCCGTTCGACACCGGTCGGTACCATTCAAACTGTCCGGCTCCGGGTGAGAGGTAGTTCACACCTCCATAGAAGGTACCTACCCACACGCCGCCTTCATGGTCTTTCAGAACCGGATAGACGAAGCGGTTGGATAGTGCATAGGGGTCGGCATCGTCCTCCGTCAGCAGGCGCGAAGCGCCGGTACGGGTGTCTATCAGCAGCAGTCCGTCGTCCGACCCCACCATCAGTTCGTTCTGCCTGTACGCCGCGATGGAGTGGATGTGCGTAGCCCCCACCCCGTCGCGCGGATGGCAACAGACGGTAGTCACTCCGCTCCGTCGGTCCATCTTCTGCAGTCCGCTCTCCCACGTAGCCACCCAGAGGTTTCCGTCGCTGTCCTCCGTCATCCACAGCGCGATTGGCCTCACGTCCGAGTTTCCACCGATATAGCGCTGTACGAAGGGCTCGAACCGTCCCGTAGCCTTGTTCTGCCTGTAGATGGGGAAAGCCGACACGCCCGCCAGCAGCCAGACCTGATTTTCTCCGTCCACGTAGGTGCTCGACGCAACACCACCGGTCTCCGCCATCGGATAGTGCTGCAGCAGTTGCTGTTCGGGGTCATAGTTGAAGAGGCCCTGTCCGTCGGTCGTTATCCACAGACGCCCCTCCTTGTCGGCTGTCAGATGGTTCACCCGGGCGGTAATCGCCTGTCCGTCTGCAGCCGCCAGACGGAACAGTTCCAAGGTATCGGTTGCATATTCCAGCCGCCAGAGGCCCCTGCCCGTACCTATCCACAGGCAGTCGTCGGCGGCATAGAGCGCAGAGATGAACTCCTGTACATCGGTCGGATAGGCTCTGTACGATTTCATCTCGATGCCGTCGTAGCGGTTCAGCCCCTCGTCCGTACCAAACCAGATGAAGCCGTAGCGGTCTTGTGCCATGGCTCGAACGGTATTCGAAGAGAGTCCGTCAGCTATCTTGAAGTGACGAAAGCGGAAGGTCTCGGCCCGCACATCCGCCCGCATCGCGTGCGGGACGGAGAGCAGACTCACAATTCCTATCAGACAGATGTACCAGCTATGTCTCACGATACTAACCAATCCGTTAGTTCAACAATCCTTCCAGACGCTCCTGCGCCTTGCTTATCATATCCATGGTGCCGCTGCCGTCGGCCACATACTTCACCACCATCTCGGCAAACTCAATGGCTTTCTCCATCGAGCCGGAGGGAGTGGGTACCGCTTTGGCCCGTTGCAGCAGTGCCAACAGCGGATCTAAGTCTTCCAGTTCCGGCAGGTTGCCCGGACGCATCGTATTGATGGCTGCATTCAAGGCCGAAGCCAGTGCGCTCAGTTTGTCCACCGACAGAGCCGATGTATTCTCCTGTAGCACACCCTCCACCTGTTGCAGCTGCTCCATCAAGCGGGCATATCCGTGCGGAGCCCACGGTGCATGGTCGGGCACCTTCACCTCCAGTGCCAACCATTGTTCCTGTGCCTTCCGCCGGTCACGGGCTGTCTGCAGTGCCTCGTCTAATGTCAGCTTGGCATTCTTCTCGGCCTGCTTGGCATCCTCGGCCGGTGCCGGTGCATCCGGCTGGTTGATGCGCAGGTAGTGCGTGGCATGGTCGGTGTGGTAGTAGTCGGGCAGGAAGGTCTTTCCCTGCAGCGTCAAGCTGTAGAGGTTTCCGTCCGTACCTGTTTCGGCGGTCGGTCCGTTCAGCCGGATGCTCTCCAGACGGGTGTCGATGTCCACGGTGGCTTGGTCCCAGTCATGAATGTCTGCCGATGCCATGGCCAGCGGTCCGTACATCAGCGTACCCGTCCACATGGGTGCGAAGTGTACGTTGGTGCGGTTGATGCCCGTGGCAGCCGTCTCCATCTTGTCCGGTCCGTAGTTGATGTGCTTGCCGAAGGGCATCACCACCTCTACCCGGTCTCCCTTCTTCCAGGCGCGCAGGCCGGTGCTCACATAGCTGCACGGATGGCAGTCGGCCTTCAGCGGCTTGCCGTTCAGCCGTACCTCAAAGCCCTCGGTAGCCCAATAGGGCACGCGCAGCTTCAGTTCGAAGCGGGCCTTGCCCTCTGTCACGCTGATGACCGACTTCTCGGCCGGCCACAGGCACTCCTGCTTCAGCGTCACCCCTTTCTGCTTCCAACGGGCGGTAGAGGGCAGATAGAGTCCCACCCACATTGTATGGTCGTTCACAAAGTAGGCTGCCTCCTGATACTTCACGTGGTTCTCCGAGCCCGTACCGCCACAGCAGGTACTTTGCGGTGTCTCGTTGCCCCACGGCTTGCAGGCATTCATGCCCACGGCATACTGATAGGTAGTCAGGTAGTGCGTGTGGTGCAGCGACCCGACAATCTGGTTGTAGAGCACCCGCTCGTAGTAGTCCATGTAGCGTGCATCGTCCGGGTCGAAGCAGTTCAGATCCTTGGTCAGCTTGGCCAGGTTATAGGCACAGCAGGTCTCGTTGATGTCCGGGTTCGGCCGCAGGTTGCGCTGACGGTCGGCCGTCACGTTGTTGTTCATGCTCAGCATCTGCGTATAGGGCTGACGGAACATCTCTCCGTTGCCCACACCGCCCGTGGCGTAGGCATAGCGTCCCTGCACCAGGTTCCAGAAGTTCAGTGCCAGATTATAGTAATAGGGCTTTCCGTGTCCGCGGTAGCTGCGCAGGGCACTCGTAATCTTCGGGATGTGCTGGTTGGCGTGCCGGGTGCGGATGTCGTCGATGTTGCGTGAGAGCGGTTCGTAAAAGGCCGGACTGTCGAAGTAGTTCGAAGCCTCCAGCAGACGAGCCTTCTCCGTGGGGTCGCTTACCATCTCCGAGAGGCGTGCCAACGACTCGCCCGTACCACCGTCCTCGCCGGCGATGTACATGTTCCACATCTCGTAGCGGTTGCCCGGGCGGGCACGTCGTTCCTCGCGCGTCCCTTCCGTCTGCACGTACGTCCGGTAATGCAGGCGGTTCCATATCCACAGTCCCATATCCTTGGCTATCAGCAGTGCCTTGGCCGCTACCTCGCGGTCGTCCATGTAGGTGGCGATGTCTATCAGGCCCGCCAGCTGCTTGTGGATGGAGTAGTAGGGTGCCCACACCCATTGTTCGTTGTTATAGCCCCGGTACATCTCTATCAGTGCTGCATGATGGGCCGGGATGGCGTTCAGGTAGCCATAGCCATACTTGCTCCACTCCTTCTTGTGGCTGTCAAAGGCTTCCCAGGTACCCTTCATCTCGCGCAGCTCCTCTTCGGGAGCGAAGTCGCGTGCTTCCCAGTAGCGTCCCAGCGAGTCGTTCCACACAAAGGTGCGTTCCTGGCACGCACGCAGCTCGTTCACCATGCGCGTGATGCGCTGGCGCAAGGCCGCCTTCTGTCCCTCGTCGGTGGCACTGGCCAGGGCAAAGGCCAAGGCCGACATGTAGTGTCCCGAGCCGTGTCCCTTCAGCTTGGTGGTGGGCGAATCCCATCCGTCGCTCACGGTATAGCCCTCGGTAGGCAGTCCGTAGGTGTCGCGATAGTTGTAGAGCTGCTGGCTGACGTCCCAGCTCAGTATGGTGCGGATAGCCAGTTCGCGGTTGGCCGTCAAGCGGTTGTCGCCCTCCAGGGTCACACAGTCTAACGGCAGCGGTTCGGCCACCGTCTGTGCAGCCGGCACGTCGTAGGCACGGTCGGTCACCGTCACCTGTGCCGTGATGGGATAGCCGCCGGTCGTGGTGTTGTCACCCGTCACAAATCCCTCTATCCGGTACTCCTTTCCGGCAGGGTACTGCCGGGCATCGGCCTGCTGCTGTTCGGTAGCCAGTGCCGCATTGTTCCAGCGCGTCTGGCGGTACTCCTTTGTGCCGTCGCTGTACGTCACCCATACCTGATACGGTAGTCGGGGCACTGTACCTACGGGAGTCTCCACCTGGATGGGCTCCACGGCTGTTATCTTCTTCTGTTGAGCTGTAGCGGGGAGTGCAAGCAGCAACCCGGCCGCTACTATACCTAAATAGTTCATACGCATTTTTATCATTGATTGTTCACGTGTTGCAAATATAGCTTTTTTATTTTACAATCTACAGGATTCAGACAAAAGATGTCTTATTTTCCCTTTTCCTTCAGTCGGACCATCAGCACGCCGTGCGGCGGGATGTCAGCCCGGGTGTGCTGCTTGGTGGTACCGATTTCCATCTGCTGCCACAGGTCGCGCACGGTATACTCCTTGCGGAAGGGGTTGAATCCCTCGGCAAAGTAGACGGCCTGCCCCTGCCAGTTGTGGTCCAGATGCCACACCTGCTCCGTACGGTTCATGAAGCAGACAGCCACTTCACCGCCGGCCAGCGGTTTGACCCATATCTCCTTCTCGCCCATGTCCATCCATCGGCGTGCCTGTTCGCCCTTCGGGTCCTGGTCTACGGCTATCACCTCCTTGTTGGTCAGGATGCGCCGTGTCTCCTCGTCCATCTTGCGCAGGTCGTTGCCGCTCATCAGCGGCGCAGCCAGCATACACCACATGGAGAAGTGCGTCACATACTCGTCATAGGTCATGCCTCCGTTGCCTACCTCCAGCATCTCCGCATCGTTCCAGTGTCCCGGTCCGGCATACGGATAGAGGTCGGCCATGCGGTCGATGATGTTCACTACGCCCACGCCACCCCAGTCGAAGAGGCAGTCGTAGCAGTCACGTATATCGGCCGTCACACGCCACAGGTGTCCGATGCCCTTGCCCCACTTCCAGGGTTCGTTCTCGCCCCACTCGCAGATGCTGAAGACGATGGGTCTGCCACACGCTTTCAGTGCATCGCTCATGGTTCGGTAGGCTGCTTCCGCCTTCTGCCCTTCGTTGCTGCACCAGTCGTACTTCAGGTAGTCCACACCCCAGGCGGCATATTGCCGGGCGTCCTGGAATTGATACCCGCGGCTGCCCGGTCGTCCTTGGCACGTTTCCGAGCCGGCACACGAGTAGATGCCCATTTTCAGTCCCTTTGCATGGATATAGTCGGCCAGTGCCTTCATGCCGTTGGGGAAGCGTTCCGCATCCACCTGTATGTTTCCCTCTTCGTCACGTCCCACCTGCCAGCAGTCGTCAATCACGATGTATTCGTAGCCGGCCTCCTTCATGCCGCTGGCCACCATGGCATCGGCCATCTCCATCAGCAGCTTCTCGCTGACGTTGCAGCCGAACTTGTTCCAACTGTTCCAGCCCATCGGCGGTGTCTGTGCCAACGAGTTGAACACGGAGTCGGGTACTACCTTCTTACTTCCAAAATAGATTTGGGCTTGGGTCGTCAGCGTCCAGAGAGCGACGCATCCTACGACAAACAGTTTCCTTGCATTCATGATTGATGAGTTTTTGAGTTTTTAAGTTTTTGAGTTTTTGAGGGAACGACCCATCTAAAAAACAGGGCAGCATGGCCTGCCTGTTCAGCATCAGCATCATGCCGCCCCTCATGAGACACATGAGTTTTATGCCTGTCAATATCCCGGATTCTGCTTCAGATTACCGTTGGTCTGCAGTTCATCTAACGGAATGGGGAAGATTTTCACATGGTCGTCCACCGGTGTGTGGTTGAACCAGTTCTTCGTGGTGAACGTTCCGAAACGAATCATCTGCGTGCGGCGTTGTGCTTCGCAGGCAAACTCGAAGCCCCACTCGTCGTACAGACCACCCAATACCACGGGAGTCTGGTCACCCGGCTGGTCGATGTTGTTGTCCCAGTCGAGCGTACCGTACTGGATGCGGGTATCCTTCTTCAGGTCGGCCGGCGTGACATTGACCTGAGCCGGATTGTCGAACACACGGCTGCGAATCATGCTGACCAATCGGGCAGCCTCATCCTCGTTCTTGCCCATACGCATCAAGGCTTCAGCCTTCGAGAGCAGTATCTCGGCATAGCGGAAGTAGGCGAAGTCGTTGCCCCAGCCACCGGTGTTCTTCGTGTCGTATTCAAACTTGGCGATGCGGCATCCCCAGTTGATGCTGGTAGCGTTCTCGCCGTCGCGCATACAGGTGAGCGAGGGGAGGTAGTTCTCGCAAGTCCATACCACCACCGTGGGGTCGTCGTAGCGATACTGCGGGCCGATGAGCCACGTCTTCTCCAGACGCTTGTCACCCTCCTCGTAGGCGTTGATGAACTGCGGGTTGGCACACGAGCCGCCCCAGAAGTAGTCGTTGAAGTTACCGAAGTGGTAGCGGGCTACCGGCGGATACCACTTGTGCTGCATGTGGAAGCCTCCGTACAGACGGTCGTACACCACGGCAAAGATGACCTCCTTGTTGGTATAGTCCATATCAGCCTTGAAGTTGTCCGAGAAGTCTGCCGACAGGGCGAAGATACCCGAGTTGATAATCTGGTCGGCCACTTCCACCACCTTGTCCCATTGGGGTGTGCCTGTATAGACCTCTGCATTCAGATAGACGCGACACAGTGTGGCCAGTGCGGCCCACTTGTTCATACGTCCGTAGGTAGTGGCATCGTTGGCCTCGCTCAGGTCGGGCAGGGCTTCGGTCAGCTCCTTCACCACAAAGTCGTACACCTCCTTGCGGGTAGACTGGGTAGGCACTTCGTCAGACCACTTGGTCACGATGGGCACGTTGCCGTGCGTATCCAGCAACTGTGAGTACCACAAGGCGCGGATGGCACGCAGTTCGGCCAGCATCGGTTTCTCCAGACTGCCGACGGGCAGCGAGCCTGTCTCTATCTGGTCTATCACACGGTTGGCGGTATTGATGCCCGAGAAGGGAGTCAGATAGGCGTTCCAAGGCTGCCACGACTGGTCGTGCCAGGTATGCTGGTGCATGGCGCGGTACACACCGCCGTCGTCCCATCCGTTGGGGCGTGTCGGGGTGATGATGATGTCACCCGACTCCTCCTGCAGGTCGAACAGTCCCTGCCAGTCGTAGATGTAACGCAAGTCCGTATATGCCTGCGCCATCAAGGCGGCGGCATCCTGCTCGGTCGGTATAAATGATTCCTCGGTAATCTCCGAGTATGGCTCTTCGTCCAGGTTGAAGCAGCCGGTCAATGTCAAGGCGGAACATGCCATCAAGGCATAGAATCCATATTTCAGTCTTTTCATATCGTTCGTCAGATTAAGTAGATTGGATTAGAAAGTCACATTCACACCGAAAGTAAACGAGCGTGTCGTCGGATACTTGTCGCGGTCGTCGGTACCGGCAGTCAGACCGGTCGTCTGCACTTCGGGGTCGATGCCCTTGTAGCCGGTCAGGGTGGCCAGGTTCAGGCACGAAGCATAGAGGCGCAGGTTCTTCACCATCTTCCACTTCTTGGTATTGAACGTATAGCCTAATGTCACATTGTCAATCTTCCAGTAGTTACCGTCCTCTACATACTCGCTGACGTAGCGCTGCGAGTCGGCGATGTTGGCCGTCTTGCCCGTCGGGGTCAAGGTCTTGCCGTCGGCACTGATGGTATAGGTGGGGTGCTTGTCGAAGGCCGAGTTCAGCACGTTGTACTGGATGGTGGGGTTGGCGTAGTACATCTCCTGGAAGTTCAGGATTTGGAAGCCGAAGGAGCCGCGCATGTTGATGGTCAGGTCCCAGTTCTTGTAGTGCAGCGTGTTGTTGAAGTTCAGGTTGTGCTTGGGCACACCGTTGCCCAGCACCTGCTTGTCGGCCTCGGTTGCGTTGTTGGCATAGTCGTAGAACTTCTCGCCGTTCTCGTCGAAACGCTCTACCAGCCACTTGCCGTCCTCGCTCAGGCCTACCGACTTCAGTCCGTACAAGTCGCCGATGGGGCAGCCCACCTTCACGCGGTGTGTAGAGGTCTGGATAGGCTCGCCGGTATGTCCGGTCGTGAACCAGTCGGTTGACATCTGGAACTGGTCGTTCGAGATAGACTTCAATTCGTTCTTGTTGGTCGAATAAGAGAGGTTGGTACTCCACTCAAAGTCGCGCGTCTTCACGGGGATGGCATTCACCAGCAGTTCGAAACCGCTGTTGCGAATCTCGCCTACGTTGGCACGGATGGTACCGAACTGATAGGGAGGTGAGGGCACGGAGTAGTCCCACAAGGCATCCTTGGTGTCGCGGATGTAGTAGTCGATGGCACCGCCCAAGCGTCCGCCCAGGAAGTCGAAGTCCACACCGAAGTTGTACTCGTACTTCTTCTCCCAGCGCAGGTCGGGGTTGGCGTTACGTACCGGGCCCAGTGTATTGATCCACTTGCCGTTGTACAGGAAGTAGCCCTCGTAGTCCACCGAAGCCTGCGAGTAGTAGGGAGCGGCCACGTTGATACCGGTGATACCGAAACCGGCACGCACCTTCAGGTTGTCAATCCAGGTGATGCCCTTCATGAACTCCTCATTGTTCAGACGCCATCCGGCCGACACACCGGGGAAGTTACCCCACTTGTGGTCCTTACCGAACTTCGACGAACCTTCGCGACGGATGGAGAACATCAGCAGGTAGCGGTCGTCGTAGTTCCAGGTGACGCGGGCAAAGAGACCAATCAGCTTGCTGTCCTGCTTGTAGGATGACATCGAGGCTGTACCGTTCTTCAGTCCGTTACCGGCCTCCAGTTTGTTGTAGTCGTAGCTGTCGGTGGGGAAGTCGCGGTTGTAGGCATAGAAGTTTTCGGACATCTCGTCCTCGTAGTTGTAACCCACAATGGCACCCATCGTGTGCTTGCCTATCTTCTTGTGCCAGTCGGCTGTCATTTCCACCAGGTTGTTGATGTAGTCGCTGGTATAGCGGCTGGCTGCTCCGTTCACACCGCCTTCAGTGGTGGTGGGGTGCTGCTTGGTATAGTAGTAGCCGTTCAGGCTGCTCTGTCCCTTGCGGGTGTACATAGCCTTCAGCGTCAGGTCGCTGTAGGGCTTGTACGTCATGCTACCCGTGAAGCGCACGTTGCGGTTGCGGGTCATGCCGATGGTCTCGTTCAGGATGGAGACGGGATTGTCGTAGAAGTAGACCGAACGTTCCACGTAGCTGCCGTCTTCATTATAGATAGGTTGTGTCGGGTTCTGGATGCAGGCATAGCGGTAGACGCTGCTGTTGAATCCCGCCGGTGTGTTGCGTTCGTTGGCGATGATGGCCAGGTTGGCCGTCAGTTTGTCGTTGAACATGCGGTGCGTCACTTCCAGGCGGGCACGCATATTCTCGCTTTCGGACTTCTTGAAGGTACCCTGCCGGTTGCTGTAGTTCAGGTTACCTATCAGGCTGGTCGTCTTGCTACCGCCACGGAACACTAAGTTGTGTACGTGCGACACGCCCGTACGGCTCACCTCTTCTACCCAGTCTACGTCGTCACCGTAGTCTTGGTCGTTGGCACCGCTGAATACCCAGCCCTCTTTCATACGGGCACGCAGGTCGGCAGCTTTCATGAAGTCGGCCTCCTTGGCACGGGTAGCGATGGAGACATAGCCGTTGTACTCGATAGTGGCAGGTGTCTCGCGGTTGGCATTCTTGGTGGTGATGATAATCACACCGTTGGTACCGCGCGTACCATAGATGGCCGTAGCCGAACCGTCCTTCAGCACGTCCACCGATTCGATTTCTTCGGGAGCCACCGTCGAGAACGAGCCGGGCACGCCGTCCACCAGAATCAGCGGTGTACTGGTACCCATCAAGGTAGAGTTACCGCGCAGCATCACCGATGTGCTGGCCGTGGGGTCACCGCTGGAGAGCGAAATCTGCAGACCGGCTACCTTACCTTGCACCAGCTGGCCGGCATCCAGGATGGCACCTTTGTTGAAACTCTCGCTCTTCACGCTCGACACGGCACTGGTCACATCGGCCTTCTTCTGCGTACCGTAACCGATAACGACTACCTCGTCCAGCAGCTCGTTATCCTCCTTCAAGGTTATCTTCAAGCCTCTGCCGGCCGGCACTTCCGTGGTCTTGTAGCCCACGAAGCTCACCACCAGAATGGCATTCTTGGGGACGTTCAGCGAGAAGTTTCCGTCGATGTCGGTAATGGTTCCGTTGGCTGTGTTTCCCTTTACCACTACGCTGGCACCGATGATGGGGTCACCGTTGGCATCGGTCACTGTACCGTTTACCGTCTGTTGTTGTTGAACAATGGAAATACCGGCAGTCCCGGCATCTGTCGCCGCCAGTGTCGGAACGACACTCGCACCTGCGGCAAAGAAAAGACAAGTGGTAGCCCGCAGCAGTGCTTTGCTGAACAAGGGGCGATTCTCATGTGTCTTCATAAACTGCACTTTTTTTAAGGTTTGTACATTTATTAGTTTAACTTGCGTCGCTACGAAGGCAAGGACATCGGTCCGAAAGTCGGCCCGGTTCCCTCTCCCGCCTCGCCTGTCGACACCGCAAAATTCACAAAAAGGCAGCTTTTTTAACGAAAAAATCGTCCAAAAGAGTAGCAAAATAGTCCAAGCACGCGAAAAATGCGCTGTTTTTTTCTATTTTCTCCTCTTTCGGACGATTTCCTCCCCAGCCCGGGGGCAAGGTTTGTTAACCTATCTTTATCTGATAGGGCCACTGTGCATCGGCTCCTCCCTGGTCGTCATTGCGCCAGTGTTCGGTCGGAGCACCCATCACCACGAACCACAGCTGCTGCGTGTCGGCGGGCAGCGTATAGTCTAACGTTCCCTCCTTCTCCTTGCCCATCGGGCTGTAGTGCGTCTTTCCGGCCCGGTCCATTGCCACAAAGCCGTAGCGCCAGCCGGCCCGGTCGGTACGCAAGGCGGTATATCCGGGCTCGCCGGGCAGTCCGCGGAAGGCCACCCGCGCCTTGCCGTCCTGCGGCACCTTCAGCGGGATGACATTGAAGCCATAGTTCTCGGGGCAGCAGGCAGCCGGTACCTTCTGCCATCCTTCGCTGTCGGCATCGGCCAGTGTGGTGTGCATGGCCTCCCCTCCGGCCAACGGACGGGTCTCTGTGCGGGCATGGTCGAAGTCAAGGGTCACGATGCGGCTGTCGGCCTCGAACATCTCGTCGCAAAACTGCTCCTGCGTCAGTCCGTTCAGCCGTTTGTAGGTCATGGCGGGGTCTTCGCCCACCTTTCCCTGCCGGTAGAGCTCGGCAATGAAGGGCAGTCCATGCTTCTCGCTCCAGTATTCGATGACGTAGGGCGAGCGGTAGATATTCTCCAAATGCAGGTAGGCCTTGTGCGTAGCCTTGCAGAAGGCATCCCAGTGATACTGCTCGTCGGTCACCCAGGCGGGATTGACGTGCCACAGCATCCACTGCGAGGTCATCTCGAAGAAGCCGCATCCGCCCCAGGCATCTCCCTGCTTGTCGCAACTGATTTGTGCCTGGAAGCTGTGCCCCAGCTCGTGGGCAATGCAGTTCAGCTTGCTGTCCTGCAGACGGTTGGGTGTCACCCAGAGGGCACCTATCACGCCGTCGTAGTCGCCTCCGTAGGCGGTACCCTCCAGCGAGTAGTTCAGCATCACCATCATGCGGTACTTGTCGCAGTTGGAGCCTTCGCGGGCAAACTGCAACGTCTCATAATAATAGGTATAGAACTGCTCCAGTTTCTGCTGCAGATTCTTCAGGTCTATCTTCATCGACTGTCCCTCTAACAGGGGCGGATTGGAGAGGTCGTTGCCGAAGCCCTTCTCCCACAGGATGACGAAGTTGTCCGTACAGGCCATGCGGTGATAGCTCCACTTGCTGTTGGGGTTCTGCAGGTCCATCCCCTGCAGGTCTTTGGGGATGAAGATGGCCTTCCCGTCGGGCAGCTCCACCCGGTCTGCCATCCTGCCGTTTTCTTCCTTGTTGCACGACGAGCAGGCTGCGAGCAGGCCAAGCAACATCCATACAACCATTTGACTAACAGATTTCATACGTTGTTCGATTTAAGTGATTCGTTATTCTAATTCCTACGCAAATATCGGAAATAGCTGCCTAACTCCCTCCCAAAATCGTTCAAAAGAGTAGCAGAATCGTCCAAATTCATCGGAAATCAGCTAAATCTCCGTTTTTTGATGAGATTTAGCTGATTTTCCAACATCACAAACCAGCTAAATCTCACTAAAAAGTACACTTTTAGCTGTTTTTCTAATTAATGGAATGAGTAATTTATTGATATAGAAGCAATTTGCAAACAGTAGGGGCAGACCTATGTGTCTGCCCTAAAATCATCGGTATAGTGGGTGGGTACACAGCTCCACCCAAAGCCACACGGCATCGGAACTCAGACTCGCACGCGCACACATCCCTCTCGCGCGTACGCGCGCGGGTGAGAAGTTTTGAATATCTGCCATCTGCCACACGCCATCCTTCAAAATCCTCTATATAAATGGATTAAGCATCAAAAAAGTGTGGCAGATATTTTCAAATTTAGATACATTAACACAAAAATGACCCTTTTTTGAGAAAAACGAGCTCATTTCGGGCACGTTTTTGCCCGTTTTTGATGCACTTTTGGGTGTTTTCATCGTATTGGGAGTGCAATTTGCACGCAAAACACGCACAAAATGCATCGTTTCCAACGGTATTCACGGATGCACCCACAGGCAACGTACGTCCCAGACGGCCTACACGAATGGTACACGCTGCTGCCGGTATGGAGAGTCAGACAGCTGCTGTTACATCGTCCCGATAGTAGTGCTCACACGCCAAGAACATAGCTTTCACAGTGCAAGAACATAGCTTTCATAGCTCAAGAACATAGCTTCTACAAACGCAATGCAGCTTGAAATGGTCGTTTCATGGCTTGAAACGATCATTTCATGGCTTGATATCACCATTTCAAGCCATGATACGACGCCTTCCTTTGCCTGCCCTGCCAATGACTTACGGATACAAAAAGGCGGGCCAAGAGGCCGACACTTGCATGTCGTTCCTTGGCCCGCCGGACGTCGTAGGGTAAATTTGAGAGAGTGCTATGTCAGAACTGCATGTTCAGCACAAAGGTGGCCTTGTACTGCTTGCCATCCTTGGTATAGACCAAGGTGGGCTTCACGGTGTACTTGGTACCGGCCACCGACTTGCCGGGGAAGTGCCCGTAAGTCAGGGTGAAGGCATCTTTGTCGTACTCTACCCACAGCGGGTCACCGTTGCTCCACGAGCCTTGGTTGCCCTCGGCGGTGATGTAGAAGCCGCTGTTGGCCGTGTAGGTATAGTTCATCGAGCCGTCGGCCTGCTCCAGACCCAGCACAACGAGGCCCTCCTGCGGCTGTTGCGTAGTACCGTTGGCAATGGCTTGCGTCTTGCCGCTCAGCACCTCGGCCTTCAGCACGAATGCCTGTGCCAGCTTCCGGATGTCGCCGTTGGCCTGCAGGTCGATGATGCCCTGCTGATAGTCGGCGGACGAAGCCTGACAGGTGAGGTTGTAGGTCAGGGTGAGGTCGGTAGGTTGGGCCGTCTCGTCGATGTTGAAGCTGCCCAGCAGGTCGGTGCCGCCGAACTTCACCTGATAGGGCCACTGGTCGTCGGTCAGTTCCTTCTCGTCCCAGGGAGACTGGCGGTACTCCGTCGGTGCACCCTGCACCACGAGGAAGAGACGCTCTGTGCCGGCGGGCACCGTGAACGAAGCAACGGCCTCGCGGGCGGTGTTCATCTCGCCATAGACGCGCGTGCCGTCCTGCTTCAGTGCCACGAATCCGTAAGCCCATCCTTCCAGACCGGCAGCCACGTTGTTGTAGTGGTTCACCGTGCCGGCAGCCTCTTCGCTCACCATGTAGGTGCCCGGGTCGTCGGCAGCCAGCGCACTGCCCACAGCCAGTCCCTTGAAGTCCACCGTGACGGTGGTGCCGGCCTGCGGCACGTTCAGCGCGATGACGTTGAAGCCCGTCGTAGAGGGACAGCTGGCATAGGCCACCTGATAGGCTCCCTCGGCATTGGTATAGAACTTGGTGGCGTACTTGCCCTGATAGCCGTCGGCGTAGTTGCGGACGCGGTCGATGTCGAAAGTAGCCATGCGGGCGGCGTAGTCGTAGAGTTCCTTGCGGGTCTCTTCCCACGAGCCACCGTTGTAGAGTCGGGTATAGGTGGCGATGGCATCGTCGGGATAGGCCGACTGGCGCCAGATTTCGCCGTACATCTCGATGCCGTGCTTCTGCGTCCAGTAGTAGGGCAGCCAATAGCTGGCGTAGCGCATCCACTCGTTCTCGAAGTGACGGTGGCAGTTCTTCAGCCACACCTCAAAGTGGTAGTTGGCCAACACCTGCTCGGGATAGTCCTGATACGACTGCCACTGGGCGCACTGCTCCCAGTAGCCGCAGCCGCCGTTGCTGCCCGGATAGCCGTAGCGGAAGCCGTGCTTGAAGTCGTTGGAGGCACCCTGCAGCACCTTGTCGCAATAGACCTGATACTGGAACGAGTGTCCTATCTCGTGGGCAATGGTCGAGCCTACCGGCTGGCAGGTTGAGGGGTTCACCCAGAGGGCACCGATGACGTCGTCGTAGCCCGAACCGGTAGCCAGCCACTCCTCCTGATAGAGCAGGTAGATTTCCATCTTGTACTTGGCCAGGTAGGACTTGCCTTCGGTCACGTCGGCCATCTTCAGTGTCTCCACGTTGGTCTTGTAGAACTGTTCGGCCTTCACCAGCAGGTCGTCAATGTCCACGCGGAGGTTGGCGGGTACATCCGCCGAGTTGGGGTCGTCGCCGAAGCCGGCTTCCCAGAACACGAAGAAGTGTTCGCTCTGCTTGTGGCGGAACCACGACCACTTGGCGTTGCGTTTCAGCATGTTGATGTTGCTGAACTCCTGTGGCTTGTAGTACTTCTCAAAGTCCTTCACCTCGGACGAGTTCATGGTATCCTTCTCGTCGGGGTCGGTGGGTTCCTCTCCCTGCTCGTTGGCAGCCTGGCGGAAGGTCACCTCCTTGGTGTCGTTGCCGCAGCTCAGACGCAAGGCGCCGCTCCGCTCCTGTGCTGCGCCGTTGGCGGTGATGGTCACCTTCAGCGAAACGCTTCCCGCCTCACCGCTGCTACGTTCGGGATAGATCCAGTCGGCATTGTCTGCCACTTCGGCTTTCCACTTGGCAGTGGCGGTAAAGGGGATGGTCACTGTGCTCTTGTCGCACGTTACGGAGTGAGCCAGCTGTTCGTCGGCAATGGTCAACGAGGGCAGCAGTTCTTCCAGGTCCTTGTCGTCGCTGCCGCAGGCCGTACAGAGGGCCGGCACCAGCAGCATCAGCAACACCTTTGGGCTGTAGATTGTTGTTTTCATGAGGATAAGGGTTCTTTATGGGAAAGGAGGATGTGCCTCTCCAAGGGCACACCCTCCTTTCGCGGGGTTAATCACATCAATGTTCGTAAGCGTGCAGGTTGATGCGGATGAACTTCTGAGCCGACTTCGCATAGACGAAGCTGACGTTGAATTCCATACCACTCTCTACACCCGGAGCGGCACCGATGCCGATACCTTCGTCATACGTCTCGATGAAGATGGTATTGCTGGGGTATCCGTCGGGGCTCCAGCCGGTAGGAGTCAGGTTCTCGCCCAACCAGTAGCCCATGTAGCCGCCGGCAGTCTGTCCGGCCTCAGTGAGCCATTCACCGGTAGCGGGGTCTACCATGTACATGAAGATGTCACCGTTCTCAATGCCGGCCACGAAGGCTTCGGCACTCTCTACAGAGAGGCTCTCGGAGAGCACGTCGAGCAGCTGCTCGAAGGGCAGTACCGTGGGGTTGTAGACATCCACCATCTCGATGGTAGCCTCTACCACGTTGCCGTCAGCCTCTACCGTCACCTCGGGTGTATAGATGGGGCAGGTAACGTTGACGTTGAAGCGGAGGTACTTGCTGTGGTCCTTGGCAAGACGGAGCACGAAGCTCATCTCGAAGTTCAGCTCGGTGGTGATGCCGGGGGCACGGCCGATGTAGACGATGTCCTCGTACACCTCGATGTAGAGGGCATTGGCCGGGTAGCCGGCACCATCCCAACCGGTCACCTCCAGATCGCTGTCTAACCAGTAGCCCGGAGCATTGGCGGTGTAGTCGGCACTGCTCCAGCTGTTCTCCTTGCGGTTCACCATGCAGAGTTCCACGGTACCGTCGGCCACGCCTTGCTTGAACTGCTCGATGGTGAGGCCCAGGTTGTTCTCTATCTCGTAGCTGTAGCCCGAGAGAGCCAGCTCGCCTGCCGAGTAGTCGGTGGTACCCGTCTCCAGCGAGGTGTTGACGGTTGTCACCTTAGCCGGGTCGTCGCATCCGCTTTGCGTCACGGTAATCTGCTGTGTCTGCTCGCCGCACTTCAGGCTGACCGTAGCGGTGCGGGGCAGGAGGTTGTAGTTGCGTGTCATCACCAGGAAGAGGCGGTGGTCGCCGGCATCACCCTTGTTGGGGTCTATCTGCACCCAGGCAGCCGAGCTGACAGCATCCCACTTCACGTTGGCACCAAAGTCTATCACGGCTTCCGTATCGTCCCACATCACGTTGGCTGAGTTGGCACTGACCGTAAACGATTCCGGCACTTTCACCTCCGGTTCATCGTCGTCGCTACATCCTGCCAGAAAACCGCCGGACAGGAGCGCAAAGGCCGTCATGAAAAGATATGTATGTATTGATTTCATAATGATTATTAGTTTTTAAATTTACATTATTCAAACGTGACTGATACGATGAATTCGATAAAGCGACTGTGGTCCTCGGCCAATGTATAAACAAAGCGAACCTCAGCTTGCGTACCCGAAGCTACATCCGGATAACGTCCGATATTCACACACTTGTCATCACCTTCAATGAAGAGGAAGCAACCGGCTCCCCATGTCGTAATGTTCAAATCGTAATCGAGCCACCAGCCCATCCAACCACTGGTGGTAGAAGGACGTTGCTTGGCTTCTTCGGGTGCAGTCCATACCTTGTCACCGGCCTCGTTGACTGCCAACCATTTGCCTTCTGCATTCGACAAATAGATTTCCAAAGGTTCATCGCCTACCGTACCACTGTTCGAATATCTGGTCAGGAACTCTGTGATAGAAATGCCCAAATTCATCTCAATGGCATCGGCATAGTCTTCAAACATGATGGATGCAGACGAGTAATCACCCGCAGGAACAGATACCTTGGTGATGACCTTACTCGGATCGGTTACGACCGCCCCAATCTTGAAACGTACGTAATTGTCCAAATCATGACCGTTGCTGATGGCAAGTCCCAAATTGGCTGTAGTGCTGACTCCTGCATCGGGATTATTCAGCATCTTCACGATAAGTGATTTGGAAGCCTTGTCCAGTTCTACGGAAGCTACGGCATTGTCGGCAGTTGCCAAAGCACTGGAGCTGTTCCAGTACCAGCCGTACTCACCCACGGTGGGAGCATCCAGATTCCAGATGCCACGGGTGGGGTTGATGGTATAGCATACAATTTTTCCGCTGCTCAGGCCGTCCAGCACTTCGTCTACCGTCATGTTCAGGTTTCTGTGGAAGGTGCCGGCATAGTCCTTCAGGCTGATGGACTGTGCCTCGTCAATGCGGGCTTTGGGGAATTCCAACGATACCTCTACCGTTGCGTCGGAATTGGTGCGCAGGTAGGGCGACTGACCGTCGGCATAGTCATGCTTCGAGCAGGAGTCCATCGGGTCGTCGCTGTTGCAGGCGGTCGTCATCAATGCTGCGGCGCACGCCAGGATATAGATATATTTTTTCATCGCAATAAATTTAGTCTGTTACTGTAATTGTAATAACTGTATCTCCATTAGGATTCAAGGGAACAGTTTCTTGAACTGTATCAATCGGATCGACATTCATGTCAATATCATAGCCACAACTATTACTAATATGGATGATCCTATTCTTATACTGTAATGCACCAGAAATCTGAAAAGAGAGCATAACCATATTAGGAGCTATTGTTAATGGATTACCTACTATTGATTGACTTGTATTCGTACTTTCATTTTGTACATTTGATAAAGTGCCTGTTAATGGAGAAAATAATTGAACCTTTACCGCATTATAAGAAGACCCCGGACTCTTTAGTAAAGAAATACGTAAAGAATAAGGATATGTTGAGGATAATTGATTTCCACAAACCCTTGCACTCAAATTACATAAAAATGCAGATACAAATACTAAAAGAACAAAAAACCTTTTCATCATCAATAACCTGGGTTTTGTACTATTTTAGGATTACCGTCCATCACATCCTTGGGGATGGGGAAGATGTCGTAGTGGTGGTCGTTGACGTCGTTGATGGCATCCTTGCAGAACCACGACTTGCCGTTCCATACGTTCTGGCCGTTGGTCAGCTGGAAACGGATGAGCACCTGACGGCGGTTGCTCTCGCAGACAAACTCCCAACCATACTCGTCGAGCAGACCACCCAACAGGATGTCGTCGCCGCCTTCGTAGGTCACAATCCACTTGTCTTCGCCGCCCTGTTCGCCCTGGTTCTCGCGATGACCGTAGGCATAGCAGCTACCGCCCTTCAGCTGAGCCACCGTGCGGACAGCCTTGCCCGGTGAGGTGCGGAAGTTGCGCTGGCGTACCTGAGTAACGAGGTCGGCAGCCACCTGCTCGCTCTCACCGTTGTAGCCGCCCAGACGGAGCAGACACTCGGCCTTCATCATCAACACTTCGGCATAGCGGAAGAATACCTGATCGTCTACGCCGGTACCCTTTTCACCCGAGCAGATTTCGTACTTCACGAGGCGTTCGCTCTCGAAGGGGTAGCAGCCGGGCAAGTCGATGCTGTGGAGTTCGCGGGTGTAGACCAACGGGTCGTTCTCCACATAGATGGGGGCACCGCTCTTGGTGTATTGCTGACCGGAGATCCAGCAGTCGGTATAGCGCTGGTCGTCGGAGTCGTAGGTGTCGAGGAACTGCGGCATCACAGCACCACCGCCGGTAGCCCAGCCGGAGAACTCCCACGTGGCACGGCCTGCCTCGTGCATCCAAAGGTTGGCCATGTAGTTGCCACCCTGATACTTCTCTTCACAAGGAATGCCGAAGATAACCTCGGGCGAACCGTCGATGCTCTCGCGGAAGTTGTCCAGGTAGTTGGTAGCGAGGCTGAACTTGCCCGCATTGATAATCTCGTTCAGCTCGTCAATGGCCTTGCCGTAGTACGAGTTGTCAGAGTGGTCGTTGAACCAGGCGTTGTGGTTGATGTACATCTTGGCCAGCAGCATGTTGACGGTGTAATTGTTGATTTTGCCTAACTCTACCTCGTTGCCGCACTTGCCCTTCACGTCCTGCAGCTCGCTGACGATGAAGTCGTACGTCTCCTGCGGAGCGGCCTGCTCGGGCAGCCAGCCGGCCTCGTGGTCGTAGGTGGTGTCGAGCGGAATGTTGCGGAAGAGGTCGAACAGCATATAGTAGTAGAGGGCACGGTAGGCACGCAGCTGGCTCATGGACTCTTCGGACTCCTGCACCATGGTGTTGGCCATCATCTTGTTGCAAGCATTCACGCCTTTGTAGATGTAGTCCCAGTTGGCAGAGAAGAAGCCCAGCTCGTTGTGATACTGATGCTTGTGCATGGGGATGTAGAGGTCACCCCAGCCGATACCGATGCGGTAGGGCACACACCATTGGTCGGCCGACATCTCGTTGATATCGTTGTAGCCGAACCAGCCCCAATAGGCCGTACAGAGCGAACTGTAGACGGGGCCGAACATTGACTGCACATCCTTGTCGGTGAACTCGTATTGTTCCTCCGAGATGGTATCGTAGAGCGTCTCGCTCAGGTCGGTACAGGAGGTGAATCCCAGTCCGGCTATCAGGGCAGAGGCAATATATTTATTGAATGTTTTCATATCTGTCAGTGAATTAGAAAGTTAAATTAAGACCGAAGGTGAATGAGCGGGTAGTCGGATACTTGGAACGGCGCTCGATACCGGCAGCGGTAGCATTGGCGTTGTCCAACTCAGGATTCAGACCGCTGTAGCCGGTGATGGTGAAGAGATTCTCACCCGACACGTAGGCACGGGCACTCTTAATCCAGCGGTTCTCCTTCAATGGCACGTTGTAGCCGAACGTAACATTGGTCAGCTTCACAAAGTCGCCGTTCTCCAAGTAGTAGCTGACAAAGGTCTGCTTCTGGTTGGCAGCCAGCGTGTACTGTCCGCCGTAGGGGGCATCGAGTACCGACTGCAAGCGGTTGAAGGTGATGGAGTTGTTCTCCCAGAAGGCGCGGGCCTCGTTGAGCACCTTGAAGCCGAACTGGCCGGTGAACTGCATGGAGAGGTCGAAGTTCTTGTAGCGGAAGGTGTTGGCCCAACCCATATAGACCTTGGGCAGACCGGTACCGAGGTAATGCTTGTAGTCGTCGTTGGTCAGCATGTCATCCTGCAGCTCTACCACTTCGCCGGTCACCTTGTTCTCTACCAGCCAGAGTCCGTTTTCAGAAACGCCGACCGACTTCAGTCCGTAATACTGGCCGATGGCCTTGCCTACCTCCAAACGGTGTGTTGACAACGAAATGGGCTGTCCCAAACCACCTTCATCGTGCTGGTTGGCCGTCTCGTAGAGGTCGTTGGAGAGGCTCAGCAGCTTGTTGGCGTTGTGCGAAGCCGTGATGGTGGTGGTCCACTCAAAGTCCTTGGTGCGTACGGGGATGCCGCTCACCAGCACCTCGATACCCTGGTTGCGCATCTCGCCCACGTTGGCCAAGGTACGTCCATACAAATTGGGAGGTGTCGGCACGTCGTACCACCACAACATGTCGGATGTATTCTTGCGGTAAACGTCAATCGAGCCGGTCAGGCGGTCTTCGAAGAAGCCGAAGTCGATACCGAAGTTCCACTCCTTTGAGGTTTCCCACTTCAGGTCGGGGTTGGGGTTAGAGGCTACGACCAGGCTCTGCTTCCACTCGCCGTCTTCGTAGTAGTAGGAACTACCCAGATTGTAGCGGGTCAACGACTGATAGGAATCGCCGGGAATCACACCGGTGATACCGAAACCGGCACGCAGCTTCAGGTTGGAGAGCCAGTCGCGGGTAGACTCCATGAACTTCTCGTTCATCACGTTCCAGCCCAGTGATACGGAGGGGAAACTACCCCACTTGTTGTTGTCACCGAACTTGGACGAACCCTCGCGACGCATACTTACCAGGATGTTGTAGCGGTTGTCGTAACCGTAACTGATACGACCGAAGAAACCAATCAGCGTATTCTCGTTCTTGTAGCTGCCCAAGCCGGCCTTACCCTCCTTCAGGGCAGTACCCATACCCAGGTTGTTGTACTGGAAGAAGTCGTTGGCAAAGTTGTAGTTGCTGCCGCTGAAGCCCTCGTTCACATTGTTCTGGTGGCTGTAACCCAGCATGGCCTCGAAGCGGTGCTTGTTCTGCCACGTCTTGGAGTAGCGCGAAGTCACCTCCAACTCGTCGGTGCGGCTGCCGGCATAGCTCTGGTAGGCGTAACCGGTGCGGTACTGCGACTTCTGGCTGTAGTACTCCGAGCTGTAGTAGCCCTGGTCGTGGTAGTTGGAACGGCGGGTTGCCAGCATCAGCTTGGTCTGCCATCCCTTGATGGGTTCTACGGTGATGTCGCCCGTCATGCGGGTCCATTCGCCCTTGTACTCACCGCTCTTCTCCTTAATCATACCCACGGGGTTGTAGTAGTAGTTGATACCGAAGTTCTCGTAGAAGGTACCATCTTCGTTGTAGATGGGTTCGGTGGGGTTGCGCATCAGGGCTTGCAGGTAGATGCCGGAGTCGCCGTCACCCTCGCTCAGACCGATGGCACTGTTCTTGTGCGTACCCTTCACCATGTTGAGGTGTACCTTCAGGATGTCGTTCAGCATGTAGTGCGACACGTCGAAGTTCATCTTCAACTCTTCGTTGAAGGTATCGATGATGACACCTTCGGCCTTCTTGTACGACACGCTACCCGAGTAGGTGGTCGACTTGGAGCCTCCGGAAATCTGGAAGTCGTGGTTGTGGGTGAAGGCGGTACGTGTCACAGCCTCCAGCCAGTCGGTGTCGTAACCGCGGTCGGTAAAGGAGGTGAGTCCCTGACGCACCTGGTCGGCGGTCATGAAGTCGAGGCGGTTGCTGAAGTTGGAGAGCGATACGTAGCCGCTGTAGGTGGCCTGCGCCTTCTCGTCGCGCTTGCCGCTCTTGGTGGTGATGAGGATGACACCGTTGGCACCGCGCGTACCGTAGATGGCGGCAGCCGAGGCGTCCTTCAATACGTCGATGGAGGCGATGTCCTCGGGCGGCACGGTGGTGAGGCTGCCCTCGATACCGTCTACCAGAATCAGCGGGGTGGCGCTACCTTCCAGTGAGATGACACCACGCAGACGGATGGTGGAGCTGGCGTTGGGGTCACCAGAACCCTTGGTGATGTTCAGACCGGCGACCTTACCTTTCACCAGTTCGGCGGCATCGCCCACAGCACCCTTGATGAAGTCTTCGGACTTCACCGAAGCCACGGCACTGGTCACGTCACCCTTCTTCTGCGTACCGTAACCGATGACTACCACTTCGTCGAGCAGCTCGGTGTCGTCGGCCAGCGTCACGTTGAGGTTGCGGTTGTTGCCCACGGTAATCTCCTGCGTCTTGTAGCCGATGAAGGAGATGACCAGCACGCTCTGGCTGCTCTTCACGTTCAGCGTGAAGTCGCCGTCGATGCCGGTAATCACACCGTTGGTGGTACCCTTCTCCAGCACGTTGGCACCGATGATGGGTTCGCCCGTCTTGTCTTTCACAATACCCTTGATTGTCACAGCTTGCTGTACAATCGCAGATTCCACGTCGGTTGTCGGTTCCGCCAATGCCGGCAGGGCGTAGAGGCCGCTACCCGTTGCCAGAAACAGACATGTGGTGGCCTTGAGCAGAGCTTGGCTGAACAAGGCCCGATTCTCATGTGTCTTCATATCGAATCTTTTTTTGGTTAATAATATATTTATTTACTGTTGATTTATCAATCTACTTTCCACTCGATGATGCCGCCCGACTCACCCGGCTGCAGCTTGGCTGCTATCTTCAGGCCGGTGGTGGTGACGGGGGTAAAGTCTACGTGGTTGTAGCGGTCCTTGTCTACGGTGTAGGGCGACTGTGCCTCTACCTCCTTCCAGCTGCCGGCGGGAGTCTTGTAGTAGAGCTTCCAGCTTTCAGGCACGCGGAAGTTACCGTCGTAGTGGTCGAAGTCCAACCAGTAGACATCCACGCTCTTCACCTCGGTGGGGCGGTCGAACTGGTAGGCCAGCGTCTCTTCCGTTCCCTCCTTCAGCCACCAGTAGTGGTAGGGCTTGGAGATGTCCGACGAACGCTTCGGCTCCCACTGGTCGTTCACGCCCCAGGCTTCGGTGATGATGGAGGCCGACTCGGGTGCATCCTTCTGGATGGGGGCCTGTATCATCAGCGTATGGGCACGGCTGGCAATGGTGGGTGCCGGCGTGGGACGGGCGTGCTCCTTGTCCTCGGGAATCCACACGGCCATCTGGTCGGTACCCCGGTTGTTCCACGTGGCGTAGGGGATGGCGCGGAAGGGAACTTCCTTCACGGTGCCGTCCTGTCCGACCTCGCCGGCTGTACCGGTAAGCACAACCACGCCGTTCAGCAGACCGGCTTCGTAGGCGGCCTCCATGCGGGTGTCGGCGGGGATGAACTTGTTGAATACGGTGCTGTCGGCCTGATCCTGTCCCTCCAGACAGTAGATGACGGGGCCGCGCTCGATGGCCAGCTTACCCAGGTCGTCCTCTACCTGCTCGTTGGCACGGATGCGGCGCACCTCCATGGGCAGCTCCAGGTCTATCTGGTCCAGCGTCTTCCAGGTGCGTTTCAGGGTGGCATAGCCGTCTACGACGGGTGCCTTTACCGGCTCGCCGTTCACCTTCAGGGTGTAGGTGGCGGGGATTGGCGTGGCATAGCTGTAGAGGTCGGTAGCTACGGGGCGTTCGCTCAGCCAAGAGGGGATGCGCAGACGTACGGCAAACTCGGCCTCGCCGTCGTCGGGCGTGACGCAGAGGGTCACCCGGCCGTTCCAAGGGTAGTCGGTCATCTGACGGATGGTCACGCCGCGGTGTGCAGTCTGCATCTGGGCTTCGCCTTGTATATAGAGGTTTACATAGATGTCATCGGCCTGTGTGGCATACTGGTAGGAGGAGACGGAGGCCATGAAGCGGGTCACATTGCCCGGACAGCAGGCGCAGCCGAACCAGCGCTGGCGTTCGTGCTCGCCCTGGCTCTCCAAGGGGTTGTCGTAGAAGAATTTGTCTCCGCTGAGCGACACGCCGCTGATGACGCCGTTGTAGAGCGCACGCTCGTACACATCGACATACTTGGCATCGCCCGTGGCCAGAAACATGCGGTAGTTCCAGTAGACGTTGGCAATGGAGGCACACGTCTCGCAGTAGTTGGTATGGTTGTTCAACTCGTAGTTGGGGCCGAAGCCCTCGCCTTGCGGACGCGAACCGATGCCGCCGGTGATGTAGAGCTTCTTGGAAGCCATGTTCTCCCAGATGCGGCACAAGGCGTTGAAGTAGTCGGCATCGTGCGTCAGGGCAGCCACATCGGCTACACCACTATATAGGTATCCCGCGCGTACGGCGTGTCCCACTATCTCCTCCTGCTGCAGGATGGGCAGGTGGTCCTGGCTGTACTCACTGGGCTTGCGTCCGTTGCTCAGGCGACCTGTCTCCTCCACAAAGTAGCGGGCCTCCTGCAGGTACTTCTCGTCGCCCGTCACCTTGTAGAGCTTGGCCAACGCCATCTCGATGATGGGGTGACCCGAGGGGAACTTGATTTGTCCCTCGCCCAAGCCGAAGGTCTGGCAGACGAGGTCGGCATTCTTGATGGCTACATCCAGCAGCGAACGCTTGCCGGTGGCACGGTAGTGGGCGATGGCGGCTTCGTAGAGATGGCCGCTGTTGTAGAGCTCGTGGCTGTTCATCTTCTCCCAGCGGTGTGTGCCCCACCAGCCGGAGAGGCGTGTACACTTGTTGGTGACGCAGGTGGTAAGGTAGCCATCGGGCTCCTGAGCGGCGGCTATCAGGGTGATGACGCTGTCCAAGTAGGCATCCAAGGCTTTGTCGTACTTCACAGCCAACGAGTAGCTGGCACCCTCGATGACTTTATAGGGGTCGGTATCGTCGAACGAGAAGTCGCCCTGGTGTTCGCCTTTGATAAGTCCGGCGGCCAAGGCAAAGTTGTCGAAGCGTCCGTTCTGCTCGCACTCCTTGAAGGCGGAGGGGATGGAGACGGTGCGGTTGGTCTCGATACGGGGTGTCCAGAAGGCATCGTCTAAATGGACTTGGGTGAAGGGTACTTCCTGAATGGGAGCATCGGGGCGAACGTAGTTGTCGCCACAGGCTGTCATGGCTACCAGAGCCACGCCACCAAGCAAAAGGTGCAACTGTTGTCTGATCATACTATATCTCATTAAATTTATGTTTTCCAAAAGTACCGTTTTCGTCAACCGGCAAGCCGTCCGAACTCTATTCGAAGTCCATTCGAAGCCCATTCGGAATCGGAGGCTCACTTAATTCGCGTGCAAAATAATAAAAAATTTTAGATAACGAATGCGAAAATCATCCAAACTACTAACAAAATCGTCTAAACTAAGGAAAATTGTCTCTATTTCCCCTTCCTCAGTATAAAAAAATGCAAATTCCGACAGTCACAGGGGAATCGTTCGGAAGCGTGCGATTCACCCACCCTATTCATGAAACAAGGGGTTATGGCTGTACAGAGAAGCAAGTCCTATGGCTTTGGGCGGAAAATATTCCGCCCCTACAACAACCCACACACCTCGTTCATCCCTTCTTGATAAAGCGGAAAGGTAAAACCGTAGGGGCGCAATATCTTGCGCCCTAAAACCGATGACATGCAGATTCGGGCGGAAAACGACCTCATCCGGTACGTTTTAGACGATTTTGTTAGTAGTTTGGACGAAATTCGCATGGCCATTCCGTTTTTTTTTGTTACTTTGCGGCTGTAAAATCATATACCATATATTATATATGGGAATGGTTTGTACGCCCGTGACTAACCCCTAAACGATATGATATGAGAAACAAATGGATCCTCGCACTGATTCTGCTATGTTCGGGTTGCCTGCCCGACATTCACATCCGGGCCGCATCGCCCGCCAAACTTTTCACACTGACTTCGCCCGACGGACGGCTGAAAGTGGACGTCCGTGACCGGGAAGGCGTGGCCTATCGGCTAACCGATGGGGACAACGTGCTGCTGACGTGGTCGGGCATCGGCCTAAAACTGGCCGACGGTACTGCCGTAGGCGAAGCACGATCCATCACCTCCGTCCGCCGGAGGAGCCTGACGGAACAGATTGAGGCTCCCTTCTACCGCCAACAACGCTTCACCACCGCCTACAACGAACTGGACGTACGGCTGAAAGGCGGATTCGGAGTGACCTTCCGCGCCTACAACGAGGGCGTGGCCTACCGATTCTATACCACCCGCCGACAGGAGACGGTGATTGCCGGCGAGCAGGCCGACTTCACCTTTACCGGTGACCAAACGGCCTATCTGCCCTATAGCACCAACGACAAGAAGCCCGAAGCCATGGCCTTCCAGAACTTCTACGACGTGACTCCGCTCTCGAAAGCGGCCGACAAGTGGGCTTTTCTGCCCGTCACCGTGGAGTGCGGACAGAGCAAGGTGACGCTGCTGGAGGCTGACTTGGAGAGCTATCCGGGCATGTTTGTCACCACACAGGGTGCCGGTGCACACCAGCTGAAGGGCGTATTCGCCTCCTATCCGGCTGAAACCGACTACTACCCGTGGCGCAAACAGCAGTATGTGACAAAGACTACCGACTTCATCGCCCGCAGCAACGGCGCACGTACTTACCCGTGGCGCGTGCTGGCCGTGACCCGCGACGACCGCGACATGCCGGTGAACAACCTGGTGTATGCACTGGCATCGCCCAACCGCATCGGCGACACCTCGTGGATAGAGACCGGCAAGGTGGCCTGGGACTGGTGGAACGACTGGAATCTGAAGGGTGTCCCCTTCAAGGCCGGCATCAACATGGATACCTATAAATACTATATCGACTTTGCCAGCCGCAACGGCATTGAATTCATCGTACTGGACGAAGGGTGGTACACGCCGAAGAGCGGCGACATGCTGACGGTCATCCCCGAGCTGAACCTGCCGGGACTGGTTGCCTACGGGCGCGAACGGGGCGTGGGCATCGTGCTGTGGACGGTGTTCAACGTGCTGGACGACCAGCTGGAAGAGGCCTGCCGCAAGTATGCCGAGATGGGCATCAAGGGATTCAAGGTGGACTTCCTGGACCGCGACGACCAGACGGCTGTGGAGATGGTGTACCGCATAGCGGAAGCCACCGCACGCTACCACCTGACGCTGGACCTGCACGGATTCTACAAGCCGACGGGACTGAACCGCACCTATCCCAACATCATCAACTTTGAGAGCGTGTTCGGCATGGAGGAGGTGAAATGGACCGATGCCAAGAACGACATGCCGACGTATGACGTCACCTTCCCCTACATCCGCATGATGGCAGGCCCCGTAGACTATACGCCGGGTGCCATGCGCAACGCCACCAAGGCCGACTGGAGAGCGGTGTACTACAGCCCGATGAGCATGGGCACACGCTGCCACCAGCTGGCTGCCTACATCGTACACGACTCGCCCTTCACCATGCTGTGTGACGCACCGACCAACTACCTGACAGAACAGGAGTGCGTGGACTTCATCACCTCACTGCCCGTGCTGACCGACTCTACATTCATCGCCTCGGGCGAGATGGGCAAATACATCGTGAGCGTACGCAAGAGAGGAGCCAACTGGTATGTGGGCGGACTGACCAACTGGGACGGACGCGACGTGGAGGTGGACTTCGGCTTCCTGCCTGCCGGAGGTGAATTCCGTGCCACCCTCTTCGCCGACGGCATCAACGCCGACAAGCAGGCACAGGACTACCGCAAGGAGATGCTGACCCTGAACCGCGAAAGCAAGCTGAAGCTGCACATGGCCTCGGGAGGGGGATTCGCCCTGAAGCTGGAGCCGATGCCCTCGAAAGGAAGCATCACCGGCATTCCCGCCGGCAAGAAGATACCCGATTTCTACAAGAAGTACATCGAGACAGAGGGACTCTACGTCACCTCATCGGAACGGGTAAGCGACGAAGCACTGCTGCGTGCCTGCGACATCCTGACGAAGATGCTGGCCAAACGCCCCGACGTGAAGGCCAAGATGGTGGAACGGGGATGCCACGTGATGGTAATCGGAAAGAACGAGGAGACTTGCGACCTGCCTGAATTTGCCCATATCTGCAACAGCCCGGACAGCATCGCCTACTGGAACTGGCGGGCAAGGGGCTTCGGCGGTGCGCCGGAAGACCAGTTCTCGGCCAGCTGCGGCGAAGAGAACCTGCTGGAACTGCCCAAGGACAAGTATCTGGGCGAGAACATCCTGACACACGAGTTTGCCCACCTCATCCACATGGAGGGCATCGCACGGGTGGAGCCGGACTTCAACGACCGACTGCAGGCTCTCTTCGAGAAGGCACAGGCCAAGGGACTCTGGAAAGACACCTACGCCCTGAGCAACAAGGAGGAGTACTTTGCTGAAGCCGTACAGAGCTACTTCAACTGCAACCGATATGCCTCACCGGCCAACGGGGTGCACTGCGCCATCGACCGCCGCTACAAGCTGATGAACTATGACCCGGAGATGTACCGACTGCTGACGGAATACTTTGACTAAATCACCCAATAATATAGATTAAAACAGAGTTATGAAATTACATCCCACCAAGATTGCACTGATGCTGGCCTGGATAGTCTGCTCCTGCTGTTCGCCCAAAACCACAGATGCCGAACCGGCTGGTACCATCCTGCCCGTCCACATAGTAGACATTTCCGGCCCGCGCCCTACCATTGCCTATTCCATCAACGGCAAGGCTGCAAGCAGCATGATTCACTCCAATGCCAATATGTATATCCAACTCAGCCCGGAAAACGCCGTCTACTTCGGCATTGAAGACATGAAGGAAACGGGCCGCTTCGGCATCACAGAACCGGGCAAGACGAACACCAGCTATACCGGCATCATCCAAAAGATGGAAATGGGACACCTGAGCTACGACAGCATACGGGTATCCGTGTTCAGTAAGTTCCCACCCGACAAGGAGGGCTTCGGCATGTTGGGACTACCCTGGATCAAGGAAAACCATATCATCCTGAACTATCAGAACAACACCGTAGCCATCCGTCCCAACCGGCATCAACAAGACTCCATCAAAGCATGTCTGATGGAAATGGGCTACAACGCACTGCCCATGATAGAAGAAGATGACCAGTACTTCACGGAGGCAAGCATCAACGGGGTGAAAGGAAAATTCTCCATCAACACGGTATCGCGCCTCTCCATCGACTCACTCTTCGCCGTCCGTGCAGGCATTGAACCGGCAGGCGTGGCAGGCACGTATGGCGGTCCAGGTGGAAGGACCGGCTACATCTATGACACCAAAGAGAAACTGAAGATACAAATCGGAACAATAGAAATCACAGCCGAAGGATTTATAGAGGACAAATACGCCTACGCCAATGCCCAAAGACCGGGAAATGCTGAAGAAAACATTGGTGGTAGCCTGAGTGGTGACTTCATGATAGAGAACAAGGCCGTCATTGACTTCGGGAACCTGACCCTCTACCTGAAACCTCTCCCCCCATTTTAAATTTTAAATTTTAAATTTTTAATTTCTGACTGATGAAACACACACTGATACTCATTGCGTCCCTGCTGCTGGGACACGCAGCCGCCTTCGGGCAAAAAGCCTACAACGCTCCGCAGACGGGTAACCCCTTCCTGCCGGGCTACTTCGCCGACCCCACCGTGAAGAAGTTTGGCGACACCTATTATATATATGCCACCACAGACGGTAGCGGAGCCGGCTTCGGACCTGCCCAAGTGTGGAGCAGCAAGGACTTTGTCAACTGGACCCTGATGCCGATGAACTGGCCGGACAGCCACTGGATATGGGCACCGGACGTGATGCACCACTCGGACGGGAAATACTATTACTACTACTGCCAGCCCTGTACCGTACACTGCGGTGTGGGCGAGACACCCCGCGGCCCCTGGAAGAACATACTGGGAGAGAGCGAAGCGGTGCTGATACCTGACCGTTTCGTGACCAACGCCATCACGTTGGACGGACAGACCTTTGTGGACGACGACGGTTCGGTATATATGTACTGGGGCACATGGGGCATCTACAAAGGATTCGGATGCGGTGCCGGCAAGCTAGCTCCGGACATGAAGAGCTTCAGCGAAACACGCCTGATACCCAACACAGAGGCGACCGACTTCTTTGAAGCTCCCTTCGTGCTGAAACGAAACGGGGTGTACTACTTCATGTACTCCAGCGGTTCGTGCCACGACCACACCTACCGCGTGCAGTATGCTACGGCAGACAAGCCGCTGGGCCCCTATACCTACCGGGGTTGCATTCTGGAGACCAACAGCGACGGGACGGTTCACGGACCGGGACACCACAGCGTATTGCAAGAAGGGGACAACTACTACATCGTGTACCACCGTCATGACAACCCCCACTCCAACCGCGGATTCCACCGCCAGTTGGCTATCGACCGACTGGAGTTTGCCGAAGATGGCAGCATACGTCCCGTAGTGCCGACACACGAGGGACTCGGTGCCTTTGCACCCCTCACGGTGAAGGGGGAGAACCTGGCACTGGGGAAAGCCGTACGGGCCTCTTCCTACTACGACGAGAACTTCCGTCCCGAATATGCGACGGATGACAACAACGGCACCTTGTGGCGGCCGCGCGGCGTGCGCCAGGAGTGGATTGAGGTAGACCTGGGCAAGCCTCAGCCGATACAGACGGTGCTGACGCAATGGGAGTATGGAACGCAGTTCTACCAGTACCTCATCGAAACATCGAACGACCGCAAGCAGTGGAGCCTCTTTGCCGACAAGCGGGAGAACCATCTGGCTGGCAGCCCGATGGTGGACTTCGGCAAGGCGAAGGCTCGCTACGTACGCATCACCTATACCGGCGGACAGAAGAACGGGTTCGGCGGAGCCATCTGGAACATCAAGGTGTATGCCGGAACCGAAGAGGCACATCCGCAACAGTGGATGGGACTGACAGCTGCCGACTGGAACGGACGCGAATGGAAGAACAACGAAGGAATGCTGGGCGGTGCCTTCTGCCTGAAGGAGGGAACAGCCCGCGTACAACGCATCGACGGCAAGGATGCCTTGGTGCTGGAGCCGGGCACGGTATTGGAATACCGCCATCCGCTGATAGCACCCGAAAAGGAACATACCTATACAGGGTTAGTTTATAAGGTAGGAAGATGGCAAAGCTTTGCGGCGGAATCGACCCTGTCGAAAGGGATGATTACGCTGCGGAGTGGCGCCGAGCCGTTAGCTCTGACCAACCTGCGCTACTACAACTGGAAACTGGAAGAGGCCGAACGGCGGTTTGACGAAACGACCGACATCGTGCGTCTGCCTGCCGCCGACACCCACCTGCACGGCAAGATTGTGGATATCTGCGCCGATGACTTTGCCGTAGGCGATACGGTACACTACATAGAGAACCGTGCCATCGAAGGCTACTTCGAGACGGAAGAGCATCCGCTGACCGTACGTGAGATAGCCGGTAAGAAGGCCTTCTACTTTGAAGGGAAGCAGGTGTTCCGCTCCAGCTTCCAGCTGCCTGCTACGCTGCGCGACAACGCACCCTATACCTTAGAGGCATGGGTACTGAACGACTCCATCGCCCTAAACGAGTGTGTGGCCGACTTCACCACCACGCACGACGAACTGGAGAAACTGATGCTGGTAAACGGCACGGAACCCCGATGCGGCGTGATGAACCACTACGGCTGGTACGAGGATGCCGGCTACAAGGAGATGAAGAGTCTGGAAGGGAAGTGGCAACACATGCGTGTATGCTTCGACGGACGCATGGAGCGTGTCTACATCAACGACCAGCTGGTGAGCGAGAAGGATATCCAGCTGCTCGTCAAGCCGTCGCAGTTCATCACCCTGGGACGCAACAACGAGCGCGAATGGCCCTTCACAGGCTACCTGCACTCGCTGACACTGTGGGACGACTGCAATTGACAATTTAAAATTAAACATTTAAAATTAAAAAATCAATAATTAATAATTTAAGATTTAAAATGAGGAGTGAGCGTTCGTTGGGGCTCCCTGTGTAGGGGCGGAATATTTTCCGCCCAAAAACCATCTACGTTCATTTTAAATTTTAAATTTTACATTTTAAATTTTCTTGAGACACAATGAAAAGATTCTTACTCACCGCGCTGGTAGCCGCTACTGCTTTGAGCGGACAGGCGCAGAAGAAACAACAGTCGCACGGGTATCCGATTGACCCCGTGCCGTTCACCTCGGTGAAAGTGACGGACAGCTTTTGGGGACAACGCCTGAAGGCAAGCCGCGAAGTAACCATCCCCCTGGCCTTCAGCAAGTGCGAAGAGACAGGACGGTACGACAATTTTGTGAAGGCTGCACACCCCAGCGACACCATCACCGTGGGCGGTCTGGCCTTTGACGATACGGACGTGTACAAGACCATCGAAGGTGCCAGCTACCTGCTGCAAACCTATCCCGACAAGAAGCTGCAGAAATACATAGACAGTGTGCTGGTGATTGTGGCTGCCGCACAAGAGCCGGACGGCTACCTCTACACCAGCCGTACCATGAACCCCAAACATCCGCATGAATGGGCCGGTACCAAGCGCTGGGAACTGGTAGAGGACCTGAGCCACGAGTTCTACAACCTGGGACACATGGTAGAGGGTGCCATTGCACACTACCAGGCTACAGGCAAACGCAACTTCCTGGACATCGCCATCCGCTATGCCGACTGCGTATGCCGTGAGATTGGCGAAGGCGAAGGACAGGTAGTCCGCGTACCCGGACACCAGATTGCCGAAATGGCGCTGGCCAAGCTCTATTTAGTGACAGGCGACAAGAAGTACCTGGACCAAGCCAAGTTCTTCCTGGACAAGCGCGGCTACACAAGCCGTACGGATGAGTACAGCCAGGCACACAAGCCGGTGCTGCAACAAGACGAAGCTGTGGGTCACGCTGTACGTGCCACCTATATGTATGCCGGTATGGCTGACGTAGCCGCCCTGACTGGCGACAAGGACTACATCAACGCCATCGACCGCATCTGGGAGAACATTGTCAGCAAGAAATACTACATCACCGGCGGTATCGGTGCAACGGCATCGGGCGAGGCTTTCGGCAAGAACTACGAACTGCCCAACATGTCGGCCTACTGCGAGACGTGTGCCGCCATCGGTAATGTGTACGTGAACCATCGCCTCTTCCTGCTGCACGGCGAAAGCAAGTACTACGATGTACTGGAACGCACGCTGTACAACGGTCTGATATCCGGCGTATCGCTGGACGGCGGCGGTTTCTTCTACCCCAACCCGCTGCAGAGCATGGGCCAGCACCAACGTCAACCCTGGTTCGGCTGCGCCTGCTGCCCGAGCAACATCTGCCGCTTCATCCCCTCGCTGCCGGGCTACATCTATGCCGTAAAGGATCGCGATGTCTATGTGAACCTGTTCATGGGCAACACCTCTGACCTGAAGGTGAACGGCAAGGCTGTCCAGCTGGAACAACAGACCAACTATCCGTGGGACGGCGACATCACCGTGAACGTGAAGAAGAACAGTGCAGGTGCCTTCAACCTGAAGGTACGCATCCCCGGATGGGTACGCGGACAGGTAGTGCCGAGCGACCTCTATCGCTACAACGACAACGTACGTCTGAGCTACAGTGTGAAGGTGAACGGCGAAGAGGTGAAGAGCGAACTGAAGGACGGCTACTTCTGCATGGACCGCAACTGGAAGAAGGGTGACAAGGTAGAGGTACACTTCGACATGGCTCCGCGCACCGTGAAGGCCAACGGCAAGGTGGAGGCCGACAAGGGCCGTGTAGCCTTCGAACGGGGTCCGATTGTCTACTGTGCCGAGTGGCCCGACAACGACTTCGACGTGCTGGGCGTACTGGTGAACCAGTCGCCGAAGCTCACCGTAACCGAGAAACCCGACCTGCTGTATGGCATCCGCATGATGTCGACCGACGCACAGGTGCTGAACTTTGACGAGCAGGGCCGCCTGAACGCCAAGGACGTGAAACTGAACCTGATACCTTACTACGCATGGGCACACCGCGGCAGCGGCAACATGGCCGTATGGCTGGCTCAGGACCTGAGCGCATCGCGTCCCACCATGCAGCCGACACTGGCATCGGAGAGCAAGGTTGAGTTCTCGCACAAGGCCGGCTCGGTGCGCTCCATCAACGACCGCCTGGTGCCGCAGGACGAGAACGACCGTACCATCCCCTACTACCACTGGTGGCCCAAACAAGGTACGACGGAATGGATAAGCTATACCTTCAAGGAGGCAGCTACCGTCAGCAGCTCTACCGTATACTGGTTTGATGACGCTCCTTGGGGCGGATGCCGCGTACCGAAGTCCTGGAAAATCTATTACCAAGACGGCAACGGACAATGGAAGCCGGTAGAGGGTGCCGACAAGTATGGCACGGAGAAGGGTGTGGGCAACACTGTCCAGTTCAACCCCGTGAAAACCAAAGCCTTGAAACTGGAGGTGGTACTGCCCGACAAACATGCAGCCGGCCTCTACGAATGGGAAGTGAAATAAATCATTGATACAATGAGAAAAGAACTCTGTATGCTGGCCATGCTCCTTAGCGGGGGCATGGCCTTCGCACAAGGTACTGTAGAAGACTACAACCGTGCGTATGAGCTCCGTGAAAAGTTCGGAGCCAAACAAGTCTATTATGCCAACGTCGCTCCGCAATGGATTGACGGCACCCACCAGTTCTGGTACGTGCGCGAAACGCCCGAAGGACGCATCTATGTGGTGGTGGATGCCGACAAGAAGAGCCGGAAGAACCTGTTCGACCATCAGAAGCTGGCCGCCGCCCTGAGCCAAGCCTCGGGAAAGGAGGTGAAAGCCGATGCCCTGCAACCGCAACGCCTGCGGGTGAACCGCACGCTGGACACCCTGCAGTTTGTGTTTGCCAACCATCGCTACACGTATGCGGTCAAGAAGAGCCAGCTGACTGACGGAGGTGTCCTGCCGACACCCCCCAAGCAGAAGCACTGGATGGAGGTGGACGACGAGAAGGGCGGTGCCCCTGTCACCTCACCCGACGGCCAATGGAGTGCTTACATCAAGAACGACAACATCTACGTGAAGGAGCTGGCTACCGGCAAGGAGAAGGCCCTGAGCAAGGACGGTACGCTGAGCAACTACTACTCGTCCTACATCCAGTGGTCGCCCGACAGCAAGAAGGTGGCCGCCTGCCGCATCCGCCCGGTAGAGAAACGCTACGTGTACTACGTGGAGTCATCGCCCGCCGACCAGCTGCAACCCAAACTGCACAAGCAGGAGTATGCCAAGCCCGGCGACGAACTGCCCTTCAAGGTGCCCTGCATCTATGAAGTGGAGACAGGCCGCGAAATCATCCCTTCAACGGCACTGTTCGACCGCCAGTACGAACTGTACGGGCCGGAGTGGAACAGCGACAGCCGTGCCATCACCTTTGAGTACAACCAACGGGGACATCAGGTGTACCGCGTGTTGGAGCTATCGGCCGAAACCGGCCAGGTGCGTCCGTTGGTGGAAGAGACCAGCGACAAATACGTCAACTACCCGCGCCACTTCCGCCACGACCTGAAGGACGGCGAACGCCTCATCTGGATGAGTGAACGCGACAACTGGAACCACTTGTATATGTACGACCGACGTACGGCACGCCCCACGCGCCAAATCACCAAGGGGGAATGGTATGTACGTCAGGTGCTGAAGGTGGACGAAGAGAACAGCTGCATCTACTTCACCGCCAACGGCATGCAGAAGGAGGAGGATCCCTACCTGATACGCTACTACCGCATCGGATTCGACGGCAGCGGACTGACCGACCTGACTCCCGACGAGGGAATGCACCAGGCACGCTTCTCTGACGACATGCGCTACTTAGTAGATGTCTATTCAACGGTGGCCAACGCACCCGTAGCCGTGCTGCGCGATGCCAAAGACGGCCGCGTGGTGATGCCGTTGGAGAAGGCGGACATCAGCCGCTTAGAGGCCAACGGCTGGAAAGCACCGGAGGTGTTTGTAGCTCCCGGACGTGACGGGAAGACGCCGATGTGGGGACTCATCCAACGCCCCACCAACTTTGACCCGCAGAAGAAGTACCCCATCATTGAATACATCTATCAAGGTCCCGGCGACCAGTATGTACCCAAGAGCTTCCGCAGCTACAACTGGTACATGACCTCCTTGGCCGAACTGGGATTTGTAGTGGTGATGGTGGACGGCATGGGCACCTCGTTCCGCTCGCGTACGTTCGAGAACATCTGCTACAAGAACCTGAAAGATGCCGGTCTGCCCGACCACATGGCCTGGATAAAGGCTGCTGCCGCCAAATATCCCTACATGGACATCGACCGCGTAGGCATCTACGGCTGTTCGGCCGGCGGACAGGAATCGACCAACGCCCTGCTGCTCTATCCCGACTTCTACAAATGTGCCTACTCGGCCTGTGGATGCCACGACAACCGCATGGACAAAATCTGGTGGAACGAACTGTGGCTGGGCTACCCCGTCGGCGAACAGTACAAAGAGGGATCGAACGTAGAGAATGCCCACCTGCTGCGCCGCCCGCTGATGCTGGTGGTAGGCGAACTGGATGACAACGTAGACCCGGCATCCACCATGCAGGTGGCCAATGCCCTGATTAAAGCCAACAAGGACTTTGAGCTGGTAGTGATTCCCGGTGCCCGCCACACGGTAGGCGAAGACTTCGGCGAGCACAAGCGATACGACTTCTTTGTACGCCATCTGCTGGAGGTGAATCCACCGAAATGGGACGAAATCACGTACAAATAACAGCCAACCGACCGCAAAGCATAGATAAATAATTGTTAATATACACAGAAAAGGGAGGAAACTATATCGGCGAATTTAGTTTTCTCCCTATATTTGTGCCCGATATTTCCCAAATGGATGAAAGAAAAAGAGTTTTTGACAAATAAATTACCCCAATGAGTGAGCACACGCGCAAATACACATCGAGGTCAGAACTGAAAGACCGCATACTGAGCACGGCAATGGAAGCATTCAAACGTCAGGGCATCAAAAGCATCACCATGGATGACATCGCCATGAGTCTGGGCATCTCCAAACGAACGCTGTATGAAGTATTTCCCGACAAGGAGACCTTGCTGCGGGAGGGCATCTTACGTGCCAAGGAGGAGAACGAAGCCTACGCCCGCCAGGTGCTGCAGCAAACCGACAACGTGCTGGAGGTCATCCTGAAACTGTTTGAGCGCAGCATCGAGCAGTTTCACACCACAGACAAGCGTTTCATTGAGGACCTGAACAAATATCCCCAGGTGCAGCAGTTGTGCAGGGAACGCCTGCAGAAGGACTCCGAAGAGGCCATCCGATTCATGCAGCAGGGTGTAGAACAGGGCATCTTCCGTAGCGACATCAACTTCGGCATCGTTGACCGCCTGCTGCGCGAACAGTTCAACTCCCTGCAGAGCAACGACCTCTGCCACCACTATTCGGTGGTCGAGGTGTACGAGTCCATCTTGTTCACCTACTTGCGGGGCATTTCTACCCAACGGGGAGCGGAAGAACTGGAACGCTTCATCACGCAATATCGTAGCGGCAAAGCTTCGCACTGACATGCCCTGTTGTAGCCCAAACCACCCCTACCCGATTGACAACACACAATAAATAATAGTATAAGATGCAGAGATTATCTAAAGGAAAAAGAGTTTTGCTGGGTATCGCCCTTGTACTGGCCGCCGGCCACGCACGGGCACAAGAGGCCACCGACACATTGGCCTTGAACCTGAGCAAGGCATTGGAGATTGCCTTGGCTGACAATCCCACCATTCAAGTGGCCGATGAAGAGATTGCACTGAAAGAGACGGCCTACAAAGAGAGCTGGCAGAGCCTGCTGCCACAGGTTGACATCAGCGGCACGTGGAACCACACCATCACAGCCCCTGAGCTGAGCCTGGGCGGGCAGAAGTTCAAGATGGGTATGGACAAGGCGAACACGGTGAGCGGTGCGCTGAGCATCAGTATGCCCCTCTTCGCACCGGCCGTCTACAAGGCGATGTCCCTGACACGTACCGACATCGAACTGGCGGTGGAGAAGTCGCGTGCCTCGCGGCAGGACTTGGTGAACCAAGTAACCAAAGCCTACTACCAGCTGATGCTGGCACAAGACTCACACGAAGTGCTGAAACAGAGTTTTGCCGTGGCCGAAGAGAACTTCCACGTGGTCAACGCCAAGTACCAGCAAGGCACGGTCAGCGAATTCGACAAAATCAGTGCCGAGGTACAGATGAACAGCGTGCGGCCCAACCTGATTTCGGCCGAAAACGCCGTCACGCTCTCCATGCTCCAGCTGAAGGTACTGATGGGTATCACCGTGACCGACCTGGCCCTGCGCATCGACGACAGTCTGACCCGTTACGAGTCAACCGTCTATGCCAACGAACTGGACCAACTGGACGAAGGACTGGTCAACAACTCTACCATGCGTCAGATGGACCTGAACATGAAGCTGCTGCGCAAGACCCGCCAATCGCTCTACGCCAACTTCATGCCCACCTTAGGAGCCTCGTACAGCTACCAATACCAGACCATGAACAATACGAACTGGAACATCTTCGGCTTCGACTGGGCCAACAGTTCCTCTGTGGCCTTCAGCCTCTCCATCCCCATCTACCATGCCAGCAACTTCACCAAACTGAAGAGCAACCGCATCCAGATGAACCAGCTGACGCTGAACCGCACCGACACCGAACGCAAGCTGAACATGCAGGCGCAAAGCTACCGAAAGAACATGCAGGCCAGCTCGGAACAGGTATCGAGCAACCGCGAGAACGTACATCAGGCACAGAAGGCGGTAGAGATTGCCGGCAAGCGCTACGAGGTAGGGAAAGGGACGGTGCTGGAGCTGAACAGCTCGCAAGTGCAACTGACACAGGCACAGCTGACCTACAACCAATCCATCTACGACTACCTGACAGCCAAGGCCGACCTTGACCTGGTGCTGGGACGCGAGCCCGAAGAACCCCAACAATCAATAATCAATAATCAATAATCAATAATCAGGGCACGCGAGCCCGGAGAACCCCAACAGTAACAACGGAATAAAAAAACAGAGAGATAACGATATGAGAACAAGACTGCACATCGTCGCCCTGCTGACCATGGGTCTGCTGAGCACCTGCACAGGCAGCAAAGAAGAGAAGGCTGCCACCGAGAACAATGAAAAACTGAAAGTAAGACTGGCCACCGTGTCGGTACGACCTGTGGCACAGATACAGGAATATACCGCTACCGTAGAGGCCGAAGTGAAGAACAACATTGCACCCGCCTCGCCGGTACGCATCACCAAGATATGGGTCGAGGTGGGCGACCACGTCAGCAAAGGCCAGAAGCTGGTCAGCATGGATGCCGCCAACCTGCAACAGCTGAAGTTCCAGCTGGACAACAAAGAGATAGAATTCAAGCGCATGGACGAGCTGTACAAGGTGGGCGGAGCCAGCCGTTCGGAGTGGGATGCCGCCAAGATGGCGCTGGACGTGATGAAGAGTTCGTATAACAACCTGCTGGAGAACACCTCGCTGCTCAGCCCCATCAACGGCGTGGTCACCGCACGCAACTATGACAACGGCGACCTGTACAGCGGAGGCACACCGGTGCTGACCGTGGAGCAGATTACCCCCGTCAAGCTGCTGATCAACGTATCTGAAGGCTATTTCACACAAGTAAAGAAGGGAGCGCCCGTATCGGTGAAGATGGACGTGTATGGCGACGAGGAGTTTGAGGGACGCATCAGTCTGGTCTATCCCACCATCGACGCCACCACCCGTACCTTCCCCGTCGAGGTACAGCTGACAAACCGCGACCAACGTGTACGTCCGGGCATGTTCGCCCGCGTCACCCTGAACTTCGGCACCAAGGATCATGTGGTAGTGCCCGACATGGCTATCGTGAAGCGTGCCGGATCGGGCGACCGCTTCGTCTATGTCTACAAGGACGGCAAGGTATCTTACCAACAGGTGGAGCTGGGCCGACGCATGGACACGGAATATGAGCTGATAAGCGGCGTAGAGAACAACGCGCAAGTGGTGGTAGCCGGACAGACCAAGCTCTACGACGGTGCTGAAGTGGACGTAGAGTGAGACGAGGCTGAAAATTCATAATGTATCATCTATAAATTCATCATACCTATGAGTCTATACGAAGGAGCGGTAAAGAAACCGATTATGACCTCGCTCTGCTTTCTGGCAGTAGCGATATTTGGTCTGTTCTCGCTGTCGAGACTGCCGGTAGACCTCTATCCGGACATCGAGACCAACACCATCATGGTGATGACCTCGTACAACGGAGCCAGTGCCAGCGACATCGAGAATAACGTGACCCGTCCGTTAGAGAATACGCTGAACTCCGTCAGCAACCTGAAACATATCACCTCACGCTCGTCAGAAAACATCTCCGTCATCACGCTGGAGTTTGAATACGGACACGACATTGACGTGCTGACCAACGACGTGCGCGACAAGCTGGACATGGTCAGTTCCATGCTGCCTGACGAGGTGAACACCCCCATCATCTTCAAGTTCAGCACCGACATGATTCCCATCCTGCTCCTTTCGGTGCAGGCCGAGGAGAGCCAGCCGGCCCTTTACAAGATACTGGACGACAACATTGTGAACCCGCTGGCCCGCGTACCGGGTGTGGGTACGGTATCTATTGCCGGTGCCCCCAAGCGCGAAATCAACGTCTACTGCGACCCCAACAAGCTGGATGCCTACAACCTCTCCATCGAGACCATCAGCTCCATCATCGGGGTAGAGAACCGAAACACGCCGGGAGGTACCTTCGACATCGGCAACAACACCTACTCGCTGCGTGTGGAGGGTGAGTTTGACGACCCGAAGGAGATGGAGAACATCGTGGTGGGTACACAGGGCGGAGCCTCCGTCTACCTACGCGACGTAGCTACCGTAGTCGACTCGGTGGAGGAACGCGCCCAGAAGACCTACAGCAACGGCGTGCAGGGAGCCATGATTATCATCCAGAAGCAGTCGGGAGCCAACTCGGTAGCCATCTCGCAGAAGGTCATCGACATGCTGCCGCAACTGCAGAAATCCCTGCCTACCGATGTCAAACTGGGTATCATCGTCAACACCTCGGAGAACATCCTGAACACCATCGACAGTTTGACGGAGACCATCTGCTACGCCATGCTCTTTGTAGTGCTGGTGGTATTCGCCTTCCTGGGTCGCTGGCGTGCCACCGTCATCATCTGCATCACCATCCCCATGTCGCTGGTTGCCTCGTTCATCTACCTGGGCATCATCGACGGCGGTTCGCTGAACATCATTTCGCTCTCCTGCCTCTCCATCGCCATTGGTAACGTGGTGGACGATGCCATCGTGGTACTGGAGAACGTGACCACCCACATCGAGCGCGGTTCGGAACCCAAGCAGGCAGCCGTCCATGCCACCAACGAGGTGGCCATCTCCGTCATCGCCTCTACCCTCACCATGATTGCCGTGTTCTTCCCACTGACCATGGTCAGCGGCATGTCGGGTGTGCTGTTCCGTCAGTTGGGCTGGATGATGTGCGTTATCATGACCATCTCTACCGTCTCGGCCCTTTCATTCACCCCCATGATGTGTTCGCAGTTCCTGCGCCTGCAAAAGAAGCAGAGCAAACTCTTTCTGAAGCTGTACACACCCGTCCTGCATGCGCTGGACGCGCTGGACGACTGGTATAAGGGCCGCCTGAATTGGGCGGTACGCCACCGCGTGGTAGTGGTGCTGGGATGTGCCGGTTTCTTCGTACTGAGCCTCTTCTGTGCCAAGTTCATCGGTACGGAATTCTTCCCCTCGGCAGACAACAGCCGTATCAGCGTCAAGCTGCAGCTGCCCATCGGAGCCCGCGTGGAACGTGCACAGGCCCTTTCCAGCGAGCTGACTACCCTCTGGATGGAACGCTACAAGGGCATCATGCGTGTGTGCAACTATACGGTGGGCCAAGCCGACTCTGACAACACCTTCGCCTCGATGCAGGACAACGGTAGCCACATCATCTCGTTCAACATCAGCCTCATCAGCCCCGAAGAGCGTGACATCACGCTGGAAGCCGTCTGCAACGAGATGCGCGACGACCTGAAGCGCTACCCCGAACTGGACAAAGCACAAGTCATCATGGGCGGACAACAGGGCGGCATGAGCGGTGCGGCTTCGGCCGACTTCGAGGTATATGGATACAACTTCGAACATACCGACCAAGTGGCAGCCGAACTGAAAAGCAAGCTGCTGAACGTCAAAGGAGTACGCGAAGTCAACATCAGCCGTCAGGACTACCAGCCTGAATATCAGGTAGACTTCGATCGCGAGAAGCTGGCCCTGCACGGCCTGAACCTCTCTACCGCCTCGCTCTACCTGCGCAACCGCGTCAACGGAGCCTTGGCTTCGTACTATCGCGAGGACGGTGACGAGTACGACATCAAGGTGCGCTACGCCCCCGAGTTCCGTACCAGCATCGACGATCTGGAGAACATCCTCATCTACACACCCAGCGGCAAGGGCGTGCGCGTGAAGGACCTCGGTACGGTAGTCGAACGTTCCGCCCCTCCCACCATCGAACGTAAGGACCGCGAGCGTATCGTCACCGTATCGGCCATCATCTCGGGTGCCCCGTTGGGCGACGTAGTGAAAGCAGGCGAGGCCATCATCGACCGCATGGACCTCCCCTCCGGCATCTCCATACAGATATCCGGTTCGTACGAGGACCAGGTAGAGTCGTTCACCGATCTGGGTACACTGGCTGTGCTCATCATCATCTTAGTGTTCATCGTCATGGCCGCCCAGTTCGAGTCGCTCTCCTACCCCTTCATCATCATGTTCTCCATCCCCTTTGCCTTTAGTGGCGTACTGATGGCTCTCTTCTTCACGGGCACCAACCTCAACGTGATGTCGATGCTGGGAGGCATCATGCTGATCGGTATCGTGGTGAAGAACGGTATCGTGCTGATTGACTACATCACCCTCTGCCGCGAGCGGGGTATGGCCATCCTTCACTCGGTAGTGACGGCCGGCCGCAGCCGTCTGCGACCGGTGTTGATGACCACCCTGACTACCATTCTGGGTATGGTGCCTATGGCCGTGGGACAAGGTGAAGGTTCGGAGATGTGGCGTCCGCTGGGCGTTGCCGTCATCGGCGGTCTCACCATCTCTACCATCCTGACGCTGATATTGGTACCCGTACTCTACTGCTCGTTTGCCGGCACAGGCATCAAGCGCACCCGCCGCAAGCTGAAAAAGGCCCGCGAACTGAACGAGTACTACCTGCTGCACAAGGAGCAGATGACCAAGGCCAAGAAGTCGTAAGAAGAGACAAACGTGTGAAGATAAGAACCTAAAAAAGACAATATCTATATGAAATCTGTATTGATAACCTTCGACCAAGCATTCTACGAACGCATCCTCGCCCTGCTGGACCGCCAGAACTGCCGCGGATTCAGCTATTGGCAGCAGGTACAGGGGCGAGGCAGCGTGAAGGGCGAGCCCCACTACGGCAGCCACGCCTGGCCCGGCATGTGCTCGGCCATACTCACCGTGGTGGATGATGCCAAGGTAGACCCGCTGCTCAGTGCGCTCCATGCCATCGACAAGGAGACCGAACAGCTGGGTCTGCGTGCCTTCGTTTGGAACGTCGAAAAGAGCATTTAAAGGGCATGCGCGGACAGCCCGCGTGTGTAAGTACGGCAGAGCCCCAAGGAGGAAACTCCCTGGGGCTCTGTTCATAAAAAAACCATAAAAGACTTTTGCATCAGTCCTTTATGGTTCTTATCTCTTTGCAAGAATCAAGGGGATGGCTTATGCCTTCACGCCATTGTATTCGTCAGAAACAGTCAGTTTCTTTCTGCCCTTGGCGCGACGTGCTGCCAATACTCTACGACCGTTGGCTGTAGCCATTCTCTCACGGAAACCGTGCTTGTTTTTTCTCTTTCTGTTCGAGGGTTGGAATGTTCTTTTCATCTTCTTATCTTGTTTTACGTTATTATTCTCACGAATTCGGGCTGCAAAAATAGAGACTTTTTTCAAATAAACCAAGCGATAACTCATTTTCTCTCAAAAGTTTTTGCGATTTTTACCGAATTCCATTACTTTTGCACCCGCAAAATGCACCTTACAGTGTATATTCTAATCAATAACATAAAGACTTTAAGTATGATTAATGCCCAAGACATCAAAATCGGAACTTGCATCCGCATGGACGGCAAGCTTTACTTCTGCATCGACTTTCTGCATGTAAAGCCGGGCAAGGGAAACACCTTCATGCGTACCAAGCTGAAGGACGTAGTAAACGGATACGTATTGGAACGCCGCTTCAACATCGGTGAGAAGCTGGAGGATGTGCGTGTAGAGCGTCGTCCCTATCAATATCTGTATCACGACGGTGACAACTACCAGTTCATGAACCAGGAGACTTTCGACCAGATTCCCATCGCTCACGACCTGATCAACGGTGTAGACTTCCTGCTCGAAGGTCAGGTAGTAGACGTGGTATCCGATGCCTCTACCGACACCGTACTCTATGCAGACATGCCTATCAAGGTTCAGCAGAAGATTACCTATACCGAGCCGGGTCTGAAGGGTGATACAGCAACCAACACACTGAAACCTGCCACTGTAGAGTCGGGTGCTACCGTACGTGTACCCCTCTTCATCAACGAGGGCGAGACGATTGAAATCGACACACGCGACGGCTCGTATGTAGGTCGCGTAAAGGCATGATTCAAGCAGAACGGAATGCCTGATGCTCCTGCTTAACAGGAGCATCCGAAAACCATAAAGAGGAGGTAGATGCAAATCGGAAGACGAGCATCTGCCTCCTGTTTTTTTATTATCAGCCGACCCACGCCTGCGGATTGTTGTATTGAGTTGCAGGGGCATACCTGTGTGTCCGCCCAACCCGCACGCAACGCAAAAAAATGGAAGAGAGCAACGACATTTCTTGCTATACTACAATATTATTGATAACTTTGTTCCCGCTATCGGTTGGAAAGATAGCGATACGAATCACACTTTTGAAACACTTGCAAAACTTGAAATAAACAAAATGGGAACAAACATGAAAAAGATTTTAATTCTGACATCGCTCTTGCTGCTCGTCCTTACTACCGTGAAGGCAGCAGAGAGGTTCGTATCTTTCACTAAAGATACAGGAATGATACCCCTAACGGGTACAACAGACACCATCGTATACGACAAAGCGGAATGGAAAGGGGTGGTCATTGCCGTGAACAATCTGCGCAACGACCTGCGGGCAGTCACAGGCTCTCCCTGTGCTCCAATAACCGTAGCTACCGTAGGCAAAAGTCCCATTGCCAAGAGATATGCCAAACAGGCGAAAACGTTGGCAGGGAAGTGGGAACAGTACCTGCTGTTTGATGACGGCAACAGCGTGGTTATCCTTGGTTCAGACAAGCGCGGCACCATCTACGGCATCTATGAACTGTCACGACAGCTCGGCGTATCGCCTTGGTACTGGATGGCCGATGCGCCCATCCAACGTCACAATGAAGTATACTTCAAACCCGGCATATATACCGACGGCGAACCGAAGGTGAAATACCGCGGCCTGTTCATCAACGATGAATGGCCCTCGTTCGGCACATGGTGCAACAACCACTTCGGTGGTGTCAACTCCAAGGCCTACAGCCACATCTTCGAGCTGTTGCTACGATTGAAAGCCAACTACTTCTGGCCGGCCATGTGGGCTACGGCATTCAATGAGGACGACCCGCTCAGTCCGAAGGTAGCCGACGAAATGGGCATCGTGATGGGCACCTCGCACCACGAACCCATGATGCGCGCCCACAAAGAATACACCAAGCGACGCGACGAGGTAGGACCTTGGGACTATGCACGCAACCCCGAACGCATCGAGAAGTTTTTCACCGAAGGCATCGAGAAGTCCAAGGAGTATGAAAACATCATCACCATAGGTATGCGGGGAGATGGCGACGTAGCTATGGGCACAGGCAACGATGCAGACAACATGCAGACACTCAAAAGGGTGATAGATGCCCAGCGACGCATCATCAGCAAGGTACACGGCAAAAAGGCAAGCGAAGTACCGCAGTTGTGGGCAATATTCACCGAAGTGCAGCGATATTATGATGCAGGGTTTACCGTGCCCGATGACGTCACGCTGCTGTTCTGCGACAACAACTGGGGATATATCCGACGTATGGGCGGCGAGCGCGAACGCAAACACAAGGGCGGCATGGGACTCTACTATCACATAGATATGAACGGCGGCCCGTGGAACGACCGCTGGGTAAACACGACCACCGTACCAAAATTGCGCGAACAGCTGAATCTGGCATACCGGTCGGGCATCGACCGCATCTGGATTATCAACGTAGGCGACCTCAAGCCCAAGGAGATGCCCATCGACTTCATCATGCGCTACGCATGGAATCCTGATGACATACAGCCCGGCGACGAGCAGCACTATCTCGAATCGTTCGCCGAGAGCATCTTCGGCCCGGAGCACGCCACAGAGATTGCCGACCTCATCGCCAAATATAGCAAATACAACCTCTGGCGCAAACCTGAAGCGCAATATCCGGGCCTGTTCAACCACGAGGAGATGCTCCGGACCAACGCCTTGTGGCAGTCGCTTGTAGTGAGATGCGAGAATCTGAAATGTCTCATGCCGCAGGAGGCGCAGGATGCCTTCTACCAACTGGTGTACTATCCCGTGGTGGGCAGTGCCGGAGTGGCGCAGATATACGACTATGCCACCCTGGGAGACTCACTGGCCATTGAAGCCCTGATGGAGAAGGACAGGCGGCTCACTGAATACTACAACAAGCAGATGGCCGGCGGCAAATGGGACGGCATGATGCTGGACAACCACATAGGCTACACCCAGTGGTCTATACCCGACAAGAACTACAACCCCATGACCCTCGGCTTCAAGGTGGAGAATCGGCTGACAGCAACCGCCACCACCGAATACTCCATCCCTGCACACAGATACGCCGCACGAACTGACGGCAAGGATACAAAATGGATATTCCTGCCCGACCTGGGACGCGGTGAGGGATGTATGGGGATAGATAACGTGACGGCAGAGCCGGATCTCTCAGGCAACGGCGCAGCACTTGAATACGACATCGAACTGACAAGCCGTACGATAGCCGTGGGCATATTGCCCACCCAAGACGTACATCCTGCACGGGGATTGCGGCTGGGAGTACAGATAGACGACCAACCCATGCAGGTGATAGATGCCCGCCAAGGATTAGTGGACACCTTTGCCGAGTACACGCCGCAGAATCTGGCCGTCTCCCATGTACTGAAACCGCTTCCTGAGCCTTGCGGCCTCCTGCTGGGCGGATGGATGGACGGCAAACGGCTGCCACGGCGCGACGAGGTGTTCGACAATCTGCGTTGGCTCAACGTAGCACTCGATGCAGTGCCGGGACATCACCGCCTGCGCATCGTGATGATAGACCCGGAAGTGGTGATTGAGCAAATCGTGGTCAACCCCGACAACAGCCATTACAGCTATTTCGGTGCACCGCAGAAGTGCGGTACAGGCATACAGCAGTAGCCTACCCTTCCCAGCCTCACTGTGGCAGGACGGCCTCGTAGCCTCCTTCGTTGAGCACCTTCAGGGCTTGTCCTACCACAGGGTCAACACTGTTCATCACCTGATAATACTCGCTCATATCCCAAAGGTCGCGGGCTATCAACGCCTTCAGCTGCACCTTGATGAGCGGCAGGGAACGGTTGTACTGTTCTTCATTGAAAGGAATGTTCTCACGTTCGGCCAATGCACGGACTTCCGCCAGAAAGGCATCGTCTATCTGGAACTGGTCATTGAACGAAGCAAACTTCTTGTAGCGGCTCTGCAGTGCCTTGCGATGCCGCTCAATATAGGAAGTGGTGGCCTTGATGACCACGCCGCGTGCCACAATGTGACGATGATAGTCGGTGTAACGGGCAGTATCCATCGGCACAAAGATGTCGGGCATGATGCCACCGCCGCCATAGACGGTACGTTCCAACCGACGGGTCTTCACCTTCAGCGAATCGGCAAAGTGGATGCTGTCAGCATGTATCATCTCGCCGTGGTTGAAGCGATCTATCAATTCGCGGTTGTACTGCAACGTGCCATCTGCAGCGAGTGCCTTGCTGTCCAGCGTAGCCGTACGGTCGTAGGGTTTCTGTATGCAACGGCCTGCAGGCGTGTAGTAGCGGGCCACGGTGAGACGAATCATGGAACCGTCGGGCAAGTCAATGGGGCGCTGTACCAGTCCCTTGCCGAAAGTGCGACGACCGATGACGACGCCACGGTCCCAGTCCTGAACGGCACCTGTCACAATCTCGCTGGCCGAGGCCGAATATTCATCCACCAGCACTACTAACCGACCGTTGCGCATCCGTCCTGTGCCATGAGCCAGGAACTCACTGCGGCGGGCAGCCCTTCCCTCGGTATAGACGATGAGCTGTTTTGCCTCCAGGAATTCGTTGGCCAGGTCGATGGCCGCATTCAGGTAGCCGCCTCCGTTCCCCTGGAGGTCGAGTATCAGATCCTGCATCCCCTGCTGCTGTAACTTCTTCAACGCCTGCAGGAACTCCTCGCCCGTAGTAGCAGCAAAGCGGTTGATGCGGATGTAGCCCACGGCAGGCTGTATCAGATAAGCTGCATCCAGACTGTAGATGGGTATCTTGTCACGTACCACAGTGAAGGGCAGGATGTCCGCTACCCCCCGTCGGAGGATGGAGAGCTGCACCTTGGTGCCTTTCGGACCACGCAGGCGGCTCATAATCTCTTCTGTGCTCATCTTCACTCCGGCAATGGCCGTGTCGTTAACAGCTACGATGCGATCGCCGGCCAGGATGCCCACCTTCTCCGAGGGGCCTCCGCTGACGGGCTGTATCACCAGCAGGGTGTCTTCCACCATCTGGAACTGGACACCGATGCCTTCAAATCCTCCCTGCAGTGGCTCGTTCATCTGCTTCACCTCTTCGGCGTTGTTATAGGTGGAGTGCGGATCCAGCTGCTGAAGCATCTGGATAATGGCCTCTTCCACCAGACTGTTTTCGTTGACACTGTCTACGTAGAGTCGGCTGATGGCTATCTCGGCCATCTGCAACTTACGCAAAGCCTCACGGGCATCCTGCGCCTGCAGGAGCGACGAGGCAACAAGGGCTGCCAGCAGCCACATCGTTCGTTTGATTCTATACGGTTTCATTGTTCGCCCATTTTGGTTTCATCTGCTCTCTCACACTGCATTCCCCGAGGCAGGAAGCGGCTGACATCCTTGCCATACTGCATTAGTTCGCGTACGGCGGTCGAACTGATACTGGTCAATTCGGGTTCGGTAAACAACAGGATGGTCTCGATGCCTGCAAGCTTGCGGTTGAGGTCGGCAATGGTCTCTTCATACTCAAAATCCTTCACCGTACGGATGCCACGGATGATGACATCGGCTCCGACAGCAGCGGCAAAGTCGACGGTAAGGCAGTCGTAGGAACGCACACTGACGCGAGGTTCGGTACGGTAATAGTCGCTGATGGCTTGCTCGCGCTTTGCCACAGGCAGGCAAGTATGCTTGTTTTCATTCACGCCGATGGCAATCACCACCTCGTCTACAAAGGTGAGTGCCCTACGCACGATGGACTCATGCCCGATGGTAAAGGGATCGAACGTCCCTGGAAACAGTGCTCGCATTCGTTGTTTTCTCCTAAAGCATATAAGTTTGTAAGTCTGTATCACTAAGGCTCTGCCTTATCTTCCTCAATCACCAGGTTGTTGATGATGAACGTCTGGCGCTCCATGGTATTCTTTCCCATGTAGAACTCCAGCAGTTCCTTCACCAGGTCGGTTTTGCGCAAGCTGACCTGCTCCAGCCGCATATCGGCACCGATGAAATGGCGGAACTCATCGGGCGAAATTTCGCCCAAGCCCTTGAAACGGGTAATCTCGGGAGCGGGTCCCAGGTCGTTGATGGCCTTTTGCCGCTCTTCCTCGGTATAGCAGTAGCAGGTCTGCCGCTTGTTGCGCACACGGAACAGAGGCGTCTGCAGGATGTAGACATGTCCCTTTTTGATGAGGTCGGGGAAGAACTGCAGGAAAAAGGTAATCATCAGCAGCCGAATGTGCATACCATCCACATCGGCATCGGTAGCCACAATCACCTTGTTGTAGCGCAGCCCCTCCATGCCATCCTCTATGTTAAGAGCAGCTTGCAGTAGGTTGAACTCCTCGTTCTCGTAGACCACCTTCTTGGTGAGCCCGTAGCTGTTGAGCGGCTTACCGCGTAGCGAAAAGACAGCCTGCGTATTCACGTCGCGACTTTTGGTGATGGAGCCGCTGGCCGAGTCGCCCTCGGTGATGAAGATGCACGAGTCAGCCTCTTGCTGACGTCCCTTGCCGTCGCTGAGGTGGTAGCGGCAGTCGCGCAGCTTGCGGTTGTGCAGGTTGGCCTTCTTAGCCCGTTCGCGGGCCAGCTTGGTGACGCCGGCTATGGCTTTCCGCTCCTTCTCGCTCTCCTGAATCTTCTGCAGCATCACTTCGGCCAGCAGGGGGTTCTTGTGGAGGAAGTTGTCCACCTCCGTCTTGATGAAGTCACCCACATATTTGTTCACCGTAGGTCCGACGGCTCGTCCCTCCTGCGGCAGAGCCGGCCACATGTTGTTGCTGCCTAACTTGGTCTTGGTCTGACTCTCGAACATCGGTTCTTCCACATCAATGGCGATGGCAGCCACCAGTCCGTTGCGAATGTCAGCATAATCCATATTCTTACCATAGAACTCCTTGATGGTGCGGGCGATGTGTTCCTTCAAGGCCGACTGGTGGGTACCGCCCTGCGTGGTATGCTGGCCGTTGACAAAGGAGTAATACTCCTCGCCATACTGGTTGGTGTGGGTAAAGGCTATCTCTATGTCCTCGCCCTTCAGGTGGACGATGTCGTACAATCCCTCGCTGGTCATGTTGTCCCTCAGCAGGTCTTCCAGACCGTGACGCGACAAGATGCGCTGCCCGTTGTAGAGGAAGGTAAGGCCCGTATTCAAGTAGGTATAGTTGCGCAACAGCGTCTCCACAAAGGAGGGTTGGAAGGCGTAGTGCAGGAACAGGGTGTCGTCCGGCTCAAAGAAGATGTAGGTGCCGGTCTCCTCCTCGCTATCAAGGGTCTCGTCGCTCTGCAGCACGCCACGTTGAAAGATGGCCCGACGCACCTTGCCGTCGCGGTAGCTGGCCACCTCGAAACGGCTGCTCAGGGCATTGACGGCCTTGATGCCGACACCGTTCAACCCCACACTCTTCTTGAAGGCCTTGGAGTCGTACTTGCCGCCGGTGTTCAGCTTGCTGACAGCCTCTATCAGTTTGCCTTGGGGAATGCCACGACCATAGTCGCGCACACTGACACGCAGATTGTCCTCGATAGTGACCTCAATGCGCTTGCCGGCTCCCATCTTGAACTCGTCGATAGAGTTGTCCATCACTTCCTTCAACAGGACGTAGATACCGTCATCGCTTTGCTGACCATCGCCCAGACGGCCAATGTACATGCCTGAACGCACGCGGATATGCTCCATGTCATCCAAATGTCGGATGTTATCGTCGGTATACTCTACCCCTGCAGCGGGACGTGCCGCCTCGTCTGTCTGCGGCCCTGTGATTGGTTGGTTATCTTCCATAATACTGTTTTTGCAAAAGAGAAATAGTTACGGTCTGCTACAACGGCTTGATATAGCAACGGCGGCGCTTGTGCTGCTCGGTCTTGAAGTACTCCCACTGAGCCTGCACCTTCCCGTTTGCTTCCAACTCAGGATTGCTCTCGGCATACTCGAATCCCAACTGCTGGAAGACGGGGATAAGATCGGCAAAGAGCAGGGCATTGACACCCTTGTTCTGATATTCGGGCTTTACAGCCACCAGTAGCAGATCCAGCATCTTGGGATATTTCTTCAGGATAAGAGTCTTCAGCAGATGGCACCATCCCCAAGGAAGCAAGCGGCCGTGTGCACGCTGCAACGCTTCGGCCAGCGAAGGCATGGAGATGCCCACTGCCACCAGATTATCGTCAGCATCGGTCACCAAGGTCACCATGCGCAAGTCGAGGATAGGGAGATACATCTTGACATATTGGTCAATCTGCCGCTGCGACAGAGCCGAATAGCCATACAACGGGCTGTAGGCCTCGTTCATCAGCTGGAAGATGGCTTGTCCATACTGCTCTCTGATAGCGCGTGCCGAGGTGAACTTCTTGATTTTCAAGTTATACTTCCGCTGTATCAGTTCGGCAATACGACGATACTTGTCGGGGATGGCTTCGGGGACATAAATCTTGAACTCTACCCAATCCACATCTTTCGCAAAGCCCATACGCTCCATGTGCTGCGGATAGTAGGGATAATTGTAGATGGTGGCCATGGTGCTGAGTTGGTCGAAACCCTCGACCAGCATCCCCTCGGCATCAAAATCGGTGAAGCCCAAGGGACCTTGCAGATGGGTCATGCCACGCTGACGGCCCCATTCGGCCACGGTGTCAAACAGTGCCTGAGAGACCTCCACATCGTCCACGAAATCCACCCAGCCAAAGCGCACCTCCTTCTTTCCCCACGTATCATTGGCCTTGTGGTTGATGATGGCCGCTATACGACCCACCAGACGCCCCTCCTTATAAGCCAGGAAATAGTCGGCCTCACAAAACTCGAACGCAGCGTTCTTCGTTTTGCTGAAGGTGTTGAGCATATCGTCATAAAGGTCGGGGACGGAATAGGGATTCCCCTTATATAACTCGTAATTGAAACGAATGAAACGTTCCAATTCACGTCTCGTAGAAACTTTTTTTATTGTAACTGCCATAGTTTATAATGATTGATGCGCAAAGATAGTGCAAATTGAGAGAAGAACTTTCATGCTCGCATGAAAAAGTTTTTCCGAGATGCATGTGGTCAAGCCTGGTAAATGAGCCACGATGTATAGAGCACGTAGCACAACAGCAATACCGTCCCCTCGACACGGGTGATAACACGACGACCGAAAAACACCCCGAACAGCCACAACAGGATGCCGGATGCCAGCAACGACAGTAAATCGAACTGGCTGATGCCGGCCAGAGGCAACGGAGAGATGGTTGCCGAACAACCCAAGACAAAGAAGATATTAAACAGGTTGCTGCCGATGGCATTGCCGATGGCCATCTCAGGATTGTGCTTCATGGCAGCTACGATGCTGGTAGCCAACTCAGGCAGCGAGGTACCTCCAGCCACCAGAGTCAGACCGATGACGGATGGACTGACACCCAAGCTGAGTGCAATGCCGGAGGCTCCGTCGACAAAAAGGTCGCCGCCCCATATCAGTCCCGCCAGCCCCAATACAATGTAGAGCAGCGACTTCCACAAGGGCAGTTGGCGGATGGCATCGGCCGATTCCGATTTGTCGTCTGGCTGGCGGGCAATGGCAAAGGTATAGCTGAGGAATATCAGGAAGAAGGCCAGCAGCAACAAGCCGTCGGTACGGCTCAACAGGTTACGCGCACCACCATCAAGCAGTGTGTCGCTGGCACACACCCACAAGGCTGCCGATGCCAGAATGCAGAGCGGAATCTCGTGCAGCAGGGTGGCATGTGTCACCAGAATGGGAGCCGCCAAAGCAGTACAGCCCACAATCATCAGTGTGTTAAACAGATTGCTGCCCACCACATTGCCCACAGCAAGGCCGGCACTACCCTGCAGAGCCGACGAGACACTGACCGCCAGCTCGGGTGCAGAGGTTCCAAAGGCTACGACGGTGAGTCCGATGACCATATCGGAGATGCGGAAACGTTTGGCCAGGCTGGAGGCACCGTCGGTCAGCCCGTTGGCACCCAGCAAAATCAGAATAAGTCCTTCTATCAACTGTAATGCATCCATAGTGTGTATCGAATAAAAAAAATTGCCTTTTGTCACGTTTCCATGACAAAAGGCAAAGGTAAGGGCTTTTTCCGTATTTACAAGAAAAAATTTCAGGAAATAGCTTGAGAGAGCGTGTATGCTACTCTTGACGAGTCAGTACGGTAGAGGTCACATCTACATAGGTATAGCCAGCATACCAGGCACCCCAGCTGCTCAGCATGATGGTGCGACCATCCTCGCTGACGGTAGCCACTACAGGAGTATCAACATCGTCCAACGAAGCAAAGGTATAGTAAGTGGCAAAAGTCTGGCCGGGTGCAAAGGTGAGGGTGCGTGCGGCCGAATCCAGCGTAGCCAGCAGCGAATCGCCCATCCAATAGAGCCCCTTAAGGCAGATGGTCTGCTCATCAACTGCCTCAATGGTAACGGAACCATCGTCGTAGCTGAAGGAGTAGTCGCCATTTTGCCAATCGTAGATGTAATAGTCGTAGCCCGACGAAGCCTCGGCGTAGGTTCCTGCCAGTTGCTCGGTGGTGAGAAGGGAAGTGGGTGCGATCCATGTGAAAGAGCAGTAGTCTCTTACATTACCCTCGTAGAACCAAAGGGTGACAGTGGAACCATTACGTTCAATCTGGTTGTAACCATCGTAGAGGTAAGCGTAGTAGACATTATCCATGGGTAGCCAAATGTAGGTACCATCATTGTAATAGTCGGGCATCAACACCTGATCATCGGTCGTGACAGTGAAGTTGAAGTCGTAGCCTTCGGCACCATACCACGAGGCGATGGAGTAGCTGCCACCCGAATAGGCGGTGATGACAGCATCCCACGTATTGGCTCCATACTGGAAGGTTCCCTGCGTCTGATAGAGCACCGTACGCTCCACGGTGAAGGCAACAGCAGACTCCGGCGAGTCACTGCGGTCCTCGGTAACGGAGCGGGCGGCTACATAGAAGGTGTACGTGCCGGTGGAGAGAGAGAAGTTGCAGGAGGTGTCGTAAGTATCGGCTTGGGAAAGCACGCTGCCCTCAGCATCCATCACCCGATAGGAGTAGTAGCCAGCATCGGCCACAGCAGGCCAACTGACACTGACGCTGCCGCCATCAACCTGCACCTGCGCCTGAGGAGCCTGCAACTGCAGGATAGGCAAGGTAGTGGCTGTAAGGGTGACGGTGGCCGAACGGCTCTGCTCGCTGCCATACGCAGCATAGGCCCATACGGTGAGGGTATAGGTGGTGTTGTCCGTCAGTTGGGTGAAGGTGGCGGAGGTGGTATTGGTCACGTCGCCCTGAACCAGGTTGCCAGCCGCATCGTGCAGCTGGTAGGCATACTGTACAGCCCCAGGCACAGCCTGCCAACTGAACTGCAGCGTACTGACTGTAGCCTGGTCGGCAACGACCGAAGGCGAAGCGAGCGGGGTGGTCTGTATCTCGTCATCATCGCTGCAACCACCGAAGGGAAGCAGGCAGGCGAGAGCCAGCAAATAGAAGTATAATGATTTCGTTTTCATTGCTAATCAAGTTTACAAATTATTTCACTTCATTGTTATTAATCCCAATACCAAGAGTACATCACATAGTCCCAACCTTCGCTACCGTCAGCATAGTAGAGATAGACCGTCATGTAACTTTTACCAAATTCACTATTCGAGAGGTCTATCGTATTATAGCCTGCTTCATTCCAAAAGCCTATACCGTCGAGGTCCACACCATGATCGGCTGCATTCCAAGTGACAAACTCGCCGGCATCGTCCACCAGGTACCACATGGAGTTGTCTTCCTCATACAGGGCATTGGCCAAAGGAACTATTTCACCCTTCCAGGTAGCGCGGTCTTCCAGCGAGAACTCCTCATTGTCCAGCGCGAAGAGGAAGTCTCTGCCCGTATTCAGGAAGTTGACAAAACGGAACTTGTTCATGCCCTTCAAGTGTTCGATATTGGCCTCATAGGCGGTGAAAGCCGACTCGTAATAAAGATAGAAGTAGGCGTTTTTGGCAACGGTTTCCCATTCGGTGACAAACACCGAGCCGGTCATGCGATCGCAACCATCCAACGTAGCGGAGTAATGGTTGGCATAGGGGTCGGCCACACGCACAGAGAACTTATAGGTCTTGAACTTCTCGATGGTGGGGAATTCTATGACCAAGTCGGCCACTTCCTGGCCGGCAGCAAACTGCACCGTAGCAGGCACATTCAGCCCTTCGTCCTTATATTCCACCTCGATGGGAACAGAAGCGGCATCCGCAGTCAACACACGCGACAGGCGAAGGGTGATGGAGGGATTGGTCGCCATCTCCTCGGGCGTGAGCATATAGTTAGACTCGTTGTCTGCCTGGAAATAGACACCCATGCAGTTGTCGGGCACGGGGTCGCCTGGGGTATATTTGTCATCATCGCTACAGCCGGCAAACAGCAGACCCGCGAAGAAAAGCAAAGCGTAATATATCGTTTTCATACTCTTTGAGTTTGTAAGTTTACTAAGTTTATGAGTTTGTAAGTTTTTGAGTTTTTAAGTTTTTGAGTTTGTGAGTTGTGACCTTATAAACTAAAGGACTCAAAAACTTAAAAACTAAAAACATCAATAGGCCGACTGCACAAGACCCGACGGGTTGGGGTTCAAGATGATGGCCGGATTCTGGTCTTTCTCATTCTCTGGAATATAGTAGTTCATCCACGGAGCCACATAGCCCGCGCGGGTGTCCAACGCCATACCCGAGGGGAAGTTGCTGCTCTGACTGCGTTTCACGGGGAGTTTCAGTCGCTTGTAGTCGAAGTAGTTGATGCCCTCACCCCAGAACTCGATGCGCCGCTGTATCATCAGCGCCTGCATGAACTCGTCCATCGTGGTGGCGGAGCAAACGTAATCGGCATCGCGCTCTGCCTGGATGAAGCTCTGCAAACGGGCCGCAGCTGCCGCTACACCTTGGGTGTGGGCTATCGCCTCGAAGAGATCGAAGTACATTTCCTCCAGCCTCATCATGGGCAGCGAGGCTATCAGACCACTCTTAACGTCCTCAATGGCACCGTTAGCCGCACGGAACTTCAGGTTAGCATAAGCGGGCAATTCGCTCCAAGCCTCGTCGTCCAGCAACGTGCGATAGCCATCGGGCACCTTCTTGCCCACGGCATCGGGAGCCAACCAGCTCTGCTTGCGCCAGTCGTTGTCGCCCATCTGGTTGTAGAGGTACGTACCTATCATGCGGAAACCGCCACCGTAGCGCGGCATACCCCACTGAGGTTCGGAAGCAATGGAGCCTACAAAGGTACACCAGTAGTAGTTGTAGTCGGCCTGCTCGGCCGTGGTGACCATAGCTGAAAGGATCCACGAGGGCTGCACGGTATTGAAACCAGCCGTAGGGTCGGTCCATTCACTCTTCGTCATTGGGTAGCCGGCATGGGTGTTGATGGCCTTCTGGGCATATTCGCTCACCTTGGCATAGCACTCATCCGCTGTACTCACACCCAGGTTGTCATAGCCGTCGTCACTCCCCTCGGCAGCCAGAATGGCACTCCGTGCCTCGGCATCCTCCATACGGGTGGCAATCTCTAACCAGAGACGGGTCTGCAAACCGTAGATGGCGGCCAAATCAATGTAAGCACGCGAGGGGGCCTTGTAGCCGACGATGTATTTCTCAGCCTTATTGAGATCAGTCAGAATGAAGCGGTACATGGTCTGGAAGGGCACACGTGGATTGTTCTTCAACTCCTGTGAACTCATCTTCTCCACAACAATGGGCACCGTCAGGCCATACACACCATTGGCAGTAGCTTCGTCATCGATACTATATCCTGTGGGTTTGTACTCGAAGAGCCGAGCCACATCAAGGTAGCACAGGGCGCGATAACCCAAAGCCGACCCAAGGCATTGCAACGCTTCGGCACTGGCCGTCTCTTCGTCCACCACGGAGATGATGTTGTTAGCATTGTGGATGAAACTGTAGTAATAGAAATAGGAGTAGTAGTACATGTAGCGCAGCTCACTGGCCAGCTCCAGGTAGTACCAGTAGTCATAATAGGTTTCCAGAATGGGAAAGTCCTCGCCCTGCACCTCGCGCATATACATCTGGCAAGGATAACCGAAATCATTTTCATAGCTGCTGGAACCGTAGGTATTCCAGGTGACCACAAAAGCTGGCAGACCATTGAGCATTTTCTCCAGCGACTCACTGGACTGCAACTGGTCGGGCGTGGCTACGCTGGTAGGATGAACCTCTTCAATGCATCCGCTATTTACCCCCATCGCCAGACAGGTGACCAGAAGGAGCAAGGCTTTATATAGATGTCTTTTCATATCTTTCATTTTTATGAATTTGTAAGTTTATAAGTTCTTGAGTTTTTGAGTTAACTTGTAACTCGTAGCTCGTAGCTTGTAACTTGTAGCTCGTCACTGTCAGAACTGAATATTGATACCACCCGAAATGGTACGGATGGGAGCATAGGTATTGGCTGATGCCTCACCGCTGAAGCTGTTGCGCGGATCGAAACCCTTACGCTTGCTCCAGTAGTAGAGGTTCTCTCCGCTGGCATAGATGCGTACCTTGCCCAGACCGGCCTTGTTAGTCAGCTGGCGCGGCAACGTGTAACCGATGTTGACATTGTGCAGCGTCAGCGAGCTGGCGTTAGTCAGGAAACGGTCGGAAGCATAGTTGGAACTGAGGTCGCAGCTCTGTTCAGCCAACTGGAAGCGCGGAATGTTGGAGGTGCGGTTATCCTCTGACCAGGCATTCAGCAGGTCTTTGTGATAGCTGGCACCTGTCATACCCATCTGCGGATTGCCCATCAGCGTCTGGTAACCGTAGTCGAAGGCCTTGCCGCCAATGCTGTAGTTCAGACCGATGGAGAAGTCAAAGCCCATGAAGCTCAAGGTCGTGCCGAAGCCACCATAGAGGTCGGGATGAGGGTCACCGCAGTTGAAGTAGGAAGCTGCGGTGTAAGAGGTGGTGGTACTCAACTGACCATCTTTCTGTACATAGTAGAGTGCCTGTCCCTCCTCGTTTACTCCGGCATACTTACGCAGCATCCAGGTGTAGAGGGGCAATCCCTCGCCCACGAAGTGCTTGCCGTTGGCATAGCCGGCATGACCATCCAGCACGTTGCCGCGATTGTCCTCGTTCAGCTTCAGCACCGTGTTCACATAGTGTGTGGCATTGAGGTTGACGCTCCAGTTGAAGTTCTTCTGCTTGAAGATATTCCAGGTCAGGTCTATCTCAATACCTTTGTTGGACATATCGCCCACATTGTCGTAACTGCCACCGTAGCCTGCGGAGAAGGGCATCAGAACGTAGCTCAACATATCGGTGGTCTTACGGTAGAAGTACTCTACGCTACCGGTCAGACGGCTCTTGAACAGTTCGAATTCAAAACCGGCATTGTAGTTGCTGTTGGTCTCCCAGGTAATCTTGGGATTGCCCACCGTAGCCTGCACGAAGCCCAGCTCACCGCCTGTATTGGACACCTCATAGGTATCGGTGTAGCGGAAGTCACCGATGGCATCGTTGCCTTGCTGGCCCCACGAGGCTTTCAGCTTCAGCATGTTCAGCCAGTCGGCACTCAGCCAATCCTCCTTGGTCATAATCCAGGCACCGCCAATGGAGTAGAAGTTGCCCCAACGGTGGTCGGGATGGAAGCGCGAAGAGGCATCGCGGCGATAGGAAGCGGAGAAGAAATAACGCTCGTCGTAGTTGTACATACCGCGGAAGAAAAAACCCTCCGTATTGTACTTGCTGGAGCTGCTGTAGTTGCTCAGGAAGGTGATGGCACTGTTCAGGTCCTGGCTTTGGAAAAACGAGAACATGTTGTTGCGGTCACCACCCAACGACTGGGTCTCGTAATTATAGTTCTCGTGACCCACCATCAGGCTCATGTTGTGCTTGCCGAAGCTGCGCGTGTAGTTGATAATCTGCTGGAAGTTCACGGAGTAGTACTGGTTGTTTTCCTTTAAGATGTAGCCGCCCTTGTAGTTCTGGGCACCGAAACCGTAGAACGACTGCTGGGCGTAGGTGTAGTGGTTCTCGTTGTTGTTGACCGTACCGTTCAGGGTTATCTTCAGCCCTTCTATCGGTGTGATATCGACATAGCCGGTCAGTCCCATCAGGTTGGTCGTGGTACGCATGGTATTCAGCCGGTTCTCCTGCAGGAAGTTCACCTGAGGCAGCTGCGGACGTTGCAGGCCGGCATTGTTGCCTGCACCGTAGTCGTAGAGCGGCCCGTTTTCGTCCGTCAGGATGTTACCGTCGCCGTCGCGTACATAGATGGGATAGATAGGTGCCATTGTCATGATTTGGTCGAACAGGGTCGTGGAACCCTCGCTGATGGCATTGGACGTGGAGTGTGAATAGTTGACGTTACCGCCGATGCGCAGCCAGGGCCGTGCCTGATAGTCGGCCTTCAAACGGGCCGTATAGCGGTCGTAGTCGGAGTTGTGTACCACACCCTCGTTCTTTAGATAACCCAACGAAGCATAGAAAGTAAATTTTTCGTCACCACCCGTCAGGTTGAGGTTGTACTCCTGACGCAGGCCGGTGCGATAGGTGGCATCCTTCCAGCTCTCGGGAATGATGGTATAGACCTGTCCGTCGTAGTAATAACGGTTACCCAGCGTAGCATTAGGATTCATCTTACCATTCGTGCCAATCAGGTATTCGCCATCGGGTACGGAATAGCCGACATAGCCCAAGCCGCCCGTTGCCGATGACTCGTAGAGTGTGGAGTTGGCTTGTTGATGGGCCTGAAGGGCCGATGCGCCATTGTCGCGTACGTAGTGATTGTACAGTGCCTTATAGTGCATCTCATAGTAGGCTCTGGGGTCCTCGATGAAGTCATACTCCACCTGGGCGTTGCTGTTGCCTCCCCATTTGGCATCTAATGTGATGGATGCCTTGCCTGCCTTGCCCTTCTTAGTGGTAATCATCACCACACCGTTGGCACCACGGGCACCATACAGGGCATTGGAGGCCGCGTCCTTCAGCACGGTGACGTTCTCCACATCGTTGGGGTTGAGGTTGTTCCAACCTCCATCATAAGGCGCACCATCGACGATAATCAAGGGGTCGCTACCCGCATTGATGGAGCTGAATCCACGGATGCGGAGTGTAGGGGTGGCATTGGGCGCACCGCTGCTCTGCACCATCTGAAGGCCGGCTACCTGTCCTTGCAGACCGCTGATGACGTTGGTCACCTGTTTTTTCTCCAACGCCTCGCTCTTGATGACGGAGGCAGAGCCGGTAAACGAGGAGCGTTTCTGCTCGCCGAAGGCCACTACCAACACCTCATCCAACTGTTCGGAGTCGGCATGTAGGGTGACCGTCATCTGTGGCTTTACCGCCACTTCCGTTTTCTTCATTCCTACGAATGAAATAACCAGCACATCTGTTTTCTTCAGGTTGGCAAAACTGAACTTTCCTTCCAGGTTGGTAATCTGCCCGTTCTGGGTATCCTTCACCACTACGGAAGCGCCGATAAGCGGTTCTCCTGCTTCATCCGTTACGACACCTTGTACGCTGATGGTCTGTGCAAACAGCGTCGGCGAGACGCAAAGAAGGAGGGTCAGGAAAAGGCCAAGTAGCTTTTCTTTCATAATCTCTTCTTTTTAGGGGTTAATAAAACTGGTGAAAAAGGGCATCTGTGTTGCTGCTAAGGCAAAACAGAATCCTGCACTCAAAAAAACAATACCGTTTTTTGAGCGTAACTGAACACTTCCGCACCTACTGTCGAAGTTGTGCGGAAGGATGAGGCGGAAGAGACTTCCGCCCCATCAATTCCAATAAATCAATGTTTATTCATCCTTCGGTTTCTCGGTGATGCTACCGTAGCGGTGATACTCGAAGGCGATGCTCTGCTCCTTGATGTAGTGAATCAGCTCTACACGGCCTTCGCGCACGGGGGCAGCGGTAGCAATGTAGCGGTCGGAGGCAGCAGCCTTCTCGTAGACGGCCATCGGCAGATCGGCCCGGCAAGTGCGGATGCGGTCGAAGTTGGGTATAGAGGTGATGAAGCTCTCCAGACTCTCCTTCACCAGACGGGCACCCGTATCGGCCAGCTTGGCTGAGCGGTCGTCCGACGCATCGAAGCTGATGGTGAGCGGTGTGCCGCAGGTACGTGCAGCCAGTGCCACCATACGGGCCTGTTCGTCGGTATCACCGGGGAAGAGGCGAAGCACCATGCTCTGCAACGGCAGATAGCGGAACAGGTTCTGCTCGCCAAAGAGGTGATGGATGTCGCGCGGATGAGCGAACTCCTGTTCGTAGGCAGCGGCATAGCTCTTGCGATAGTCCGTCTGACTGCCGGGTTTGTCCGTAATCTGTACAAAGCAGCTGCAGTAGTTGGGACCTCCTGCCTTCACACCGCCACCGAATGCCGAGAGTTTCATGCCGCCGAAGGGCTGACGGTTGACAATGGCACCCGTAATGCCTCGGTTGATGTAGAGGTTACCTGCCTGGATGGAGTCGCGCCAACGGCGTTGTTCCTCCTCGTCCAAGCTCTGCAAGCCGCTGGTCAGGCCGTATGGCAAGCTGTTTACCAGACGGATAGCTTCGTCGAGGTCTTCTACGGGACATACGCTCAGCATGGGTCCGAACAACTCCGTACGGAACGAATAGCTGCCCGGCTTTACACCCCACTTCACCGTGGGAGCCAGGATGTATTTCCGCTTGTCCAGGAAGCGTGGTTCTACCAGCCAGCTTTCGCCCGGCTCCAGTGTCAGAGCCTTCAGCAACTTGTCGTTCTGGTTGGTAATCATCGGGCCTACGATGTTGCCGGCATTCCATACGCCACCCGTCTTCATGCTGGTAGTGGCATCCTTCAGTTTCTCACGGAAGTCCTTGTCCTCATAGACCGAACGTTCTACCATCAGCAGCGAGCAGGCCGAGCACTTCTGTCCGGCATTGCCGAAGGCCGAAGCCACTGCATTCATGATGGCATGGTCGCGGTCGGCCGAAGCGGTAATGATCATCACGTTCTTACCACCGGTCTCGGCAGAGAGCGGCGTAGCGGGTGCGGCCTTGGTGATGGCCTGTGCCGTGTCTGTACCGCCGGTCAGTATGATGTGCTTGATGCGCGGTGAGGTAGTGAGCAGCGGCAGGGCATCGCGCTGGGTGATGATGACCTGCAGTGCCTCCTTCGGTACACCGGCCTCCCAGAATGCACGGGCGAAGAGCCAAGCAACCGGAGCGGCCACAGTGGCCGGTTTCAGGATGACGGTATTGCCGCCGGCCAGTGCGGCTACGATACCGCCCACGGGGATGGCGCAGGGGAAGTTCCAGGGTGAGATGACCAGCAACGCACCTTTGGCCTTGATGTCCACACCCTTCAGTGCGGCAAATTTCTTCATCGTGGTGGTATAGAAGCGTGCATAGTCCACACCTTCCGATACCTCTACGTCGCCCTCCGTCACCGTCTTGCCGGTGATGGCACACATGCAGCCTATCAGGTCGCCTCGCATGGAAGCCAGGCGGTTGGCGGCATCATACATGATGCGGTGCCGTTCTTCCAGCGTCGTCTTTCTCCATCCGGCCGGATCTTCATCGGCTATACGCAGTATCTCTTCTACCTGCGCCTTGTCGGCCATCGACATTTCGCATACGCATACATCCTCTTCCTGGCTGCGGTCCATGTAGCGGTGACGTTTCTCCGTTACCACGGTCTTGTTACCAATCTGCAACGGCAGCACGTCGGGGGTGTCTGTCGGGCTCTTCTTCCACTTCTTGAAGATGTCGCGTTGCCAAGCCTGGTTCACTTCGCGGTCGAAGTCTGTATCCGGTTCGTTCTCCATCTCGTCGGCCACGGGCACGGGCTTGTAGGGCAGGTTGCGGTCTTGCGTGCGGGTAGGTACATGTGTCAGCTTATCCTTCATTGCATAGGCATCCTCAAACTGCTTCTGCAGGAAACGCCACGTATCGGTGCCCGGCTTCAGGTTGAACGAGTGCGTCAGGAAGTTGTCCGGCGCCGTGTTCTCGTCCATCCGTCGTACCAGATAGGAAACGGCATTCAAGAAGTGTTCGTCCTTTACTACAGGGGTGTACAATATCACGTGGTTGCCCAGTATGGATTGTGCACGCCATACGTGGTTGGCCATACCCTCCAGCATCTCAAAGCAGAAGCAGTCCTTCGGCGTACCGTACTTCTGCGTCAGCAGGTATCCGTAGCTGATGGTGAAGAGGTTGTGCGATGCCATACCGATGTGCAGCACCTTGGCGTTCTCAGGCAGCAATCCGCGTTCCAGCAGATGCAGGTAGTTGGCATCCACTTCCGTCTTGTCGCTGCGCACGGGGTTGGGCCATCCGCGCAGGCTGCTCACCACCGTCTCCATCTCCAGGTTGCATCCCTTCACGATACGCATCTTGATGGGGCTTCCTCCGTCGGCCACGCGGGCACGGGCAAACTCCAGCAGTTCCGTCTGGAATCCGTATGCATCAGGCAGATAGGCTTGTACTACGATACCTGCCTCGTAGTTCTTGAACTGCGGCAAGCTCAGCACGTGCTTGAAGAGGCGCATCGTCATGTGTGCATCTTTGTACTCCTCCATATCCAGGTTGATGAACTTGGCACGCTTCCTGCCGTTCTCGTCCACATAGGGATAGTCGATGGCCTTCTGGTAGAGTGCGCTCATGCGTCGAACCAGTTCGGGGAAGCTCTCCTCGTAGTTCAGCGCGTGCGTCTGTGCGTAGATACCCGAAATCTTCACGCTGATGTAGTTGATATCGGGGCTTTCCAATGCCTCCAGATAGTGGAAATAGCGGCGGTCGGCCTCGCCATTGCCCAGCACCACTTCGCCCAGCAGGTTCACATTCTGCCCAATCTTCTGTTCGAAGCGGGTGGCCAGGTGGCGGGTCAGGTTGGGCCGTGCCTCGTCAATGATTACCTTCGAGGTATCCATACGGAGTCTCTTCTTGATGATGGGGATGGCAATGAAATCAAAGTGATGTCCGAAGGCCTGATACATCTTGAACAGGAACGCATCACGCTTGTTCAGGAATTCCGGCACGCCATAGCGGTCAATCAGCGTCTTGATGCGCTTGGCCAGTTTCTTACGGTCGCGTATCTGCGACGATTCGTCCAACATCTTCACCAGGAACTTCTTGTCCTGCGGGCGTTGCACCATGGTAGCATACTTGTGCTGCTCGCGTCGTTCTTCAGCGGTGATAGTCTTCTCACACGTGTCATAGAGGCGGAGTACCCACTCCTGTACCTCTTTCAAAGTCGGTTTGTCCATATCGTTGTATTTTTTTGGTGAGTATCATGTATATACCTTCCCCCTTGTGGAGGAGGATGAAAGGGGACGGATGCGGGCGGGTGTGCATCACACCGCGCTCCTTTTGCCCCTGCTCATAGCCTTATAGCCTGTCGCAGCAGCTCTGCCCGCAGTTTCCAGCGCTCGGGAAGGCGGGGTAGTAATGAAAGGGAGATGATGCCCGCCGGCATCAAAGGGTCGGACTGAACATCACGGCTCTGTATCGATGCAATTCACTGAGTGCTTGCAAGGAATATTTGTCAAACAATTGCCGTTCCATACTACAAAATTGATAAGATTTGACTTATTTTTCTTTTTTTTCTTATGCAAAGGAAATAAAAATTCTGGAATAATTGAACATCATAGTATTAATAAATGTAAATCGGCATTCATTTAGTCTATTATATGCCTTTTTCAGTGTTTAAATGACACTTTTTATTTGAAATAACTAACGAATTGACCGTTTTGCACGGAAAGAAATGACGTCAAAGAACAAAGATAAAAAGAACGGCTGTTTTCACAAGGACAAGACGACGGGAGGGGGATGACTATTCCGCCCCGAAATCCAATGCCAGTTGGCCGTCGCCCAACAGATTGAACGTCATGCGATGATAGGGAGTGGTGCCCCATCGGGCAATGGCCTCACGATGCTGACGGGTCGGATAGCCCTTGTTCTGGTTCCATCCATAGCAGGGATACGCTTCGTGCAGCTTGTTCATATAGTCGTCGCGATACGTCTTGGCCAAGATGGAAGCAGCCGCAATAGAGAGGTATTTGCCATCGCCTTTCACTACGGTTGTATGGCGTATGTCGGGATAAGGGCGAAAACGATTCCCATCAATCAGCAGATGTTGGGGACGGATTTTCAGTCCGTCTATCGCCCGATGCATGGCCAGAAAAGAGGCATTCAGTATGTTGATGCGGTCGATTTCTTCGGGCGACACCACACCGACCGCCCAAGCCAATGCCTCACGTTCTATCACTTCGCGCAAAGCATAGCGCTGTTTCTCGGAGAGCTGTTTGGAATCGTTCAACTCCTCATTGCGAAAGTCAGCAGGCAAGATGACGGCTGCCGCATAGACAGCGCCGGCCAGACAGCCGCGACCGGCCTCATCACAACCGGCCTCTACGCACCCTTTATTTAAATATGGTAATAGCATACGGTAACTTTTTGCTGCAAACTTACACAGAATTCTCGATTCCACACCCTTGGAAGGGATAGTTTTTCTAACGCAGAATGCCCTTACCATCCCCCGAGCATCCTGTTAGCATCCTGTTCGGATGATAAGAGAAATCGAAGGGAATG
>JBJEHI010000094.1:0-33913 GCA_051875915.1 Bacteroides sp.
ACAAATCGGTGAAACACTGGCTATTTCTGAGGCCGAAGCAAACTATTTCATCTCTACTCCGAGCATTGAAAAGAATATGTATGATGCAGCCGATGATAGCATCGACATCCTATACAATGACGGGACAACGAAGAATATAGCAGAAGCATCGGATATGTTGAATATCTCTTTACTTTCTAAAAAAGTAAAAAAACACTACTTGTGTTATCAACGTTTGCATAAGTAAGCATAAAATATTCATCAGATAATAAGGAAATATAAAAAAAAAATCCGTTATTTGTATTTTAAAACAATCTAACGAAGTAAAAATAGCATGGAATTCTCAGCCAAACAGATTGCAGCATTCATCCAAGGAGAAATCGTGGGTGACGAAAATGCGACCGTACATACATTTGCCAAGATAGAAGAGGGAATACCCGGAGCCATCTCTTTTCTATCCAATCCGAAATATGCTCCCTACATCTACGAGACTAAGGCCAGCATCGTTCTGGTGAACAAAGATTTTGTTCCGGAGAAAGAGATTCATACGACGCTCATCAAAGTGGACAACGCCTATGAAAGTCTGGCCAAACTATTGACGCTATACGAACAGAGCAAGCCCAAGCAGACGGGAATATCTCCACTGGCCTTCGTAGCAGAGAGCGCACAAATAGGAAAGGATGTCTATATTGCTCCTTTTGCCTGCGTAGGCGAACATGCTTGCGTAGGCGACCGCACCAGTCTGCATCCGCACGTCAGTATAGGAGCCGGAGCCAAGGTTGGCGAAGATTGCACGTTGTATCCGCACGTAACCGTCTATCACGATTGCAGGGTAGGCAATCGCTGCATCCTTCACGCCGGCTGTGTCATTGGTGCCGACGGATTTGGTTTTGCACCGACGCCGCAAGGATATGAAAAGATTCCCCAAATCGGCATTGCCCTCATTGAAGACGATGTGGAGATAGGTGCCAACACCTGTGTAGACCGTGCCACTATGGGAGCTACAATCATACACAGCGGGGTGAAGCTGGACAACCTGATACAAATAGCGCACAACGACGAAATCGGGTCACACACCGTCATGGCTTCACAAGTGGGCATTGCCGGTTCCACGAAAGTGGGCGAATGGTGCATGTTCGGCGGGCAGGTAGGTATTGCCGGACACATCCACATCGGCGACAAGGTAAATCTGGGAGCACAATCGGGTGTGCCTGGAAAGATCAAAGAGGGCCAGCAACTGATTGGTACTCCACCTATGGAGCCAAAGGCTTATTTCAAATCGCAGGCAGTCTTCCGTCGCCTGCCCGACATGTACTCAGAGCTGAATAGTCTGCGCAAAGAGGTGGAAGAGCTGAAAAAGAAGCTGGCGGACCACTAAAAAGAACGGTCTAAAACTATTTGCAAAAGAATAACTTAGTTATAATTTCTGACAATAAAACCATCGTATACAATATGTTGAAACAAAAGACGTTGAAAGAAAGCTTTTCACTCAGAGGAAAAGGACTTCACACCGGACTTGACCTGACCGTCACTTTCAATCCGGCACCCGACAATCATGGTTACAAGATACAGCGTGTCGATTTGGAAGGACAACCCACCATCGACGCGGTAGCTGATAACGTAACCGAAACCACACGTGGTACCGTACTCTGCAAGAACGGGGTGAAAGTAAGTACGATAGAACACGGAATGGCAGCCCTCTACGCCCTGGGCATAGACAACTGCCTGATACAAGTCAACGGACCTGAATTCCCCATTCTGGACGGAAGTGCCCAATACTACGTCAACGAGATAGAACGGGTAGGTATGGTGGAGCAGGATGCTATCAAGGATTTCTACATCATCAAGTCGAAGATAGAGTTCCGCGACGATGCAACCGGCTCGTCCATCATCGTACTGCCTGACGAGAATTTCAGTCTGAACGTATTGGTTTCGTATGACTCACAGATTCTACCTAACCAATATGCCACATTGGAAGACATGACACGCTTCAAAGAGGAGGTGGCAGCCAGCCGCACTTTCGTATTCGTACGCGAAATAGAGCCGTTGTTGCAGGCCGGGCTCATCAAAGGAGGCGACTTGGACAACGCCATTGTCATCTACGAACGGGAAATGTCACAAGAGAACTACGATAAACTGGCTGATGTGATGGGCGTACCCCACATGGATGCCAAGCAACTGGGATACATCAACCACAAGCCGCTGGTATGGCCTAACGAATGTGCCCGCCACAAGTTGCTGGACATCATCGGCGACCTGGCGCTGATAGGCAAACCTATCAAGGGACGCATCATCGCCACCCGGCCGGGTCATACCATCAACAACAAGTTTGCCCGTCAGATGCGCAAGGAGATACGTCTGCACGAAATTCAGGCCCCGACCTACGACTGCAGCCGAGCCCCCATCATGGATGTAAACCGCATCCGCGAACTGCTTCCCCACCGTTACCCCTTCCAACTGGTAGACAAAGTAATAGAGATTGGGGCCAACTACATCGTGGGTGTGAAGAACGTAACCTCCAACGAGCCATTCTTCCAAGGACATTTCCCCCAGGAACCTGTCATGCCCGGCGTACTCCAGATTGAAGCGATGGCACAGACTGGAGGTCTGCTGGTACTGAACTCCGTAGATGAACCGGAACGTTACTCGACCTATTTCCTGAAGATTGACGGTGTGAAGTTCCGCCAAAAAGTTGTGCCGGGTGACACACTCATCTTCCGGGTTGAACTATTGGCTCCCATCCGCCGAGGCATATCCTCGATGAAGGGATATGTATTTGTAGGCGAGAAGGTGGTTTGCGAAGCCGAATTTACCGCACAGATAGTAAAGAACAAATAACATATCATCAAAAAAATCCGAAATATGATCAGTCCATTAGCATATATCCATCCCGAAGCTCAAATCGGTGAGAACGTAGAAATCGCTCCTTTCGTATTCATCGACAAGAACGTAGTGATTGGAGACAACAATAAAATCATGGCCAACGTCAGCATCTTGTATGGCGCACGCATAGGTAATGGAAATACCATTTTTCCGGGTGCCGTCATCAGCGCCGTCCCTCAAGACCTGAAGTTCCGCGGAGAAGAGACTACGGCTGAGATAGGTGACAACAACCTTATCCGCGAGAATGTGACCATCAACCGGGGGACCGCAGCCAAAGGCAAGACCATCGTAGGCAGCAACAACCTGCTGATGGAGGGCGTACACGTAGCCCACGATGCACGGATAGGCAACGGATGTATCATCGGAAATGCAACCAAGATGGCCGGTGAAATCGTCATTGATGACAACTCCATCATCAGTGCCGGCGTACTGATGCACCAATTCTGCCGCGTAGGCGGATATGGTATGGTGCAAGGCGGATGCCGTTTCAGCAAGGACATTCCTCCCTACATTATCGCAGGACGCGAGCCCATCTGCTACGCCGGCCTCAACCTGGTGGGACTGCGCCGCCGTGGTTTCTCCAACGAAACCATTGAAGCCATCCACAATGCCTATCGCATCATTTATCAAAGTGGCTTGAATATCACAAATGCACTGAAGAAAATTGAAGAGGAGATGGAGATGACACCTGAAATCAGCTACATCGTCGACTTCATCAAGAGTTCGGACAGAGGCATTATTCCGGCCGGAAAGTAATGAAGAAAATCATGTGTATTATTTAAATTCAGAATTCTATGATATACCGTTTTACCCTTATTTCTGATGAAGTGGATGATTTCATCAGAGAGATTCAAATAGATCCGGAAGCCACTTTCTACGACTTCCACAAGGCGATTCTGCAATCGACAGGATATACAGATGACCAGATGACCTCTTTCTTCATTTGCGATGACGATTGGGAAAAGGAGAAAGAGATTACATTGGAAGAGATGGATGACAATCCGGAGTTGGACAGCTGGGTGATGAAAGATACCGTCATCAGCGAACTGGTGGAAGACGAGAAGCAGAAGCTGCTCTACGTGTTCGACTACATGACAGAGCGTTGCTTCTTCATCGAGCTCTCTGAAATCATTACCGGCAAGAGTATAAAGGGAGCCAAATGTACCAAGAAAGCCGGTGACGCTCCCAAACAGATGCTTGACTTTGATGAGATTGAAGCCAAAACAGCCGCCAATCTGGACTTGGACGAGAACTTCTATGGAGACCAGGACTACGATTTGGAGGATATCGACCGAGACGGCTATGGCGGATTTGATGAAGGAGGAGGTGGCAACCCTTACACCGAAGACATGTATTGATACATTTTGAACAGCATCTACATTGCACACCCTCGTTGTACTCATAGGACCCACGGGAGTCGGCAAGACCGAACTGAGCCTTCGATTGGCCGAACGGCTGAATACCTGCATCATTTCAGCTGATTCACGCCAGCTATACGCTGATTTGCCCATCGGTACGGCCGCTCCGACTGCCGACCAACTGGCTCGGGTGAAGCACTATCTGGTAGGAACTCTGCAACTTACAGACTACTATAGTGCCGCCCGTTATGAAGAAGAGGTGATAAAGTTGCTGGAGACTCTTTTTCAAACCAATGATACCGTACTACTTACAGGCGGCTCGATGATGTATATCGATGCCGTCTGCAAAGGTATCGATGACATCCCCACTGTAGATGAGGAGACGAGGAGTATGTTGCTGGAGAGGTATGAGACAGAAGGACTGGAAGCTCTCTGTAACGAACTCCGACTGATGGATCCCGACTACTACCGCATCGTTGATCAAAAAAATCACAAACGGGTGATTCATGCCCTTGAAATCTGCTATATGACAGGGCGCACCTATACTTCGTTCCGTACCAACCAACCCAAAGAACGTCCCTTCCGCATCCTGAAGATAGGATTGACGCGCCCGCGCGAGGAACTCTACGGGCGCATCAACCAACGTGTGGTGCAAATGGTGGAACAGGGTCTGGTAGAGGAGGCACGTCAAGTAATGCCCTATCGTTCCCTCAATTCGCTGAACACCGTCGGCTACAAAGAGATGTTCCGTTATTTAGATGGAGAATGGACCCTCGACATGGCTATTGACAAGATACAGCAGAACACACGCATCTACTCACGCAAACAGATGACCTGGTTCAAGCGCGACAAAGAGATACGCTGGTTTCATCCCGACGATGAAACCGCCATTGCAGATTACTTAACAGAAAATAAATGCATAATACATTTACCATGAAACGATTGACAAATACTATGATGGCCTTATTGGCCAGTGCGTCACTGATGGCCCAACAACTACCCATGAACGAGTTGGTAGAGGGACTGATGGCCAAAATGACGCTCAAAGAAAAAATTGGGCAGTTGAATCTGCTGCCAGGTGGAGACATTACTACAGGCGCAATGGTGGACAGCCCATTAGCCCAATTGGCCCAAGCGGGAGAATTAGGTGCTGTACTCAACGTCAAAGGCTCGGAGAAAATCCGCACCTTACAACGTATCGCTGTAGAAAAAAGCCGATTGGGAATACCACTTCTATTTGGATTGGATGTGATTCATGGCAACCAGACCGTATTCCCAATTCCTTTGGCACAAGCCTGCTCTTGGGATGTCGAAGCGATTGAACAAGGAGCAGCCATTGCAGCCAAAGAAGCCACCGCACAAGGTATCAACTGGATTTATAGCCCCATGGTGGACATCTGCATCGACCCGAGATGGGGACGCATGGCCGAAGGTGCCGGCGAAGACCAACTGTTGGGATGCCGCATCGCCGAAGCCTTGGTAAAGGGATATCAAGGCAACTATGGGAAAGAGAATGCCATGGCTTGTGTGAAACACTTTGCACTCTACGGGGCATCAGAAGCCGGTCGTGACTACAATACGGTAGATATGAGCCGTGTGCGAATGTACAATCAATACCTTTCTCCTTACAAAGCTGCCGCCGATGCAGGTGCCGGTTCGTTTATGTCATCGTTCAACGTAGTGGATGCCGTTCCGGCAACGTGCAACCGATGGCTGCTGACAGATCTGTTGCGCGACCAGTGGAAGTTTGATGGTTTTGTCGTTACAGACTATGGCTCCATCAACGAAGCGGTAGTACATGGAATAGGCGATCAGTCGGTAACGGCTACCAAAGCCTTGAAAGCCGGAACTGACATGGATATGTGCTCAAACGCATATTCCGCCCAACTGGAACAGTTGGTGAAAGCTGGCAAAGTAAGTGTAGAAGAGATTGACCAGGCATGTCGCCGTGTTTTGGAGGCCAAGTATAAACTGGGGCTGTTCGATGACCCTTACCGTTTCTGCGACCCCAAACGGCAGAAAACCGATTTATACACCGACGCACATCGCAAAGCTGCACGTGACATGGCTGCAGAGACATTCGTTCTACTAAAGAATCAAGACAACCTGCTTCCCCTTCAAAAGAAAGGAACGATTGCCCTCATCGGGCCTTTGGCAGATAACAGCAACAACCTGGTAGGGTGTTGGTCGACCGCCGATACCCCTGAACTCTATTCCACCTTGAAAGAGGCTATGCAACGGGCGGTAGGCAATCAGGCTGAAATACTCTTTGCACAAGGATGCAACATCTATGCAGACAAGGCCACTCAGGATGGAGCCACCTTCGGACGTCCTATACCACGGGTGGACGATGCAATGGCTAAAGCCGAGGCCTTAGCCATTGCCCAGAAGGCAGATGTGATAGTCTGTGCCATGGGTGAAATGGCTGAGATGAGCGGCGAGAGTTCTTCGCGTGCCGAATTGACATTACCTGACGTTCAGCGAGAACTTCTCCAAGCACTTGTTGCCACCAAGAAGCCAGTCGTCCTGCTCCATTTCTCCGGTCGTTCCACAGTACTGACATGGGAATCAGAGCATGTACCTGCCATCCTGAACGTATGGTTTGGAGGTTCGGAAGCCGGCGATGCGATTTGTGACGTACTTTTTGGAGCGAAGAGTCCGTCAGGTCGTCTCACCGTTACCATGCCCCGGACATTAGGGCAAGTGCCCATCTACTACAACCACCTCAACACAGGTCGTCCCGTACCGGAAGGTGCCCAGGCATATCGGAAATACCAGAGCAACTACATTGATGTACGTAACGATCCACTCTACCCATTCGGATACGGACTAACCTACAGCACATTCGCTTACTCAGACATCGCACTGAAAGGCAACCAGGCAGAAATCACCGTGACCAATACCGGCAAACGAGAGGCCACAGAGGTGGTGCAGTTGTATATTCACGATCTGGCAGCCTCCATTGCACGTCCCGTCAAAGAGCTGAAAGACTATCGACGCATCACACTGAAAGCGGGAGAAAGCCGCCAAGTGAAATTCACCATCACCCATGAGATGCTCTCATTCTACAATGCAGAAGGAGATGTCATCCTTGAACCTGGCGAGTTCGACATTATGATTGGCCCTAACAGTAGCGATGCAGCTTTGAAGAAGGCACGCTACCTGCTCCAATAAACACCAACCATGTAACAAGGCACAAAGCTATCGGACAATTCATTTGTCAATCAGACAAATCAAGGTTCGGCAGCTTTGTGCCTCTTCATGAATACAGTCCTCGACAAACATCGGGCCAGCAATTGCTTATCCTTGGTAGTACCCCTGCATATTCATCTCCATCGCAGTGAAGTATCGGTACTTGTCCTCCTCAATAGGATAGTCCCAACAACCCAACTGGTGGAAAATCTCCCCACCAAACCCATGTTTGAATTTATATAGCCCATACATGGGATGCGACGGATCGGCATTCGGCGAGATACCGAACATATCGTATTCCCTACAGCGGTGTGCTTTGGCTATCTGCATGGCCTTCCACTGCAAGGCATAGGTCGGCATCAGGTTTCGATGCACCGATGAAGAGGCACCATATAAATAGGTAGCCCGATGGGCAGACAGAATCAGGAACATGGCAGCCAATGGAATCTGATCGACGTACGCAATAAGCAACTCCACACTCAGTTCCTTGTCTGGACACTCCATCTTGGACGAGAAGACAGAGCGGAAATAGGAAATATCATTCAGATGAAGTCCGTTTCGGAAGGCTGTTTCCCGATAGAGCTGATACCACACGTCCAACTCCTCCCGACCTACGGAACGCACCTCTACCCCTTTACGCAGAGCCAGACGGATGTTATAACGGGTTTTGGGGCGCATCTGTGCCAGAATCTCCTCTTCGCTGCGCGACAGGTCAATGACGATGGTATTGGCTGGCAATATATTCATATTCGCCTTGCGCAAGTTGTGCAGTTGAGTGCCATAGTTGAGCTTCAGTTCCTGCAACTCTTGCTTGGGCAGACCAATCCAGTTGCCATCACGGTCAAAGTCCTCCTCCTTGCACCAATGCGACTGCCAGTTCAAGTCGTAACGTAAGGCCACGCAGTGTGGAGGCAAAAAAGATTTCAGTGATTCGGACAACTCTTCCAGAAAACGCCCTTGATTCTCCTCTGACGGTTCTATTTCAGGGCCATAAGGAAGGTACGCGATGTAATCTTCGCGGTTCAAGTATTGGAAGAACAAGATAAAGTCGGCATTTGTACACGAATACCCACCCACCCCAGCATAGAGGTCGCTGTTGCGGATGGAATATTCGAATGCCCACGAATGCATACCCAACCGTTCCTTGACTTTTGACCAGAAAGAGGTCTGCTGAACGATGGGCGTACTATAAGCGTCAATGATTTTTTTGGGTTCAATCGTCAGATTCATGATTACGTTCTTAGCGTGAGATTTAGGAAAGTGCAAAGGTAGCCCTTCCTACACTAAGAAACAAACAATCTGACAAGATTATATCCCATTTATACCAAATGAGCGATCCACTCTTCACGGTCACCCGGCAGGAGGTCGATGACGGGGATTTCCACCATCGTGTAGCAGCCGGGTTGCTGACGCATGGAAGCACGTGCCACGCCCACCAGCACTTGTGCGGTCAATGCGGGATTATTGATGCGCATATTGAACTCGAAGAGCTGGTTCTGCGTCTTGCCGGAGACACCCTTTCTTGTCAGGTTCACGCCATGTCCCATATCGAGCAGTGCATCCACGCTGGGCACCAGCTTCACGTGTGTCTCATCGTTGACAAAGTAGGGATCTGCCTTGATGGCAGCAGCTACCTTTTCAAACTCGTAGCCCTCTTTCAGTTCGATATATACCATACGGCGATGGATACCCGTACCGGTAGGAATGGTCATGGAGAGTGCGGCTTTGACACCATCGACAGCCTTCACAGCCACCGTATGGCCCATGCTCATGCCCGGACCGAAGTTGGTATACGTAATGCCTTTAGGGGCAATGGCCTCTAACAGCGTGCGTACCACAGAGTCACTACCCGGATCCCAACCGGCCGAAATGACCGATACCGTATTGTGTGCCTTTGCCACCTCGTCCAGTGTACGGCGCAGTGCAGGAATCCCTGTGTGGATATCAAAACTATCGACTGTATGAATGCCCATCGCCAGAATTTCCTTGGCATACTCCTCTACCTTACGAGTCGGGGTACAAAGGATGGCTACATCCACTCCTTCCAATTCCTGGATGTGCTTCACAACGGGATAATCACTCAACTCTGCCGGGCAGTTTTCAGCACCCGAACGGCGCACCACACCGGCTATTTCAAAGTCGGGGGCTGCCTGCAGAGCATCCAGTACATAATGACCGATATTGCCATAACCAACGATGGCTGCTCTTACTTTTTTCATTCTTTTATTGGTATTTAGTTGTCAAAATTCATAATTTGCGGCGCAAAAATAAACATTTTTGCTCATATACAGCACCTGTAGTGGCATGGTTTACATTTTTTTCAAGATTATCCTTCCCTATCTCTCAAAAAAAGAAGCTGTCAACGCCTCCCAATCCAATAATAATGCTTACTTTCGCAGACTAATAAACAGAAAGAGAGACCGTCATGATAGAATACGTAAGAGGAGAAATCGTAGAACTGACACCGGCATCCGTTGTCATCGATTGTAACGGAGTGGGCTATATAGCCAGCATCTCCCTCAACACATACGCTGCCATCCAAGGCAAAAAGGAGTTCCGAATCTACGTTTACGAAGCCATCCGCGAAGATGCCCACCTACTGTTCGGGTTTGCAGACAAGCAAGAGAGGGAGTTGTTCTTGCTACTCATATCCGTGTCGGGCATCGGAGGCAACACCGCCCGCATGATTCTCTCGGCTCTGACACCGGCCGAACTGATTTCCGTCATCAGTACCGAGAATGCCAATCTGTTGAAAAGCGTAAAAGGAATCGGACTAAAAACCGCCCAACGCATCATTGTGGACCTAAAGGACAAAATAAAGACAGGGGGCGTATCGACGACGACGGCAGGAGCCATCGGCTCCTTGCTGCCTGCTGCCAGCAATCAAGTACAAGAAGAGGCTATAGCCGCCCTCACCATGCTGGGATTTGCACAAGCACCGTCGCAAAAGGTTGTACTGTCCATCCTGAAAGAAGATCCTTCGGCACACGTCGAGCAGGTCATCAAGCTGGCACTGAAACGGCTTTGACCGGCTATCCGGTTCTCACGAATCGGGAGAGAGGGAGCGAACACTCTACTATGGGGTCTCCTCTTCCGATTCGTCGGTACGCGGGGCGTTCTTCCCCTTCCGCAACCGGCCTTTTTTTCGCAATGCCTCTGTGATAATCCATTGCAGCTGCCCGTTGGTACTGCGGAATTCGTCTGCAGCCCACTTCTCCACCGCCTCCATCAGGGATGAATCCATGCGCAAGATATAGCTTTTCGTCTGATTTGTCTCCTTCTTTGCCATAGGTTCTGATAGTTAGTTTTTGCATCAACGGCCGGCAGGTCGGACCGGCAGTACACCGCGTACAAAAGCAGCCATGTCATCCAGCACATACGCAGCTACCGGAACCGGAACCTCGTACTCGGACGGCACCGATTTTCCCTCCCCCTCCTGCAACAAATGGTTCAAACGTGGGTACAAGCGGAAACGGGCCATCGGATAGAAGGCCAGACTCGTCTGCCAGAGTGCATAGTCAATCGTTGTGACCTGATAATCGCGTTCGCCCTGCATCACCAGAATGGGAACAGACAAGGTAGCGGCAACAGCTGCGGGACGATAGTCGTTCACCATTTTCCAATAGGAAGCCGGTACCCCCAAAGGAAGAGGCAACGTTTCATCAAACCCATAGCTGCCCAACAGCTTGACATTGGCTATCAAACGTTCAAGCACAGGAAGCTGTGCCTTCAGCGACTCTGCATTGGGCGTATCGAGGGTAGAGAGATAGCGTACTTGGTCAATCACGGCGTCTCCCATGTGACGCACCAGTCCGGCTACAATAATGATTCCGCTGAGATGTGACGTACGGGCAGCTATACGGGGAGCCAATGTACCACCCAAACTGTGTCCCAATAGGAAGATGGAATCAGCAGCAATTTCCGGCCGTGCAGCCAACAGCTCAATGGCACTCAGTGCATCATCGGTCACCTCCGTATCGTAATCCAGTTCGCGTCCGGCAGGGACAGAGGCGGCTTTGTATACCAGTGTACGCTTATCATAACGCAACGTGGCAATGCCCCGTTGAGCCAATCCATAAGCGATATCGCGGAAGGGCTTGTTGGGGCCGATGGTCTCATCGCGGTCGTTAGGGCCAGAGCCATGCACCAATACCACGCAAGGCACCTGCCGCTGCGAGGCCACGACAGGCAGCGTCAGCAACGCGGGCAATCGAAAGGAGTCGGTACACAACGTCAGCGCGATTTCAGTCGGTTGGTCTGCTGCTACCATTTCCGTACGAGAAGGGTCAGTAGCAGACGATGCCCCTTCCGTACCATTTGCGTTGCCGGGCAACGCCATTGCCCAGCAACAAAGTATAGTCAGAAAAGCATGTTTCATACCTCCGTTATCAATGATTCAAAGTTCCAGTATTGACCACGGGCTGAGCCGATTCATCGGCACAGAGCACTACCAGCAGGTTGCTCACCATTGCCGCCTTTTTCTCCTCATCCAGCTCCACGATTTCCTCATCAGAGAGCTTCTCAAGCGCCATCTTTACCATGGAGACGGCTCCTTCCACAATCTTTTCACGCGCTGTGATGATGGCACTGGCCTGCTGGCGGCGCAGCATGACGGCTGCAATTTCCGGAGCATACGCCAAGTAATTGATACGCGCCTCAACCACCTCCATACCGGCCATGGCAAGCCGTTCGTTCAGTTTCTGTTCCAACTGTTCGTTTATCTCTTCTCCACCGCTCCGCAGCGTCAGCTCCTGCTGGTCTGCCTCGTTGTCATCATAGGCATACTGTCCGGCCACCTGGCGCAATGCGGCATCACTCTGCACCTTCACAAAATTCTCGAAAGCCAGCATCCGATTGGCTACAACATTCCCTATCGTTGTCTGACCGTTGCCATTGGCATTCGACGAAGCCATGGTTTGGGCATCAATCTCAAACATCGCTTTATAAGTATCTTTCAGTTTCCAAACCAATACCAGTCCAATCAAGATGGGGTTACCTATCTTATCATTTACCTTGATAGGCTCCACATCCAGGTTGCGAGCACGCAGAGAGAGCTTCTTCTTATCAAGAAAGGGATTGAAGAAATAGAAACCCGTTTCACGGAAGGTTCCCTTATAGGTACCGAAGAATACCATGACCCGGGCCTCATTCGGTTCCAGCTGCACATAGCCGGCCATCAGAATGAACCAAAGTATACTAAGACAACCGCTCAATATCATCACCGGGATGCTCAATGTGAGGAATCCCAATACAATAATGCCGGTAAATACAATCAGATGCAAAAACAAAGCCAGAAAGCCATTCATTCTAAATCCTTGAAAAGTAGTTTCTTTTGTCTCCATAATACAAATTGGTTTTAAAAGTGAACAATCAAATTATCTTCATATAGTTTAATATCATTCTGATATCACAAAAGTAGCAGATAAATCATTAGAATCACACAAAAAAAGAAAAAAAAGTTGCTGTTTAACCACAATTAACAGACCATCCATAGAGCATATTACAACAGGTTTCACTATATTTGTACAAACTAACCCAATAGATACCATGAAATACCTTATATCTATCCTGCTTGGCCTGTGGCTGGGAGGAATTTGTCATACACAGGCGCAGCCCAGCTGCCAGATTGAGCGGTTCTCGCTCTACAACGGTTTGTCTCAACGCTATGTCACCAACATTGTGCAAGATTCCAAAGGGTTCATTTGGCTGGCTACCTGGAATGGACTGTCCAAATTCGACGGCTACAGCTTCCGCAACTACAAAGCCTATCCGGGCGACGGTTCTACCCTGACAACCAACCGTTTTTCACACATCCTGCCTACCAGCCTCAACGACATCTGGTGCCAAAGCTACGACAGCCGTCTCTATCTGTTCGACAGCCGCACAGAGCAGTTCACCGACGTGCTGCTTCCTTACGAGAAGGAGCACGACTGCAAATTGGTGGTCAATCACCTGTATTCACTGTCCAAAGGCGTGCTATGGGTAGATTGCGGAAGCCACGCCGTCCGCATCGACGAGCAAGCGTATGCCGCAAGTTCAAGCGATGCCATCACCTTCTTTCCCTCAACCGACGTACCCTATCCCGGCGGTCGCCTGAAGCGGGTAAAACAAGACAGCCAAGGAAATGAATGGATCTTCACCACCCAAGGGATGAGTGTGTTGGCACCTTCCACTCCATTCAGCCACCCCCTATCGGTACGTGATGTCTGCGAATCCGGCGGAACAATGTACCTGCTGACCGAAGAAAACAAGCTGGCGGCTTCTTCCTTAAATGACCCCTCACTCCATTACATTCCCCTACCCGCTTCCTGCGGAGAACTATATAACCTGCAGACGTTGGGGCACGATACATTGGCTGCCTGTAGCAGCCGTGGCATCCTGCTTTATCTTCCCCAAAGCCAACGCACCGTTTCCATTGACCTGCAAAAGCGGCTCTATCCGCAGGCACGTGCCGAGCGTATCCGATGCGACAGCCATGGCCAGTGGTGGATCTTCACAGACCAGCCGGGTGTCTATCGCATCGATCCCGCCAGCAGCCGACAATATTACTACCAAACCCCCGCGGAAGATATGCCTCACACGGACGATGCCAGCCGGGACACCTTTTTTGAAGACCCGCAAGGCACGCTCTGGATTGTTCCGCACGATGGATGTCTCAGTTGGTACGACCGTCAGACCGACCGTCTGCGCCCTTACTACGAAGATTTCAACCAACCTACCACCAAATTCCGTCCTTTGATACGTTGCAGTCTGGTAGACCGCCAGGGGAATTTCTGGTATGCCAACAAGATGGAGATGGGACGCATCACCTTCAATCCCAACGCCTGCCGCATCCATCCCATGGACAACGGTTATGAGACACGCGCCTTCCATATCGACCGCAACGGCCTGCTTTGGATGGCCAACAAGCGAGGATATATCCGCCTCGTACGTCCTGACGGCACGCTACAAGGCTATCTGAATGCCGACGGACGTATCAGCCCGTCCGAAGCCAACTTTGGCTACAGCATTTACAGCATACTGGAAGAGGCCGACGGCACCCTATGGCTGGGCAGCCGCTGGGACGGACTGTTCTGCCTGACACCCACATCGGGCAACCGCTATCAAGTAACGCATTACACCCACAACCCGGCCGACCCCTTCAGCCTGAGCCACAACAGCATCTACTCACTTTGCCAGGATCACGAGGGCCGTATTTGGGCGGCCACGTATGGAGGAGGAGTGAACATCTGCGAGAAAGACGAGGAGGGACATGTACACTTCATACACAGCGGCAACCGACTAAAGCACTATCCTGCAGAACATTTCTCAAAGGTCCGGGTAGTAAAAGAGGTAAACGGCATCCTGTTGGCCGGCACCACAGACGGATTGCTCACATTCTCTCCCCATGTCAAGAATCCTGAAGAAATCCATTTCTACGTCAACACACGCCGACCTGAAGAGAGTACCAGCCTCTGCGGAAACGACATCATGAACATCTTTACCGACAGCCGCCACACCACTTATATATTAAGCTTCACCGGCGGACTGAACCGCATAGAGAGTACGCAACTGCTGAGCGATACACTCAGATTCCGTACGTACACCACCCGCGAAGGGCTGCCTTCGGACCTGTTGCTCTCCATGAGTGAGGATCCACGAGGTGGCCTGTGGCTGATTTCAGAAAATGCACTGACCCAATTTGACCCCACCGAAGGCAAATTCTACGACTACGACCGCCGCTACCTGAAGACCGACGTCTTCTTCAGCGAGGCAGAACCCGTATGGTGGCAAGGCAGGCTGATGGCCGGCATCCAAAGCGGCATACTGGAAGCCAATACGGCCGAGCTCAAAAAGAGTTCGTACACACCCCCCATCGTGTTCACAGGTCTGACCATCCATGGTCTGATGCATCCGTTGCCCATTGACGACCTGCCTCAGCTGACCTTGAAGCCCGACGAGCGCAATGTCGGCTTCCACTTTGCTGCCCTCGACTATGCCGACCCCTCCAACATACGTTACGCCTACCGTATGAAAGGACTGGAGGAGACTTGGAACGAGATAGACAGCAACCGAAGCGCCATCTATATCAATCTGCCGGCCGGAGAATATGAACTGCAAGTGGTATCGACCAACAGCGACGGCCTGTGGCGCGACAACCTGCGCACACTGCCCATCCGCGTACAGCCCACCTTCCGCGAGACTCCCTGGGCCATCCTACTGCTTATCTTTATCTTCCTGCTGGCAACGATGCTGGTTGTCTACGTCATCCTCTATATCTACCGGCTGCACCACCAGATTGATTTGGAACAACGGTTGGTCAACCTGAAGCTACGCTTCTTTACCGACATCTCGCACGAGCTGCGTACTCCGCTTACGTTGATAAGCAGTCCCGTCACAGAGGTACTTGAGCACGAATCGCTCTCACCCATGGCCCGACGCCACCTCAACACGGTACATCGCAACACGGAGCGCATGTTGCGGCTGGTCAACCAGATATTGGACTTCCGTAAGATAGAGAATAAGAAGATGAAACTGCTGCTGGAGCGTACTGATGTCGCCTCGCTGCTCCAAGAGGTGATGGATGACTTCCGCCTCATTGCCGAAGAGCGCCACATCGAGTTCAACCGGCAGATGTCGCAGTCCGAGATGTATTGCTGGCTGGACCGGGACAAAGTGGAGAAGATGCTCTTCAACCTGCTGTCCAATGCCTTCAAGTTTACCCCCGAAGGACGTTCCATCACGGTAAGTGCCGAACTGCAATCCGACAGGCTACAGCTCTCGGTTCGCGACAAAGGCATCGGCATTGACCCCAAGAAGCAGCATTCGCTGTTCCAGCGCTTCGAGACATTGGTACAAGGCAACATTCTGCAACCCTCATCCGGTATCGGCCTCAGTCTGGTACGCGAACTGGTAGAGCTTCATCAAGGTACGATTCAGGTCAAGAGCGAGCCGGGGGAAGGAAGCGAATTCCTCCTTTCTCTCCCTGCCGAGCAAACCGCCTATCAAGGTATGGCCAACAGCGAGTTTATTCTGGAAGATGTCAACCCGTCGTTGGAGAAGCCCGAAACCAATCCGGCCGAATCCCATCTGCCGGCTGCGGACAACAGCGAGACGGAAGGAGAAACAGACTCATCCCAATCTGACAATTCCCTCTGTCTGTTGTTGGTAGAGGATAACAAAGAGCTACGCGAATTCCTGCACGACATCCTGTCTGCCGACTATCGCATCATCGAAGCCACTAACGGACGCGAGGGACTGGAACAGTCGGCCGCTCATCAGCCCGACTTCATCATCAGTGACGTCATGATGCCCGAGATGGACGGACTGGAGATGGTACGTGCCATCAAGCAGCGGCAAGACATCTGCCACATCCCCATTGTGCTGCTCTCTGCCAAATCATCGCTTGACGACCGCATCCAGGGACTGGAACAAGGCATAGAAGACTACATCACCAAACCCTTCAGCACCACCTACCTGAAGACCCGCATCCGTTGGATTCTGCAGCAACGGAAAGAGCTGCAACGACTCTATCGCGAGCAGTGGGCAGCCGCAGCAGCCCCCTCCCTGCCGGCAGAACCTGCCACGCAGCCGCACAGCGAGCAGGAAACCGCTTCGCAACAGGTGGTGGCTCAACCGCGACAACCACAGATTACGCCCTTTGACGAGCAATTCATGCAACGGGTGATGAACATCATGGAGCAGCAGATGGACAATGCCGACTTTACCATCGATGCCTTTGCCGCCGAAAGTGGTATGGGGCGTACGGTCTTCTATCAGAAGCTCAAATCACTCACCGGCCTCGCACCCGTCGACTTTATCCGCGACATGCGCATCAAACGGGCCAGACAACTGATAGAGAGCGGTGAATACAATGTCTCGACGGTGGCTTACATGACCGGCTTCAACGATCCCAAGTACTTCAGCAAGTGCTTCAAGAAGCAGTTCGGCATCTCACCGTCCGACTACGGGCGCGAACGGAAACGGGGAGAAGAATAGTAATTCTTCCATACAAATTATCCCCGAAAAAGTTGCCGTATAAAGGGAGCATGATTCAGGATACGACTGAATGTGTTTCAGGATACGACTGAATGCCTTTCAGGATACGACTGAATGTATTTCAGGATACGACTGAATAATCGGCCTTCTATTGTACTGATTATCAACGAATTGTAAATGCTATCTTTTCGCTTCGTAACTTTTTGGCCGATAGTAATATATACTTACATCAAAGAACTGAAAATGCCTATCAGACGATAAACTATCGGTGGGGCGAAGCGGTCCGATGAGCGCAGCTGTTTGATTCCGGAGTTTGATTCCGGAGATGACCCGAACGCAAAAAATAGGCAAGCAGATTTTGTACTGCCTTCACTTTACACTATCTTTGTCCCCTGATTATGAGAAAAACAGTACTGACATATTTGATTCTATCCATTGTGGGATTGGGGACGGCTGTGGCACAAAACAGGCTGAATCCCATGACTAACCGCGACCGTTTCGGCAATCAGATTGACCCCAACTCACAACCGGACAACCTGGAGGACAGTACCAACACTGAAATCCAGAGTCTGCCCCCCAAACTGTACATGTGGAAACTGAGCGAAACGCTGGGCGACCGCACCCTTTTGCCAGCCGACACAGCCAGCCTGAACTTCCAGAACAGCAATCTGGTGGGTGGCATGAACGGAGAGTACAACTTTCTGGGCAACTTAGGCTCTCCCCGGCTGTCACGCATATTCTTCCATCGGCAGACCGATGACCAAAGCATCTTTCTGCAACCCTTCTCCAGCTTCTATGTGAAGCCGAGTGAGATGAAGTTTACCAACAGCAACATCCCCTTCACCAACCTGACCTACTACAAAGCCGGGAGCAAGGTGGATGGCGAGGAACGCTTCAAGACCTACTTCTCTGTGAATGCAAACAAACGGTTGGCTTTCGGTTTCAACATCGACTATCTCTACGGTCGGGGATTCTATGCCAACCAGGCCACTTCCTTCTTCAACGGAGGTCTGTTTGCCAGCTATATAGGTGACCACTACCAGTTACAAGCCATCTACAACAATTTTTTTCTGAAGATGAACGAGAACGGAGGTATCACCGACGACCAATACATCACCAAACCCGAAAACATGGCCGAGGGCAAGAAGCAATACGAAGCCTCCAACATTCCCGTCCGGCTGGACAGAGCCTCCAACCGCAACCACGACTGCTACGTCTACCTGACCCACCGCTACCGCTTGGGCTTTACCCGACGGATGAGGGGCGGACAGGTCATCAAGGAGGAACGCCGCCAGCCCAAGGGGGCAGCCTCGGACACACTGCCTGCCGACAGCACCTTGCTCGCTCATGCTGACACCATAGGCCAAGCACGCCCCCTGACAACCGACAGCATCGCCACCACAGACAAGCAGAAGCTGCTGGCACTGACCTCACCCGATGAAGGACAGAGGATGCCAGCCCGTCCTGCGGACAGACAGCCGGTCCTCCCGGACGGGAAACAACCTGCCGAATCTGCGCTGCCTCCCGCTGCTGCCGACACCACCCTCACCGAGGAGTTTGTGCCCGTCACCAGCTTCATACATACCCTCAAGGTGGAACGGTCGAGCCACCGTTTCCGTGCCAGCGGAGAGCCTTCGGGCTTCTTCCCTGAGCAGAGTTACCTGGCTTCGGGGGAGAGCAACGACTCCACCACAGCCTTCAGCGTGAAGAATACACTGGGCATCGCCCTGCTTGAAGGATTCAACAAATATGCAAAGGCTGGCCTGACGGCCTACGTCACCCATCGGTTCAGCCGTTACGACCTGATGAACATCGACCCCACCGTTGACCTCAACCGCATCCGGTACGATGAGCAGGAGGTCTATGTAGGCGGTGAACTGGCCAAACGCGAAGGAAACCTGCTGCACTACAACGTGAATGGCGAAGTGGGCGTAATGGACAAAGCAGCAGGACAGTTCCGCGTCGATGCCAATCTCGACCTGAACTTCCGCCTCGGCAAGGACACCGTGAACTTCTACGCACGTGGATACATCCACAACACGCTGCCCACCTTCTATATGCGCCACTACCACTCCAACCACTATGCGTGGGACATCGAGAATCCGGAGAAGGAGTTGCGCACACGCATCGAAGGCGAAGTGAACATCAACCGCTGGCATACCAACCTGCGAGCCGGCGTGGAGAATCTGAAGAACTATACCTACTTCGACGGCAATGCCTTGCCCCAACAATACAGTGGCAACATACAAGTCCTCTCGGCTTGCTTGAAGCAGGATTTTCATCTGGGCATCTTCCATCTGGAGAATGAAGTGACCTGGCAGAAGTCGAGCGAAGAGAGCATCCTTCCCCTACCCGACCTTTCGCTCTACCACAACTTCTACATACTGACCCGTCTGGCCAAAAAGGTGTTGACGGTGCAGTTGGGTGCTGACGTACGCTACTTCAGCAAGTATTACGCTCCCGACTATGCACCCGGCATCCAACAGTTCCACCTGCAGAAAGCCGACAATCAGATAGAAATCGGCGGATATCCCATCGTAAATGCGTATGCCAATCTGCAGCTGAAGCGCACACGTATCTTCGTCATGATGTCACACGTCAATGCCGGCATGGGGAACAAGAACTATTTCCTGGTACCGCACTATCCCATCAACCCCAAAGTGTTGAAAATCGGTCTCTCCTGGAATTTCTACGATTAATCATACATTCCTCCGTATCCCATGAAACACATCCACAAACTCCAACTGCTATCCCGCAAAAAGTGGATAAAGATATCCATAGGTGTATTTATAGGTGTGCTGATAGGTACGCTTCTGCCCGACCGCAACCATGCAGCCGACCAACAGCATCCACGCGACTATGCCGAGATAGCTGCTTCGGGCACCATACACGCCACCACTGAATACAACCAGCTCAGCTTTCGGGTAGAGGACGACACATTAGCCGGCTTCCATTACGAAATGATAGAGGCTTTTGCCCGCGACCACGGTCTGAAAGTGTCCGTACAGCCCGAGATGAGCTTTGAACGACGGATGGAAGGACTTGCTTCAGGAACGTTTGACGTGATTGCCACCGGCATGTTGGTCACCAGCGAGCTGAAGGATTCGCTGTTGCTCACCTCTCCCATCCTGCTCAGCCGACAGGTACTGATTCAACGCCGTGCCGACCTGATGCCCGACTCGTCCATGTTTGTCCGCAGCCAACTCGACCTGGCAGGACGGACGTTGCACGTCGTGAAAAGTTCTCCTTCCATCCTGCGCATCCACAACCTGGCCAACGAAATCGCCGATACCATTTATATAAAAGAGGTAGAGAAATACGGACCCGAGCAACTGATTGCACTGGTGGCTCATGGTGACATTGACTATGCCATTGCCGACGAGCATTTGGCACGTGCGCTGGCCGACAGCCTGCCCCAACTCGACATCCACACCGCCATCAGCTTCACCCAATTTTATGCATGGGGAGTCAGCCACCGGTCACCCGACCTACTGGACAGTCTGAACGGCTGGCTGCAACGCTTCAAGCAGGGTGCCGAATACAAGCGCATCTACAAGCACTACTTCTGATATCCGCAACCCGTCGAGGTTCAATCCTCCAGTTCCCTCAACCAGGCATCCGAAGAAGCATCGCTCGGCATACGCCAGTCGCCGCGCGGACTGATGGAGATGCTTCCCACCTTCGGCCCATCAGGCAGGCACGAACGCTTGAACTGCTGATTGAAGAAGCGGCGACAGAAGGTCTTAAGCCACTTTCGGATAGTCGCCTCGTCGTATACACCGCGGAAGGTATTGGCAGCCAGGAAGAAAATCTTGGCCGGACGAAAACCGCAACGCATGAAGTAATACAGGAAAAAGTCGTGCAACTCGTAGGGTCCCACCAAGTCTTCCGTTATCTGTTTGATATTTCCCTGTTCATCGGCCGGAATCAACTCAGGACTGATGGGCGTATCTACAATATCCAGCAGTGTGGCTCTCGAAGCCATATCTACATCGTGCTCAGCCACCCATGTCACCAAGTGACGCACCAACGTCTTCGGCACACTGGCATTGACACCATACATTGACATGTGGTCACCGTTGTAGGTAGCCCACCCCAATGCCAGTTCCGAAAGGTCACCGGTACCTATGACCAGTCCCCACGTCTGGTTGGCGATGTCCATCAGCAATTGTGTACGTTCGCGCGCCTGCGAATTTTCATACACCACATCGTGTACACTGGCATCATGTCCGATGTCCTCAAAATGTTGCAGACAAGCCTTCTTGATGCTGATCTCACGCAGCGTGACACCCAACGAATTCATCAAGCAGACAGCATTGGTGTGCGTACGGTCGGTCGTGCCAAAGCCGGGCATGGTGACCCCGATAATGCCTTTGCGGTCCCATCCCAGCTTGTCGAACGTCTTGACACATACCAGCAGTGCCAACGTCGAATCGAGGCCGCCGGAAATGCCCACTACCGCACTCTTGGCCTTGGTATGAAGCAACCGCTGTGCCAATCCCGACACCTGTATGGAGAAAATCTCCTCACAACGTTCGTCAAGTGCAGGGCCTTGCGGCACAAAAGGATGCGGATCGTACATGCGGGTCAGGTTCAGCGCACGTCCGGCAACAGCCGGATCCGTAGAGATATGCGCCGCTTCCTGGGCGGCACAACGTGCCCTACAAGCTGCGAATGTGGTATTCACCCTCCGTTCTGTACGCAGATACTCCACATCAATCTCGCTGACCACGACCTGACCTTCGAAGCAGAAACGCTTGCTCTCGGCCAACGCCACACCGTTCTCGTATATCAAGGCATTGCCGGCAAAAACCACGTCGGTAGTAGATTCACCAAAGCCACACGAACTAAATACATAACCGGCAATGCAGCGGGCCGACTGCTGGCTGATGAGCGAGCGCAGATAGGCATGTTTACCGATGCTCTCATCATCAGCCGAAAGGTTAAAGATGATTTCCGCCCCCTGCAAGGCAAGTGTCGAACTGGGAGGCACGGGTGCCCACAGATCCTCACAAATCTCAATGCCGAAGGTTGTCTCCACCGTTTCAAACAGCAGGTCACTGCTCATGGGTACCGTCTGTCCACACAGACGGACACTACGGGCAGACACTTCGGCAGCCGACGTAAACCAACGTTTCTCATAAAACTCCTTATAGTTGGGCAGATAGGTCTTTGGCACTACACCCAGCACTTTCCCCTTCTGTAGCACGACAGCTGCATTGAGCAACGCACCGTTGAGCGGGACAGGCATCCCGACGATAGAAATAATGTCCAGCTGGCGTGTGTTGTTCAGAATCTGCATCAACCCCATCTCGGCCTCCTCCAGCAACAGTTGCTGGGCAAAAAGGTCGCCACACGTATAGCCCGTCAGACACAATTCGGGAAAGACAATGACGCGCACGCCCCGTCCCTCGGCTATTATCACTTCCTTCTCTATCTGTCCGGCATTGAACTTGCAGTCAGCAACTTTCACACGGGGCACTGCAGCCGCCACTTTTACATATCCGTAATCCATATAACTTGAGTTTATGAGTTTTTAAGTTTATGAGTTTTTAAGTTTATGAGTTTTTGAGTTTATGAGTTTTTGAGTTTATGAGTTTGCTGGGATATAGAGTTCCTATATAATACATATTATATCCCCAACCATTCCCTTTTGATTCTCTCCGCAAAATTACATGATAATTTTCACAAAAAAAATAGCTGAAAGATTTGGATAACAAAAAGAAGTCACTATATTTGCAAGTGAAATAAAAATGAAACTATTACAACTTTAAAAAAAGGAACACCATGGATGCCATCAAACGGTTGCAGAGTCATCACATCAAGCCCTCCTTGCAGCGCATCGCCATCATGAGCTATCTGATGGAGCATTGCACACATCCTACGGTAGATGAGATATATACCGCTTTGGCACCCAGCATACCCACACTCTCCAAAACCACTGTATACAATACGCTGAAACTGCTTACTGAGCAGGGAGCTACGCAGACACTGACCATTGACGAACGTAACACCTGTTACGATGCCACCACCTCGCCTCACGCCCATTTCCTGTGCAAGCGGTGTGGACGCATCTACGACATACCTTGCCACAAGCACACTCAGGTGCCTTCGGAAGCACAGTGCGAGGGGCACACGGTTCAGGAGGTTCACCACTACTACAAAGGCATCTGCAAGCAGTGCCGTATGCAGGAAGAGCAAGGAAGCTGATGCCAGCGAACAATCAGCGTACGCTGGCTGTTAACTGATTCAGAGAATAAAAAAAGAAGTTGATAAAAAAGAGATAACTAACTATATTCATTAACCCATAAAACAACAAGAAAAAGTCATGAAAAAGTTTAGATGTACAGTTTGCGGTTACGTTTATGAAGGCGATGCCGCTCCCGAAAAGTGCCCTTTGTGTAAAGCTCCCGCCAGCAAGTTTGTAGAGGTAGAAGAAGCTGTAGCAGGTGGTCCGCTGACCTTCGTTGACGAACATGTAATTGGCGTAGCCAAAGGTTGCGACGACGAAATGATTAAAGACCTGAACAACCACTTCATGGGCGAATGCACTGAAGTTGGTATGTATCTGGCTATGAGCCGTCAGGCTGACCGCGAAGGTTATCCCGAAGTAGCAGAAGCTTTCAAGCGCTACGCTTGGGAAGAGGCTGAACACGCTTCCAAGTTCGCCGAACTGCTGGGCGACTGCGTATGGGACACCAAGACTAATCTGGAGAAGCGTATGAACGCAGAAGCTGGTGCTTGCGAAGACAAGAAGCGCATCGCTACCCGGGCCAAGGCTTTGAACTTGGATGCTATCCACGACACTGTTCACGAGATGGCTAAGGACGAGGCTCGTCACGGAAAAGGCTTTGAAGGCCTGTATAACCGCTACTTCAAGAAGTAAAAAGGAGAACAGACTGACAGTCTTTCATAGAAATGGGGTGCAACTGACGCTGCACCCCTTTTCTTTTTTTCGCTACTGAAAATCAGATGGCCATTTCAGAATTCACTGCTGAAGTGGAACTTGATGTGCTTGAAATCCATCTGAGCCATCTGCAGCACATATCCGCTATCAGCCAAAAAGACATCACGCCCTTCACGGTCGCGTGCCATGTACTGGTACTTGCGTTTCTTGAAGGCCTCCAGTTCTGCGGCATCGTCACTCTCTATCCAGCACGCCTTATAGAGGCTGATGGGTTCCCAGCGGCAACGCGCATTGTACTCATTCTCCAGTCGGTACTGTATAACCTCAAACTGCAGCTGCCCCACGGTACCGATAATCTTGCGGCCGTTGAACTGATTGACAAAGAGCTGTGCCACGCCCTCATCCATCAACTGGTCGATGCCCTTGGCCAACTGTTTCTGCTTCATGGGATCGGCATTCTCTATATACTTGAACATCTCGGGCGAGAAGCTGGGTAAGCCACGGAAATGCAGCATTTCCCCTTCGGTCAACGTATCGCCGATTTTAAAGGTTCCGTTGTCCGGCAGACCGATAATATCGCCCGCCCAAGCCTCGTCGATGGTCGTCTTCCGCTGTGCCATGAACTGGGTAGGGCTGGAGAATCGCATCGTCTTCCCATGACGTACATGCAGATAGGGGGTATTACGGGTGAACTTGCCTGAGCAGATCTTACAGAACGCCACACACGAGCGGTGATTGGGGTCGATATTGGCCGTTATCTTGAAAATAAAGCCGGTAAACTTAGGTTCTTCAGGAGCGACAGAACGCTCTTCGGCCTGTACAGGCCGCGGACTGGGAGCTATTTCGACAAAGGTATTGAGCAGTTCCTCCACACCGAAGTTGTTGAGTGCCGATCCGAAGAATACCGGTGCCAGCTCGCCCTTCAGGTATTCCTCGACCTGAAAATCAGGATAGACCCCGTCAATCAGCTCCAGCTCCGACCTCAAGCGTTCAGCCAAGTCGGCACCGATGCGTTTGTCCAGTTCGTCGGAGTGTATATCTACCTCTACCTTCTCTGTCACTACCTGTTTGGAAGGTTGGAAGAGATTCAGGTTCTGTTCATAGATATTGTATACACCCTTGAAACGCACACCGCTTTCGATGGGCCACGTCAACGGCCTCACATGGATACTCAATTCCTCCTCCAGTTCATCCAGCAGGTCAAAGGGATCCTTGGCCTCGCGGTCCATTTTGTTGACAAAGATTATGACGGGCGTATTTCGCATACGACAGACCTCCATCAGTTTCCTTGTCTGCGTTTCCACGCCCTTGGCTCCATCCACCACAATGATGACACTGTCTACCGCCGTCAGCGTACGGTACGTATCCTCTGCAAAGTCTTGGTGACCCGGCGTGTCAAGGATGTTGATTTTGTAGTCATGATAATCGAACTCCATCACCGAAGTGGTGACTGAGATACCACGCTGCTTCTCAATGTCCATCCAGTCAGATGTGGCCGTTTTCTTGATTTTATTACTTTTCACCGCTCCTGCCACCTGTATCTGTCCGCCGAAAAGCAGCAGTTTCTCAGTAAGCGATGTTTTACCGGCATCAGGATGTGCGATGATGGCAAACGTTCGTCTTCTTTCTATTTCGTTCATATATGAGTATTTTATCTACATGTTACGGATTGGGAAGTTCTGCCATGAGTTTCTCTACACATTCCTGCAGACTCTCTTCCCAATGGGGAATAACGATGCCGTATGTACGCTTGATTTTTGTTTTGTCAAGCACCGAATAGGCCGGTCGGGGAGCCTTTGCCGGATACTCGTCGGTATGCAGAGGTGATACATGGCAGGTACCGATGCCCGCCAACCGATGAATGGCCACAGTAAAGTCGTACCACGAGCAGACTCCCTCGTTACTGAAGTGGTAAATGCCCGGCACAATGCCCCGATCAATGGCGGTCTGAATGGCACGGGCCAAATCACGCGCATAAGTGGGTGTACCTATCTGATCGAACACTACGCCCAAACGATTACGTTCGCGTCCCAATCGGAGCATGGTTTTCACAAAGTTATTACCAAAGGTGGAGTAAAGCCATGCCGTACGCACAATCATCGTACGGCTGCAACGACGCATGGCCTCCTCTTCACCAGCCAGTTTGGTGCGCCCGTACACTGAGTTGGGACAAGGCGTCATCTCTTCGGTATAGGGCAGATGACCCGTTCCATCGAACACATAGTCTGTAGAGACCTGCACCAAAGCTGCCCCGCACGCCTCGGCAGCAGCTGCCAAATAGCCGGGTGCCAGATGGTTCAGCCGGTCACACAACTCCGGATTATCCTCCGCCTTATCCACCGCCGTATAAGCGGCGCAATTCACTATCACTTCTACGGCATTCTCTCTTACAAAAGAGCATACGGCCTGCTCATCACAGATGTCTAACTCCTGCACATCGGTAAAGAGATAGGTGTGCGACGAGCCTTCCGCTGCCAACGCCCTCATTTCATTGCCAAGTTGACCGTTGGCTCCAGTAACTAATATTTTCATTCCTTTCCTATTATATATTATTTTCCACAACCCTCTTCCGCCTTCCACGCTTGCGCCAGCATTCCGATGAAGGTTCCTATGGCCTCCAGTGCCTTCTGTGTACCGGCGCTGATTTCCTTTTTCTGCAAGCGCAACAACAAAACTCCATAGAGAGCCTCAAAACAGGTCTCCAATTCAGACTCCTCCCGATTGGCCCCTGCCCGTTGCCTCAACTCTACGATAAAGGGCAGTGCCTTAAAGTATGCAGCATTGTAGAAGGGATGGTCGGTCGATGCCATCAACTCAGCATGCAATTCCTGCAGTTGCAGCAGCACATTGCGATTAATCTGCAGATGTCCCTTCTCCGTTACACCTTCGGCCCGCATCATGTCGCACAGATTGCCATACCACTCCTCCAATGCGTTCCTCTGTTCCTCGGGATATCGGCTCACTACCTGCATCCGCAGGCGGTCGATGTCGCATTCGTGTGCACGAAGCAAGTCTTCTACCTGCCACATGTACACCAGATACTCAGCAATGTTCTCTTTCTTCAGTTGTTTGGCGATATACATATCTCGGCTTCAAATCTTTTTAAGTATTCATGTTATCACATGCACGCAGGCGCCTCTCTCCCATCCGTGCGGAAGTTCTGCTAATAGAGCGACTGCCCCATCAAAGTAAATGCCAGTCCCAAAAGCGACACCAGCACCACGATGCTGCCAATGACCCGATTGAGTATCCAGATGCCACGCAGATTGAACTGGCGGCGCACTTTGTTCACAAAATAAGTGATACCTAACCACCACGACAAAGCCCCCACAGCAATAGCCAGATAGCCGGAAACGGCTTCGAACAGCAAGACCCCTTCGCTGACAAAAGCAAAACGGGCAAACAAGCCAATGAAGAGGAAAATGATAAGCGGGTTGGAGAGGGTAACGAAAAAGGCTGTCAGTAAATTGTGGAGATACGTCCCCTTGTTGACCGACATGGGACGCAACGAACGGACTGGATTGCTACGGAACGTATAAATGCCAAAAGCCAGCAGCATGACACTGCCCAGCAACTGCAAATAGAAAATGTTCTTGTTGACATAGTCAAACACAAAACTCATACCATAACCCGTCAGCAATGCATAGAAGATATCACTGAGCGAAGCCCCTACCCCCGTCACGAACCCATACCAACGACCCTTGTTGAGCGTGCGCTGAATACACAGCACGCCCACAGGACCCAATGGCGCAGACACAGTCACGCCGATGATGAACCCCTTCCATACAATGTCGAATATGGTCTCCAACTGAATCATGGCTGCAAATATCGCACTTTTTTACGAGATACAAAGTAGAATCTGTGCAAAAATACGTGTAAAGCCTTGTTTCCAACTGATGAGAAACAACACATCCTCACTTTTTACAAAAAAATCGCATTATTTGCAACTTTCTTTTGCTTATATACAAATAAGTACTTATCTTTGTCGCCAGAGCACCATATAAACAAGACCAAATAAACAAAACCTCAAACAATGAAAAAGTTTCACTTACTGATAGGGCTCTTCGCTATAGCCCTTCCTATTCTGTTTTCTTGCTCACCCTCTGACGTTTACGATGCAGAGAAGGCTAAGCATACAACCGATTTAGTGGTTCCTGCAGACTTTGACTGGAGCACTACCCGCATGGTAACTCACTCCATAGCCACACCGGTTGACACCCGTGTCTCCATCTACGGTGACCAGTCCTGCACAGACCAATCGATGTTGGCTGACATAGCCTTGCGCCAAAGCCAACCGACCGAAGTCACGTTGGAATTACCCAAAGAGGCTCAGGCCATCTATATCCAGTACCCCACAGCCACCGGCACCCGGATAATGACCGTACCCGTTACTACCACTACCCGTGCAGGTTCGGAAACGATGCTGCCCGAAGATGCAGTGTCTTCTGAAGGAGGGAAAGACGGACGTTACCATTACTATATCCCCGGCAAAAAGAGCGATGGGACCCTCTTGTTTGAGGACAATTATCCCGATTTGGGTGACTACGACATGAACGACTACGTGGCCTACTATCGCATAGAAAGCGCCATTGCCTATGACTCTCCCAATCCCAACATGGGAGCCAACATCAGCCTTACCATCCGGGCTATCGGCGGCACCAAGCCTTATCGTCTGGCACTGGAACTGCCCGTGCTGACCGGTGACGTACGTAATCAATATACAGTGACCTCCACCCATCCATCTGTAAACATCGAACTTATCAGTACCGACGACAACCAGCCGGCTATATTTGCCGTAAACGGCACCAACAGCCTGCGTGAAGGCAGTTTCTACAACACCGAGGAGCAGAGCAGCCAATCCCCCTGCCAACTGACTCTTTCTTTTGAGAGCAACTGCTATGACGACGTGAACAAATCGTTTCGTTTCTGGGCGCTGGCCAACTCTACCAGCTACAATTTCTTCTTGCAAAACACCTCCACTCATGAAGAAATTCACTTGAAAGGTTATAACACCACTCATTTGGCCAGCAACCCGGGTGCTTCCTTTGCCTCAGCAGACAACTTTGTGTGGGGTATCAAGGTGCCAGAAGCCATCCCGCATCCCAAAGAGAATATAGACATCAAATTAGCCTTCCCGCACTTTGAAGATTGGGTCAGAAGCGGTGGAGAAAACGGCAAAGGCTCTAACTGGTACAAGACCAATCAGAATAAGGGTTACCTCATCCATTAGTTTGTAGTTCTTTTTATATCAGAGGTAATCCACAGGCAGATGCACACCGTCGACGGTAAAAAGTCCGGTTGCATCTGCCGTTTTCTTTTCTTATATGTATGTAGTCTCGCCGATTTTGCCTACATTTGCACGTCGGTTGAAAACAGGCGTCATCCACGTCCTACAGCCCCTTACAACGAAGATTATAACTATACATACAAGAGAAACTATGATTCTTTTTTTCAGAACCCCGCAGAAGAGCGTGATTGCCGTAGAAAGCAACTGCGCACTGACGCAAGCCAACAGCGACAAACTTTGCTGGCTGTTTGGCGAAGCGACCCCCGAAAGTGAAGAGAACCTGACAGGCTGTTTCGTAGGCCCTCGACGCGAAATGATTACTCCTTGGAGTACCAATGCCGTAGAGATTACCCAGAATATGGGACTGGAAGACATCACCCGCATCGAAGAGTACTTTCCCGTAGCCGATGAGAATGCCGAGTACGATCCCATGTTGCAACGTATGTACCGAGGACTGAACCAGCAAGTGTTCACCACTAACCGCCGTCCCGAACCCATTCTTCATATCGAAGACCTGGAAGCCTACAACGAGCAAGAGGGATTGGCCCTCTCAAAAGAGGAGATGGAATACCTGAAGAAGGTTGAGAAGGATTTGGGTCGTCCACTCACTGACAGCGAGGTATTCGGCTTTGCACAGATTAACTCGGAACACTGCCGTCACAAAATCTTTGGCGGAACCTTTATCATTGATGGCGAAGAGAAAGAGTCCTCTCTATTCCAGATGATCAAGAAGACTACTCAGGAGAATCCCAACAAGATAATCTCGGCTTACAAAGACAACGTGGCCTTTGCCGAAGGTCCCGTCATCGAACAATTTGCTCCCGCCGATCACTCCAAGCCCGATTATTTCCAGGTCAAGGAGATTGAGAGCGTCATCTCATTAAAGGCCGAGACTCACAACTTCCCCACCACCGTAGAGCCATTCAACGGTGCCTCTACAGGTACAGGAGGCGAAATACGCGACCGTATGGGAGGTGGTAAGGGCTCGTGGCCCATTGCGGGAACTGCTGTGTACATGACCTCTTATCCGCGCACCGATGAAGGACGTGAATGGGAAGAGCTGCTGCCTGTGCGTAAGTGGCTCTACCAGACTCCAGAACAGATTCTAATCAAGGCCTCCAACGGAGCCAGTGATTTCGGAAACAAGTTTGGCCAGCCCTTGATTTGCGGCTCCGTCCTCACATTTGAACACCAGGAGGCCGGCAAGGAGATGTATGGCTATGACAAGGTCATCATGCTGGCTGGCGGTGTAGGCTATGGTACCCGACGCGACTGTCTGAAGGGACATCCTGAAGCGGGCAACAAGATTGTAGTAGTAGGCGGAGACAACTACCGCATCGGTTTGGGCGGTGGATCGGTTTCTTCCGTAGACACCGGCCGATACAGCAGTGGCATCGAGCTGAATGCAGTACAGCGTGCCAATGCCGAAATGCAGAAACGTGCCTATAACGTAGTACGTGCTCTCTGTGAAGAAGAAACCAACCCTGTTGTTTCCATCCACGACCATGGATCGGCCGGCCATGTCAACTGCCTCAGTGAATTGGTTGAGGAGTGCGGCGGACTGATTGAGATGGACAAACTGCCTATCGGTGACAAGACGCTCTCGGCCAAGGAAATCATCGCCAACGAGAGCCAAGAACGCATGGGCTTGCTCATCCAGGAAGAGGCCATTGAGCACGTAAAGAAGATAGCCGAGCGCGAACGTGCCCCTATGTATGTAGTAGGCGAAACCACCGGCGACCACCGCTTTGCCTTCCAACAAGCCGACGGTGTACGTCCCTTCGACCTTGCGGTAGAGCAGATGTTTGGCTCTTCTCCCAAGACCTATATGGTAGACAAAACGGTAGAACGCAAGTATGACGTGGTGACTTACGACATCACCCAACTCGACGAATACGTCAGCCGCGTGCTGCAACTGGAAGCTGTGGCTTGCAAGGACTGGCTCACCAACAAGGTAGACCGCTGCGTAACGGGACGTGTAGCCCGCCAGCAATGTCAAGGCGAACTGCAGCTTCCCTTGAGCGACTGTGGGGCTGTAGCCCTTGACTACCGAGGGAAGAAGGGTATAGCCACTTCACTGGGCCATGCACCTCAGGCGGCGTTGGCCGATCCGGCTGCTGGCTCGGTGCTCAGCGTGAGCGAGGCACTGACCAATTTGGTATGGGCTCCACTGGCTGAAGGATTGGACAGCGTATCACTCTCTGCCAACTGGATGTGGCCCTGCCGCTCGCAAGAGGGTGAAGATGCCCGTCTCTATACAGCCGTACAGGCACTGAGTGATTTCTGCTGTGCTTTGCAGATTAACGTACCTACGGGTAAGGACTCCCTTTCCATGACACAGAAGTACCCCGATGGCAGCAAAGTGATTGCTCCGGGCACCGTCATTGTATCGGCTGGCGGCGAGGTAAGCGATATCCGCAAGATTGTCTCTCCCGTGATGAAGAACGTACGTAAGAGCCGATTCTACCACATCGATTTCTCATTTGACACCCTGCAACTGGGCGGTTCAGCCTTTGCCCAGTCACAAGGGAAGGTAGGTAGTGACGTACCCACCGTCAAGAATCCGGAATACTTCCGCGACGCTTTCTTGGCTGTACAGCAGTTGGTCAACGAAGGTCTCGTTCTGGCAGGACACGACATTTCAGCCGGTGGTCTCATCACCACCCTGTTAGAGATGTGCTTTGCCAATATGGAGGGTGGTATGGAAGTTTGCCTCGACAAGATGAAAGATACAGACATCGTAAAGGCCCTCTTTGCTGAGAACCCCGGTGTGGTTATCCAGGTAGCCGACCACGATTCAACCCGCGTGAAGAAGATTCTGGATGATGCAGGCGTGGGCTATATCAAGATAGGTGTACCTTGTGAAGAGCGTCATATCATGGTCAGCATGAACGGCTACGACTACCAGTTTGGCATCGACTACCTGCGCGATGTATGGTACTCCAGCTCCTACTTGCTGGATCGCAAGCAGAGTTTCCACGGCAAAGCCAAAGAACGCTTCGAGAACTACAAGCAACAACCCCTTGACTTAGTATTCGGCCCCACCTTCACAGGTAAACTCAACCAGTGGAAACTCAATCCCGACCGTCGTGAGGCCAGCGGCCTGCGTGCTGCCGTCATCCGCGAAAAGGGAACCAACTCCGAGCGTGAAATGGCCTATGCTTTCTGGCTTGCCGGTTTCGATGTAAAAGATGTCACTATGACCGACCTCATCAGCGGTCGAGAGACACTGGAAGACGTCAACGTCATCGCCTTCTGTGGCGGTTTTTCTAACAGCGATGTTCTGGGATCTGCCAAAGGATGGGCCGGTGCTTTCCTCTACAATCCAAAAGCCAAAGAGGCACTCGACAAGTTCTATGCGCGTGAAGACACCCTTTCATTGGGCGTTTGCAACGGCTGTCAGCTGATGATTGAACTGGGTCTCATCAATCCCGAACATCCTGCCGACAAACGTGCCCGCATGGAGCACAACGACAGTCACAAGTTTGAATGCGGCTTCGTATCGCTCACCATTCCCACCAACCGCAGTGTAATGTTCGGTTCACTCAGTGGCTACAAGATAGGTACTTGGGTAGCTCACGGCGAAGGCAAGTTCAATCTTCCGCTGCCCGAAGAAGAATACAACGTAGTGGCTAAGTTTACATACGATGGCTATCCTGCCAATCCCAACGGCTCCAGCTACAGCGTAGCTGCCGTGGCCAGCAAAGACGGCCGCCATCTGGCCATCATGCCTCATCCCGAACGCACCATCTTCCCCTGGCAGTGCGGATTCTATCCCGACGAGCGCAAGGCCGACCAGGTGACTCCTTGGATCGAAGCCTTTGTCAACGCCCGCAAGTGGGTAGAAGCGAAGCTGAAGAAATGATGTCGGCATAACAAGAACTGACTACTACACCATTTGAAAAGAGGTGTGCCTTCTCCGTTAGCGAAATTGGCACACCTCTTTTCCCTTGCTAAAGCGAAGAGCTATTCACTGACGAAATGTATTTGCTCCGTGGAGATTTGCCGTGGAAATCATCCAGACACACCGGAATGCATCGGGAAAACGAATGTGATTTTCTTTGAAAAACGTTGTGTTTAGGGAATAATATCCTATATTTCCTCTAAGAAAGTTAAGACCGAGACTATCTTTGTGAGTGAAAACGAGCGTCTACCAACTTGTCAGGAAGAAAAAACGCACGAAGATGCTCCTCATCGTAGGATGAGGTAATAGAATAGTATGTAAATTTCCTCTCCGAGATTAACCCACATTGCAGCAAGGTCAAGCCCATTTGTTAACCCAAGTTTGATGCTTTATCAGCTCTTCCCTTTGCTGCTCAGCAACTTTCT
>JBJEHI010000095.1:0-32818 GCA_051875915.1 Bacteroides sp.
ATACAAGGGATTAGGTGTCGAAAATAATTCAACGCCTGCTCATTACAGCCAAAAAGAGGGTATCTTTCAAAGAAGGAACTACATGCAAGAAAGTCATGATGCTATATCGTTTCGATAAGAAACTTCGACTATTGATGTTCAACGAGATTGAGAAAATCGAGAGAACAGTTCGTAGGGCTGTGATGTAGATACCCGCAGAAATGATTGCCTAATCCAAAAAATAGGCTGATATTTTGGATTATATTCCAAAAAATGAGGTGTAATTTTGGATTAGGACTATTTTTTTGGAAAATCTTTTAATCGTTTGGATTGCTTTTCATAACTTTGCAGCCGTAGTAAGACTTATTATAATCAGAAGGCAACTATGATAACAAGAGACCTGCAGAAAGTAATCGAGGATAGATGCCACCAGGGCAAGGCAATTATCCTCATTGGAGCAAGACAAGTGGGCAAGAGCACTCTATTCTCTGAAATAAGTAAGGGAATGGAAGGAGGAGTATTGTCGCTCAATTGTGATGACCCGGAGACCAGGGCTTTGCTTGCCAATGCCAATCTTTCGGAGATAAGACTTCTGATTGGGAATAACAGGACAGTGATAATTGACGAGGCTCAGCGAGTGTCAGGTATTGGAATAACGATGAAAATCATTACCGACAATTTTAAGGAGGTGCAACTGCTTGTTACCGGCTCTTCGTCTTTTGAGCTTCACAACAGATTGGAGGAAACGCTGACGGGACGAAAATATGAATATCATCTTTATCCTGTTTCTACGGGCGAATTACTAAGGACCGGAGGTTTGCTTATGGTCAGGCAGACACTTGAGCAACGTCTTGTCTATGGCTCATATCCCGAAATAGTGAGCCATCCAAACAACGCCAAGGAGTTGCTGATGGGTATTGCGGGTAGTTACCTGTATAAGGACATCCTGTCGATGGAGGGCATACGTAAACCCGTATTGCTTGAGAAACTGCTTGTCGCACTGGCCTTACAGGTTGGAAGTGAAGTGTCGTATAATGAGATTGGACAGACAATAGGTTCTGACTCCAAGACAGTGGAGAAATACATTGACCTTTTGGAGAAATGCTTTATAGTCTTTCGTCTGCCGGCTCTAAGCCGCAATATACGTACGGAATTGAAGAAGAGCCGCAAGGTGTTCTTCTATGACAACGGGATACGTAATGCCGTATTGCAGAATTTCGCTCCATTGTCATTGCGAAACGATATGGGGGCGTTGTGGGAGAACTTTGTGATTTCTGAGCGTATAAAGATGAACCATTATGAAGGCCGCTATCCTAAGTATTATTTCTGGCGAACCACATCACAGCAGGAGATAGACTTCGTAGAGGAGGAAGACGGCCTATTCCATGCCTTTGAGATGAAATGGAATCCCAAGCGCAGAAACACATCTCTGCCGCCATCATTCACAAACAACTATAATGTAGGCAGCATTAATGTAGTAACTCCTGAGAATTATCTTGATGTTTTGGGGATTTAACTATGTGCAACCGTTTTATAGGTAATAGGTAATTTTACAGCCAAAAATATGGTATTGCGTCATGAAATGGTGATATTGCGTCATGAAATGGTGATATGAAGGCATGAAATGGTCATTTCAAGCCATGAAACGACCGTTTCATGCTGCGTTGTGCTTCGTTAAGACGTATGGCGCGGGTGTGAAAAGCACTATTGCACGGTTGCGAAACTGCTGTTTCGGAAACGGGCATTTCGGAACTTAGATAGCGAAGACTATTGCCCCCGTACTCTCACTGAGGTACTGCCACAAATTGCCTGCTTCGGCAGATTCTGTGAGAATATTTCTTCTCTCGGTGACTAATCCGTTGGAGAAAAGCTTGCATATCTCCGAAAAACTAACGAACTTTGTATACAAGTTGCATATAATAAGATGATGTCTCTTAACAATTGGATGCCCTAAGTTGTTAATAATCTGCAATATGTGTAATTTTTTTGATTCATTTTGTTAGCAAATTTATTTCGCCAACGGATTAAAAGTATATGAAGTTTTTTGATAGGACAGAGGAAATTGCATCGCTCAAAGAGATTCTTGAACTCTCAAAGAGTAATGCCCAGTTTACAGTGGTTACCGGTCGTCGTCGCATCGGTAAGACATCGCTGGTGTGGAAAGCATACGAGCATGAACCTATACTGTATTTCTTTGTTGCGCGTAAGACCGAGAGTGATTTGTGTACAGATTACTTGCAGGAGATTGAAGACAAGTTGGGCTTTCCGATAATAGGTAAAGTGGAACGTTTTCCCGAAATCTTCGAATACTTGATGAAACGCTCCATCGAACACCCTATTACGCTATTCATAGACGAGTTTCAGGAGTTCTTCAAGATTAACAGGTCTGTTTATAGTGAAATGCAACGTATCTGGGATATGTACCATACCAAGGCACATATAAATCTGATTGTATGCGGTTCCATCTTCTCCATGATGACCAAGATATTTAAGGACAAGAAGGAGCCGTTGTATAATCGGCAGACACGTTTTATGTCAATCAAACCGTTTACTCCTGCCGTGCTGAAGGAGATAATGGCTGAATACCATCCTGACTATACCGCTGAGGATTTGTTGGCTTTATACTCGTTTACCGGCGGTGTTGCAAAGTATGTTCAGTTGCTTATTGATGCAGGTGCTACTACCAAGACCAAGATGCTGAATCACATCATTAAGGCGGACTCTATATTCCTGAGTGAAGGCAAGGCAATACTTATCGAGGAGTTTGGCAAGGATTATGGTGTTTATTTCTCTATCCTTTCGGCCATTGCCCGTGGCAAAACCTTACGTTCGGAAATCGAGCAGATTGTAGGTAGGGAGATTGGCGGATATCTTACAAAGTTGGAGAGGGACTATGAAGTGATCAGCAAGAAGCAACCCATTTTTGAGAATAGTTCGACAAAGAATGTACGATATACGATGGAAGACAATTTCTTTACCTTCTGGTTCCGTTTTGTCTACAAGTACAATTATATGTTTGAGATTGAGAACTACGATGCAGTGAAAACCATCATCAATCGTGATTACGAAACGTTCAGCGGCACCATGCTTGAACGCTATTTCAAGCGTGTGCTCATAGAGAGCAAGGAATATACACGCATCGGCAGCTGGTGGGATCGAAAGGGGGAGAATGAAATAGACATTGTTGCCGAGAACGAATTGAATGAAAAGGCGGTATTCATTGAGGTAAAACGAAAGGAAGAGAACTTCGATGCAGCACTCCTCAATAGCAAAGTGAATGTCTTTACCCGTGCAACGGGAAGGTTTAAGGAGTATGCTGTATCGCAAATGGTTCTCTCGATGGCTGATATGTAGCGTGTGTTTTTTATAAAAAAATCCCTGATGCCCGCCTTTATTGGGTATGATAGGGGCATAAAAGCAGTGATTTTTGCATCGGAATAATTGTTGATGATTGATTACTGATAATTGATTTTCCCACTCGCGCGGGTGATGGATGAAGATGAATCAGCAATCAGTAATCAATCATCAGTAATCAACAATCAATCATCAGCAATCAACAATCAATAATCAGCCATCAACTTCTTGTAGTACTGCTGCATGATGTAGAAGCCGAGTTTCTTCTGGCCTTCGGGGGAGATGAGACCCTTGCGATTGAAGTAGTCCTGTACATAGGGCAGGTAGCGGGCCGGCGAACGGAAGTCCATCAGAATCCAGGGAGAGAGACCGGACAGACCGTCAATCTTCTCCAGCATCTTCAGGTTCTCGATATACAGGTTCTCCTGGAACTCTTCGCTGAAACGGGTCTCCTTGTCGGCGTGCCAGCCGGCCAGTGCCCCTCCTCCAAACTCGCTGATGATGACGGGCTTGTTATAAGGTACCTCCCACGTCATCTTGGATGCCGTGTTCACGTCGCGGTACCAGCCGATGTACTGGTTGAAGCTGACTACGTCGACATACTCGTTCATGTTGTCGTTGAGCTTGTTGTGGAAGTTGCTGGCAGAGGTTACCTCCATGGCCATGGAAATAAGGCGGCTCTCATCCTGCGTGCGGGCATACCGGGCGAGGCTGCTCAGGAAATGGTCGCGCGGTGCGCTGTGGGGTGTCTCGTTGGCGATGCTCCAGATGATGACGGCGGCCCGGTTTTTGTCGCGGCAGATGATGTCGTGCAGCTGGCGCTGGGCGTTGGCGTAGGTCTCTTCGTTGGTCCAATCAATGGTCCAGTAGACGGGAATCTCATCCCACACCATGATGCCCATCTTCTCGGCCTCGCGTACTTCGAGTTCGCTGTGGGGATAGTGGGCCAGGCGTAGGAAGTTGCAGTTCATCTCTTTGGCCCAACCCAGCAACGTGCGGCTCTGCTCTACATTGCGCGTGCGTCCTTGTGTGAAGGGAGCCTCCTCGTGGAGGGCTACGCCACGGAGGAAGATGGGCTTGCCATTGAGCAGTATCTGTTTCTCCTTCGTCTCGATGCAGCGGAAACCTATCTGGTCGGTCAGCTGCTCCTCGCCCAAGGCGATGGTCACGTCGTAGAGCTTGGGGCAATCGGGACTCCAAAGTTCGGGCTTGGCCTTGATGGAGAGTGAGGCACGCCCTTCGGCATCGGTCACTACGGTCTGGTTGACCTTCAGTTCGGGGATGCTGACCGTCACCTTCTCTCCCGCCTGCCGGCTGTTCAGCTTCACCCAGCCGGTCAGGTGCTTCCAATCCTTCTTGTCCAGCTGGAGGCTGTAGTCTTCGACATACGTTTCGCCGACCTCGGTCAGCAGCACGTCGCGTGTGATGCCTCCGTAGTTCCACCAGTCGTAGATGTTGGTGGGAATCTGGCTGCGGTCACGCTTGTTGTCCACCTTCACAATGACGTTGTTCTGTCCCGGCTTCAAGGCCGAGGTGATGTCGAAGTTGAAGGGAGTGAAGCCGCCCACGTGCCGGCCCATCTTGGTGCCATTGACGTAGACGATGGCTTCGTAGTTCACGGCTCCGAAGTAGAGTACGGTACGCTTGCCCGCCTTGGGCTGATAGTCGAAGGTGCGACGGAACCAGACGGTGCCTTCGTAGAAGAAAAGTTGGTTGTCCTGCGTGTTCCAGTCGCCGGGAATGGCCATCTGCGGACTGGTGTCGAAGTTGTACTCCACCAGGTCGAGTTTGGAACGCTGGTGTGCGTCGCGGAAGAATCCGTAGCGGTCTTCGTTCATCCGGTAGTCGTAGTAGCCACGCTCTTGCACATCCACAATGTAGTGCCACTGTCCGTTCAGCGTCGTGGTGTTCGCTCTGCCATAAATGTTGCTTACCAAGGGAATCTCTTGCGCCTGCATGGCCAGCAAGCTGCCTGCGGTCAGGCAAAGAGCCATAAGTCTGTTTTTCATCATAGATTGAATCGTTTGTTGTTGTACATTCTGCTGCAAAACTATGGTTTTATTCCGAGAAACAACGAACTTTTTTGTATTTTTGTGGCATACTAACGAAACAACGCCCCCAACGAGGGCGAATACTCAATGAACAGATAGCGTATGAAGAAGATAATCAATCCCTGGAAGGGTATGCAAGGATACAACTGCTTCGGGTGCTCGCCGGACAATGAGGCAGGAGTGAGAATGGAGTTTTATGAGGACGGCGACGAAGTGGTAAGCATCTGGAAACCCCGTCCTGAGTTTCAAGGGTGGCTCAATACACTGCACGGAGGCATCCAGTCGGTACTGCTCGACGAGATTTGCGGGTGGGTGGTGTTCCGCAAGTTGCAGACGGCCGGAGTCACCTCGAAGATGGAGACCCGATTCCGCAAGTCCATCTCTACCAACGAGTCGCACGTGGTGCTGCGGGCTTCGCTGAAGGAGCAGAAGCGGAACATTGCCTTGATAGAGGCCCGTCTGTACAACAGCAGGGGGGAACTGTGTACCGAGTCCACTTGTACCTACTTCACCTATCCGAAGGAGAAGGCAGAGGCTGAGCTGTGCTTCCAGCATTGCGACGTAGAGCCTGACGAACTGTTGCCACTGCTTTGAAACAGGGGATGGGCACAGGTGCTGTTTCGGAACATCTGACGGCCCGAATCAGCGAAATTGAAAGTTTTTCTGCACATTTTGTGATAATTGTTTGGATATATCTGCAAAAACGCATACTTTTGCCGCACAATTAACGAAAAAAGGAATATGAAGTATATCGTAGCACATCATCATCATCATTATCCTGACGAACAGACTCGGTGGGCGTGATGGTGTATGCACGATGGAAAGATAAAGCATGAGGCTTGCCGATGTCAAAGGCAAGCCTTTTTTGTTTTGATAACGATAACAAAATAACAGATAGCATGATGTTAAGAATTGCAGTACAAGCCAAAGGTCGTCTGTATGACGAAACGATGTCCTTCCTGGAAGAGTCGGACATCAAACTCAGTGCCATGAAGCGCACATTGTTGGTACAATCATCCAACTTCCCGTTAGAGGTCCTCTTCTTGCGCGACGATGACATCCCGCAGTCGGTGGCTACCGGTGTGGCCGATATCGGCATTGTGGGAGAGAATGAGTATGTGGAGCGCAACGAAGATGCCGAGATTGTGAAACGGCTCGGATTCAGTAAATGCCGCCTGTCACTGGCCATGCCCAAGGATGTGGACTATCCCGGCGTGCAGTGGTTTGAGGGACGACGGATAGCCACATCCTATCCGCATATCCTCTCCAACTTCCTGAAGTCAAAGGGTGTGACGGCCGAGATACACGTCATCACCGGGTCGGTGGAAGTGGCTCCCGGCATCGGGCTGGCCGATGCCATCTTCGACATCGTAAGCTCGGGCTCTACGCTGGTGAGCAACCGCCTGAAGGAGGTAGAGGTGGTGATGAAGTCGGAGGCCCTGTTGATAGGTAACAAGCAACTGAGCGACGAGAAACGTGAGGTGCTGCGCGAACTGTTGTTCCGCATGAATGCGGTGAAGACGGCCGAAGACAAGAAGTACGTGCTGATGAACGTGCCGCAGGGAAAGGTGGACCAGATAGTGGCCATCCTGCCCGGTATGAAGAGCCCCACCGTGATGCCGCTGGCACAACGGGGCTGGTGCTCTGTCCACACGGTGCTGGACGAGCAGTGCTTCTGGGAAATTATAGGCAAGCTGAAGGCATTGGGAGCGGAAGGCATCCTGGTGCTGCCCATCGAGAAGATGATATTATAACGAAAAAGGAAGGAGGAACCAGCGATGATACTATCAATCAATCCTGAACCGGGACAATGGGCCGAACTGCTGAAGCGTCCCACACTGAACACCGAGAATCTGTTTGACACCGTGCGAGGCATCATCGACCGGGTACGTGCCGAGGGCGACCGTGCCGTGCTGGCTTGCGAAGCGCAGTTTGACAAGGTATGCCTTACTACATTGGCCGTGACCGAAGAGGAGGTGCAGCAGGCCGAAGCCAGCCTGGACGATACGCTGAAACAGGCCATCCGACTGGCCCGGCAGAACATTGAGACATTTCACCAGGCACAGCGTTTCCAGAGCCGGAAGGTCGAGACACAACCCGGAGTGACTTGCTGGCAGCGGGCTGTCCCCATCGAAAGGGTGGGGCTCTACATACCCGGTGGTACGGCTCCCCTCTTCTCCACCGTACTGATGCTGGCGGTGCCCGCTCGCATAGCCGGCTGCGGCGAGGTGGTGCTTTGTACGCCGCCGGGACGCGACGGACGTGTGCACCCCGCCGTGCTGTTTGCCGCCAAGGAGGCCGGTGTGAGCCGTATCTTCAAGGCCGGAGGGGTACAGGCCATCGCAGCCATGGCATACGGGACGGAGAGCATTCCCAAGGTGTATAAGATTTTCGGCCCGGGCAATCAGTATGTCACGGCTGCCAAGCAGCTGGTGAGCCTGCGCGATGTGGCCATCGACATGCCGGCAGGCCCCTCGGAAGTGGAGGTGCTGGCCGATGACACGGCCAATCCTGTGTTTGTGGCAGCCGACCTGTTGAGTCAGGCCGAACACGGGACGGACAGCCAGGCCGTGCTGATAACCACTTCGCTCCGTCTGATGCAGGCGGTGAAAGAGGAGGTGGAGCGTCAGCTGGAACTGTTGCCCCGCAAGGAGATTGCCCGAAAGGCATTGGAACAGAGCAAGCTGATAGCGGTGCCCGACGTGGAGACGGCCCTGCAGATGACCAATGCCTATGCACCGGAGCACCTCATCATAGAGACAGCCGACTATGCGCAGGTGGCCGACCGCGTGGTGAATGCCGGTTCGGTATTTCTGGGACCACTCACGCCGGAGAGTGCAGGTGACTATGCCTCGGGTACCAACCACACCCTGCCTACCAACGGGTATGCGCGTGCCTATAGCGGTGTCAGCTTAGACAGCTTCATCCGCAAGATTACCTTTCAGGAAATCCGTCCCGACGGCCTGCGTGCCATCGGTCCGGCCATCGAGGTAATGGCGGCCAACGAACAGTTAGATGCACACCGTCGGGCAGTGACCGTGCGGTTGGCAGCTATCAACAGTAACTCATAAACAACACGAACTATGCGACCACTTGAACAACTGACCCGCCCCAACGTGTGGCGGCTGAAACCCTACGCATCGGCACGCGACGAGTACAACGGAGCCGATGCCACCGTCTTTCTGGATGCTAACGAGAATCCCTATAACGCGCCGCACAACCGCTATCCCGACCCGCTGCAGCGGGAGGTGAAACGGATACTGGCACCCATCAAGCAGCTGCCTGTGGAGTCCATCTTCCTGGGCAACGGAAGCGACGAGGCCATCGACCTGCTGATGCGTGCCTTCTGCTGTCCCGCTGTGGACAATGTAGTGGCCATCGACCCTACCTACGGCATGTATCAGGTCTGTGCCGAGGTGAACGACGTGGCCTATCGGAAGGTGCCGTTGGAGGAGGACTTCTCCTTCAGGGCCGACAAGCTGCTGGCTGCAGCCGATGAGCACACCAAGCTCATCTTCCTCTGTTCGCCCAACAACCCGACGGGCAACGACCTGCCCCGCCCCGAGATAGAACGGCTGATAGAGCGGTTTGAGGGGTTGGTGGTGCTGGACGAAGCCTACAACGACTTCTCCGAGGCTCCCTCCTTCCTGTCCGAACTGCCCCGATACCCCAATCTGGTGGTGCTGCAGACCTTCTCAAAAGCGTGGGGATGTGCGGCCATCCGTTTAGGCATGGCCTTTGCCTCGCCTGACATCATCGCCATTCTGAACAAGATAAAGTACCCCTACAACGTGAACGAGCTGACCCAGCGGCAGGCCATTGAGATGCTGCACCGTCATTACGAAATCGCGCAGTGGGTGGGGACGTTGAAGGAGGAGCGGAGCCGACTGGGAGCGGAACTGGTCAAGCTGCCTTGTACGGTAAAGCTCTTCCCCTCGGATGCCAACTTCTTCCTGGTACGTGTCACCGATGCCATGCGCATCTATCGCTACTTAGTGGACAAGGGCATCATCGTGCGCAACCGTCACAATGTGACGCTCTGCGGCAACTGCCTCCGCATCACGGTGGGCACCCGGCCGGAGAACGAGCAGCTGCTGGAGGCCCTCCGGCCCTACGATGCCTGACGCATTCGGAGCAGACACACAGGTCTGCCCCTACGCAAGTATATGTAACGAAATGAAAAAAGGAAATGAAAAAGATACTGTTTATCGACCGTGACGGTACGCTCGTCATCGAGCCTCCCACGGACTACCAGCTGGACTCGCTGGAGAAACTGGAGTTCTATCCGAAGGTGATGCGCAACTTAGGCTTCATCCGCAGCAAGCTAGACTTTGAATTTGTGATGGTCACCAACCAGGATGGTCTGGGCACCGCCTCCTTTCCGGAAGAGACCTTCTGGCCGGCCCACAACCTGATGCTGAAGACGCTGGCCGGCGAAGGCATCACCTTTGACGACATTTGCATAGACCGCAGTATGCCTGCCGACAACGCTCCCACACGCAAACCGCGCACGGGGATGCTGACCCGCTATCTGAACAATCCGGACTATGACCTGGCCGGGAGCTACGTCATCGGCGACCGGCGTACCGACGTGGAGCTGGCACGCAACTTAGGCTGCCGGGCCATCCTGCTGCAGGACGACACATCGTGTCTGCAGGCAGAAGGAGGAGAGGGCAGTGCCACGGCGGACGAACTGCGTGCGGTCTGTGCACTGGCCACTTCCGACTGGGACCGTGTGGCAGAGTTCCTCTTTGCCGGTGAACGTACGGCGGAGGTGCGTCGTACCACCAAGGAGACCGACGTGTACATCCGGCTGAACCTGGACGGGCACGGTCGGTGCGACATCCAGACGGGCTTGGGATTCTTCGACCACATGCTGGAGCAGATAGGCAAGCATGGCGGGCTGGACCTGACCATCCGGGTGAAGGGCGACCTGCACGTAGACGAGCACCACACCGTAGAAGACACGGCCCTGGCACTGGGCGACTGCCTCTATCAGGCCTTGGGCAGCAAGCGGGGCGTGGAGCGGTATGGGTATGCACTGCCCATGGACGACTGCCTGTGCCAGGTTTGCCTCGACTTTGGCGGACGTCCCTGGTTGGTGTGGCAGGCCGACTTCCACCGCGAACGGGTAGGGGATGTGCCTACCGAGCTGTTCATGCACTTCTTCAAGTCGCTGAGCGATGCTGCCCGCATGAATCTGAATATCCGTGCCGAGGGGACGAACGAGCATCACAAGATAGAGGGCATCTTCAAGGCACTGGCCCGTGCGCTGAAGATGGCCGTGAAGCGTGACATCTATCACTACGAACTGCCCTCCTCCAAAGGGGTGCTCTAAAAGGAACTGCACTGGAAAGACGGATTGGGTGGATTCCGTGAAGGCCGTTGGCTCACCCGCAAGATAGATGCAGCCATTCGGGCCGGCAGGATGAAGCCGGTCATCGTAGTCTGTCCGCAAGCGCTGCCTATCGGATGGTATATCAATGCGAATGTCAGTGACCCGAAGGTCACGTTGGGGCCCATTGAAGACGTGCTGATTAAGGATATGATACCCTATATCGACTCACACTACCGCACGGTTGCTGCCCGTGGCGGACGGGGTATCGAAGGTTTCTCTATGGGAGGGCGTGGCACCTTGCTACTTGCCTTCAAGCATCCCGAACTCTTCGGTGCCTGCAGCAGTGTGGCCGGTGCAGTGGTGGACTGGGATGAAGAGCCGCTGACCCGGGCACTGGAGTGTACGTTTGGTGATGTCAACAATCCGTATGCACGCATCTATTTTGATGCCTGGCATCCGCGTGTGTTTGCCTGTCAGCATGCACGTCACATTGTGGCTGGCGGTATGAAAATCCGTCTGTTTGTGGGCGACAAGGACCGTCTGTACGAAGAGAACGGACATCGGATGACCGAACGCTTCGACGCGCTGCTTACCGCGTTGCAGATTCCGCATACCTTCACCGTTGTACCGGGTGCCAATCACAATCCGACCGAGATTTTTGCCGATGATGTCAATCCGTATGATACCTCTTTCTGGGACGCAGCTTGGAAGGAATAGTGTCAGGAGGCTCGATATATACTGACAGAGAGGCGCAAAGATTCCGTATTTCAAATCCGGTCTCTTGGGCACCTCTCTGATTGTATAGGGCTTGGGTGAATGGGTCTTCACCTTCCGCCCTCTTGCTAAAGATGAAAAAAGAAATTCAAACAGGCTCTTATTGTTTTCTCCCTTGGCCTTTGCCCGGACCCCGGCGTTGTGCCTGCTTCTCCTGGAACACCTTCTTCTGTTCGTCAGTCAGCAGTGCCTCTACCTGTTGGTTCAGCTTCTCACGTTGGGTGCGCATCTGCTCCCGTGAGCCTTGGCCGGCTTCTTTCATCTTCTTTTCGAAGTCTGTGTAGAGAACCGTTACCTTCTTGGTCTGATCGTCTGTCAGATTCAGTTCCTTTTTCAGGTTATTCACTTGATCTTCCACACTCATTTGCGGACGGCCACCCCCACGTTGCTGGGCATTGGCCAAGCCGCATCCCATCAGGGCTACGGCTACTAAAAGTACCATCTTTTTCATATTCGATTATCTGTTTTACGTTTCGCAGTTCACAGATGGCTTACCCTTGTGGCCGGCCGGTCTGTGACGGGCGAAACCTGGTTTTCGGGGGATAAAAGTACAGCATTGCATGCCCTGTTGTGACAGTTTGTTCCGAAAATGGGGATAAATGAAGAGTTTTTGGTGGTAAACACCGGTGCAGCCTGCCAGCTTATACGCAGAAAAGGGAGTAAATTTGCAACCGGAAACATACAACAAATTCGTGAGAACTCATAAAAGTGAAACATTATGACAATCAGTAAGAAAACACTCTGTACAATGGTTCTGGCAGGAACCTTCGGCTTGCTGCAAGCCCAAAACAACTCCACAACACTTTCGGAACATCTTAATATCTATGTGCCGGAGGATTCAAAGTGTGCAGGACTGGTTGTTTGAGCAAGTGCGTAACTAATCCTATGTGACCGACCCTATGCGCAACGTCCCCCTCTATATTGACCTGGCTTTCTGTTTCGTCTTTCTGCCTCTGATGATTTTCATCTTTCCGGTAGAGCGATGGTGGGGCACCTATCCGGTCTTCTTCAGCTCGTTCATAGGCTGGCTCTATGTCACCTACTTTCTCTATAAGTATGTTGTCATACCCCGGCTCTTTGCCGACCGCAAGAAGCGGATGGGTGCAGTGGTGGTGGTTACCGTCTCGTTAGCGGTTACCTTCCTCTTCTCTTCCTATGACATTGCCTCGCCCTTCTACCATGCGCGTCATCAGCAGGTGATGCCGCACCCGTCGTGGGGAGTGCGGCTCAATCAGCAGGCTGTATGGTTGCACTATATCATCGTGGTGATTTTCTGCTTTGCCGTGGGAATGCTGGATGAGGCCTACCGCCAGCGCTTGGCACGTGAAGAGGTAGAGTACGAGCGCAACAAGGCCGAGCTGGCACTGTACAAGGCACAGATTAATCCGCACTTCCTGTTCAACACGCTCAATACGCTATACGGGCTGCTCATTACCCATTCGGACAAGACCGAGGTGACGTTGGAACGTTTCATCAACCTGGTGAAGTATATGTACAACAATGCCAGCCTCGACTTCATTCCCCTGTCGGAAGAGGTGGAATACATGGAGGAGTATGTGGCCTTGCAACAGTTGCGGCTGAATGAGTATGCCGATGTCAGCTTCACTTGCGAGATGGAAGACGAAGCCATGCCTGTGCCGCCCATGATGCTGATTACCTTTCTGGAGAATGCCTTTAAATATGGTATCTCTTCCAATGAATCCTGCTTCATACACATCCGTCTGGAGCAGCGCGACGATACCCTCTGTTTTACGGAGGAGAATTCGGTATTCGAACGGAACAGCCGGCAGGAGTCGCGGCGTACGGGCATCGAGAACTGCCGCAAACGCCTGCAGTTGCTCTATCCCGGCCGTTACCGGCTGGCATACGGACGTACGCCTGAGCATACCTTTCGAATTCAATTAGAACTCCGTTCAAACGGTGGGGATGTATGATAAAGTGTATAGCCATAGATGACGAACCGATTGCCCTGAGCATCGTGAGGCAGTATTGCAGCCGGAGGGGTGACATCACGCTGGAGACCTACAGCTCTCCCCGGCTGGGGATGCAGCGGGTCTGTGAGTGGCATCCCGACGTGGTGCTGCTGGACATTGAGATGAACGGTACCTCGGGCATCGAACTGGCCCGGCAGCTTCCGCCCTCCTGTTGTCTGATATTCACCACGGCCTACGCGCATTATGCGTTGGAGGGGTTCGAGGTAAATGCCGTGGATTTCCTGCACAAACCCTACTTTTACGAGCGGTTCAACCGTGCCATGCAGAAGGCGGAACAGTGGATACGGATGCACGACCTCCTGCGTGCATCGACATCGGCCTCGCGCCTGCTGGTGCTGAAGTCTGACTATAAGAATGTGACAGTGGCTGTAGACACGATATTTTACATCGAGTCGATAGACAACTATGTGAAGGTACACCTTACCGACGGTACATCGGTACTCTCCAAGATGACACTGCATAGCGTAGAGGAACTGCTCCCTCCCGATGAGTTCGTACGCATCCACCGCTCGTATGTAGTACCTTGCAGCAGGGTGGCGACGTTCACCCGTACCGAGGTGACGCTGGCACAGACCAACCGCACTCTGCCGGTCGGCAAGAAGTATGCCGCCCTCCTGATGGCTGCGTTGAAACCGCTTCCGTAGTTATACCTACTTTTGGTTAGATGGACACTCCGGCGGAAGCCGGAAGGAGGGGCTGAAAACCGCAAGAAATAGGTATTGCCGCACCGGGGAAGAGCCGCTAATTTTGCAGCAGAAAACGTTACGTCACGTGAAGTGACCTGTTTTTTTCAACTAACTACCAAAAGAGAATAGATGAAGAGAAGAATCGTATGGACATGGTGCCTGCTCCTGACGGCAGGATGGATGATGGCACAACAGGTACCGGCCTTGTCGGGCCGTATCATTTCAAAGGAAAAGGAAAACGTTGAATATGCAACTGTCTATCTGAAGGGTACAAGTTATGGATGTTCTACCAACGAACAGGGTATGTATCATCTGCATGCGCCTGCCGGACACTATACCTTGGTGGTGTCTGCCATCGGCTACGATACGGTAGAACGCCCCATTACCCTGACCGGTGAACGGCAGAAACTGAACATTACCTTGACGGACCAGCAGGTGCAACTGGATGAAGTGGTGGTGATGGCTACCGGGGTGGGCAGGGTGAAACAGTCGCCTTTCAACACCGTAGCGGTGGACACACGGGAGATGCAGAACACCACCAAGAACCTAAGTGATGCATTGGCCAAGGCGCCCGGACTGAAACTTCGGGAGTCGGGTGGAGTGGGGTCGGACATGACGCTGATGCTCGACGGATTCAGCGGCAAGCATGTCAAGATTTTCATTGACGGTGTTCCGCAAGAGGGAGTCGGTCCGTCGTTCGGACTGAACAACATTCCGGTCAGTTTTGCCAACCGTATAGAGGTATATAAAGGGGTGGTACCCGTGGGCTTCGGCACCGATGCCATCGGCGGTGTGGTGAACATCGTCACCGACCGTCGTCGCAAGGGATGGTTTGCCGATGCCTCCTACAGCTACGGCTCTTTCAATACGCACAAGTCGTATATCCACTTCGGACAGACCTTAAAGAACGGTTTCACGTACGAGGTCAATGCGTTCCAGAACTATTCGGACAACGACTACCGGGTAGACTCGCCGGTAGAGGACTTCGAGACCGGCCGCATAGATCGTGACGTGAAGGAACGGGTACGTCGTTTCAACGATACGTATCACAATGAGGCTGTTGTCGGCAAACTGGGATTTACAGGCCGTTCTTGGGCTGACCGTCTGCTGCTGGGTGTCACCTGGTCTCATCTGTATAAAGAGGTACAGACCGGTGTGAGGCAGGAGATTGTGTACGGCGAGAAGCATCGCCGCGGACACTCGCTGATGCCTTCGTTAGAATACAGCAAGCGAAACCTCTTCGTCCGTGGACTGGAGGCGACACTGACGGCCGGTTACAACAAGGATGTCACGACCAATGTCGATACTGCTTCCTATAAATACAACTGGCGTGGCGAACGGGCATTGCTCAACTCACCGGGCGAGCAGACCTATCAGCATCTGCGTGCTACCAATCACAACTGGAACGGGACAGCTACCCTGAACTACCGTATCGGACGGGCGCATCTCTTTACGCTGAATCATGTGCTGACCGATTTCCGGCGCAGCAACACGTCGCTGCTCACCGGCCAGCCGGTGACCGACCCTATAGACAAACGTACCCGCAAGAACATCACCGGCCTCTCCTATCGGTTGATGCCGACCGACAAGTGGAACCTCTCCCTCTTCGGCAAGTATTACAACCAGTATGTAGCAGGCCCGGTGGCCACCACTGAGGCGCAGGAAGCGTTTGTGCGCTCTACACGAAACATCGACTTCTGGGGATATGGAGCCGCCGGTACCTGGTTCCTGCTGCCGGGTGTGCAGGCAAAGCTCTCGTACGAGAAAGCATGCCGCCTGCCCACTATCGAGGAGATGTTTGGCGACGAGGATCTGGAGATGGGCGACATGAATATCCGCCCCGAGCGGAGCGACAACATCAACCTCAATCTGAGTTATGCACAGCGCTTTGGACGGCATTCGGTCTATATAGAAGGAGGACTGGTCTATCGCAATACGAAGGATTACATCCAACGCAACATCGCCTCCATGAGTGGCGGCAAGTACGCAGCCACTTACATCAACTATGGCAATGTGCTTACGAAGGGGTATAATCTCTCTGCCCGTTACGGCTTTGCCCGTTGGCTGAGCATCGGTGGAAACTTTACAAAAATGAATGTGTGTGACAATATGCGTCATGCTATGGGCAGCACAGCCGAAAATATCAACTACAAAGAACGAATCTCCAACCTGCCGTATCTCTTTGCCGACTCCGACATCAACTTCTATTGGCATGACTGTCTGCGGAAGGGGAATGTGCTCACTGTAACGTATGACAATCAGTACCTGCACAGCTTCACCTACTATTCTGCCAAGTTGGGAGCCAACAAAGGGGATTACGTGGTACCCGACCAGTTCTCGCACAATCTCATGCTGACCTATAGTCTGGGTCGGGGACGTTACAACTTCGCGTTGGAGTGCCGCAACTTTACAGACGAGAAGCTATATGACAACTTTTCGTTGCAGAAGGCAGGACGTGCCTTCTATGGCAAAGTGAGGGTACATTTCGGTAACTGAAAACTTTAAAAATCAAAACAATATGAAGAATTGGAAATACTTTTTTGGAGCCATTCCGATGGCCGCTATGGTAGCCCTGACGGGCTGCTCGGACGATACTGACAACACCTCCGGACTGCCCGACCAGCCGGGCGGCGACACTGAGGAGACCACAGCTCCTGCAGCCTTCGTGCTGGCTACCTCGGTGCAGGATGGTGACAAAACAGCCAACGTGCTGCTCACGGCCTCCTCGTTGGACGAAGGCAGCGTGTCGCCTGTCGGCCACGGACTGGTCAACGACGGTGCCACGGAGTGGGTCTTCTATCAGGACAGCTATCTCTATGCACTGACCTATAATCAGGGCAATGCCGGTACCACCCGTTCCTATGTGTTGGATAAAGAGGGCGAGATGGCGGCCCGTTCTGCCGAATACAAGGTAAGTCGTTTCACTTCGTTCGGCCAATATGGACAATACCTGCTGTCTGCCTCTACAGGCGATGGCCTGTCGGCGTATGCCGATGCCAATGGCAACCTGCCGCGTATGTTCCTGCTCACTTACTTAGATGTGAAGGCCGAGACGGCTGTGTCAAGCGACTCTCAGGATACCAACTCCTACATGTCCGAGAATTTTCTGGGCAATGGAGAATATGTCATGCTGGCTGGTTTCGAGGAGGCCAACGGGAAGCTGTACAGTGGCCTTGTTGGTATGGGGCTTAGTCCGTATGGCTCGGCTATCGAAGGCGGACGGTATATCCTGCCGGGTAACGAAGATCTGGTAAAGACCGAGAGTGGCGGCACGGGAAGCGGCAGTTACGAGAAGGGTGAACTCACGGGCACCCAATATCCGAATGAGTGCTGGGTAGCCATTTTCGATAACGAGAAACTCAGTGGAAAGACCCTGCTGCGTACCGACAAAATCAGCTATCCCTGCGGACGTTATCGCTCGCAGTATTATCAGACCGTATGGGCGGCTGACAACGGCGATGTCTACGTCTTTTCCTCCAGCTATGCCAAGACCTTGACCGATCCTCGCCAACAGACGACCCTGCCCGCCGGGGTGGTACGTATCAAGGCGGGTACCACGGAGTTTGACCCTGATTATTACTATGACCTGGAAGCACAAGCCTCCGGGTGCTCCTTCCTGCGTTGCTGGCATGCCGGTGGCAACTACTTCCTGTTGCGTATGTACGACCGTCCCTTCTCGCAGACCGGCTATGTGGCCAACCGACTGGCTGTCTTTAATGGAGATACCGGTCGGTTGACCTTCGTCACCGGACTGCCCGCAGCCGACACCATCAGCGATTTCGGCAAGATGCCCTACGTAGCCGACGGACACATCTATATGCCCGTTGTCACCTCGACAGGCTATCCTGCTATCTATAAAATCAATTCGGCTACTGCCACCGCTACCCGCGGCCTGGAGGTTCAGGTAAATACAGTGACAGCCGTCGGCAGACTAACCGCAAACAATTAACCATCCATCTTCGCAATGAAAAAAATACTGCATGATATCCATCTTTGGCTTTCGGTACCTTTTGGTATCTTCATTACACTGATTTGCTTCTCAGGCTCCATGCTGGTGTTTGAGAAGGAGTTGACCGCCTGGTGTCGCCCCGAACTCTTTCAGGTGACCCAGGTGAAGGAGGTTCCGCTTCCGTTGGACAGCCTGATGCAGACAGTGGCTGCTACACTGCCTGACAGTGTCACCATTACCGGTGTCACCATCACCCCCGATGCAAAGGCTACCTATCAGGTGAGCCTCTCCCAGCCCCGTCGTGCCTCCATCTATGTAGATCCCTATACGGGCGAGGTGAAAGGGCGAAGCGAGCGTCTTCCTTTTTTCGACACCATGTTCCATCTGCACCGTTGGTTGCTGGGAGCGTCACAATCGGCGGACGGAGGTATGTCGCTCGGCAAACTGGTGGTAGGGTGCAGTACCTTGGCATTGGCCCTCATTCTGCTGACGGGTATACTGATGTGGCTGACCAATCGGCACAAACCCTTAGCGAAGAGTCTGACCATCTCCTTCAACAAAGGATGGTTGCGTTTCTGGCACGACCTGCATGTGGCGGGAGGTATCTATGCAACCCTCTTCCTGTTGGCATTGGCTCTGACCGGTCTCACCTGGTCGTTCTCATGGTACCGTACAGGGTTCTACCGTCTCTTCGGTGTAGAGCAGACGGCGGAAGGTGGCAGGGGAGCTCATGGCCAGACTGCTGAACGCTCTGCCCGTGGCGGACGTGGCGGACGTAGTGAACGTAGTGGAAATCGCGAAGGCCATCGTGAGGGGCATCGTGAAGGTTGGCATCGGCGTTCGCCCTATGCTCATTGGCAGGCCGTGTACGACCAGTTGGCACAGTCCAACCCCGGCTATCGCCAGATTACCCTCTCTGCCGGTTCGGCCGGGGTCGTACCTAAGGGACGCAACAGCCTGCGTGCTGCCGATACCTACAGCTTCAATCCCCGTAGCGGTGAGATTACAGAGAGCAAGACGTATGCCGAATCGGCTGACCGTGCTACCAAGGTACGTAGTGGCGTGTACACCGTTCATACAGGCAGCTGGGGCGGTCTGCTCACCCGTCTGCTCACCTTCCTGTCAGCCTTGCTGGGTGCTACGTTGCCTCTTACCGGCTACTATCTCTGGATTCGCCGGTTGGTAGTGAAAGGACGGCATCCCAAGAAATAGGGCGTTATCTCTGATTATTGCCGGCGCATGGTAATCTTTCAGAGAAGCATTTATTTGTACTTAAAAATAGAAATTAGCAGGCTTGAAATTTGAAAACAAGCGATGTGTGTTGTACCTTTGCCGACTGAAACTGAGAATGAAAGTGTCTCCCTGTGATAAAGGGGAGACACTTCTGTCGATAACAAAGGTCTATTATGATAAAGAAAGTCGTACTGATATTATGGATTCTGTTGGTGCTGGCCATATTGGCCTGTGTGGTATTGTTTGCTGCCATTGCCAAGGGCTGGATTGGATATATGCCGCCGGTAGAGGATCTGGAGAACCCTAACTACAAGTTTGCTACCGAGGTGATTTCGGAAGACGGTCAGGTGCTGGGCACCTACTCGTACAGCAAGGAGAACCGTGTCTATGTGGGCTATGATGACTTGTCGCCCCACCTCATCAGTGCCTTGATTGCTACCGAAGACGTGCGCTTTGCCGACCATTCGGGCATTGACGTGAAGGCACTCTTCCGTGCGTTGGTGAAACGTGGCCTGCTGATGCAGAAGAATGCCGGAGGTGGCAGCACCATTACGCAGCAGCTCTCCAAGCAACTCTATTCGCCCAGTGCCGGCAACGTCATGGAGCGCCTTTTCCAAAAACCCATCGAGTGGGTGATTGCCGTCAAGCTGGAGCGGTATTATACCAAAGAGGAGATACTGACGATGTATCTCAACAAGTTCGACTTCCTGAACAATGCCGTCGGCATCAAGACAGCCGCATTTACTTACTTTGGATGCCTGCCGCGTGATCTGAAAGCCGAAGAGGCGGCTACGCTGGTGGGTATGTGCAAGAATCCGTCGCTCTACAACCCGGTGCGCCGGGCCGACAGGGTACGCGGACGCCGCAACGTCGTGCTTGACCAGATGTGCAAGGCCTCTTACATCAGTCAGCGTGAGTGTGACTCGCTGAAGGCTCTGCCGCTTACTTTGAAGTACCATCGGGTAGACCACAACGAAGGAGAGGCCACCTACTTCCGGGAATACCTGCGTGGGGTATTGACAGCTAAGAAACCTCACCGTAGCGACTATCGGGGATGGCAGATGCAAAAGTATTACGAGGACTCGCTCGACTGGGAAACCAATCCCCTCTATGGCTGGTGTGAGAAGAATGTTAAGAAGGACGGCTCGCATTACAACCTCTATACAGACGGACTGAAAATCTATACGACCATTGATTCGCGGATGCAGCAGTATGCCGAGGATGCCGTCACCGAGCATCTGAAAGAACTGCAGGGACACTTCTTCAAAGAGAAGAAAGGAGCAAAGACCGCGCCCTATACACGCAATCTGACGCAACAGGAGGTGGACGATATCTTGTGGAGAGCCGTCAAGCAGTCCGACCGCTATCGGCAGATGAAGCAAGGAGGCGCATCGGAAAGCGATATCAAGAAAGCCTTTGATACACCCGAACAGATGAGTGTCTTCAGCTGGGAGGGAGAGAAAGATACAGTGATGACTCCGATGGACTCCATCCGTTATTACAAGTTCTTCTTGCGGGCCGGATTCATGTCGATGGATGCACGCAACGGACACGTCAAGGCATACGTGGGCGGTCCTAACCATCACTACTTCAAGTATGATATGGCCATGGTAGGTCGCCGTCAGGTGGGATCGACCATGAAGCCTTATGTCTATTCACTGGCCATGGAGAACGGCTTCTCACCTTGCGACCAGGCACGGCACGTGTCGTACACTTTGCTTGATGAGAACGGCATCCCCTGGACACCCAGCAATACCAACAAAGAGCATTTAGGCGAGATGGTCACCTTGAAGTGGGGATTGTCGCGTTCGGACAACTGGATTACGGCTTATCTGATGAGCAAGCTGAATCCTTACGAACTGAAGCGGCTGGTACATAGCTTCGGTGTACGCAATCGCGACATCGTGCCGTCGGTATCCCTCTGTTTAGGTCCCTGCGAAATATCGGTAGGCGAGATGGTGAGTGCCTACACCGCCTTCCCCAATCGGGGTATTCGGGTTTCCCCACTTTTTGTTACACACATTACGGACAGCGACGGGAACATCTTGGCCACGTTTGCACCGGAGATGAACGAGGTTATCAGTGTGGGTAGCGCCAACAAGATGCTGGTGATGCTGCGTGCCGTGATTAATGAAGGTACAGGCGGACGGGTACGCCGGTTAGGCATTCAGGCCGATATGGGTGGCAAGACAGGGACAACCAACAACAATTCCGACGGCTGGTTCATGGGCTTTACGCCTTCATTGGTGTCTGGCTGCTGGGTAGGCGGCGAAGACCGCGACATCCACTTCGACCGCATGGTCTACGGACAAGGTGCCTCTATGGCATTGCCCATCTGGGCAAAGTATATGCTGAAGGTGCTGGCTAATCCCGATCTTCCCTATACCTCTGACGAAACGTTCCAGTTGCCACCCGACTTCGACCCTTGTGCAGAGAATGAAGATGGTGAGGCACCCGCCTTATCCGAACCGGTGGAAGGCATCGATGATTTGTTTAACTGAAATGTGCCGTCATGCTTTATCTGATTAGTTTGGGTAGCAACGAGCGCCCGCATGAGAACCTGGCATTGGCACATCGCCGCTTGTCGGAGCAGTTTCCCGACATCCGCTATTCAGCGGTGTACGATACGCCTCCGCTCTTCTTCCGTCACAACACGGCTCACTTCTGCAATCAGGTAGCTTGCTTCCACTCCATGCTGTTGCCTGCAGTAGTGAAGGCATGCCTGAAAGCCATCGAGGTGGAGGCGGGGAGAGAACCTTCAGACAAGCAGAATGAGGTGGTGAAGCTGGACATCGACCTGTTGGCATGCGACCTCTTGTGCTATAAACCCGATGACTGTCAGCGCGACTATGTGCGTCGGGGAATAGAAGAATTGGAATTGACCATATAAACCATTATATAGTGATGAAATTTTTAGGAATCATTCCCGCCCGTTATGCATCGACACGTTTCCCGGCCAAACCATTGGCTATGCTGGGCGGAAAGAGTGTGATACAACGGGTATACGAGCAGGTAGCAGGTGTGCTGGATGACGCATGGGTAGCTACCGATGACGAACGCATCGAGGCGGCTGTACGTGCCTTCGGTGGACAGGTTGTGATAACTTCGGTCCATCATAAAAGCGGAACCGACCGTTGCTTTGAAGCATGTACCAAGATAGGAGGCGGCTTCGATGTGGTGGTTAATATTCAGGGCGACGAGCCCTTCATACAACCCTCTCAGTTGGCAGCGGTGAAGGCTTGTTTCGATGACCCCTGCACGCAGATAGCTACGTTGATCAAGCCCTTTACGGTCGATGACGGTTTCGAGGCGTTACAGAATGTCAATTCGCCGAAGGTCGTTGTCGATAGCCGTATGAATGCACTTTACTTCAGCCGTTCCATCATTCCCTATCAACGCAATGCCGACCGGTGTGACTGGTTGAAAGGGCATACCTATTATAAGCACATCGGCCTCTATGCCTATCGGACAGAGGTGTTGAAGGAGATTACTTCGCTGCCCCAGTCATCACTTGAACTGGCCGAGTCGCTCGAACAGTTGCGCTGGTTGGAGAATGGCTATCGCATCAAGGTAGGCATTACGCAGGTTGAGACCATCGGTATAGATACGCCTCAGGATTTGGAACGTGCCGAGCGTTTTCTGGAGCGTTCGCAGCAGCAGGATTGATATAGAGAGACAGCGTATATGGATCGTACCATTCCCCCCGAGATACGCGAGCTGCGGCAGATAGAGATACAGCCTCCGCAACGCTCCATACTGCCCAATGGCATTCCGCTGAATGTGATAGATGCTGGCGATTGTGAGGTGATGCGCATCGACCTGCTGATGCCGGGCGGACGTTGGCAGCAGACAGCACCGTTGCAGGCTCTCTTTACCAATCGGATGCTGCGTGAGGGGACGCGCCGCTATACGGCTGCCCGTCTGGCCGAGCAGTTGGACTATTATGGCGCGTGGCTCGAACTCTCGGCAGCAGCCGAGCACTCATTCATCACGTTGTATACGCTCAACAAGTACCTGCCTCAGACACTGGATGTGTTGGAGTCTGTCATCAAGGAACCTCTCTTCCCCGACGAACGACTGCAGGTTGTGATAGATAACAACGTACAGCAGTTCAAGGTGAATCGTTCGAAGGTCGATTTCCTGGCCCATCGGGGGCTGATGCAGTGCCTGTTCGGGAAGGAGCATCCTTCAGGCCGTCTGGTCGAGGAGGAGGATTATCGTCGCATCACGGCCTCTTTGTTGCGTAGCTTCTACCAGTCACATTATCATTCACAAGGATGTGTCATCTATCTTTCCGGCCGGGTGACCGATGAGGCTTGCCGTCGGGTAGAGCGGGTATTCGGTACCGAACCGTTCGGACAGGTCGGATGTACCGAACCTGCTGCGACGTATCAGCCGCAATCCGATGCCGGCAAGCGTTTCTTTATTCCTCGTCGGGGAGCCATGCAGAGTGCCGTACGCATGGGTTGTCTGGCACCGGACCGTCATCATCCCGACTTCCTGAAGCTACGTGTATTGGTTACCTTGCTGGGCGGCTATTTCGGCAGCCGTCTGATGTCCAATATTCGCGAGGAAAAGGGATATACCTATGGCATCGGTGCTTCACTGGTTCCTTATCCCGGCCACAGTGTGCTGGTTGTCAATAGTGAGACGGCCAACGAGTATGTCGAACCGCTGATTGCCGAGGTCTATCGGGAGATGGAAAGGTTGCAGAACGAACCGGTGTCGGATACAGAGTTAGCCATGGTCCGGAATTACCTGTTGGGCGAGTTGTGCCGGAATTACGAGTCACCCTTTTCGCTTGCCGATGCTTGGATATTTGTACATACTTCCCGCTTCACCGACACCCATTTTGCAGACACGCTGCAGGCTATCAGAGAGACCACATCGGACGACATCAGGCGGCTGGCACAGCACTATTTGTGCAAAGAGACTTTAAAAGAGGTCGTTTCCGGTGAAAAAATGCCATAAAAAGCATCTGTTTTCCTGCATTTTTAACAGATATGTCTTATCTTTGTGCGTACAAAGGCGGCTGTGGTGTAACATTCTGCATCCACTTTTCGTCTTTAAATTAGTCAGAAACGATAACTCATATTGTCAATGAAATATACACAAGTTTGTATTGCACTGCTCTTGGCTCTCTCTTGCCAGTGCCTGTCGTATGCTCAGGAGGAGAAGAAAGAGGGGCTCTTGGGGAAAGTGAAGAATACGTTTTCATCCGAAATCAAGATAGGAACCTATACGTTTAAGGACGGTTCGGTCTATACCGGCGAGATGAAGGGACGTAAGCCATACGGCAAAGGGAAAACCGTATTCAAAAATGGAGATAGCTACGAAGGCCAGTATGTGAAAGGCAAACGGCAGGGACAGGGTACCTACCTCTTTACAGATGGGGAGAAATATGTGGGTGAGTGGTTCCAAGACCAGCAGCACGGGCATGGCATCTTCTACTTCATGAACAACAATCGCTACGATGGCATGTGGTATCAGGATTACCAGCATGGCAAGGGTACCATGTACTATTATAACGGTGACCTGTACGAGGGAGAGTGGGTGAACGACAAACGTGAGGGTACGGGCACCTATACCTGGAAGAACGGTTCGCGTTACGTAGGTACGTGGCGGAACGACAAGAAAGACGGTGAAGGTACGCTTGTGTGGAATGACGGAAGCAAGTACGAAGGCCACTGGAAGAACGATACCCGCGAAGGAACAGGCACCTTTGAGTATGCCAACGGTGACAAGTATGTAGGCGGATGGGCGGACGATATGCAGCACGGCAAAGGCATCTACTTCTTCCATACGGGCGACCGCTACGAAGGCTCGTATGTACAGGGCGAACGTACAGGCGAAGGCATCTATATCCATGCCAACGGCAACAAGTACGTGGGTGGTTTCAAGGATGGAGAGCCTGACGGAAAGGGTACGTTCACGTGGGCCAGCGGTGCTGTTTACGAGGGTGAGTGGAAAGACGGTATGCAAGAGGGACACGGTACGTATAAATGGAATGCAGGCGACTCCTATGAAGGCGAATGGAAAGCCAACAAGTTCAATGGCCAAGGTACGCTGATACAGACTGACGGCACCAAGTACAAAGGTGGCTTTGTGAACGGTCTGCAGGAGGGAGCCGGCGTGCAGGAAGATAAGAACGGAAACCGATTCGAAGGCTTCTTCAAGCAAGGCAAGAAGCATGGTCCCTTTGTAGAGACGGACAAGGAGGGTAAGATTATCCGAAAAGGTTCCTACAAGATGGGACGGCTGGAGAACTGACATTTCTTTTTTTGTACTAATTTTGTATCTGCAATCCACCAGATACGAATCATTATGGATCTTCATCCTTTGTTTGAGTTTGTTCAAGTGGCCATGGGCAACAGGAGCTCGCTCCCTGCATACATGGACGGTGCCGACTGGCAAAGTCTTTTTGACGGTTGCCAGAGGCAGGCGATTGCAGGTATCGGATTCGCGGCTGTGGAGCGTTTGCATGGGCTGGGCATGGAGTGTCCCGAGCCGTTGCGGATGCAGTGGAAGAGTGTGGCCTTTCAGCTGAAGGAGCAGAACAGAAAGCTGAACCGGCAGTGCGCTGAGCTGAGCCGACAATACGGACATGACGGATTTTCTGTGTGTATATTGTCGGGACAGGGCAATCTGCTGAACTATCCCGAGGAACTACAGATGAGGCGAGTACCCGAAGGCATGGAGGTGTGGTGTGTCCCATCCTACGGTGGGGTGGACATCGCTGTTCAGACGGGGGAAGCAGCGGTGGAGTATGTACATTATAGCGGCCAAAGAGCGGTGATGGAATATGTACACATGCAGCATCGGTTGGCAGGCCATACGGACAAGCCACGCCAATCCCGTCATTCCATCGAAGCACCAGCCTGGGAGGGAACGGAGGTGAAGGTCCTTTTCCGTGTCGGACAGACTCACTCACCCTTGCGCAACCGGAGGATGCAGCGGTGGTTCCAGTCGCAAGCGGAGGTGTGTATGCGGAACCGGACGCAGATGGGATTTGCCGTACCTACCCCCTCTGTGAATGTTGTATATCAGCTGGTCTCTTTGTATGCGCACTCCTTGGAAGGGAAGTGGACGCTGCGGCAGCTCATGGATTGCTATTATGCACTGCGCGTCTGGCACAACGATGTCATGGAGTGCCGAGATTTGCAAGCGCAGGGCCTGTGGAGTGAAGGTGTGGGTACACCGGTGATGTCTCCGTCAGCAGTGATGGCAGTCCTGCGTTCGTTCGGTCTGGCCCGATTTGTCGCTGCGGTGATGTACGCGCTGCAGACAGCGTTTGCCATGCCTGCCTCCTATGTTCTCTGCGAGCCTAATGAGGTTGACGGCCGAAGGTGGCTGTCCTCTCTATCCACCTCGTCAGATTCTGTCTGGCCGTTGCGGGGAGGATGGCTTCGCTGGTAGGCATCTCTTCGGGGGTAATGGCCTCCACTCTTTCAAAACCTGCATCCAATAAAGCCTCCCTGTCGGCTATGCGTCCGGCCATCAGCCATACAGGTATGTGCTGCGCTTTTGCCCTGCATAGTACACGTTCCGGCAGCTTCCCCATCAAGGTCTGACGATCCGCTCTTCCTTCCCCTGTAATCACGACATCCGTCCCCTCCATCTGTTTGTCAAATCGGACCAGATTGAGGAGAAGGTCGGCACCCGACACAGCCTTTGCCCCCAGATATTGCATGAAGGCATACCCCAGTCCGCCTGCTGCCCCAGCTCCCGGTTCATAGGATTTGTCGAAGCCCCATTGCCGGGCAGATGACTCGGCAAACCGCCGGGCACGTTCGTCCAAAGCCCGTATCATATCGTCGGTGGCACCCTTCTGCCGACCGAAGGTATGGGCTGCTCCCTGCTCGCCATACAATACGTTGCGAACATCCGAAGCCAAGGTGAAGCGGCAACTCTCTAACAGCGGTCTGATGGCATCGAACGACCTTCCGTCAGCCAGCCGTTCGGTCAGTGCCTGCAACATGCCGATGCCGCAGTCGCTCGTTCCGCTGCCTCCTAGTCCGATGATGAATTGCCGGCAGCCCGACAGGATGGCGTGGGCTACCATCTCGCCCACACCGTAGGTGGTCGCTATCATCGGGTTGCGTTCCGCTTCGGTCATCAGCGTAAGGCCGCAGGCTTGGGAGGTCTCAACGATGGCCATTCCCTCTGCCGTCACTCCATAGCGGGCAGTGAGGCTGCGCATCAGCGGATCGTGTACCGCAACCTTCGTCAGCGTACCGTCCAGTGCATGGGTAAAGGCCTCCAGCATCCCTTCGCCTCCATCCGATAGGGGTATTGCCGTGACGGCGGCTCCCTGCTTACGCAGTGCTTCGGCTATCGTCTCCTCCACCTCTGCAGACGAGAGGCATCCTTTAAATGAGTCTATGGCCAGCAAGTATTTCATCTTCCAACAGTTAATTTTCGATTCAGCGATCTTAAATATCTACTTCACTATCAATATGCTTCTTATGTAATTAGCATTTGCTATATAATTACATAACATACAAATTGCATACAAAATCGAAAATTTCGGGAAAATAGTAATACTAAAATACCACCTCAAAAGTTTCTATTGCAGGCAGGCTGTTATTTCTATTTTCTTTCGTTCCCGATGTCGCAAATATAAATAAAATCCGCAAGATTCTATACCGACAGAATAAAGAAAGAGTATATTTCTATAGAGGAAAGGTATAAATATATTGCTGACGAAAAGAGAAGTTTCTATGATTTTTTTTTCGCTAGCATATTTTAGGGATAGTCATTTAGTAAAATGTAAAAATACCCTGCATCATTTTAAGCGTACAACTAAGCGGTCATCAAATGATGGCTTTTTCCTCTGAAATCAGATTCGAAAGGTACTTGAATATTCATGTAGGGTTTCCATGCATCTGCATGCACTTTCTGCAGTTCCTGTATTTTTAATTCTTGGACAACTCCAACAATATGCTATCAATATCAGCTTGTAGTTCTTCAACTGGTTCTCCGGACTAATCCTGATTCCGCAGAATATCTGATGATGGATATATAGCCAATGTTGTAAACTAAACCTACAGAATCGTCTCTCTTTTAAAGTTGATTGATTAAAAAATCTTCAAATTTCTCTTGAAAATCACCAGATTCAATCAATTCTTTATACTTTTCTTTCAACTCTGGATCTATACATGCGTAAAAAACTCCCGAACGCAAATATTCAATATTGATTCTTGATAAAGGACAACTCTTTTGGTCATTACAAGTTTTAGCGAATTCTTTTAGGGCATCCGCAATACACATTTGAATCCTTTCGTATTCTGTTATTGCTTCTATAGTTTCATCAACAGAATAGCCATAATCCTTAGACGGTTGAATATTATGCTTAGGATCTAATAAGACTATGTAAAATATTGTTGAATCCTCATTGAAAAAACCAACAACTCTTCCTGTGCCTTTTGATAATTGAAATTGCCAGAAGAAATCATTTTCAGCATTATCCTTAATATTTTGTGGAACTGATGACAATTCTGCAATTGTGATAGGGCAATTTCTTGCGTCCCAATCAATCGGGTGAAGTCTATAAGCATCTCGCTCTGTCGGGTTTTCTATAATAGCCTTTGTTTTGCCCGAAAGATCCTTAATCCTATCAAATAAATTAGCGAACCAAGTCGCATCTTGCTCTCCTATTCCGAAGAAATCTTGTTGCCCAAAATATTTGAATGAGAAGGTAATAAACGGCACACCTTTATCTTCTTGAGGAATAATCAGTCCTTTATTCTGAGTCCTTTTCTCAGCTAACGATTTCTGTCCCAATGAAGGTTTATCAGTTAATCGCTTTCCACCTTTCGCCATAATAAACTTGCATAGTTTCTTCTGAGATTGTTTTGTCGCAGGATTGCATTGGGGTACAGCCTTCTCTTGCTTCCAACCAAGGTTTTTCTTTGTGGGTCATAGACTCTAATTCAGCACCAGAATAACCTGCATAATTATCAAGTATATAGTTGATGAACTCTATATCATCTTGATCAATAGATGTCTCTGGATTTTCATTAACAACATCAGAAACCGTAATAAAAGAATACAAACTATGAGATGACTTGAATCTATTATACAATTCTCTTGAAACAGGTCCATGCACCCATGCTTCAAAAGAACACTTCAAAAAAGGTTCCTGATTAATACCCAAAGACCATGCTTGCAGATAATATAACAATTTCTGCAATTTCAAATTTATGAGATTAACTTTTTCGTCTGAATTAAGACGAAGTATTACATAATCCGCGACAAGATTAACATCATAAGGTTTCATAGTCAGCATCTTTTTAATAATAACTCACTGCAAAGGTAATACCTAAAACTGAAATTTGTTTTGTATACTACAAAATAATTTATAAAAATTGTAAATTAACGAATTATTGTACAACATTAACTTTACCATCCACCTCTGTAACTTCGCCATTTTTGAGCATCTGTTGATACACCTTGCGAAGTGAGTAGATAATATTCTCCCCAGTACGCTTGAAACCGAATTCACGAGCTGTAACGATAAATAAATCGTCTGGTGTAATGCCAAAACTATGCTGGGCAATAGTCTTCATAGCTAATGCCAACTCTTCATCACAGATATAGGTGATAGGTCGCAAATAATCATCATCAGGATTAGGGACACGCACCTTTATATCTGCAAAATCATTTATCCTTACAAACTCATTTTTGTCTTTTGTTATCATTTCTTTTAGATGATAGCGGAAGATATTTTTTACTTCATCACGAACTACAGAGGTGGCCTTCTGACGACCATATGCAGGAGCGATACGTCTACACAACTCTTCAAAATGAATCGGTTGTTCTAATGATATGATGTCCCACGCTATATCATATCCCTCTCTTGTGTTTCCGTTTTCATCAATAATGTTTAGGGGATATGCACGCTTATACGAATCAAAACCATACCCCTTATCACCAATTTCAGATGCTTCAATCTTCTCCTCGATTTCAATAATTGGGATTACAGCATCAGCATTGCTGTTACTACTATTGGAGACATCATTATCTTTATATTCAATAACTGCACGACCAAGAGCCTTTTCAACTGCATTTATGAGTTTCTCCTCTTCTGTTTTTTGGTCTTTTATCCAGTCTGTTGACCAGATACGATAAATAGTCCAGCCCATATCTTCAAGCAGGGTTTGGCGCAAGCGATCTCGTTCACGAGCAGTGCGAGAACTATGATATGCTGCACCATCGCACTCTATACCGATAGCGAACTTATTGCTTTGTGTTGGGTGTTTAACCGCCATATCAATGCGAAAGCCTGAGCAACCGACCTGTGTAACTACATTGTAGCCTTTCGATTGCAAGAAATCATATACAGCTTCTTCAAACGGAGAGTCGAAGTCCAAATCATAATTAAATGTTAGTTCTTTCTTTAAAGCGATAATACCTTGCTGAGCAAACTCTATATATGAGCGAAGCATTTTAACGCCCTCTGAAGATACCTTATCCAAATCAATGTCAGTAGGCACAATAGAACCGACTAACTTCACATTGTGCTTAGCTCGTGTGATAGCCACATTGAGGCGACGATAACCGCCCTCACGACTCAACGGACCAAAATTCATATACATTATGCCCTTGCAATCCTTTGCATAGCCAATACTAAAGATGATTGTATCTCGCTCATCTCCCTGTACATTCTCAAGGTTCTTAATGAAGAATGGCTCGTCTTTGTCCTCAATAAAAAACTTGTCAAAGCGAGGATTCTGTAATCTCTTCTGGCGGATGGCTGCATCAACTGCATTTTGTTGAGCCTCACTAAATGTAACAACACCAAGAGAACGATTTGGATGCTTTTTGAAATGTTCAAACACCAAATCTGTGACCTTTCTTGCTTCGGCAATATTGTTTTTCTTACCACCTCTGTCATATACGCCCTCTTTTACATAAACATACTCAACACCACAATCTGGAGCACTTTCAGCTGAAGATGGGAAAGTGATAAGTTGGCTATTGTATATCTTGATATTAGAGAATGCTATAAGGTGTTCGTGACGACTTCGGTAGTGCCATCTCAAACTACGCTCTGGCAATACGACTACAGCCTCATCCAAGATTGATTCATAAGCACCCGCATCGCTATCCCCAATTGCTTCATCAGAATCAACATCAAAATCCTCGTCATTAAGTGATGTCGAGAAGAAATTTGTTGGTGGCAACTGTTTGGTATCACCGACAATAATCACCTGCTTACCTCGCATAATTGCACCAATTGCATCCTCTGTATGCACCTGAGAAGCCTCATCAAAAATTACCAAGTCAAAATCATAACTCTGTGCTTCAAGGAATACACTCACCGACAAAGGAGACATCATAAAACAAGGACGCAGCGATGTCACAAGATTAGGTATTGCCATAAAGAGTTTACGCAATGGCATCAGCCTCCTTTGCTTGTTAAGTTCTCGTTTTAATATGGCAATCTCATCCCTTGCTCCATTTATTGAATTAAAGTCGGGAATTCTACTTAATGCACGCTCCCTTACTCTTGCTTGCGCGATTTTGAACTGACCCTTGTCGAGTTCACAGAACTCATTGATGGTTTGATTTTGTATTCTTCCTCTGAAATTTTGTACAGCAGGGAAGTTTGGCAATACAGCATCTAGCCACAAATGGTAGAAACGCTTAAGGTAAGCATCAACTATATATTCATCCTTAATGAATGTGCTGTCAATCTGAGCAATATATGCTCCTAAACCAGCCTTTTGACATTTCTCTCTATTAGAACAATAATCAACCCACTCTTCCAAAAGATATTTCTTGTTTCGACAATTAGTGAGACAATCCATTAAGTCCCCGAAGACGTAATCATCGAAAGTGTTAGGTTGCTCAAATAAAGATTTAAACCAATCATATGGAGTTTCAAGTAGATGAACAAGTCCCTGCAATTCATCATATCTCTCATAGCAATAGTCAACTCTCTTTTTATCTGTACATATCGACTCAACAAACGATTGTGGCAAAGAGTATGTAGTTATGAAGTCCTTAAATTCATCAGCAAATTGCATGGCTGAATATAGGTTGTCCCAATTAGTGTCTAATTCGTTATAATAATTGCCATATTTTGAGACAATCGCATTTTTTATAGCCTGCAACTCTTTCTCTCTGTTTTGAACCTCAATCAATAGTTTTAGCTCCTTAATGATCGTGCCATAATCTCCAGGTTGCTTACGCATACTGCATATACAACCATACGATTCATCGAATTGAGAAAAGACAATCTGCGCCTTTGTGTGAATTTGTGTCATATACTCGTAGCTTGTACTGCAATTCACTTCAAAAGAGAACTCACTATTTAATGTGGCGTATATTTGATTATAATCGCAATTCTCAAACGAGGATATATACCTATTAATAATCGCAGAAGGAATGGCTCCATTGAGTAGCCTAATTCCCAATATAAGGAAAACAAGGGAAATTATCGGAAACAAAAGTAA
>JBJEHI010000096.1:0-32587 GCA_051875915.1 Bacteroides sp.
CCAATACGCTTAAATTCAAACAATTAACAGTGCGGTCTAAACGCCTATACCTAATGACGGTTTCTTCATTCTGGTAGTGTCAATTTTTGCAGATAGGGCAGCCAATGTGTTCACCCCATCGGCAATCAGCTTGTCGCCACCGAGTTTTATCTCAATAAGACCGTAACTTCCGTTGCGCAAGTGCACCACGGCATCGCACTCCAGACCATTCTTATCCCTATAGTGGTAAACGGTGCCTTGTAATGCTTCTGCATACACACGAAGGTCTCTCATGCAGAGCGTTTCAAAAACGAGACCAAATGTTTCAAGGTCGGCTATAAGGTCAGACGGTCCCATTCCCAAGGCTGCTGTCGCCATTGAGGGGTCTGTAAAATATCTTGTGTCAGAAGTCCTGATAGCAGTTTTTGACCTCAGATTAGGATTCCACGCAGCCACGTCTTCAACCACAAAAATGCGTTTCAAGGCATTGATGTATGAAGCTATTGTATCGCTGTCTATACTGTCTCCTTCATTTGCCTTTAAGTCTGCACCGATAGTAGCATAGCTTGCTTGTGCCCCTTGATGTCTGGCATACGACCTCAAGAGACGATGGACACGTGACGGATTGCGCATAACACCATCTGCCATTTGTATATCCCGCTGCTCTACTGCATCTAAATAATCAAACGCTTGGTCAAGTGCAACATCCTTGTCCATTCCGACAGCCAAAGGCCAGCCTCCACGGCAAGCAACAAAAGCCACCTCCTCAAAATCAACCTTGGCTATACCTGCGATGTCTGCTTCCTCAAAAAGCGATTTCAGGGACACATCTCCCGATGATTCTTCTGATTCCCATAATGTCATGGGACGCATTTTCAGCCAGCCGAAACGTCCTGTGCCGGTATGAATCACATTGCTCATATCGGCAGGAACGCTTGAACCTGTCAAGATGTAGAGCCCCAAACCGTCTGCATGGTCAGCCTCAAACCGGATACTATCCCATAATGTAGGTGCCAATTGCCATTCATCAATCAAGCGTGGCTTATCGCCTTGCAGTAATAGCTTTGGATTGATATTGGCCAGTCGTTTGTTTTGCTCAACTTTGCCTGTTTCCGACATATACAGCACACTTTTTGCAATCTGTTCTGCGGTTGTTGTCTTCCCACACCATTTTGCACCTTCCAGTAAAACGGCTCCTTTTCCTGCGAGTTTGCGCACCAAAAGTTTATCTACTATTCTCTGTTTATATATCTTTTTCATATCAGGTTTCTTTGATTGGTGCAAAAATACAAAAAATACATTGAATGCCAACGAATTACACAAAATATTTGCATAGATTCAGCATACAATTCGGCGGTTTGGCCGATTTTCATTCGGTTGTTTGGCTGATTTCCGTTCGGCTATTTGGCTGATTTTCGTTCGGTTATTTGGCTGATTTTCATCGTCACATCTATCAATTCTTACTGTTTCAATAGTGCTTCTATTTCCTTTGTCAAACCAACCAATGCATCTTGTTGTGGCATACTCTGTTTGGCGGTCTTTACATCGATATTGTATAATACAGTGCTTTCCTGTTTCACATCATAGGAGTAATGAAGTACGTGGAATGTTTTCTCATTGAACACAACAGAGTCGACAACAAACTCTCCTGAACGTATAGTAACAGAGTCTTCAGATATATATGGGCAATCTGAGTAATTGTGATATGAGCACATTCCGTCCCCCCTCATCTTGACATGGGCAAGGATTATCTCTGAATTAAATTTCCTTGTAACACGTAGTTCCAACCTGTCTTTGAAGTCGTAGGCATGTCTATTAAAATGGTCTTTAAGAAACGCACAGATGCTGTCCTGCAGGTTTTGGTCAATATCATTGACCCTACTTATCTCATTACGATAGGCAGAATACAAACTATAGTTTCCGTTTTTCCTTAACTCATATGCACCGAACGGACGATAATCGGTACTATATACAATGTTATTATATATGGGCTCAACAAGCATTCCATACCTGTCCCTCAAGCCTAATCCACCCGTATTGGCGTCATCAATGTAGATGATACCCTGATACGGCGCTAATGTATAGAATCCTCGACGTCCATATTCTATACATGCATATTGGTTATAGCCAATAGACAAAGTCGGGAGTATTACTCCTAAGTACAGGATTGCCATCATGCGTATTTCTGTCAATCTTTGCTTGCACAAAGTCCGCCAACAAACGTAAGCAACCATAGACAAACTGGTAGCGAGCATCCCTATACGCCACATTCCGGCATAACATTGGGCATTTACGAAAAGCACCATGGCCACCACCATCAGCCATAGTTTTCCAACAACAGGATACTCCTCCGATGCACCTCTGCAAAAGGTCATGTGTCTGGCAATCAGATATAAGCTGAGAGGTGACAAGACGATACATGTAAAACGGCACATCCTATTATCCATGGCAAGTCCTGCATGTAATGCACAGATGGCAATCAGCAACAGCAGGCAATACAGCCTTGCTCCCTTGTCCTTCCACAAAATCGCGCCCAAAGCATCCTTCCAAGTCAAAGTGGATAGTTTCATGTTTTTCCTGCAAAGCCCGACAATATACACAGTCAACGGTTCCAAGAACAACCATGCCAACAGCAGGCATTTGATTATGTTGTGGGTCAAGTGGTCATGGTTTATGCCCAAAACGACAAATGGCAAATCAGCGAAATCACCGGTTGTAATCATAACTTGTCCCACAACAGCCAACAAAGCGAATAAAGCCGAGAAGACTAATAATGGAATCCAACTTCGTTTCTCCCTGCGGTAAAGGAAGAATGAGAGAACGATTCTCATCACAACAGTGACTACCATAAGGAAATGAGCAGGAAATGACCACCAACTACAGTTTGCCAATGTAACCAACATCCATAAAGAACATACGGCCAAATCAAACCAAAATACTTTCTGTATCATTGTATATTCAGATTTAATAGCATACTAATATGGGTTATACTCTTTTATGACATAAGAGCAAGATTTGTAACCATATCTATCAATAAACTCAAAAATTATTCCTATGTATTTTCAATTTGTCGGAAGAGCACAAGACTGATAAGAAGATAGGCAGACCCTATCTATTCACGTATAAAACTGAGCGGGGTGTGCCCGGATAACCAGACACACCCCGCTTTTTAAATGAAATCTCGGGAGTAAGATTACTTACGCTCGCCCAACTTGGCATCTACGTAGAAGATACCGGCCTCACCGGCTTTCTTCAGCATATCCACGATACCGGCAGCCGTAGATTCTTCCTCTACCTGCTCGCGAACGAAGCCCCACAGGAAGTCCTGAGTTGCCTTGTCGTTTTCGGCAGCAGCCACATCCACCAGTGCATCAATCATCTTGGATACACGGCACTCGTGTTCGTATACCTGTTCGAATATCTGCAAGGGCGTACCGAAGTCGTCGGGTACTACGTCAATCTTGTCAACTTTTGCCTTACCACCACGCTTGATAATGTAGGCAGCCATGGCACATGCATGCTCTGTCTCCTCACGATACTGCTTCATCAACCAAGAAGCCATACCTGCATATCCCTCTTTCTCCATGAAGAAAGACATAGACAAATAGAGGTTAGCCGACCACATTTCAGCAGTAATCTGCTCATTAATCGCGTTTTGTAATTTTTCTGTAATCATAGCTTTATTGTTTATAAATTGAAATGATTACAAAAGTAACAAGATTACTTTAAAGTTGTTCACCCTATAACATTATTTAAGCATTAAATGGCTTACTCGTTCATCAACCTGTCGGCTACCAACCGATGTGAGATAAAAGGCCGTCAATTCATAATCTTGAACCCGATGAAGAAGGTGCGCGGCTGGGTAGGACCATAGAAATAGCCCGAATCACGAAACTCGCCCTTGTCCAAGTCTTTCTGGAAACTGTTGAAGATGTTCTGTACACCGGTGTTCAATTGCAGCTTGATGTGGTCGTGCAACACGAAGGTGTAGTTCAGCTTCAGGTTCATATCGAAGAAGTCGGGCGTATGCTCCATCCGATCGGTCGGCACATAGCCGGCATAGTGAGGCACAATCATCGGTCCTGTATAAGTACCCGATAGCGAAAAGTCGAACTGCTTCAACGGAGCCGAAGTGAAGGTGAAATAACCATAGCAATCAGGGGTACGGGGCATCCGACGGGTAGTCAACGGTTCCCCGTCAACTTCTGTCCAGACTTCATCGTGCGTATAGCGGCTACGCTGTGCCGTGAATCCCAACTGGAACTGCACCTCCTTGCCGTGGGCCATCTTCGCATCGAGGTTGGCACCATACACACGGGCACCGTTGCCGTTGCGACGCTCTTTCACCAGGTCACCGGCTTCGTTCTTCCCGATATCTTCCAGCACAAAGACATGGTTCAGGTCTGTATAGAATGCCTCTACCAGTACATTGGCCTGCCAATGTCCCAGACGGGTGGTCCAATCCAACGACCCGCTGTAGCTGTTGCTACGCTCCTCACGCAGTCCGTCGGCCAGCCGGATGAGCACGCCCTCGCCTCCTACGGCCGTGACATGCAGATCTTCGTCGTATGCCTGCGGTGCACGGAAACCGGTGGAATAGGTAAGGCGAGCCTGCAAGGCATCGGATGGCTTGTACAACAGATTGACACGCGGACTGAAGATGACGTTGTCTATCAGGTTGTGCTTGTCCAACCGCGCACCCACCAGCAGCGAAATCAGCCGGGCTTTCCACTCATTCTGTACAAAGGCACTGGCAATGCGCACCCGCTGCTCCATATCGCGGCCATAGCCTGTCATCACATCGTGCAACGAATTATACTGGTACTCCACTCCGCCTGTAAAGGTGGCCGGCGACACCAGACAACGCTCCATATTGCCCACATACATGCCTCCTGCCACCCAAGTCAGGTCTTTGGTCTTGCCATAGGCATTCAGGTCGCGCTGCGCACCGTAGTAGCTGTTGCGATCGGTATGCTGGAGGGAGGCATAAAGCGAAACTTTATGCTTATACTCCTTCCAATAGAAGTCATACCCCACCCCTCCACTGTTGATGACATGCCGCGTCTGCTCTGTGATGTCCGACTCATGCGGTTGCAAATCGAACTTGTTACCTCCCCGACGAAACTCGTTCGTGGTGTGATACTCCAGATTGATGCGACTGAAGTGCGTAGGCCGATAGTAGGCACGAAAGCCGAAGGTGTTCATATTCAACTTGCCTAACTCGGAGAAACTGTCACCGTCGCGGTCGTAAGGATTCCGGTTGCGATAGCTTTCGTAAAGGGCGATGCCATAGGAGTTGTCCTTGCCTACTAAGGAAACGTTGCCACCCATATACTGCTCCCACGACTCTCCATCCATACACGAAAGGGTGCTTGACACCTGAAAGGAGTTGTTGATGGGGTCGCGTGTGATGATGTTGATGGTACCACCTACCGCATTGGCACCGAAAAGGGCCGAACCACCCCCGCGTACCACTTCGACACGTTCTATCATATTGACCGGAATCTGTTCCAGTCCATAGACACCGCTCAGTGCACTGATGATGGGCCGGCTGTTGATAAGAATCTGTGAATAGGGGCCTTCCAGCCCGTTGATGCGCACCTGGGGAAAGCCGCAATTCTGGCAGTTGTTCTCTACGCGCAAGCCCGACTGATAGTTCAGGCTCTTGGCCAAGTCGGTAGAGTTGACCGTCTCAAACAGTTTCGCACTCATCACATTGACCACAACCGGAGCATCTTTGCGGCTCACCTCGTTGCGGTTGGCTGACACCACCACCTCATCGGTCATGAAGCTCTCCTCTTCTAACTGGAAATGGATTAGTGTCGTATAGGATCGATTTACCTCCACCTCCTTCTCCACAGTACGATAACCTACGGCAGAGACCCTCAGCGTGTATTTACCGGTGGGCAGGTTACGAAACTCAAACTGGCCGGCCTCGTTGGAGACTGTACCTTGACTGTTGTTCACTATCAGGATGGTGGCATACGGGATGTTCTCTTCACTCCCCTTCACAACCACATGGCCTGCTATCATATTCCCCTCTTTGATGGGGGATATGGCAAAGGATGCACGGATGCCGGTCAGCAGCAGCATCCATATCCATATATAATATTTCATACGTAATGTTCGTTTGCTGATATCAGTTTCGATTTGACATCAACGGGTTGATAGAATATTCGTTATAACTATAGGGGCGCAATATTTTGCGCCCTGAACCCGCTGTCGTGTGGCTTTGGCGGATTTTCCATCTGTTTATGTAAATGCGAAACTTAAATTAATAAATTATGCAGATAGTTAGGGAGGAGGCGGGTCGTCACTATACGACACACCTCACCCACCCGATAAGGGGTTGATGACTACGGCCTGGAAACCATACGGCAATACGGTTCCAGTATTCAGGCCGACATCAGACACGATAAGAGCAAGCTGGGGGAGCACGCAAGAAACATATCCGTATGGCCTCATCCGAACATGCGGAAGGGAGTTGGGGAATCGCCAGAACGGCTTCCAACGAGCGATACGGATGAAGCACATCGCAACTCTGCACATCGGCAGGCAATGGTACCGGCAGTAAGCCAATGACCAGCAGCGACGACTGCGTGTGACTATGGGTAGACTGAAACGGATGGGAGTGACGAATCATCACCCCATTGATGTAATGCACGTGGGTGAACGCAGCGATGCCGGCCTGATACGTCACGAACAGAGCCAGCAGATGCAAAGCGATGATGATCTTACAATTCCGTTTCAATTGACACCAATGGATAAATGGCTAAAATTTTGCAAGTATAGAACTTGAATAACGGCTGCAAAAGTAACACTTTTCGTTCGCAAACCGACAAAAGAAGATGTGAAATCTTCCAAATAACAGACAGTCGATGAAGACTATTCGCCGAAAAGCAACCGATAATCACGCTTGGAAGCAGGCTTCACCCACTCCTCGGGCACAAACTTCCAATTACCCAACGGGGACAAATCGGACAAGCCGTTCTGCCTGATATACTGCATCAGATAGTAACGGAGATCCTTGTCTGTCGACCAGACGATGCGCTCCTTCAGTCTGTCTTGTGCAATGCCGGCTCCTTTCGTCAGCAGGTCACCGCCCCCGTTTCCCCGATACGAATTCAACGCCACCCGGTATGTCTGCTCTTCGCTGAAAGGAGAGCCGTCTGCCATCCGCTCGATATGTATCTTCTCTCCCCGAGGCTTGGTGACATCCACGGTGTAGACGATACCGGCAGCAGAGTCAAAATTGAAGCTGTAGTTCTGGAAGCTCGGACGCTTCTGACCATCCCACGTTGAAGTAGTCAGTTTCAGCAAATGGTCATCCGGCGACTGCATCTGTACCGTCCACAGGTCGTACGACATCTCCAGCAGCTGACGAATCTCCTTTCCTGTCAGCTGCATCACATAGAGCAGATTCTCATATTTATAGAGGTTGAACATATCACTCACATGGATAGCTCCTTCACGGATGGAGACATCGAATGACAATGCACTGGCTAAAGAGATTTGTGCCCCGCTAATGGCAAGCTGCAACCTGTGTATCAAGTCGACGAATGCGGACGAACCGAAGTAGGCATCGCGGGTAGTGATGGTCGTGCCCATATAGCCTATTTTCTCGGAGACAAACCCTTCCACTTCCTTCCGTTGCGCATCGAATCGGCTCAGGAAATCGGCATCGGGCTCATAATCGGAAACCGATGTCAACCGGGCATCCACCTGCTTGTCTGTCACCCTACCATGACGAAGCTTCAAGGTGAGGTCCACTTCACTGACCACCTGTCCGTTGCTGGCAGGATCCAGCAGCCAGACGGAGTCGCCCCGTACTGTGGTCAGCACCTTGCAGTCGCGCTGATGGTCGTGCCCCACCAGCACCACATCAAAGCCGGGCACACGGGTGGCCACCTCTTCAGAAGCATCCTCCCTGTATTGTCCACCCAACATCTGTGCCTTACGGCCAGCATGAAAAAGTCCTATCACCACATCCGGCCGCTCCTTCCGTTGAATGATATCCATCCATTTGCGGGCTGTCTCTTCCATGTCGTCAAACCGGAGTCCCTGCCACAGATTTTCAGGTAGCCAGACCGGAATGGCCGGTGTAATCATACCCAACACGACCACCTTGACTCCCTGGCGCACAAATACGGCATAAGGCGGGAAGAAGGGTTGCCCGGTACGGGTGTCTACGATGTTGGCACCCAACAGCGGGAAGTGGCAATCGGCAGCATACCGTTCAAACACACGGCGGCCTGTTTCCACATCATGATTCCCCATATTGGCCACGTTGTAGCCCATATAGTTCAGCATCTCTGCAGCCAAATGAGGTGCCACCGTATTCATATAATTATAGTAATAGGCATCGGGCTGTCCCTGCAGCAGGTCGCCGTTGTCAAACAACAGCAGGCGGTCGCCATAGCGCTGCCTTACCTCTTTGACAAAAGAGGATATCCGCGCCAATCCTCCCCTGGTAGATTGGTGCGACAAAAAGTTATGGCTGTAGAAGTCGCCATGTATATCGCTGGTCTGCACTATTTTCAGTTTCACCACCTTCTCCTTGGCTCCGAGCGAGGTTGCCAGACTGAGAAGCACGCAAAATAAAAGAGTCAGTCGTTTCATACTGTTCCGTTGTCTATCTGCCTATATGATTGCTACCTTTCATTACCTATATATAATAGAACGAAAGGTCTGCAAATATAGCAAATAATTCAGAATAGCAAGTGCAAAGAGAGGTCGGTCATACTTTTTTTTGTATTTTTGTTCCCCAATCAACCATCAAAACCGAGATTTGACATGAACGGAACATTCCATCAGATGATAGCCACTGCCTTAGGGCTGACGGACAGACAAGTGACACAGACCCTCGCCCTGCTGGAAGGCGGAGCCACCATACCCTTCATCAGCCGCTACCGCAAGGAGGCTACCGGAGGGCTGGATGAGGTACAGATAGAATCCATACAGAATCAATTTGAAAAGCTGAAAGAGACAGCCCGACGGAAAGAGACGGTGCTGAACACCATCGAAGCCCAAGGGAAACTGACGGACGACCTGCGCCGACGCATTGAGACCTGTTGGGACCTGACGGAGTTGGAAGACATCTACCTTCCCTTCAAACCCAAACGACGCACACGAGCCGAAATGGCCCGCGAACGAGGGCTGGAGCCACTGGCCACCCTGCTGATGCGGCAGCGCGAGTCCCATCCGGAAATAGAGGCAAAGGCATTTGTAAAAGGCGAAGTGAAGAGTGTAGAGGAGGCACTGAGGGGAGCCTGTGACATCATTGCCGAACAAATCAATGAAAACGAGCAGGCACGCAACCAGGTGAGACACTCCTTCAGCCGACAGGCTCAATTCACCGCCCGGGTAGTCAAAGGGAAAGAGGAGGAGGCGGCCAACTATCGCGACTACTTCGACTTCTCCATTCCCCTGAAACGATGCTCTTCGCACCAACTGCTGGCCGTACGTCGCGCCGAAGCGGAGGGAGTGTTGAAAGCAGGCATCGCCACCGATGACGAGAGCTGCCTCGAGCGGCTGGAAAGACGTTTTGTACATAGTCACAACGCTTGCGGCGAACGGGTACGCGAAGCCGTACACGATGCCTACAAACGGCTGCTACGTCCCTCCATCGAAAGCGAGACAGCCCAGCAAAGCAAAGAGCGTGCCGACGAAGAGGCCATCCGCATCTTTACCCAGAACCTGCGCCAGCTGCTTCTGGCATCGCCATTGGGACAGAAGAGGGTCATGGGCATCGACCCGGGATTCCGTACAGGTTGCAAGGTGGTGTGCCTCGACGAACAAGGAGACCTGCTGCACAACGAGAACATCTATCCCCATCCGCCCGTCTGCAAGGCCCGAGAAGCCATCGCCGCCCTCCAGAAGATGATGGAGGCATACCGTATCGATGCCATCGCTGTAGGCAACGGTACAGCCAGCCGCGAGACAGAGCGCCTGCTGAAGCAGATGACGTTCCGACGTGACGTCCAAGTGTTTGTTGTCAGCGAACAGGGAGCCTCCATCTATTCCGCTTCCAAGCTGGCCCGCGAAGAGTTTCCCGAACACGATGTCACGGTGCGCGGGGCTGTCTCCATCGCTCGCCGGCTGATGGATCCGCTGGCTGAATTGGTCAAGATTGACCCCAAGTCCATCGGTGTGGGACAATATCAGCACGATGTAGACCAGACAAAGCTGAAACGGGCATTGGACCAGACCGTTGTGAGCTGTGTCAATCTGGTAGGGGTCAACCTGAATACCGCCAGTCGGCATCTGCTGACTTACATCTCGGGATTGGGTCCCCAGCTGGCACAAAACATTGTTGACTATCGTACGGCCAACGGTCCCTTTGCCTCGCGTCGCGACCTGCTAAAGGTACCTCGTATGGGTGCCAAGGCGTTCGAGCAGTGTGCCGGATTCCTTCGTATACCCGGTGCGTCTAACCCGCTGGACAATACAGCTGTTCATCCGGAGAGCTATCCGCTGGTCGAACAGATGGCACGCGACTTGCATTGCACCATCGACCAACTGATAGCCGACCCGACATTGCGACGGCGTATCGAACTGAAACGCTACCTGTCGCCCACCGTAGGGATGCCTACCCTGCAGGATATCATGCAGGAACTGGAGAAGCCCGGTCGCGATCCGCGCGGTCCCATCCAAGTATTTGAATTCAGTCAGCATGTACACTCCATGGAGGACCTGCACGAAGGAATGGAACTGCCGGGCATCGTCACCAACATCACGGCTTTCGGCGTCTTTGTAGACATTGGCATCAAGCCCAACGGACTGATACACCGTTCGCAACTGGCGGACCGCTACGTAGCCGACCCTACCGAGGTAGTCTCACTGCACCAGCAAGTACGGGTCAAGGTCATCACGCTTGACACTGAGCGCGGTCGCATCGGGTTGAAGCTACTCGCAGAATAGAGAGGATGGCTACCACCTGAATGACGAGACAGAGCCAGGAGCCTTCGAAGCCGAAGGCTCCTCCGTTCCAACCGTCAGGCTGAGGCAGGTGCAGAGTCAACACGGAACCGGTCAGCGTGTTCCCGCTGACGGGGAATCCCAATACAGGCCCCTGCAGCCAGTTCCAGAACAGGTGCAGCGAAATGGCAAACCAGAGATTGCGTGTATAGATGTAAGTGGCTCCCAACAACAGACCTGCCAGCACGATGTTGGCAAAAGGAAGCCATGAGAAGTTCGGGTTGAACAGATGAAGGGACGAGAAGAGCAGCGACGACAACAGCAGGGCAGCATAACGGTTCACACCCGCTTGCAACATCTGCCCCAAAATGACACCACGCACCATAATCTCTTCCGTAAACGCGACCAAGAGCATCAGCAGCCAGCTAAGCAGCAGCTGCGAAAAGCACAGCTGCCAGCCGGCCACCTCTACCGAGCCAACCAGCAGATTGATGCCAAACCCCGCTGCATAAATCAGGAGCGCGCACACAGCACCCTCCAGCGCACCACGTCCATCCCAGGTCAAGCCCAAAACAAGGCAGGGTCGCCCACCCCCTCTACGCAACAACCACCAGGCTGGCAACCCGACAGAAATCAACATCAGAGACTGGTCAACCAACTGCGCCACCTCTCTATCCAGCCTGTCCAAATGCGGGATGAGCAACGACGCAAGGGAGAACAGGGTGATGCACACCACCACCAAGAGCAAATAGGCACAGAGTCTGAAAAACAAACCGACATACTTCTTCATATCGCTACGCTTTAATGTATTTTCGTATCAGGCACAAAAATAGAAAAAAATAATTTATCATTTGAAAAAGCCATCCATCCATTTTCTTTTATTACATTTGCATCTTGTAATTCAACTTTCGAAAGTTCGGGGATTTGCATCCACGAACCAACTAACGAGAAGAACGGAATAGAATGGAAAAGATTAACGAGACATATAGCCTGCTTCAATCTATCAACTCACCCGAAGACCTGCGTCACCTCAGCGTAGAGCAACTGCCGGAGGTGTGCCACGAACTGCGTCAGGACATCATCAAAGAGGTATCGTGCAATCCCGGCCACTTTGCTGCCAGTTTGGGTACCGTGGAACTGACAGTAGCCCTGCACTACGTCTATCAGACGCCGTACGACCGCATCGTGTGGGACGTAGGACACCAGGCTTACGGACACAAAATACTGACCGGTCGGAGGGACGCCTTCTCTACCAACCGGAAACTGAAAGGCATACGTCCCTTCCCTTCACCGGAAGAGAGTGAATACGACACGTTTGCCTGCGGCCATGCTTCCAACTCCATCTCAGCCGCCTTGGGAATGGCTGTTGCTGCCAACCTGCACGGAGAGGAAGGACGGCACGTAGTGGCTGTCATCGGCGACGGAAGCATGAGTGGCGGACTGGCTTTCGAAGGGTTGAACAATACATCTTCTACCCCGAACAACCTGCTCATCATACTGAATGACAATGACATGGCGATAGACCGAAGCGTGGGAGGCATGAAACAGTATCTTTTCAACCTGACCACCTCGAACCGCTACAACCAGCTCCGCTTCAAACTGTCGCAACTGCTCATGAAAATGGGGCTGCTCAACGAGGAGCGACGCAAAGCACTGATACGCTTTGCCAACAGTCTGAAATCGATGGCCGCCCAGCAACAAAACATCTTTGAAGGGATGAACATCCGCTACTTCGGACCTATTGACGGACATGACGTCAAGAACCTGGCACGTGTGCTGCATGACATCAAAGACCTGAGAGGACCTAAAATACTCCACCTGCACACCGTGAAAGGGAAGGGGTTCGAGCCGGCCGAGAAACGACCGGAAGTGTGGCATGCACCCGGCAAGTTCAACCCTGAGACCGGCGAACGGCTGCAAACAGATACCAGCGGACTGCCACCCCGCTTTCAGGATGTCTTCGGAGAGACACTGGTGGAACTGGCACAAGCCAACCCGCGCATCGTGGGGGTAACACCTGCCATGCCTACCGGCTGCTCGATGAACAAACTGATGGAGGCGATGCCGGACCGTGCCTTTGACGTAGGCATCGCCGAAGGTCATGCCGCCACCTTTAGCGGCGGAATGGCCAAGGAGGGATTGCAACCCTTCTGCAACATCTACTCCAGCTTCATGCAACGAGCATACGACAACGTGATTCATGACATCGCCCTGCTGCGGCTACCCGTAGTGCTCTGCCTCGACCGTGCCGGAGTGGTGGGCGAAGACGGTCCCACGCATCACGGTGCATTCGACCTGGCCTATTTCCGTCCCATACCCAACCTGACCATCGCCTCCCCACTGGACGAACACGAACTGCGCCGCCTGATGTACACGGCACAGTTGCCGGACAAGGGTCCCTTCGTCATCCGCTATCCACGCGGACGCGGCGTACTGACCGATTGGAGATGTCCGCTGGAAGAGATACCCGTGGGCAAAGGACGCTGTCTGCGTGAAGGCAACGATATAGCCGTCATCACGTTAGGACCTATCGGCAATACAGCTGCCCGTGCCGTCGAACGGGCCGTGACCGAACGCGGCCTCAGCATCGCCCACTACGACCTGCGTTTCCTGAAGCCGCTGGACGAGGAGATGCTGCACGAAATAGGACAACGGTTCAAACGCATCGTGACGGTAGAAGACGGCGTCATCAAAGGAGGCATGGGCAGTGCCGTACTGGAGTTTATGGCCGATGCCGGCTACACGCCGCAGATGGTTCGCATAGGTTTGCCCGACAGCTTTGTCGAGCACGGCACTCCACAAGAACTTTACCACTTGTGCGGCATGGACGAGGAGGCTATTTTTGAGAAACTCACTACCACAAAGCAACCGAAAGACAAATGAAAATAATTATTGCCGGTGCCGGCGCAGTAGGCACACACCTTGCCAAGCTGCTCTCCAAAGAGAAACAGGACATCATCCTGATGGACGAGAGCGAAGAGAAGCTAAGCAGCCTCAGTTCAAATTTCGATTTGATGACAGTAGTGGCCTCACCCACCTCCATCAAAGGCTTAAAGGAGGTCAAAGCCGGAGAGGCCGACCTGTTCATCGCCGTCACCCCCGATGAGAGCCGCAATATGACTGCCTGCATGTTAGCTCACAACCTGGGCGCACAGAAGACAGTGGCTCGCATCGACAATTACGAATACCTGCTACCCAAACACAAGGAGTTCTTCCAGAAGTTGGGTGTAGACTCACTAATCTATCCCGAAATGCTGGCTGCCAAGGAGATTGTATCCTCCATCCGCATGAGCTGGGTACGCCAATGGTGGGAGTTCTGTGGAGGTGCCCTCATTCTGATAGGTGCCAAGATGCGCGAGAAGGCTGAGATTCTGAACGTACCGCTTCACCAGTTGGGCGGTCCCGACCTACCCTACCACATCGTAGCCATCAAGCGGGGCAACGAGACATTAATACCGCGAGGCGATGACACCATCAAGTTGCACGACATCGTCTACTTCACCACCACACGCAAGTATGTGCCCTATATCCGCAAGATAGCCGGCAAAGAGGACTATGCCGACGTACGCAACGTCATGGTGATGGGAGGCAGCCGCATTGCCGTGCGCACCGCACAATATGCACCCGACTACATGCAACTGAAGATTGTGGACAACGACCTGAACCGTTGCAACCGGCTGACGGAACTGCTGGATGACAAGACACTGATTATCAACGGAGACGGACGTGATATGGAGCTGCTGATAGAGGAAGGGCTGAAGAACACCGAGGCGTTTGTAGCCTTGACAGACAACTCAGAGACCAACATCCTGGCCTGTCTGGCCGCCAAACGGATGGGAGTCAGCAAGACCGTGGCCGAAGTGGAGAACATCGACTACATCGGCATGGCCGAGAGCTTAGACATAGGCACCGTCATCAACAAGAAGATGATTGCCGCCAGCCACATCTACCAGATGATGCTGGATGCCGACGTCAGCAATGTGAAGAGCCTCACCTTTGCCAACGCTGAGGTGGCAGAATTCACCGTCAAAGAGGGATCGCGCATCACCCGGCACCCGGTCAAGGATTTAGGCTTGCCCAAAGGGACAACCATCGGAGGACTAATCCGGCAGGGCGAGGGCGTGGTGGTAATGGGTAATACACAGATTCTGCCAGGCGACCATGTCGTAGTATTCTGTCTCAATATGATGATCAAGAAAATAGAAAAATTCTTTAGTTGATGATACACAAACGTATGATATACAGGGTCATCGGTGACCTGCTGCTGATAGAGACAGCCATGATACTGCTGTGTGCCGGTGTCTCACTTTTCTATCGGGGTGACGACCTGCGGGCATTCCTCTATTCAGCCGGCATCACCGCCGGCGCAGGCATCTGCTTTGCCATCATGGGAAAACATGCCGAACATGAGCTGACGCGCCGCGACGGGTATCTCATCGTGTCGCTCTCATGGTTCATCTTTTCGGCATTCGGCATGTTGCCCTACTACCTGAGCGGATATATCCCTAACCTCACCGATGCCTTCTTCGAAACCATGTCGGGGGTCACCAGCACGGGAGCCACCATCCTGAGTGAGATTGAACAGCTGCCACAAGGGCTCCTCTTCTGGCGCAGCATGACGCAATGGATTGGCGGACTGGGCATCATTCTGTTCACCATTGCCGTACTCCCCATCTTCGGCATCAATGGCGTACAGGTGTTTGCAGCCGAAGCCAGCGGACCTACCCATGACAAGGTACATCCGCGTATCGGCATCACAGCCCGCTGGATATGGGTGCTTTACACGGGACTGACTACAGCTGTCGTGCTGCTGCTGGCAGCTGGCGGTATGAGCTGGTTCGACAGCATCTGCCATGCACTGACGACCACCAGCACAGGAGGCTTTTCTACCCGTTCGGCCAGCATCGCCTACTACCATTCGCCCTATATTGAATATGTATTGTCACTTTTCATGTTCATCTCGGGCATCAACTTCACCCTGTTGCTATTGGTTGCCACCGGCCATTTCAAAAAATCATTCCGCGATGCCGAACTGCACTTTTACATCTGGACAGTGACAGTCTGTACACTTTTCATCACCGCCGTCCTCTGCCTGCGCAGCTCCCTGCCGTTGGAGGAGGCCTTCCGCACCTCGCTGTTTCAGGTCATCTCCATCCAGACCTCTACCGGCTTTGCTACCAGCGACTACATGACGTGGCCAGCTGTAGCCTGGGGAGTCATGCCATTGCTGATGATGATTGGTGCCTGTGCCGGCAGCACATCGGGCGGCATGAAGTGCATCCGGGTGGCAATGCTCATCCGGGTGACGAAGAACGAGTTCAAACGGCTGCTCCACCCCAACGCCGTCCTTCCCATCCGCATCAACCGGCAAGTGATATCATCCACCTTGCAATCCACCGTGCTGGCCTTCACGGTGCTTTTCGTTTTGATTGCATTCGCCTCCATCCTCATACTGCTGGCATTAGACATTCCCTTCATGGAGTCGGTAGGTGTGGTCGTATCCAGCATCGGCAATACAGGCCCCGGTTTGGGAGCTTATGGTCCTGCCTACTCCTGGACCGCACTGCCCGACGTAGCCAAATGGCTGTCGGCGCTGCTGATGTTATTGGGGCGCTTAGAGCTCTTCACCGTCCTGCTGCTCTTCACCCCTGAATTCTGGAAGCGGAATTAAGAGCCTATTGCAACTTTCGTAGATTCCATCACGTCAAACTGGAAACTGCAGTTTGAGACTTACCAATTAAAACAACAAAACGATGGAATCTGAAAAGAAAAGAATTACCACCATCCTGACTATACTGTCACTGATGGTTGTCACAACAATGGCAATGAAACAAAATCCCGACATACATGGGAAAATCGTGAACGGAAAAGGAGAGGCGCTGCCCTACGCCAATGTAGTATGGCTATCTATGCCCGACTCAACATTCATACAAGGAACCACCTCCGATGCAGACGGCACGTTCCATCTGGTCAGTCCCCGCAACGAAGGGGTACTGAAGATATCCATCATAGGATATCAGACCCTGCTCATCGCCGTATCGACTGGCAGTCAGCCGGCCAACGGTTGGCGGATCTGTATGGAAGAAAACGCCAACCTGCTGAGCGAAGTGACTGTGACTGCCGAATTGCCCAAGACCCATATAGAGGGCTCAACGATGATTACCCACATCCAAGGCTCCGTACTTGCCCGGTCGGGTACCGCAGAGGAGATGATGAGCAAGATTCCGGGATTGATAATGACCCAAGAAGGAGTAGAGGTGATGGGGAAAGGAGCACCCATCATCTACATCAACGGTCGCAAACTGCATGACTTGGACGAACTGAAACGGTTGCGTTCGGAAGAGGTGGCTTCCATTGAAGTGGATTTGAATCCGGGTGCGAAGTATGATGCCACGGTGCTGTCTGTAGTACGTATACGAACCATCAAACGGCAAGGCGACGGATTCGGCTTCACGCTCACAACCAGTCATAACCAGAAATTGCAACAAGCCTATGGCGACCCGAATGCCACCCTCCAGATGAACTACCGTTACCGGAACATCGACCTCTTCGGGCAGACCAACTTCTGGCAATGGCATCAAATAGGTATCGCCCATGACATCGAACAGCACACCTATCTGAAGAACGGAGAACGCATCACCGACATTGGACAAGAGTGCGACTTCAAGTCCATCTGGTCGGGACGTGGAATGAACTATACTTGGGGAGTCAACTGGCAGATGTCGGAGCATCACTCGGCAGGAATACGGATGGAATACAACGACCTGATAAAAGGGAAAAACCAAGAAAATACCGCCACCCAATTCTTCTATAACAACGTTCCAGCCGACCATGTCATCAACCGAAACGAAACACGGGAGAAAAAGCCCTATAGCTGGCAAGGGAATGCGTATTATAACGGAAAGTGGGGCAAACTGGACATCGAGCTGAACCTCGATTTCCTGACAAACAAATCGGAGAAAAACGGCATCATCACCGAGGCTTATCGGGACGGAGCGTTGAACGAGATGAACCAGGTCAGCAAAACAGGCAACCGCATGACGGCGAGCAAGCTGGTGCTCTCTTATCCACTGTGGGGAGGTACGCTCCATGCCGGCTCAGAAACGACGTTTATACGCCGCACCTCTTCCTACACTATCAGCAACGAACATATTCCGGCTTCCTCGTCCGAGACCAACGAGCAGGACATCGCTACCTTCATCGACTACGGGTTCAACATAGGATGGGGCATTCACAGCAGCATCGGAATGCGACATGAGTACGTGGCATTCAGCTACAACGACTTCACCAATGCGAACAACAACCTGAAGCGCCACAGCAGTGAGTTTTTCCCGAACATGACACTGACACGTGCTTTCGGACCTGTTCAGACCTCTGTCAGTTATCAGTTGAAAACAGTCCGTCCCAGCTACTGGCAACTAAGTGATGCCGTGAACTACTACAACAGCAACACCATCCAGCAAGGAGACCCGACTTTGAGAAACCAGAAGAACCACGACCTGACACTGAACCTGCACTACCGATGGCTCAATCTGTCCGGCAACTGGACCCACTATGTCGACCAGATAACCCAATGGTCCAGAATCTACAACGACCAAGGCATTATCCTGATTACCTATACCAACCTGAATCGCCCCATCAACTGTCTGTCAGCGTTCGTCAACCTCTGTCCGACCGTCGGTGTGTGGTCGCCCAACCTGACTATCGGCTGGATGCGATACGACACCCGATTAGAGTTAGCCGACCCACGCGAAGCATCGGGAAGCCGAACCGTCCTGTACAACAGGCCTGTCTATACAGCAAACCTGAACAATACGATACGTCTGAAAAACAGGTGGCAACTGGAAGCAGGTCTGAAATTCACTTCCAAAGGCGACTATGTCAGCACTCGTATCTGCAATGACACCTGGAATCTGTCCGCTGCCATACAGAAGTGCTGGCTGAAAGAGGATGCCCTCACACTGCGCCTTTCAATCCAAGACATACTGCGACGTACCCAAGAAGACGTCATCCAAGACTATGGGTACTACCAAATAACATACCAACCTTATCACTACTGCAACCAACGCCTCGATGTCTCTCTGCGTTACAGCTTCAACGCATCGCGAAGCAAATACAAGGGAAGCGGAGCCGGGCAGGAAGCTAAACAACGTCTGTAACCCGCAGAGGAGAAGTCGTCACGGACGGAAGTCAGCACCTTGAGGTGACTGGAAGACACGCAGGCCGAACTCGGGCACGATAGCCAATACGTGGTCGAAGACATCGGCCTGCACCTTTTCATAAGAGACCCAATCCTTGAGCGACGAAAAGAAATAGAGTTCCATAGGCAGTCCATGTTCGGTAGGTTGCAACTGACGCACCATCACCGTCAGCGACTGGTTGACAGCCGGCAGACTCCGCAGATAGGCGGTCAGGTAGGCACGAAACACACCCAGATTGGTCTGCCGGCATCCGTTGACCAGTATCGAGTTGTCGATGCCACGTTCCTCGTTATAGCTGCGAATCACCTGCTCCGTCTGCTCAATATAGTCGCTCAGCAACTGTATCTTCCGGTATTTCTCCAACATCTCCGGAGTACAGAAGCGGACACTGGTCATGTCGATGTTCACGCTGCGTTTCACCCGTCGGCCACCGCTCTCCTGCATACCCCGCCAGTTCTGGAACGACTCACTCACCAGCAGATAGGGTGGTATGGTAGTGATGGTATTGTCCCAATTACGTACCTTTACCGTGTTCAGCGTCACCTCGACAACGGTACCGTCAGCTCCGTATTTGGGCATCGCAATCCAGTCGCCCACCTTCAGCATATCATTGGCCGAGAGCTGCACACCACTCACAAAGCCCATGATGCTGTCTTTGAAGACCAACATCAGCACGGCAGCCGAAGCACCCAGACCGGCCAACAGCGTCAAGGGTGATTTGTTGAACAAGATGGAGATGGCCACAATGGCACCGACAAACCAGAGAATGACCTGAAACGTCTGCAGCAATCCCTTCAGCGGGCGGTTGCGAAACTGGTCTTTCTCACTATAGACCGTGTAGACAGCCTTCAGCAGCGAATTCAAGAAGTTGAGGAAAGCCAACAGAATATAGATTTCGCAGACACGAAGAATGAGATTAAGGGTCAAGGAGTCTGTTTGTGAGAAGGCTACCGGCACCAAGGTAGTGATAATCAGCGGAGCCACGATACGACTCAAGTGTACCATTACCTTGTGGTCGAAGACAATGTCGTCCCACGTCGCTTTGGTACGCTTCACCAGACGGGCCACCACCCGAAGCAATATTTTTCGACAGACCGCATCGGCCAGATACGCCAACAACAGGACACCTACAAATGCCACATACTGATCCAACACATCAGCTACCGAGGAGGTCACCCCCCACTCTATCAGCCATTGATTGATTTGCTCTACTAATTTCATTCAGATTCGGTTATTCAAGTTTCACATGTCTGCGACAGGCCGACAGTCAACGGTTTTACCTTGCAGTCGTCCCCGACTGCAAGGTATTTAAGAACTCCTGTACCTCCTCACGCATCCACTGATAGAGGTAAAGGTCCTTATACCCATCGTTTTTTCGCAACATCACGGCTACATTCACTACGCTGTTGGCATAACAGGTCAGTTCGTTGCGGAACTGGGTTTCGTGCTCGGCCAACCGCTTGATTTCCGCCTCCCGTTCCCGCCGCAGCTGTGTACAGAGCGGCACCAGCAGTTTCAGCACCACATTCTCCATCACATGATGGCCCTGCATATATAAATAGGTGGTCTCCGGCTTCAAGGCCAGTCGTGTCAATTCACGTCCCAATTCCTCTACCGGCTTCACATACTGCGGGAAACGGTTCTCCAGCTGGCGCAGCTTCTTTTCAACCTCCTGGCGGACACGATCCAGCGACTGCTCCGGCCGACGGATATTGACCTCCTGCAGGCGTACACACTCATGAAACTCATACATGGGGAAGGTACGGGTGTCCCTTTTCCGATAGAACCAGACATTCCACAAGAAGAGGGGATAGGCCAAACACGAGTAGCGACGCATGAAATCCGGGAAGTCGACCAGCAGACGGTCGTTCAGCGTGGCCTGCACACACACCTCGTGCAACGACTCCGCATAGCACTGAAAGTTCTCTATGGCATAGGCATACGTCTGTATGATATAGGGACTGCTATTGATGCTGTGCGACAGCCCGGTAGCCCCTTGCAGCAGAAAATCGTAATCACTGTCCACACAGGCAATCATTCCGGCACCAAACTGTTCTACCTTAAAGAGGTTCGTCAGTACCATCTTTTTCCCCTTGGCCAGTGACTTCTGCGAAGGAAGCATTACTTGGAAGTAGTATTCATCTGTCTCGAACTCAGACAACAACGTACGCCAGAAAGCGATGTCGTCGTAGCTCTCCACATAAGCCACAATGCGTTTACGCGCTTTCTTGGGCGAAAGCCGGCGAGCTGCCTCCAGATAGGCCGAAGTCAGATTGTTGCGCAACTCTTTCATGACTGGCTCTGCTTCGGTTCTTCATGAGTAGAAGTGACGATTTCGCTCACCTCGGTCACGGTGTCCATCCATCCGTCCATAATGACGGCAGGAGAGTGGGTAGTCAGTATCAGCTGCAGGTTCGGGTTCAACTGCCGTATCATACCTATCAGCTTCTGCTGCCAGTCGATATGGAGGGAAGCCTCCGGTTCGTCCATGAAGAGCACGCAACGGTCGCCGTCGCGCACCAGTACCGTGAGCAGGATGACCAGCATCTGCTTCTCGCCCGAGGAGAGATGATAGGGCAACAGGCGTTCGCCATCCTGAAAGAAGACGATGTCATTGCTCCGCCGGTCAATGGTCTTGCGTGTATAGCTGAACAGGCTGTCTATGAGATCCTGGAACCTGCGCTTGGGCAGAGAGAGAGAGGCAGCCCGTGCCCGCTCGGCCTCATCGTTGCTGCTCAGCAACTCTATCATCCGATTGCCCACGTTCACCTGATAATCCAGGTAGCGGCGTTGCAGCAGATAGAGTTGCCAGTCCAGTTCCGACTTCACATGGGGATCGGCCATACGGGCCGTGAAGTCGCCCATCACCAAGGGGCGATCGTAACTCCGGATGACATCATAAGGGATGAACGTAGCCTGCGGATTGTCGAAGAAGAGATGGACCCCATTCCTCGGGTCACTCTTCACCTCCCCGGAGGTCTGCTCTAAGTAGCTGACCGAACTGTTCAGAATGGTTGTCTTCCCCACTCCATTGATGCCGGAGAGCACATTGACATCAGGTCGCAAGTCCCACGCCACATCGTAACGGTTCCACAATCCATGTATTTCAATGCGACGGATATAATTAGCCTGTAATTCCATAAGGATTCATCTATTGGTTTACCGATACAAACTTACGGATTTTTTCTGTGCTACGGATGCGTTCCAACAGAAAAATGATTCCAAACCGTCTATTCGACCTGTTCCGCCGGATAATTGACCAAATAGAGCGTACCGGTAGTACGGGTAAAGGCTGTATAGAGCCAGCGGAAGTAGTCGGGAGTCAGATATTCGTCGCTCATATATCCCTGATCCAAAAAGACGTTGCGCCACTGGCCGCCTTGCGCCTTGTGACAGGTCACTGCGTAGGCGTATTTCACCTGCAGGGCATTGTAATAAGGGTCGGCTTTCATCCGCTTCATGCGCTCGCGCTGCAAGGGGATGTCCGCATAGTCCTCCAATACAGCTGCAAAGAGGCGGTCGGCATCCGTACGCGACAAGGCCGGTGCATCACTCCGAAGAGTGTCTAACAGCAGGTTGAGTTCCATCTCGAAATCATCGTAATCCGGGAAGGCGAGGGTGACATCGACAAAGCGGAAACCATACAGTTCACGCTCCCGCCTGACGCGCCGTACCAGGGCAATCTCTCCGTTGGCAATAAAGTCGGGTATCTGTTGCAAGGCTTCCCGGCTCTCCTTGTTGCGCACGGCTGCCTCGCGCAACTGCTCCGTCCAATAGTAGTTGTTCTTGGCCACCATCACCAGGTCGCCCGATGTCAGTTCCTCTTCGCGCCACAGTATCTGCGCACGTATACCATTATTATATAGGTTGGCTCGTTTGTTGCTCCGGCAGATGACGATGGTCTCTTCCTGTCCGTCGCGGCTATAACACTGTTCCAATGCCTCTATCAGCTCCGTACCGGGCACGACCCGAATATCGGGAAAGCCTGACACCCGTATTTTGGGCAATGTCCAGCACTGTTCATCGGCAATCAGCCGACGCAGCCGCGTAGCATTCCATAGCACTCCCGACTCCTCTTCCTGCCTGACCACCTGCGTCAAGTCTACTTCCACCACTTCCAGTCCATACCCGCGCAAGGCATCCGTCACCAAGGCCGGACTCTGCTCCTCTCCTACGGGCGGAAGCTGTGCCGTGTCACCCATCAGCAGCAGGCGGCAACCCGCGCCCGAATAGACGTAGTGAATCAGATCGTCCAACAGACGTCCCGTACCAAAGAGAGCCCCCGACAAGCCGTCGTTGGCAATCATCGACGCTTCGTCTACTATATATAAGGTATGTGTAGTCAGGTTGTCATTGACGGTGAAGTTGCCCGTCTCGTTGGAGAAAGCCCGCTGGCGATAAATACGCTTGTGAATGGTAAAGGCCGGATGCCCCGCATACCCGGCAAACACCTTCGCCGCCCTTCCCGTCGGTGCCAGCAATACCGACTTCTGATGCAAGGCATCCAAGGTACGGACCAGTGCCCCCACCAACGAAGTCTTGCCCGTACCCGCATAGCCGCGCAACACAAAAATGCGGTCCTCTTGAGCAGAAACGAGGAAGTCAGCCAACAATTTTATCGTTTTTTCTTGCTCAGAAGTTGGTTGATAAGGGAAATTTTCCTTAATTTGCCTTTCTAAATAGTTATTTATCATTTTTGTAGCAGAAAAAAGTAAGAGGAATCATCGTTTTTAAATTTATTTCTTTTATTTTTGCGGTGCGAATATAACAACTAAAAACATATTTTTATCATGAAAACAGTATTTAATATCGTTTTAGGCTTGTGCGCCTTGGCATTAATCTACATTTGCTATGCCAGTATCATGGGACCTATAAACTTTGAAAAGGAGAAGAAACACAGAGATGCAGCCGTCATCGCACGTTTGATTGACATCCGTCGTGCACAGCTGGAGTACCGTACACTGCACAACCAGCAGTATACCGCGAACTTCGACACGCTGATTGACTTCGTGAAGAATCAGAAGTTGCCGTTCATCTTCAAGCAAGGTGAATTGACCGATGACCAGTTGGAAAAGGGTATGACCGAAAAGAAGGCCATGAAGATTATCGAAAAGGCCAAGAAGACGGGTAACTACTCTGAAGTTCAGAAAGAGGGTCTGACCAACTTCAAGCGTGATACGATGTGGGTAGCCGTACTGGATACCATCTTCCCGAAGGGCTTCAACCCCGATTCAATGAGATACGTTCCCTTCGGAAACGGTGCTCAATTTGAAATGGCTATCCGCAACGATACAGCCAAGTCGGGTGCTCCCTTCTGCCTGCTCGAAGTCAAGACTCCGTATGAAGTATACCTCAACGGTCTGGATGCACAGGAAATCGCCAACATCAAGGACGTACAGACCAAGTTGGGTAAGTACTGCGGTCTGAAGATTGGTGACTTGGAGACAGCCAACAACAACGCAGGTAACTGGGAATAATCTGTGGATTCTATTAAAACTGAACAACAAACATTATCCATCCGCCTCAGTGCGGATGGATTTTCTTTTTCTCTATTCAGCCCTGTGTCTGAAGGGGGACATCACATTACCCCCTATCAGGTGGACGAGGCACGCTCGCTGACTGCCAACCTGAAGCAGTGCTTCCGTGAGACCGAGTGGCTGAATCATACCTATCGTCGGGTCAACATCCTGATAGCCGGACGTCGTTTTACCACCCTTCCTCTGGAATTCTTTGAGGACGAACAGGCCGAGGAGATTTTCTATCACAACCATCCGAAACAGGAGAACGAACTGGTGCTGTACAACATCCTGCAACGGCACAACGTCGTTGTGGTCTACGGCATGGACCGGAGTGCCCACACCTATCTGAGCGAGTTATGCCCTGCAGCCCGCTTCTTTGCGCAGTCCAGTCCGCTCATCGAGTTCTTCGGCTCGAAAAGCAGGTTAGGAAACAACCGGAAACTCTATGCCCACCTACGAAAAAGTGCCACCGATGTCTACTCGTTCGAACGGGGCCGTTTGTTGCTGGCTAACTCCTTTCCTACGGCTACCACAGCCGACCGTCTGTATCACCTATTATATATATGGAAACAACTGGAGTTTGACCAGGAACGGGACGAACTGCAGCTGTCAGGCGAACTGACAGAGAAAGAGCGGCTGTTAGCCGAATTGCGAAAATACATCCGGCAGGTTTTCATAATGAATCCTGCTGCCCATCCAGATTTTCAAGCCATCACTTTATGCGAGTAATCAGCGGAATATATAAGCGCAGACGATTTGACGTACCTCATACGTTCAAGGCACGTCCTACTACAGATTTTGCCAAAGAGAATCTGTTCAACGTACTCTCCAACCTCATCGACTTTGAAGAGGGAGTGCATGCCCTCGACCTCTTTGCCGGAACCGGGAGCATCAGCATCGAACTGGTTTCCAGAGGGTGCGACCAAGTAATCAGTGTAGAGAAGGATCGCGACCATTATGCCTTCATCTGCAAAATCATGCAGGAAGTAAAGACAGACAAGTGTCTGCCCATCCGAGGCGACGTATTCAAGTTTGTCCGCAGCTGCCACGAACAGTTCGACTTCATCTTTGCCGACCCTCCCTATGAGCTGGCCGGTTTGGAGACCCTGCCTGACCTCATCTTCGAGCAACAGTTGCTGAAGCCGGATGGTCTCTTCGTATTGGAACACGGAAAGAAGAACGACTTTGAAGCGAATCCTCACTTCATGGAACGGCGGGTGTATGGCAGCGTCAACTTCTCGCTGTTCCGCCCCTAAACGGCACTGTCACAACAGGGGAGCCAGCAGTCGTACCACACTCTCCACAGCCTTCCGATACCAAGGACGCTTCACCCAGCTCTTCAACAAGACCTGCCGGCAGTCCCGTTGGTCTTGCAGAAAGATATCACGCATCTGCCGGGCCGTCTTGTCATCGTAGATGAAGGCATTCACTTCAAAATTATGTTCAAAGCTGCGGAAGTCCACATTGGTAGACCCCACGGTAGACAGCGTGTCGTCAGACACCATCAGTTTGGAGTGCAGGAACCCCTTTTTATAGAAATAGACCTTCACACCGGCCTGCAACACATCGGCCAGGTAAGAGCAGGAACCCCAGTGGGTCAGGCGGTTGTCGGCCCTGAAAGGCAACATCAGCCGCACATCCACACCCGAGAGTGCAGCCGTCTGCAACGCCATCAGCACCGTCTCGGTAGGCAGGAAGTAAGGGGTCTGTATGTAGAAGTATCTGCGTGCCTGTCCGATGGCCATCACCAGCCCCTGCATGATTTCCTTCCACGGTCCCACCGGTTCGCTGGTCACTACCTGTATCAAGGCATTTCCCTTCCCCTCTAACTTGGGGTAATAGGCCGACGACGTGATGAGCGAACGGTCTACCTGATACCAATCCAGCAAGAAAGCAGTCTGCAAGCCATGTACCGCACCGCCCTCTATCAGCAGATGCGTATCACGCCAGATGCCCCACGGATATCCCTCCATATAGCGTTGCGCCAGGTTCATGCCACCTACAAAGCCGACACGTCCGTCCACCACCACCACCTTCCGGTGGTTGCGATAGTTCACCTTGCTGGTAAATAGCGGGAAGCGGACCTTCAGGAAGCTGCGCACCTCTATGCCTGCCTCACGCATCTCCTCGAAGAAGCGGTCTGGTACATGCCAGCATCCTACATCGTCGTAAATGACACGCACCTCCACCCCGGCACGCACACTCTCCTTCAGCACCTCCAGCACAGCCCTTCCCACGGCATCGTCTTCAAAAATATACGATTCAATATGGATATGATGGCGTGCCAGACGCAGTTCACGAAGCAGTGCCTCCATCCACTGCTGTCCAGCGGTGAAGGTCTCCACCCTGTTCCCTCCAAACGGAAGAGCCTGCGCTGTCTTACGGAAAAAGGATATCAGTCGTTCGTAGGCTACAGGACCCGATGTGGCCTCTTGTGCCAAGAATTCCGCCATAGGCTTCTTCATCAAGTGGTTGTAGCCCTTGCGGCTGATGATATGTTCGCGACGGCCACTTCGGCCCAGAAAGAAGTAAAGCACCAGTCCAACTATCGGCAGGAACATCAGCACCAGCACCCAGGCCAACGTCTTCACCGGATTGCGGTTGTCCAGAATCACCACCACAATCGTACCCACCACTACAGCCAAGTATACCAACTTGAATGCCCAGGCGGCTATCTGAGGGATAAGAAAGCTCCAATCGAACATCATGATGCAAATATAGTGGAAAGAATCGACTCTGAGAGAAATCTGTCGAAGCTTTTTTCGTTCCGATGCGGGACACGAGGGAATCTACGCAGTAACGACAGGAGACAACGAGTTTTCAGCTGATTTGCATCCTACTCTCATCAGATTTGCCTAAATTTGTCCCGACTTTAATACGTATATTCCCATGACAGAGCATAGAAACCCTGAAGAAGAGATGCGCTGGTGCCTCTTCTATAACGACCAGCTGCTGATAGTGAAAGGAGAGGGAGAGGCATACCGGCTTCCCACCGAAACAGAGATAATCCACCTCGTCCCCGCATCCGCCGGACAATCCGTACACACCGTCACCCTACCGGACGGCAGACAGGTGAAGGCACGTGCCTTGGCAGAACCGGTGGCCGCAACGGAGCGGTACCTGATGACGGGACTGCGTGCCTCGTACGAATACCTTCCGCTGGCCGACTACCTGGCTGCCGGCAAGGCTGCGCAGATATTGTATTGGGATGCACACAGCCGCTACTGTCCCGTCTGCGGCAACCGCACCGAGCAACAGACCGACATCATGAGGAAGTGCCCCCGATGCGGCCACGAGCTCTATCCTCCCATAGCCACCGCCATCATCGTGCTGGTACGCAAGGGCGACGAAATCCTGCTGGTACATGCCCGCAACTTTCGCGGAACCTTCCACGGACTGGTAGCCGGCTTCCTGGAGGCGGGCGAGACGTTAGAGCAGTGTGTAGAACGGGAGGTGATGGAGGAGACAGGACTCCGAATCAAGAACATCTGCTACTTCCAAAGCCAGCCCTGGCCCTATCCCAGCGGCCTGATGGTAGGCTTCACAGCCGACTACGAGAGTGGAACCATCAAGCTGCAGGACGAGGAGCTGACAGCCGGTGCCTTCTACCGGCGCGACAACCTGCCGGAGATTCCCCGCAAGCTCAGCATTGCCCGCAAGCTGATAGATGCCTGGCTGGAGAACCGGCTTGACTGCAAATAGGAGCAACATCCATAAACCACTAACAGCAATACCCCATGAACCCTTTCAAGAAACTAACCGATGGCTGGAAACGCCTGATGCACAACGAGGCTCTGAAGAAGAAAATCTACATCATCATCTTCGAAAGTGACACGCCATTAGGCAAACTGTTCGATATAGCCCTGATGCTCTTCATCGTGCTCAGCATCCTGGTGGTGGTGGCCGAGAGCATACAGAGCTGGACCGACACCATGGGTCCCTATCTGCGCGGTCTGGAGTACCTCTTCACCTTCTTCTTTACGGCCGAGTATCTGCTGCGTATCTACTGTTCACCCGAACCCCGGCGGTACGTCCTGAGCTTCTTCGGCATCATCGACCTGCTGGCCACGCTGCCCTTCTACATCACCTGGCTGTTCGGACCGGCACGCTACCTGCTGATAGTACGTACCTTCCGGCTCATCCGGGTGTTCCGCGTATTCAAGCTCTTCAACTTCCTCAACGAAGGAAACCTGCTGCTCTCGTCACTCTACATCAGCAGCCGCAAGATAGCCGTATTCTTCCTCTTCGTGCTGACGTTAGTCATCTCCATCGGCACACTGATGTACATGATTGAGGGGCAACGCCCCGGTACGGCCTTCAACAACATACCCAACAGCATCTACTGGGCCATCGTCACCCTGACCACCGTAGGCTACGGAGACATCACGCCGGAGACCCCCTTCGGACGATTTCTGTCGGCCATCGTCATGCTGATGGGCTACACCATCATTGCCGTACCCACCGGCATCGTGTCGGCATCCATGATACAGAGCAGCCGACGAAAGGAATCTGCCGACCAGCCGCGACCAGCGGATATCGGCACCCCGCAACCCGAACAGACCGACCGTCCTGCCCCCTCGCTGCACGACCGCGTCTGGACGGTACTGGAGAGCGAATACCTCATCCGGCGGCCTTGGCTCACCGCCCGCCGCGACAAGGTACAGCTACCTACAGGAGCCGTCATACCGGAATACTATGTACTGGAATATCCTGACTGGGTGAATGTCATCGCCATCACCACCGACGGACGTTTCGTGATGGTGCGTCAATACAGGCACGGACTGGGAGAAACACGCTACGAACTGTGTGCCGGAGTCTGCGAGGCGGGCGAAGCACCGTTGCTCTCCGCCCAACGCGAACTCTACGAGGAGACAGGCTACGGAGGCGGCAACTGGCAGCCGTGGATGACCCTGTCGGCCAACGCCAGCACCATGAACAACCGCACGCACTGCTTCTTAGCCACCGGTGTACGTCCCATATCCACCCAGCACCTGGAGGAGAGCGAAGACCTGACGGTACACCTGCTCACAGCCGACGAAGTAAAGTGCCTGCTCGATACAGACGAGGTACGCCAGTCGCTCATGGCTGCGCCGCTGTGGAAGTACTTTGCCGACCGGCCGTACTAATCGGAAGAGGAAGGACGGCGGACCAGCTTGTCGGCATGATACGAGGAGCGCACCAAGGGGGCACTCTCTACCTGCCGGAAACCTTTCTGCAAGCCTATCTCCTTGTAGCTGGCAAACTGCTGGGGCGTGATATAGGCCTGTACCGGATAGTGTCTGTGGCTGGGCTGCAGATACTGGCCGATGGTCAGGATGTGACAGCCCGCCGCACGTACGTCATCCATCAGTTCCTCCACCTCTTCCGGTGTCTCGCCCAGTCCCACCATGATGCCCGTCTTGGTAGTGATACCGCTTCGGGCTATCTGGCGCAGTACGCTGAGACTTGTATCGTAGCGGGCGGCACTGCGCACCAGCGGTGTGATGCGCCGCACCGTCTCCATGTTGTGCGCCATGATGTCGGGCCGTGCCTCGATGAGCTGTGCCACCAACTCTTCACGTCCCTGGAAGTCGGGTGTCAGCACTTCGATGGTCGTTTCCGGATTCAGGCGGCGTATCTCACGGATGGTACGTGCCCAGTGCGCCGCACCCAGGTCGGGCAGATCGTCACGGTCTACCGAGGTGATGACGGCGTGCGACAACTTCATCAAGGCCACCGACTCGGCCACGTGCAACGGCTCGTCGGCATCAAGCGGCAACGGCTTTCCGCTCTGCGTGTTGCAGAACTTGCAGCAGCGGGTACACACATCGCCCCCAATCATCAGGGTGGCGGTTCCCCTACCCCAGCATTCGCCCATATTGGGGCAACGGCCACTGCTGCATATCGTGTGCAGGCAGTGCGACTCTACAATGCGTTTGGTCTCGGTATATCGTTCGTTGGCTCCGATGCTGATTTTGAGCCATTCGGGTTTACGTACTCTCATAGTAGATTCTTTAGACATTACAGGTTGTTCTTGAAGAAGTTGGTCAGCCGTGTATAGAGGTGCAGGCGCGTGTTGCCTCCATAGATGCTGTGGTTCCGGTTGGTATACACCTGCATATCAAACTGTTTGCCCAACTGAACCAGCTGTTCGGCATACTCGGCACAGTTCTGGAAGTGAACGTTGTCATCGGCCATACCGTGTACCAGCAGCAGCTGTCCGTGCAGTTTGTCGGCCCGTGCAATGGCCGATGTGGCCCGATAGCCTTCGGCATTCTCCTTGGGCGTGCGCATGAAACGCTCGCCATACACGGTATCGTAGTAGTTCCAGTCGGTCACAGCCGCTACGGCTACACCCGCCTTGAACACCGGTCGTCCCTCGCTCATGCTCATCAGGGTCATATAGCCTCCGAAGCTCCATCCCCAGATGCCGATACGGTTCTTGTCGATATAGGGCAATCCACCCAGATAGATGGCTGTCTCCACCTGGTCCTTGGCCTCCTTGACACCTAAGTTCAGGTAGGTACACTTGGCAAAGTCGGCTCCCCGACCGCCCGTTCCGCGTCCGTCCACACATACCACCACGTATCCCTGCGAAGCCATATAGGTCTCCCAGCTGATGCTGAAGTTGTCCAGTACCTGCTGCGAGGCAGGACCGCTGTACTGATACATCAGGGCAGGGTATCGTTTGTTTGCCGAGAAGTCGGCCGGCTTCATCATCCAGCCGTTCAGCTGTACGCCCTCCGACGTTTCAAAGCTGAAGAACTCCTTCTGCGGCAGGGCATATTCAGCCAGCCGCTGCCTCAAGGCCGCATTGTCCTCCAGCGTCACCAGCACCTTGCCCGTATTGTCGTTCAGGGTAATCTGCGTGGGTATGCTCAGACTGGAGTATCGGTTCATGTAGTACTTCATGTTGGCACTGAACTGTGCAGAGTTGGTACCGCTCTGCGCAGAGAGCTTGGTTTTCTTCCCCTTACGGTCTACCTTATAGATGGCCGTGCGCATGGGGCTCTCCTCGTTGCTGCTGAAGTAGAAGGCACCCTCTGCCGCGTCGTACCCCAAGAAGTGCTTCACCTCGTAGTTGCCGGAGGTGACCTGCTTCACCAGGTTGCCGTTCATGCTGTACCAGTAGAGGTGGTTGTAGCCGCTCTTCTCGCTGACGAAACTGAAATTGTCGGGATAGAACACGATGTTGTCCAGCACATCTTCGTGGATATAGGTATCGCTCTCGTCACGCAGTGCCAGCTTGGCCACCGTACTGCGCGGGTCGGCGAAATAGAGTTCCAGCCGGTCCTGATGCCGGTTCATCGTCACCACGGCCAGCTTGTTGGGATCCTTGGTAAAGCGGATGCGGGGGATGTAGCCGTCTTCGTCGAGCGGCACCTGGATGCGGCGTGTCACACGCGACTTGATGTCGAACGTATGGACAGAGACCTTTGAGTTGGGCTCGCCTGTCTTCGGATATTTATAGGTATATTCACCGGGATATTTCTCCAAGGCATCGTAATGCGGAGCCTGTCCGGCAAACAGCGGGAAGGTGTACGAGGGCACCTCTTTCTCGTCCCAGCGGATGAAAGCCAGCATCTTGCTGTCGGCACTGAACTCCAGCGCACGGTCGAAGGCAAACTCCTCTTCATAGACCCAGTCGGGGATGCCGTTCAGCACCTCGTTGCGTTTTCCATCCTCCGTCACCTGACTCTCGCTGTTGCCGTAGAGCAGTTTGACCAGGTAGATGTTGTTGTCGCGCACAAAGGCCACCATGTTTCCGTCGGGCGAGAAGACGGGCACCTGCTGCGGTCCGCCATCGGAGAGTTTCTCCACCACATTGTTTATCTTGCCTTCCAGGTTGCGCTTCAGGCTGTAGATGTAGTGTACAGCCGTGTACGAGTGGCGGTAGATGGGGGCAGTCTGGGTAGCGATGAGTACCTTGCTTCCGTCGGGCGAAAAGCTGTAGCTGTCGAATGTCTTGAAGGGGCATTCACGTGCCGTAGC
>JBJEHI010000097.1:0-32054 GCA_051875915.1 Bacteroides sp.
TTAATTTTAAATTGATGAAAGCATGGGTTTCACACTGCGGCAAATCAGTTCGGCCGTCTCCTCATCGCCCAACGCAGCACTATCAATCATCAGATGGTAGTTGGAATAGGCGCCCCACTCGTAACCGGTATAGTGCAGACAGTGCTCACTCCGCTCGCGGTCGGTACGTTGCATACGTGCAGCAGCCTCCTCCTCAGCCACGCCATACTCCGCCACGATACGCTTCAGTCGGTAGGCCCGATTGGCATAGATGAAGATGTTGTAGCAACGGCATTCGTCACCCCGCAGGATGAAATTGGCCAAACGGCCTACAATGACACAGCTGCCTCGACGGGCGATATCGCGAATCACTGCCTCCTGCGCCTTGAACATGGCCGTCTGCAAGGGATTGTCGTAAGGCAGACGGCCTTCCACTACCTGTTCCTGCTCCTTTACCAGTTCGCTGTTCAATCCGCTTTGACGGGCTGTCAGTTCTATCAGACTCTTGTCGTACAGGCCAATACCCAGCTTCCGGGCAAGCAGCTCGCCGATGTGACGTCCACCGCTTCCATACTCACGCGAGATGGTGATGACCAACGGCAGTCTGCGGTCGGCCGATGCCACAGCTGCAGAGGCAGCAACAGAAGCCTGGGTCTGACGGCGACGCGGATTGAAAGAAGAGGCATGATTGCGTCCGAACAGGTGATAATATGCGATGGATAGCACGCTGGAACAGGCGATGAGGAGGAACATGACATCGTAGCCCCACTGCTTGACCAGCACACCGGCCAGAAATCCGCCCAACGCGATGCCCAGGTCGAAAGCGACAAAGAAGGTGGAATTGGCGGCTCCGCGACGTTCGGGGGCCACGGCATGCATGGCCATGGTCTGCAACGAGGGCTGTACAGCACCAAAGCTATAGCCCAAGAGCAAAGCGGAAAGCAGATAGCAGGGCGCATTGTGGGCAAACACCAGCAGCAATATGCCTGCGATGATGGCTCCGTTCCCCGTATAGACCAGCACCCCTTCGCCATGCCTGTCAATCGCACGCCCCAGCAACAATCGGGTTGCCACGGTAGCCAGTGCGATGCAGATGAAGTAGATGCCTCCACCAGGCAGTCCATGTCCGGCTGCATAGATGGCCACATAGACCTCGACCACTCCATAAGCCATCATGAAGAAAAACTGCGTGACGGCTGCCGGCAACGACATGCGCTCAAACAGCTGGTTCAACCGCAAGGGAGCAGCAGAGAGCGTATAGTTGCGCTGACGGATGCTGATGCCTATCAGCAAGGCAATCAGGCCGGCCAGCGTGGTGACGGCAAACAAGGGACGGAAGCCCCATGCGTTCATCACGCCCAGTCCCAAGGCAGGCGCCACTGCTGTGGACAGTGCCATAGAGAGACCATACATGCCCAGCCCCTCGCCCATCCGGGTGTGGGGGACGATATCCGTCACCCACGTGGAGGAAGCGTTGCTGGAAGCGGCATGGAACGCGCCGTGAACGGTACGCAGCAGAACGGCCCAGGCGATGCCCGACGAGACAAAATAGCCCATCGGAAGCAGTGTCATACCTATCAAGCCGATGACCAGCATGGTACAACGCCCTTTGCTATCGACCAGCCAACCCACAAACGGCCTCGACACGATGGAGGCAATGCTGAACAGGGCAGTTGCCAGGCCGATGGCTACCGCGTCGCCTCCCAAATAGGTGACAAAGAAAGGGAAAGTAGGCAGCAAGGCGTGGAAATTAACAAAAATGAAGAAGTTCACGAGACAGATCTTGATGAAGGAACCTGTCCAAAGTCTGTTGTCTGTTGTCTGATTCATTATAGTAAGTTTTATATTGTAGCCGCTTACGTACAAACAAAAAGCAATGCCCTGCCACAGAAGTCAACTAGACTTACGTGGCAGGGCACTACATGTTGATTTTTCAACGGACAAAAGTACGCAAAAACTTCAAACCTTGTATGCAGAGGAACGTGAGATTTTAGTGTTTTTTCACACAGCATCACTCCACAGCAACGATCCCCTGACAGTTGTCAATCGGCTCCTCCCTCTGTTTAAATTTTCTAATTCTAACAGATACCGCTGCCCGAAAAGCACGGCATTTCATTTTTTTTCGTACATTTGTTCCCAATGTACACGATACGTCTGCTGACGTAACAGATAGAAACCGATATAGACAATGAAAGTAACAGAACTGATCAACAGTACCCAATCGACCGCATTCTCGTTCGAGATACTGCCCCCGCTCAAAGGAACGGGCATCGAGAAGCTGTATCGCGACATCGACACCTTGCGGCCCTTTGACCCCAAATACATCAACATCACCACTCACCGCAGCGAATACATCTATCGGGACCTGGGCGACGGACTGTTCCGACGCGACAAGCTGTACCGGCGTCCCGGCACCGTGGCCGTAGCCGCCGCCATACAGAACAAGTATGGCATCACCACGGTACCCCACATCATCTGCAGCGACAACACCCGCGAAGACATCGAGTACGAACTGCTGGACCTGCAGTTTCTGGGCATCACCGACCTGCTGGTGCTACGCGGTGACAAGGGAAAACACGAATCGGTATTTACCCCCACAGGAGACGGCTATCGGCACGCCATCGAGCTGCAACAGCAGATCAACGACTTCAACCGGGGTATCTTTGTAGACGGCTCGGAGATGAAGGTGACGGCTACCCCCTTCAGCTACGGTGTGGCCTGCTATCCCGAAAAGCACGAAGAGGCTCCCAATATGGAAAGCGACATCTACTGGCTGAAGCAGAAGGTAGAGGCCGGTGCTGCATACGCCGTGACGCAACTGTTCTACGACAATAGCAAGTACTTTGCCTTTGTGGAACGTGCCCGCAAGGAGGGCATCACCATCCCCATCATCCCCGGCATCAAGCCTTTCAAGAAGCTGTCGCAACTGAATATGGTCCCCAAGACCTTTAAAGTGGACCTGCCTGAGGAACTGACCCACGAGGCACTGAAATGCAAGGACGATGCACAGGCTGCACAGGTGGGCATCGAATGGTGCATCGCGCAATGCCGCGAGCTGATGGCATACGGAGTACCCAGCCTGCACTTCTACACCGTGGGTGCCACAGACAGCATACGCGAGGTGGCCAGACAGATTTATTGACCCCATAAAACAACAGAGAAAGAGATGTTCAGCTTTAACGACGTCATCGGACAGGAAGAGGCCAAGCAACGATTGCGGCAGGAAGTGGCGGAGGGACGTATTCCTCACGCCCGGCTGTTCTGCGGACCGGCAGGCGCCGGAAAGCTTCCGTTGGCACTGGCCTACGCACGCTATCTGTCGTGTCCGCACCGCACAGCTGAAGATGCCTGCGGTGTATGTCCCTCGTGTGTAAAGTGGGAGAAGCTGGTGCATCCCGACGTACATTTCGTCTTCCCTATCGTGCGAAATGTCAAAGCGAAGAAGGAGGTGTGCGACGACTACATAGCAGCCTGGCGCCGCCTGCTGACGGGGAGCACCTACTTCGGACTGAACCACTGGCTGGACGAAATGGATGCAGAAAACGGCCAACCTCTGATTTATGCCAAGGAGAGTGACGAAATCACCCGCAAGCTCAGTCTGAAGTCAAGCGAAGGCGGATACAAGATTGCACTGATATGGCTGCCCGAGAAGCTGCACGAAGTGTGTGCCAACAAACTGCTGAAGCTGCTGGAAGAGCCTCCCGCACAGACACTGTTCCTGCTGGTAAGTGAGGCTCCGGAGATGTTGCTCACCACCATCATCAGCCGTACCCAACGCTTTAATGTGCCCTGTATCAACGAAACGGAGATAACGGAGGCACTGACCCGACGCTTCGGACTGCAGGCTGCCGATGCGCAGAATGTGGCCCATCTGGCCAACGGCAACTTTGTAAAAGCCCTTGAGACCATCCATCTGAGCGAAGAGAACCGCCTCTTCTTCGACCTCTTTGTCAGCTTGATGCGTCTCTCGTACCAACGCAAAATCAAAGAGATGAAGCAATGGAGCGAGCAGCTGGCCGGTATGGGACGCGAACGCCAGAAAAATTTCCTGATGTACTGCCAGCGCATGATTCGGGAAAACTTCGTCTTCAACCTGCACCAGCCGGAGATGAACTACCTGACGACCGATGAGCAACAGTTTGCCACCCGCTTCGCCCCGTTTGTCAACGAACGAAACGTGATGGGAATCATGAACGAATTGACGGAAGCCCAACTGCACATCGAACAGAATGTAAACGCACGGATGGTATTCTTCGACTTTTCACTGAAGATGATCGTGTTGCTGAAACAGAACTGAAAGAAAAACGAATAAGCCCATAAACTGATAAACTTAAATACTCAAGAGATATGGAATATAAACTACATAACGGAAGCGGCGGACTCTGTTGCAGGAGCTGCGGCAGACAGGACAAACAATTGAACACCTACGACTGGCTGGCAGACATCCCCGGCAACGACGAGGAGACCGACCTGGTGGAGGTGCAGTTCAAGAACACCCGCAAAGGATACTATCACAACAGCAACAGACTGCCACTGCAGAAGGGAGACATCGTGGCCGTCGAAGCCTCGCCCGGACATGATATCGGCGTGGTCACACTGACAGGACGGCTCGTTCCCCTCCAGCTGCGTAAGGCCAACATCAAGTCGGAAGCCGACATCAAGCGTATCTACCGCAAGGCAAAGCCCGTGGATATGGACAAATACCACGAAGCAAAAGCCCGCGAGCACGACACGATGATACGTTCGCGCCAAATCGCCCTGAGCCTGAATCTGGACATGAAGATAGGCGACGTGGAGTATCAGGGAGACGGCAACAAGGCTATCTTCTACTACATAGCCGAGGGACGTGTGGACTTCCGCCAGCTCATCAAGGTACTTGCCGAGGTCTTCCGTGTACGCATTGAGATGAAACAGATTGGAGCGCGTCAGGAAGCGGGACGCATCGGCGGCATCGGCCCATGCGGACGCGAACTGTGCTGTGCTACCTGGATGACCAGCTTCGTCTCGGTCTCAACCAGCGCAGCCCGCTATCAGGACATCTCACTCAACCCACAGAAGCTGGCCGGCCAATGCGCCAAACTGAAATGCTGCCTGAACTACGAGGTAGACTGCTACGTAGAGGCCCAGAAACGTCTTCCGTCCAAAGAGATTACCTTAGAGACCAAGGACGGGACGTTCTACTTTTTCAAGGCTGACATCCTGACCAACCAGGTGACGTACTCAACCGACAAAGCCATCCCGGCCAATCTGGTGACCATCAGCGGACGGAGGGCATTCGAAGTGATTGGGCTGAACAAACGGGGCATCAAGCCGGACAATCTGAATGAGGAAGAACGTCATTCGGAACCCAAGAAGGCCGTCGACCTGGTGGAACAAGAGAGTCTGACCCGCTTTGACCGCACCCGCAAGAGCAAAGGCAACAACAGCAACGAAGGCAAGAAGAAAAAGAAAAAGGGAGGAGCTGCCGGCAATGCACGTCCCGAAGGGGAGGAGCAAGTGAAAGCAGCTCAGGAGGCCAAGCCGAAAGAACAGGCTGCCAAAGCGGCCAAAGAGCCGCAAGCCGACAAGCCGAAAGAGGGTCAGGGACGGCAGAAAGGACAGAAGGCCCGACAGAAAGATGGGCAGCCCCGACAGAAAGGTCAACCTAAAGACGCACAGCCACGTCCTAAGAAACAGGGTTCACCATCCAAAGAAGCACAGAAAAAGAGTACGGATGAGCAGCCTGCACAATCATAAGGGAGACTTCCTACGCAGACAGAGGAGCAGGATGTGGGGAGCGTTTCTTCTGCTGGCAGTCACCTTGAACGGCTGCCAGCAGAAGATAGCCTATTATCAATACCGGTCGATTCCTGAAACAGGATGGCAACGAAACGACACCCTCTCCTTCGAAGTGGAGACAGCCGACTCGGCACGGATGTATCGGATGGAGCTGGAAGTGCGTAACCGAAACGACTATCCATACCGCAACCTGGCAGTAGGCATAGCGGTCACCACACCCGACTCGCTGTCGCTGCCTACCGATACGCTTCAACTGCTTCTGGCTGACGAGGCGGGACACTGGATAGGACGCGGACAGAGCAACCTGTATCAGTATACAGCCGCAGCAGGAGGCATCCACGTCCGCCGACCCGGCACCTATCGAATACGGGTCTTCTCACTCTTTCCCGACTCCATACTGCCCGGGCTCAATGACATCGGCATCAGACTGGAGCGGTAGCTTTCCCCTAAGAGAGCCAACGATGCCTGCTGGCATCAATCCGCAAAAAGATGAACAGCAAGATGGTAAATCCCCACAGGGATGAGCCTCCGTAGCTAAAGAATGGTAACGGAATGCCAATGACCGGTGTCAAACCCAGCACCATACCGATATTAATAAAGAGATGAAATAGGAAAATGCTGAGGACTGAATAGCCATAGACCCGCCCGAAGACAGACGGCTGACGTTCGGCCAGCACAATCAATCGCAAAATCAGGACAAGAAACAGCAGGAGCACGCCGGCAGCTCCCACGAATCCCTCTTCCTCACCAACCGTGCAGAATATAAAGTCGGTATCCTGCTCGGGCACATACTTCAGCTTCGTCTGCGTACCGTTCAGAAAACCTTTCCCTGTGAGCCCCCCCGATCCGATGGCAATCTTCGACTGGTTGACGTTGTACCCGGCTCCGGCCAAGTCTTCCTCCATGCCCAGTACCACCTTGATGCGGATTTGCTGGTGAGGCTCCAGCACGTCGTTGAAGAAATAATCGCTGGAGTAGAGGAAACCGATGCTCCCGATGGCAAACAATCCTATCAAGAGATAGCTGGAATGGTGATGGGCGAGCGACAAAAAAAGAAGATAACCTACGACCAGCACACAAAGTCCCCACTCTACCCATACCAAGTTGAACGGAAGCAGGTATCGGGAGACCAGATAGGCCACCAACAACGAAGCCAATGAGACACACAAGATGTTGCGGACCGGAATCCACTTCTTGCAATAGACCCACACCATGCCTGCAGCAGACAGCAGTACCATCAGCAGTACCGCAAACTCGCCGATAGAGGTCGGGGTATCTGCAATCATCTCCTGCTGGAAACGGATGCCTACAACAAAATAAATCACCGCACAGACACCGGAGAAGAGCACAACACCCGGCATTCCCTCCCGATAAAGCATCAGGAAGAAAGCGGAATAGACCAATGCAGAACCTGTCTCACGCTGCATGACAATCAACCCCATCGGCAACAGGATAAGGAAGGCAAGCATACAGGCACTCTTCAGGTTCTTCATCGTGAAGCCGTATGCATTCATATACTTGGCCAATGCCAATGCTGTGGCAAATTTGGCGAACTCGGCCGGCTGGAGACTGACGGGTCCCAAGATGAGCCACGAACGTGAGCCTTTGGTATCGGGCGCAATGAAGATGGTCACTATCAGCAACAACATCATACCTATATATATAAGGTACGAGAAGAAGTCGTAGACCGTATCGTCCAGCATGAGCAATACAAAACCCAGTCCAAATGAGCAGACAATCCATACGAACTGCTTACCTGCACGGGTAGAGAAATCCAGAAAATCACGGTCGCCATAGTCGTAACTGGCCCCACATACACTGAACCAGCCAAACACAATCAGCATCAGATAGACTACGATAGTCACCCAATCCAACGACTTCCAAATAGTTTCATCTCTGCGCATCATCGCTCTTCATCGCTATAGTAAATCACTCGGTTGCTAAACTCTTCGGCTCTCAGTTCGTTCTCGGGAGAGAGCTTGCCATGGAGGTACTGGTCCATCATCATGGCTCCTATCGGCACTCCATACGTAGCACCGAAACCTCCGTTCTCTACATAGACCGCAATGGCTATCTTCGGATTGTCCATCGGAGCAAATCCCATGAATACGGAGTGATCCTTCCCCTTGTTTTGGGCGGTACCCGTCTTTCCGCAAGCCTCCACACCCGGCAGGATGGTGCTCACCATGCGGCAAGTGGCGCTGCCGGTACTGCCTGTCACAGCAGCACGCATTCCCTTCACCACCTCTTCGTAATGGCTGCGGTCGATGGTAGTGTAACGGGGAGTACGATAGAGACTGTCCAGCTCATTGTCCTCTATCTCCCGGACAATATGCGGCGTGATGAAGTGACCTCGGTTGGCGATGGTGGCACCCAAGTTGGCTATCTGCAGAGGGGTGGCCAGAATTTCTCCCTGCCCGATGGAGATACTGATTACCGTCAGTCCGTTCCATGAGCCCCGATAAGCGCGGTCATAGGTTTTGGAGTTGGGTATGAAGCCACGCTGCTCACTGGGCAGGTCGGTGCCCAGCTTATACCCGAAGCCTTGCGACACCATGTGGTCTTTCCACACCGTAATGGCATTTTGAGGCGACCCGTACTTCTTGTCGCTGAACATACGGAACAGTCCCCAACAGAAATAGGAGTTGCAAGAGGTGGCAATGGCCGGAATCAACGGCAACGGAGAGGCATGACCGTGACATCCTACCCGCAGGCTGCGGTAATTGAAGCCGTGGGCACAAGGGAAAGCAGGCGTGGTAGCCTGGATGATGCCCTCCTGCAACATCGTCAGTGCCTGGGCCGTCTTGAAGGTTGACCCCGGAGGATAGACACCCATGATGGCCCGGTTGAGCAACGGCTTCTGCTTATCTAACTGTAGCATACGATGATTCTTTCCACGTTGGCGACCTATCATCAGATGAGGGTCGAACGAAGGGGAAGAGACCATGCAAAGTATCTCACCTGTAGCCGGCTCAATGGCCACGATGGCCCCGATTTTGTGCTGCAACAGCCGCTCGCCCAACATCTGCAGGTCGATATCAATACCCAGTGTCAGATTCTTGCCGGGTATCGACGGACGGTCAAGACGTCCGTCCATATAGTGTCCCTGAATACGTCCGTGCGCATCACGCAACAGCACTTCCACTCCCTTCTCTCCACGCAGGTACTTCTCATACGACTTCTCGATACCCTGCTTGCCGATGTAGTCGCCACGAATGTAATAGTCGTCATTCTCGATGTCACGTTTCGATACCTCTCCGATGTCTCCCAACACGTGTCCGGACGAGTTGTACGTATACTGACGGATGGTACGCCGCTGGATGTAGAAGCCCGGGAACTTGAAGAGTTTCTCTTGAAACACACCGCACTCCTCGGCCGACAACTGGGTCATAAAGACCTGATGGGTATACTTGGAGTAGCCCGGATTCATCCAGCGGTTCTTCACATCCTTCATTCGCTTGTCAAACTGCTCCAAGGTGATGTTCAGCGTTCGGCAAAGGTCTAATGTGTCCAATGAGGTGACTTCACGGGGAACAAAAGTAATGTCGTAGGCCGGCTGATTGAACACAAGCAGCTTGCCGTTTCGGTCGTAGATGGCTCCGCGCGACGGGTACTGAATCTTGTTCAGAAAGGCATTGCTATCTGCATTCTTCTTATAGTCATCCGTCATAATCTGCAGATCGAACAGCCGTATCAGATAGACCAGTACAATAAAAGCAGCCGTTGCCCCTATCACATATTTACGTTTCTCCAGGGTATAATCTTTCATGCTATTTCTTTTTCCTGATTCCTTCAAAAGCCATCACACAAGCCATGGTGAGCAGGGTGCTGGACAAGATACGCAGCAAAAGAGAGCCTACATGGACAAACGAGAAGAACTCAAGGACGAGCAACATGAAGTGATGGGTCAACAGGCAGGCGAACAGATACTTCAAGAACGAAGAAGTACCCATGGTACGAACCGAAGGAACGATGCTTTCAAGTACATCGCGCGACAGGAAAAGGCGCAAGTAGAACGGACGCACAAAAGCCAGCAACACCGTAGAGGACGCATTCAGTCCCGGCGTATCGGAAAAGACATCTACCACCAGTCCCAAGGCAAAAGCCCACAGCATGAGCACATTGCGCGAGATACCCGATTCAAACTTCAGTATCAGGTAGACATACAGAAAAGGAGTAGCATATCCGGCGATATGCACGTTGTTCAGAATGAGCACCTGTAACAATGCCAAACCAACAAGCCACCCTACCTTATGTAGATAATTAAGTATCAACGTTTATCCGGAAATTAGATTGATTAGCATTCTGTTATCGTGGAGCGTCCATTCATTCGACGCTGCGTTCTAACTCCTTCTCTTCCGACTGTCCGCTACGTGCAATGATGCGAACGTCGCTTACCTTGCCGAAGTCTGTTGCCAGCTTCACCTTCAGCAGGTAAGAGAGTCCGTCATGCGAATCCTGCATGTCATCTACCGTGCCCACCATCACCCCCTCGGGGAAGACGGCGGAATAGCCGCTGGTGACTACCGTATCGCCCAGATTGAACTCGGCATGGCGGGGAAGGTCCTTGAGATAGGCGAAACGCGAATCTCCTCCCTCCCACTTCATGTAGCCGAAATAGTCGCTGCCCAATATCTTGCATGAGATGCTCGATTTGCTGTTCAGCAACGGGATGACCAGCGCATAGTGCGCCGAGGTCTTGTAGACGATACCTACCACTCCGTTGGCATCTATCACCCCCATCTCCGGACGGATGCCTTCACGCGCTCCCTTATCCAGCGTGATGTAGTTATCAGCACGATTCAGACTGTTCTTGATGACATTAGCCTTGAAGATGCGCAGAGTGTCCATCGCCACTGTCCCCAGGCTATAGAGACGGGCTGAGTCTATTCCCCTTTCATGCAACGTCTTCTCCAGCAGACTGACACGCTGCTCCAGCCACAGGTTACGGTCCAACAAATCTTCATTGACTGTCTTCAGATGAAAATAGGAGAGGATGCCTCCCGAAATTTCATACACCTTGCCTGCAACCTGATTGGCCGAAGTAAAACATACGCTTTGCTGATAACGGTTGAATCGAATCAACAATACAAAACCGGCCACTTCCAACAATAGGAAGAGGAACCAGTAATTGTATCTGATAAGGAAATTCAGCAGATTGCGCATATCCTTATCGCATCAGGAAAGAGAAACGGTCGACGTTCTTCAGTGCCACACCCGTACCCTTTGCCACCGCGTGGAGCGGGTCTTCAGCAATGTGGAAGGGTATGTTGATTTTATCCGTCAATCGTTTGTCCAGTCCGCGCAGCAAGGCACCGCCTCCTGCCAGATAGATGCCGTTGTGTACAATGTCTGCATACAGCTCGGGCGGTGTATTCTCCAATGCGCTGAGGATAGCCGTCTCAATCTTCGAGATAGACTTCTCCAGACAGTGGGCCACCTCCTGATAGCACACAGGCACTTCCATAGGCAAAGCCGTAATTCGATTGGGGCCATGAACGATGTAGTCTTCCGGTGCATCTTCACCCAGATCAGTCAAGGCGGCTCCCACATTAATCTTGATTCGCTCGGCCATACGTTCACTCACCTTCACATTGTGTTGGCGGCTCATGTACTCCTGAATATCTGCCGTCAAATCGTCACCCGCAATGCGGATGGAGTTGTTGGAGACGATACCACCCAAAGAGATGACAGCGATTTCGGTGGAGCCACCACCTATATCCACAATCATGTTTCCTTCAGGAGCCTCCACATCGATACCTATACCGATGGCTGCCGCCATGGGCTCGAAAATGAGGTAGACATCGCGTCCGCCGGCATGTTCGGCCGAGTCGCGTACGGCACGCAGTTCCACCTCCGTACTGCCCGAGGGTACACCGATGACCATGCGCAGAGAGGGCGAGAAGAGCCGATGGCGCGTATTCACCATCTTGATGAGTCCGCGAATCATCTGCTCGCAAGCATAGAAGTCGGCTATCACACCATCACGCAAAGGACGTATTGTACGTATGTTTTCGTGGGTCTTCTCGTGCATCATCTTTGCCTTCTCACCCACGGCAATCATCTTGTCAGTGCGACGGTCCAGAGCCACTACCGAAGGTTCGTCCACCACAATCTTACCACCCGTTGTGATAATGGTGTTGGCCGTCCCCAAGTCCATCGCTATTTCTTGTGTAAAAGAGAACAATCCCATTTTATAAATTATGAATCTACCTTAATTTGTTAATTAATAATTCCCGATTATGAATCGTGAATCAATGTTTGAAGTGACGGAAGCCGGTAATCACCATCGCAATGCCGTGTTCGTTGCAATAGTCGAACGAAAGCTGGTCCTTGATGCTGCCACCCGGCTGGATAACGGCTGTCACGCCTTCGTTGCCGGCTATCTCCACACAATCGGGGAAGGGGAAGAAGGCATCGCTTGCCATCACCGCACCATGCAGGTCGAAGCCAAAGCTCTTGGCCTTCTCAATAGCCTGCTTCAAGGCATCTACCCGGCTGGTCTGTCCCACTCCGCTGGCCAGCAGCTGCTTGCCCTTGGCCAGAACGATGGCATTTGACTTGGAGTTCTTCACTATCTTGTTGGCAAAGAGCATATCCTCTATCTCCTGAGTCGTCGGAGCCTGATTGGTCACGGTCTTCAGTTCATCCGGAGTCTCAATCTTCAAGTCACGATCCTGCACCAACACACCATTCAGCAACGAGCGGAACTGCTTCTGAGGCAAAGCGGCCGGTTTGCGTACCAAGATGATACGGTTTTTCTTCTGTCCCAGGATCTCCAGAGCATCTACATCGTAGTCGGGGGCAATAATCACTTCAAAGAATATCTTGTTGATTTCCTCTGCTGCAGCACGGTCAATCACGGCATTGGTGATGAGTACACCGCCGAAAGCCGATACGGGGTCACCGGCCAACGCATCCGTCCAAGCCTCCAATACCGTGGGACGGCTGGCCAGTCCACAAGCATTGTTGTGCTTCAAGATAGCAAAGGTCGTCTCGTTGAATTCGTCAATCAAATCCACCGCTGCATTGATGTCCAACAAGTTGTTGTAGGAGATTTCCTTGCCATGAATCTGGTCGAACATGGCTTCCAGATTGCCGTAGAAGTACCCCTTCTGATGCGGGTTCTCACCATAGCGCAGCATCTTAGGATTGTTGGCACTCTGGCGGAAGGCACTGCCCTCGCCGGCATCAAAGTAATTGAAGATGGCCGAGTCATAGTGTGAAGATACGGCAAATGCCTCCTTGGCAAACCAGCGGCGTTCTTCCAGCGTAGAGGTAGCTCCATGCTCCATCAGCATATCCCGCAGAGGCTGGTATTGTGCCTGACTGGCCACAATCACCACGTCATTAAAGTTCTTGGCTGCTGCACGAATCAACGAGATACCGCCTATATCAATCTTCTCGATGATGGCTGGTTCGTCAGCACCACTGGCCACAGTGGTCTCGAACGGATAAAGGTCTACAATGACCAGATCTATTTCAGGAATATCATATTTTTCAATCTGCTGCATGTCTTGCTCCAAGCCGCGACGACACAATATGCCGCCAAACACTTTCGGGTGCAACGTCTTCACCCGCCCGCCAAGAATAGAGGGATACGTGGTAAGTTCTTCTACGGCCTTACAGGGATAGCCCAGCGATTCGATGAACTGACGTGTTCCTCCCGTTGAAAGGAATTCAACCCCTTCTTCATGCAGTTTGGTAATGATTTCGTCCAAACCTTCCTTATGGTATACCGATACCAAAGCAGTTTTGATTCTTTTTGTTTCAGACATGATTTTTTATTTAAAAAGTACGCGCATATTTAAATTAGTGGCGCAAAGGTACGAATTTTGTTGATAGTAAACCCATTGCTACCACACTTTTTTGCCTGAAAATAGTGGAAGATGAATGATGACAGGCCCCTGAGTTGCAGAGGGAGAGCAATATGTCCGTCTGAACCCTGTCAGCAATCAACACACAGGGCGGACACGCAGGTCCGCCCTAATGTATGTTTTCCCAAATCCAAGGAGCATCTCAAACCTTCTTTACAGAATCTGTTTGAAACGTGCCAGGAACTCTGCCGCTTCCTCCATAGAGAGACAGAGCGGCGGAAGGAGACGAATGACATTGGTTCCGCTGACGCCCGTAAAGACATGCTGTTCCTTCAGCAGGCGCAACCGCAGTTCCTTGATGGGTTGTTCAAATTCGAGTCCAATCATCAAGCCACGTCCGCGCACCTCCTTGATGGTGGGGATTTTCTTCAACTCCTCCAGCAGATACGTACCTACCTTGTCTGCATTTTCCACCAGATGTTCCTTCTCCATCACGTCAAGTACAGCCAAGGCTGCACTACATGCCAAGTGGTTGCCGCCGAACGTAGTACCCAACTGGCCATACAAAGGAGTAAAGCGCGGACTGATCAATACGCCTCCCATGGGGAAGCCGTTGCCGATACCTTTGGCTACCGTCACGATATCGGCCTTGATACCGTTCCATTGATGGGCAAAGAAACGTCCGCTGCGGCCATAGCCGCTCTGTATCTCATCCAGTATCAGCACCGTGTCCTGTTCGTCACAAGCCTGTCGCAATGCGTGCATGAATTCATCGGTCGGCAGTTGGATGCCTCCTACGCCTTGTATACCCTCCACAATCACAGCGCACACGTCTCCTTTGGACAACTCACGGCGCATGGCCTCCACATCGTTCATCGGCAGATAGGTGACATGTTTGTTGGCATTGATAGGCGCAATAATCTTCGGATTGTCCGTTGCCTCCACTGCCAGCGAAGTACGTCCGTGGAAGGACTTGCAGAGAGAGAGGATGCGGGTACGCCCGTTGTAGAACGAAGCCAATTTCAGTGCATTTTCATTGGCTTCGGCTCCACTGTTAATCAGGAAAAGCGAATAATCATCATACCCGCACACCTTACCCAAGCGGTGTGCCAGTTCCTGCTGCAATTTGTTAATCACAGAATTGCTATAGAACCCCAGCGTCGCCACTTGTCTGCTGATGGCTTCTACATAGTGCGGATGTGCGTGTCCGATGCTGATGACGGCATGACCTCCATACAGGTCCAGATACTCCGTTCCGTTTTCATCCCACACGTGACACCCTTTCCCTTTGACAATATGGATATCAAATAATGGATAAACGTCAAATAATTCCATACGAAACTTAACTAAATGGTTAGAAAGCCGACGGTTTCAATCTAAGTCCGACAGTTTCCTCCAGATTAAACATCAGATTCATGTTATGGACAGCCTGGCCGCTGGCTCCCTTCAGCAAATTGTCGATGCAAGAGACTATGAGCAGCTTGTCGCCATGCTTTTCTAAATGAATCAGGCATTTGTTGGTGTTGACCACCTGTTTCAAGTCAATATTCTTGTCCACGATATGCGTAAACGAGTCCTTCGCGTAGTACTCTTCATACATGCGGGTAATCTCGTCCAGAGCCACCTTGGTCCTCACCACAATGGTAGCAAAGATGCCACGCGCAAAATCACCCCGGTAGGGAATGAAGTCTATCTCCGACCGGAAACTGCTTTGCAGCTGACAAAGCGACTGTCTGATTTCGGGTACATGCTGGTGTTCGAACGCCTTGTAAATGCTCAGGTTGTTGTTGCGCCAACTGAAATGGCTGGTTGCACCCGGTTTCACACCGGCACCCGTACTACCGGTAATGGCATTCACCATGATGTCGCTGTTCAGCATCAAGTTCTTGGCCAAGGGCAACAGACCCAACTGGATGCAAGTAGCAAAGCATCCCGGATTGGCCACGTGACGCGCCTTGCAGGTAGCTCGTCTGTTCAGTTCGGGCAATCCGTAGATGAAATCGTGTTCGTCACTCTTCAGGCGATAGTCCATGGAGAGATCGATGATGCGCAATTCCTCAGGCACATTGTGACTCTCCAGGAATTTCTTTGTATCGCCATGGGCGGTACAGAAGAAAAGGCAATCGATTTCGTCCAACGGCAGTTCGTCGGTAAAGACCAAATCGGTCTCACCATACAGGCCTTCGTGTACATCCGTAATCTTGTTACCCGCATTGCTGCTGCTATTGACGAACTTGATTTCCGCCTCCGGATGGTTCAGCAACAACCGTATCAGCTCGCCCGCTGTATAGCCGGCACCTCCAATGATTCCTACTTTAATCATACAACACTCTTTTTAGGGATGATAATACAAGCCACTATATAAAGTATAGTACCCGGAAAGGCCGCCGTAAAGAGACTGAGGAAAGCATACCCCAACCGTACCAGTGTGGAATCCAGACCCAAATATTCAGCAAGGCCACCACATACACCGCCCAACATCTTGTCGCTGACGGAGCGTGTCAGTTTCTTCTCCATCAGATGTTCTCCTTCTCCTCTTTATGATTTGCATAATAAGCCCGCAGGGCCGTACTGGTCACCTTGATGAAGCCCTTGGCATCTTCTGCCGTCCAGCCTTTCTGCATCTCGCCATATTCGCCGAACTTGTTTTTCACCAAATCGTCTGCGCTCTCTACACCTACCGTAGCAAACGAGTAAGGACGCAGTTCCAAAATGGCAGTACCGTTCACATGACGCTGCGAAGAGGCCAGCATCGCTTCGATATCGCGCATCACCGGCTCCAGGTATTCACTCTCGTGCAAGAACATGCCGTACCAGTTGGCCACCTGATCCTTCCAATACTGCTGCCATTTGCTCAGCGTATATTTCTCCAGGAAACGGTGCGCACCGATAATCAGCATAGAGGCTGCTGCTTCAAAGCCCACACGTCCCTTGATGCCTATAATGGTATCGCCCACGTGCATATCACGGCCGATGGCATACGCTGCTCCAATCTCCTCTACCTTCTGGATAGCCCGGATGGGATCATCGAAACGTTCATCGTTTACCGCCTTCAGCTCGCCCTGCTCAAAGGTCAGGCGCAGCTGTTCATGTCCCTCCTTGGTGCAATGTTTCAGATAGGCCGATTCGGGCAATCCCTGTGCCGAATCCAGGATTTCGCCACCGCAGATGCTGGTGCCCCAGATGCCTACATTGTATGAATATTTCAGTTTCGTAAAGTCTGCTGCAAAACCGTTCTTGTTCAGATAGTCAATCTCCTCCTGACGACTCAATGCCATATCGCGTGTCAGTGTGATAATCTCCACCCCCGGCGAAAGTACGAGGAAGGTCATATCGAAACGAATCTGGTCGTTGCCGGCACCTGTAGAACCATGAGCGATGGCATCCGCCCCAATTTCGTTGGCATACCTAGAGATGGCCAAAGCCTGGAAGATACGTTCCGAACTGACGGAAATAGGGTACGTACCGTTGCGCAACACATTGCCGAACACCATGTACTTCAGGCTCTTCTCATAATATTCCCTTGTAACGTCCAACGTCACATACTTCACTGCACCCAGCTTATAGGCATTCTCCTCATTGGTTTTCAGCTGTTCGGCGCTGAATCCGCCGGTGTTTGCACAAGCCGCATACACTTCATACCCCTTCTCTTTAGCCAGATACATCACCGTGAACGAGGTATCCAGCCCGCCGCTGAAAGCGACTACTACTTTTTTCTTTTTCTCTTCCATATATTTGTTCCTTACTCTTTGTTCTACTTTAAATTTTGTCCTCATCGTGCAGTTTCGGATCATAAAGCATGGCGGTGCAGATGCAGAACTTGCGGTTCTTTGCCACCAGGATGTCGTGGTTGATACATCCCTCGCATCCCTTCCAGAAGGCCTCATCATCCGTCAGTTCATTGAAAGTCACAGGCACATATCCCAGTTCGGTGTTCATCTTCATCACCGCTGCGCCACTGGTCAGCGAAAAGATCTTGGCCCAAGGCCATCGCAGCCGCGCCAGACGGAAAGAGGCCTGTTTGATTCGCTTGGCCAATCCCAATCCCCGATAGGCAGGATGTACTATCAAGCCCGAGGTGGCCACATACTGCTTGTTTCCCCAGCTCTCTATATAGGTAAATCCGGCAAAGTCGCTGCCGCACAAGGCGATGATGGCCTTGCCCTCTTTCATCTTCGTTGCCACATATTCATGTGTGCGTTCGGCAATACCCGTGCCACGCACTTTGGCGGCTTCGCGGATGGTGTCCAGGATTTTGTCCACATACACCTCATGCGAAGCATCAGCCACCATCACATCAATCTGTTTTGAGTCCATTTCTCTTTGAAATTACTAATTTCGTTTATTGTATGTTTTACGTTCTTCCTCACTAAGAATACGGAAGGCACACACCACCGTTCCTTCCGCTGCAGATGTACTATGCCAGATTGGGGATGATATCCGCCAAGAAGGAGCGGACGATGCCATGCGACACGCCCTCTCTCAGCACCATCATGATGGTGTCGTCACCCGCAATGGTTCCCAATATGGCAGGATTCTCCCGATTGTCTATGTCGTATGCCATACTGCTGGCATAGCCCGGCCGGGTGCGTATCACGGCAATGTTGCCGGAGAACTGGAGTGAGACGAATCCGCTATTCATCAACATTTCACTGGCACTCTGCTCGTTCGGCCTCTTATACATAATGTTGTTAGGGAGCACATAGATGTATTTCCCGTTCGTATTAGAGGCCTTGGCCACCTTCAGCTGCTTTAAGTCGCGCGACAGCGTGGCCTGCGTCAGTTGGAATCCCTCCTTGCCCAAAGCCTGCATCAACTCCTCCTGCGAACCGATATCCTTGCTGGAGATGATCATCTTAATTGCATCCAGTCTGTTTGCCTTCTTCTTCATTTTGCATATTTATTCCTTAATCGGCTGCAAAAGTAGCGTTTTTTTAGAATATACGCTGTATATTCGGTTTTATTTTTGCATGAATATTCCCGCCGCTCCGTATAAAAAGCATTCTGAAGCCTCCATATAACGCGAGGATGCGTCTTCCTTTTCCGGATACACATCCTCGTGTCTGCACCGATTATCACAGCAAGAAACCTCGTGTGACAGAATCAGCTATCATTCGTCGGCATACATGCCCTCACGCGACAGGAGATGGTCCAGATTGGCCACGCCCAAGGCGACAATGGCAGTCACGACGGCCGTATGTTCCTGATATTCGGGTATATTCTTGTTGAACACATCCCGCTCGGTATGCCAAATTTCACCGTAGTTGAAATTGTACCCCTTGAAGTCGCGGGTGGTGAACTCGAAGGTAGGCACACCTGCCACTGCAAAGACCGAAGCATCCGTACCTCCCGTCTGAGTGGGACGCTTGCGGGGCTTGGCCACCGTCACCTCAAACGGATAGTCGGGACGGATGTCCTTGATGGGACGGCAAATCTCCTCAAAGTCCTTCAGCATGGCTTGCGATACGGCAATGCCGACCGGTGGAGTAGGTCCGCCATCGCGGTTGAACAGATTGGATATCTTACCCAGCTCCTTCTCGTGCGTCTTTACATAAGCATGGGCACCCAGCAGGCCGAACTCCTCACCGGCAAAAGCCACGAACAGAATGGTACGTTTAGGCTTCGCCCCCGACAAGGCGAGCAGACGAGCCGCTTCCATCATCGGGCCAATGCCCGTACCACAGTCTATACCACCAGTAGCCACATCATAGGCATCCAGATGGCTGGATACGATGACATATTCATCCGGATATTTACTGCCGCGGATGGAACCTACTACATTGTGATACTTGATGGGACCCAGCTTGAAGTGGTTGCGGATGTCAAACTCCAACCAGAAGTCGCGCCGTTCCTTGGCCATCTGGTAGATGATGTCAAACTGATGTTCATCCAGTTTGATGTCGCACACCTGAGGCAGGTGGTCAAAGTCTACCTTTTGCTGTTGCAGCATCACGCGGTCGTATAAGGCACGCAAAGGCACTTCTGCTTTCTGTATAAAGCCCAGCACACCGGCCTCCACCATCTCTTCGTAATAGAGAGCGGGGAATGTTTTCGGCTTTTTCATCTTTTCGTAGACCGCACGGTCACGCCTTCCCTGGCGCATCAGCGAGTCGTTGTAGCGGGCTATCTCCAGATTCTCCTGCTTAATGACCGCACGCAACGAGTCGGAATGCCCTACCGGCCATCCGCTGCTCTTTCCGTCAACCAACACCCAAGCTCCTTTCAGCACATGCTTCATCCGGTTCAGTTCGCTTTCCGAGGTAGGTTCTATCAGCACATGTCCCCGTTGCACACCATGGGTACCCGAGGTATACGAGGGGGTGACAAAATGAAGCGTCATGGGTTGGTCGCCTCCTATCATCCGGCCAAACCAGGGCCCGCGGTTAAAGCCTACCGACAGCTCACCGGCCTCCTCCAAGTGGTTCTCTATGCCCCACTTGTCAAATTCGTGTCTCAACCATGCCGCTGCATTCTCGTATGCATCCGATCCGATGGGACGACCTCCGAAACGGTTGGTCAGGATATCCAGATGACGCATCACCTGATTGTCCGTAGTTCCCATCTCGATGATTTTCTTCACAGCTGCCTGTTGTGCGACTGTCGTCGCCGCTACTCCCAGCAGCCAAAGCAGCAGAATCATTGTTCTCTTCATTGATATTTGTATTTGTTACTTTGTTATTTTGTTCCATCATTCTTGCGGATCTCCACACGGCGTATCTTTCCGCTGATAGTCTTGGGCAGTTCATCTACAAACTCCACTACACGCGGATACTTGTAAGGTGCCGTTACCTTCTTCACATGGTTCTGCAGTTCCTTCACCAGTTCCTCGCCTGCACGCTCCTTGTATGCCTTGCTCAGTACAATGGTAGCTTTCACCACCTGCCCGCGTATCTCGTCGGGTACACCCGTGATGGCACACTCCACGACAGCCGGATGGGTCATCAGTGCGCTCTCCACTTCAAAGGGGCCGATACGGTAACCGCTGCTCTTGATGACATCGTCGGCACGTCCCACAAACCACAGATAGCCGTCTTCATCCTTCCAGGCCACGTCACCCGTATAGTAGATGCCGTCGTGCCAAGCCTCCGCTGTGCGGGCCGCATCCCGATAGTACTCCTTGAAGAGCCCCAACGGCTTCCCCTTGTCAGTACGGATGACAATCTGCCCCTGTTCGCCGGCCTCCACCGAGCGTCCGTCGTAGTCTATCAAATCCACCTCATACTGCGGATTGGGCAGTCCCATGCTGCCCGGTTTCGGTTCCATCCACGGCATGGTGCCCACCGTCAGCGTTGTTTCTGTCTGTCCGAAGCCCTCCATCAGCCGGATGCCCGTCAGCTGTTTGAAGGTCTCAAATACAGCCGGATTCAGTGCTTCGCCGGCTATGGTACAATATTCCAGACTGCTCAGGTCGTATTTGGTGAGGTCTTCGTGAATCAAAAAGCGGAAGATGGTGGGCGGTGCACAGAGCGAGGTGACATGATAGTCCTGAATCTTCTGCAGGATATCGGCCGGTGTAAACTTCTCGTGGTCGTAGACGAAGACATTGGCTCCGGCTATCCACTGCCCATACAGTTTGCCCCACACAGCCTTGCCCCATCCCGTATCTGCGATGGTCAGGTGGAGGCTGTCACGGTGCAGATTGTGCCACAAGGCACCGGTCACGATGTGTCCCAGTGGATAGGTGAAATCGTGTGCCACCATCTTGGGCTCGCCCGTCGTGCCGCTGGTAAAGTACATCAGCGAGATGTCGTCGTTGGTATTCGGATGTTCAGGCTTCACAAAGGGAGCCGCCCCGGCTATTCCTTGCTGGAAGTCGAGGAATCCTTCGGGCACCTCCGGCCCTACGCTGACCAGCCGTTCCACACTGGGCGATTCGGGCATGGCAGCCATCACATGGTCGGTAATCACCTTTTCGCCGGCACAGACTATCATCTTGATGGTTGCAGCCTGACAGCGATAGACGATGTCTTTCTTGGTCAGCAAGTGAGTAGCCGGTATCACTACCGCCCCCAACTTGTGCAAAGCCACGATGCTGAACCAGAACTCTACCCTGCGTTTCAGGATAAGCATCACCATGTCTCCCTTCCCGATGCCCAGGCTCTGGAAATAGGAGGCCGTCCGGTCGGTATATTGTTTCAGGTCGGCAAACGTATATTGCCGACATGCTCCCTTGTCATTGGTCCACAGCAGTGCCTTCTTGTCGGGTTCTTCTGCTGCCCAGGCATCCACTACGTCGTAGCCGAAGTTGAAGTTTTCCGGCACCAGTATCTGCAGATTGTTCTTGAAATCCTCTTGCGAGGCGAATGTGGTCTGTTTGAGGAATCTTTCTAACATAGATTTCGAGTTGTTTCGTTTGGTTACATGATAATGGCCAGGAACCTCACAGTCTTGCCATCGAGTGCTTTCATACCATGCGGCAGCGCAGAGTCAAAGTAGATGCTGTCACCGGCCTCCAATATCAGCTCCTTTCCTCCGACGCAAAGCATCAGGCGCCCCTCCTCTACCAGATTGAATTCCTGGCCGGGATGAGTGTTCAGGTGGATGGGTGCATCAGCGGACGACGGTTCTACCGTCACGATGAAAGGATCGGCCTTGCGATCGCGAAAGCCGGCAGCCAGCGACTGATACTTGTAAGCCTTTGTACGTTCGATACTGGTTCCCTTGCCTGCGCGGGTCAAGAAGTAGGTCGACATCTTAGGTTCTTCTCCAAACATCAGCGCATCCAGTGCTACGCCATAGCGGCGGGCAATCTTCTGCAACATACTGACGCTGATATCATAGTCACCGCTTTCTGCATTGCGGTACTCCTCCTCGTCGATGCCGCAGTCCTGTGCAATGTCGTGTGCCGTCATGTCCAGTGCATCGCGCAAGCCACGCAGCCGTTCGGCTATCAGTTTAATCTGTTCATCCATAGGTTCTAATTTATCTCTTTACAATAATATATTCTTGCTGTTCACACCGGTTACTTGCAACTGGCCTTCACCGCCCGAATCAACGCCGAGGTGAAGCCTGCATGCTCCAATTCGTTGACTCCCTTGATGGTAATTCCACCGGGGGTACATACCTTGTCAATCTCGGCAGCCGGATGGGTGTCGTTGTTCAATATCAGTTCGGCAGCCCCTTTGACCGACTGCGCCACCATCTTCATACCGTCCTTGGGATAAACCCCCAACTCAATGCCGGCCTGCATCACCGCTTGGATATACTTCAAGGCATAGGCGATACCGCACGAAGTCATGGCCGTGGTAGCTGCAATCTTCTCCTCGGGAATCAGCATGGCCATACCCATCTCATTGAAGATGTCAAGCATCAGCCGTTCCTGCTCGGGAGTCGTCTTCCGTCCGGCAATCAGTGTCATGCTTTGCAGCTCGCTGATGGCCGTATTGGGCACCAGGCGAAACATGGTCATCTCCTTGTCGGCCACAAAGCCTGCCAGATCCTCAAAGGTAAGTCCGGCCGCTACCGAGACCAGTACCTGCCGCTTGCGCAGATTCAGTTCGCGCACCACCCGTTTCATCAGCCACGGTTTGACAGCCACTATCACCATGTCGGCATCAGCTACCGCCAGCTTGTTATCATTCGTCACCCGCAAAGCCGGATAGTCGGCCTTCAGCCGTTCCAACTTGTCCGAAGAGGGATTGGACACTATAATGTCTTCCGTGGGTACAATGGTTCCCTTTGCCATTCCGCGGGCTATGGCACCTCCCATATTCCCCGCTCCGATAATCGCTACTTTCATACGTTCACTTTGAAGGCAAGCCGCGCCAGCGCCCAACTTGCACCGTTACTGTTTTATTGGGGCAAACTTACGCATAAACTCTGGAAAAAACGAATAAATCAAAAGAAAATGGAAGGTGATTCGCGCCAAACCGATTTAGACGGAAGAACAGAACAATATATTGTTAAAATTCCCTTAAAGAAAGTCGCAAAGTTTTGCTCAAATTTCTATTTTGTCTATCTTTGCACCGTTTTTAAAAGAAACACCTCCTGATGTGAGGAATCGGAATGTAGCGCAGTTGGTAGCGCACTACGTTCGGGACGTAGGGGTCGGGCGTTCGAGTCGCCTCATTCCGACAAAGCAGGGTTTAACAAGCTGATATTCAGTAAGTTAAACCCTATTTTTGTTTTCGGCATGGACAGTATCGGGACAAAAGGATTTGGATGTTTAACTACTGCATTGTTTACTAATCGAAACAATGTAAAAAAAATGTTTTGCAAAAACGAAGAAAAGCTGAACTTTTCAGCAGTCGAAAAATACCGGATGCCGGTATATGTTTCGAAAGGTAGAGACAAGTACGTTTACTTTTATGTGCTTGACCCACGGTCGGAGGCGATGGGAACGCCACGGCTCAAACGAATCAAGAAGAGTTTTAACCGGTACAAGTCCAAGCGGGAGAGGGACGAAGCAGCCATGCGGTTTTGCTACGAGGTGTCCAGCAAACTGCAAGGAGGCTGGAATCCGCTGGTTTCCACAACGGTTCGCAGGGTGTTCTGCACGATGGACGAGGTGCTGGACAAATGGCTGCGCGTAGCGAAAAAGATGCTGGACGATGACATCATGAGAATGTCCACGTTCAACAATTACAAATGCCGGATTCGGCGGTTTCGTGAGTGGTGCGCCGCACAGATGCCACCCATCGAGTTTGTGAACCAGCTTAGTGTGCGTTGCATCGAGAACTTCCTGGAGTATGTTTATCTGCAAAAGAAAGTGAGTCCGAAGACCCGAAACAACTATCATAACTGGTTGGGAGGGCTGTGCCATTGGATGAAGTCCAACGGATATCTGACCGATAACCCGGTGGAGCAGGTCAGCAGGATGCGCGAGAAGGACAAGTTCAGAAAAGCCATCGATCCGATTGATATGAAGGCTCTGTCAGCCTATCTGCAGGAGCATGACCGGCACTTCTTGCTGGCCTGCTACATACTTTACTACACCATGGTCAGACCCAATGAGATGAGCCATCTGCGCATCGAGGACTTCCGGCTGAAGGAGCAGACATTGTTCGTCTCGCATACCTATAGCAAGAACCGGAAGGATGCCGTGGTGACGGTTCCTGCCCGTGTCATCCATCTGATGATAGACCTCGGCATATTCGATTATCCCGGCAATTACTATTTGTTCGGCAAGGATATGAAGCCGAGTATGCAGCGGGCTGACGGCCGTATCTTCCGGCAGCGGTGGGTCAAGATACGTCCTAAGCTCGGATTCCCTGAAACCTACCAGTTCTATAGCCTGAAGGATGCCGGCATATCGGATGCCATCGACTGCGTGGGATTGGTCGTTACTAAGGACCAGGCACGTCACTCGAATATCGCCACCACGAACAAGTATGTGCGTAAGGATCAGATGAGCGCACACCCCGAGCTGATGAATTTCGAGGGAAATCTGTGAGAAAATAATCAAATACATTAAAATTATTTTATGTACCTCTTACACATAAAATATATTTTATGTATCTTTGCATTGTCAAAAGATAAATCATTAACCCAAAAAAACGAGATCAATGAAAGAGTTTGAGAATGAATCGGAGAAGACTGATCTTTTGACACCATCCCCCGCCGGTGAGCCTCCGACGGGGGATTTCTGTTTTCAGTCAATCCGGAAGAACTCGCCCTCGATGAGGAAGTCACGGGTGCGGTTGTCGAAGTCGGCTGATAGCTTGTAGCAGACGTAGCGCTGGTTGTGGAGGAGGAATATCTGGCGCTGGTCGGGGACGTGGCGGTCGAGGAAGCGGATGACGTACTTCTTGTCCGACCGGTAGCTGGGGATGTGGCGGTATAGGTATCCAAGGCTCTGCTTGCAGACGGGCTTGAGCGAAAGCGACATCTCCGGCAGATGGCCTTTCGTGGCTCCTGGCATATCGAAGTCGGTGAAGGGGACGGGGTATCGGAAGGTGGTGCCCTTGTAGGAAGCGATGGGATAGGTGTCGCCCGTGTGAAGCATGACCTCCATGCAGTCCGACGACTCCTCGCGCTCGGGGCTGTAGCTGTTCTCGATAATCTCCTGCGCCTTGGTGTACTCCGGAGTCTTGACCTCGGTGGTGGTGAAGGGGACGTTGAGCTTCAGCGACTGCGATGGTTTACCTTGAAATGAATCAAACCACCACCCTACGTCGAACAGGCGGGTGTTGGCCGGAACTATCTTCATCGACACGCTGCTGTACGTATCTTCACGAAGGAGGTCGCCGAAAAGGTTGACCTCCTTCAGACTGCCTGCCCCCTTGTCGTCCTCATAGTGGATGTACTCGCGACCGGTGGAATCGTCAGTGAAGAGCGTCTTGCGCCGTTCGGTGTCGGTCATCTTGTCGTAGGCCTGCTGTAGCATGGCCAAGTCGGCATAGTGCTGATGGCTCTCGATGGCATCGAGCACCTCCTTCGACACCTTCAGGTAGGGGTCTGTGTAGGAGTGTTCGAAGCTGATGGAGGAGGTGGTAAGGTCTTTGTCGCTGGACGTGTCGTCAAACTCAACCTCGAACTCGTCCAGGATGTCGCCGTCCTGAATGGTGTATAGCGAGGCCTGCTCGTCGTAGAACTTGTCGAGCATGACGATGTCCACCGTGCGGTTGTGTGAGTTGAATAGGAAGATGCAGGCGCAGAACTTCTCCACCTCGTCGATGAATGTGGAGAGCCGCCAGTGGGGCAACGCCCGGCGTATATCAGTATGAATTATTCCAGAAATGCTTGTGTTCCAATCATTTATATTTCCAATTTTATAATTGCATAGATATATGTTTCTTAACCAACTATGTCTGATATCGTTTCTTCTTACTATGAATCCCATAGAACGAATTATCCTGTCAATGACCGTCAACAGATAAGGTTGGCAACTACTCTCGTAGAAGTGTGAGAAAAACATGGAACTACTTCCATCTTCAGAAAAAGAGGGAAATGGGCAATTGGGCAGATATTGCAAGAAAAAACCATCAAAAACAATATCTTTTGGGTCTTTATAAAAACTCCATAAAAATACCATGTCTGCGTCATCGACGTTTCCGGACAGAATCTTATAATCACTTTCCTTACACGACTTTCCAACTCCGGTCATTATATCTACTATGTTTTTATTCATAAAGAAAGAATTGGCGGCATCCTCTATCGGCATTTCGTCGATATAAAGGTCGCTGCCCACATAGTTGATGTAGCTGGTGCTGCCCACCAGCTGGATGGTGACGGACAGGTCGGTCAGGCTGATGACGATGGCCTCGCCGTAGGCCACGCAGCGGCCGCCCACGTAGGCCTCGGCGGGCATGGTGACGGCCTCCTTGGCTGATGTAATGCGGTGCAGCTGTCCGAATATGCGCTGGTTGGCCGCGCTGCCCTTCAGGGGCAGTTCGATGTCCAGGCTGTACTCGGAGGACTTGGTGAAAAACTCGTTCTCGTACTCCATGGAGAAGGAGAAGTCGGCCGGCAGGTCGGCCGGCTGGTGGTTGATGAGCAGTTCGATCATGGCTGGCGTGATTTGTTGTGGAGCAGTTGCTGGTATTCCTCGAGTTTCTTATAGAGGCCGCCGCGTCCGCTGATGACGTTCTGCGTCAGGAACGGTTCGTCCAGGCGGCTGTTGAGCCGGCTGACGGTGGCCTGCAGCTGGCGGATGACGGCCTTCACCTCGGGGTCGGTGGCAGGTCTTTCGGGCTGCGACGGGGTGATGACGACGGGTCGGCTCCGATCCGCGCTGCGTCCGGGAGCCACGGCGGCGATGTCGTCGGCCGTGAGGTGGCTGATGGTGCCGCGTCGCTGTGCCTGGTCAATGAGGTCGAGCACGGGTCGCACGGCCGGATTGGCCACGGCAAAGCGGTTGGCCACGAACTCGTTGCTGTGCACCACGCCCTGCGGCTCGTCCCAGCGGCCCGATGGGGTGTAGCCTCCGGTGTAGAAGTTTCCAACGGCTGCCTTGGCCGTCTCGAAGGCGGCGGTGATGAGGGCTATCTCGGCGGCGGCCTTGGCGATGCCGGCCAGACCCAGTGTGGCGATGTTCTTGACCGTTCGCTCGGTGACGGCCATGACAACCATCTTCTCCAGCGCGTCGAGCATCATCTTGAGGATATTCTTCAGGAAGTCACCCACCGAGGTCTCGGTGTCTGTGAGGAACCCGGACAGCTCCGTGCCGAACTCCTGGGCGAAGGAGCTCAGCGCCTGGAACGTCTGCTTCTGCTGCTCCACCTCGCGGCGGCTGGTCTCCTCCAGATGCTGCAGGTCGGCCTCTCGCAGCTTCTGCCGGATTTCGTTTTTCTTCTCCTCCGACACGGCGGTGTCGGCCAGCAGCTGGTTGTAGTAGCTTTGCTGCAGGTCGGCCTGCTGCCGGCGGTACTCCTCTTCGGAGCTGTTCTGCTGGTAGTGCTGCTTGGCCAGCAGGTAGGATTGCTCCTGGTACCGTCGTGTATGTACATCGACGGCCCGCTGCGACTCCTTCTTGTCCAGATGCTCCTTCTTGCGGGCGGCCTGCTCCTCTTGCCGCTGGCAGTCCTCTTTGAACTTCTTCAGCGCTTCGAGCATCTTGACCTGCAGCTCCTCGCGTCGGTGCGGCTCCAGTCCGGCTACGGCCAGCTTCTTGTCCAGCGTCTGCTGTTCGAGGCTGAGCAGGAGGGCATCATACTCCTCGGCGCTCTCTATCTGCCCTTCGAGGTAGAGCCGTTGCAGGTGTGTCTGCTGCTGCATGTGCTCCGTCTCGATGCGCTCCAGCTTGCGGTTGACGCGCTTCTTGCGCTCCTCCTCGGTCTCTCCGGAGGTGGCTGGCTGCTTCTTGAGGTTGGTGGAGGTGGCCTGGGATGCCGTTGGGTGATCTATCTTGTACTTCTGCGCCACGAGGTCCCTGTACCGTTGCGTCAGCTCGTCCACAATCTGCTGCTCCTGCTTCAGCTTGTCGGCCACGTCCATGCGGGTCATGGAGCCCATCAGCGACTTTTCGTTCTGTAACTTGCGTTGCCGCTCTTCGAGCTGCAGCAGGTTGATGCGGTGGCGGTCCAGCTCGGCGGTCACGGACTTGAGCTCGGCATTCACCTCGATGGCCTGGTTGTAGCGGTCCAGGGCCTCGGTATTGTCGTTGATGAGCCGTCCTTCGTCCGTGAGCTCGGCGTGGTAGTCCGGCACTATCTCGCGCAGCTGGTCGAGGGCGCGTCGGCGCTCGCCGAGGGAGCGGGTGTTGTCGCGCAGGGTGGTGACGAGCCGCCCCATCCGCTCGTTCTCGGCGGCGGTGTCTTCCTGCGCCCGTCGGCTAATCTTCTCGCCCACCTTGCGCAGGTCGTAGTACTCCTTGGTGCGCTGCGTGAGGTGGTAGCCGGCGGTGACGGCTGCCACAACGGCCGCTGCCAGCAGGCCGAAGGGGTGGCTGGTCAGCACGGCGAAGAATCCGCGCATGGACTTGGACGCCATGTCGATGCGCCCGTGCAGGACATTGACGGTGGCCGAGTAGAGGTAGGTGGCCGCCCGCAGCGTCTGCAGGGCGATGCGGTGACGGCCCATGAGCGTGAGCAGCTGGCGCATCTGCGTGATGTGCGTGATGGTGTAGCCCTTCACGATGCTGACGGCCGCCCCGTAGGCCAAGGTCACGGCCCGGCAGGCGGTCAGTACGGCGGTGTAGGCCGAGGTGGCTGCGGCGGCCAGGCGGGTGTAGGTGGTGAATCCTACCACCACCGTACCCAGCCAGAGCACTGTGCCGCCCCACTCGCGGAACCAGTCTATCAGGGTGGGTAATATTTTGACCAGATAGGTGGCCAGGTTGGTCGATACGGTATAGACCCCGTCCAGCCGTTCGCCCAGTTCGGTCATGGCCACCTTCATCTTGTTCTTGGCTTGTGTCAACTTGGCTGCCGCGGTGTCGCTGTTGATGGCGGCCTGCTCCATGGCGACCGAGGTGCCGGTCACGTCCTCGGTGTACTGCCGCACCAGGGGGAGGTTCTGCAGGATGACGGAGGCCACGTTGTAGCCCTCCTCGCCGAAGAGTTTCTTGACCTGTGCGGCCGTGAGGTTCTTCTGTTGCAGGTTCTGCAGTGCCTGGTCCAGCCCCACGATGGCCGGGTTGGTGTCGCGGGCACCGGTCTGCAGGGTGAGGAAGAATTTCTTCAATCCCGTGCCGGCCACCTCGTCCTTGATGCCCTTGTAGGCCAGTGTCTCGATGAGCCCCACGGTCTGCTCGATGCTGACGTTGGCGCTGGATGCCGCCGTTCCTGCGGTGCGGATGGCCTTGGCCTGGCTGGCTATGTTGGCCGCTCCGGCCTTGGAGCCTGCTGCCAGCACGTTGGCATAGCGTGCCGCCTCGGCGGCTGCAGCTCCGTACTGGTTGAGCGAGAGGGTGAGCGAGTCCACTGCCTGTGCCAGGGTGATGTCCTTGGCCGCCGCCTGCAGGCGCATGGCCTCTTCGGTGACGGCGGCCAGTGCCTCCTTGTTGGCCAGCAGTTCGGGCTTGGCGCTTCCCACCAGCATGTAGGCGTCGAGTATCTCGCTGGCCGCCGCCCGCACGCGCAGCCCCTCGCGGGTCATGGTGGTGCTGAGCTGCTTGGCCTGCCGGGTGAGCCACTGGATGGAGGCATCGTCCAGCCCGGTGAGGGCCTGCAGCCCGGCCTGCGACTCCTGCAGCTTGTTGCGCTCCTCGCGGAAGGAGCGCAGGGCCAGCGTGACACCCGTCAGGGCGCCGATGGCAGCTACAACGATGCCGCCGAAGCGGTTGAAACCGTCCACCAGGCTGCCGATGGACAGCTTGTTGCGCTGCACCTGCTGCTCTACGCCGGCCAGCTCGGAACGGTGTTCGCGCAGGATGCCGTTCAGGCGGCGTATCTTCTCCATCTGGTCGTTGTACTCCTTGGATCCGATGGTCATCTTGTTCAGCTCGCGGGTGAGTCGCTGCACCTCGGCCTTGATTGACTTCACGTTGTTCTCCACACGCTTTCCGTCGAGGTAGAGTACAATTCCACGGCGGACATCTTTGTTCTTGCTCATGTCGTTTTATTGATTTTGGTTTTGGGGAAATCATCCAACAGCTGCCTCAGGGCATCGTCACCGTAGAACTCCTGCACGGCATCGGCCAAATTATTTATACCTGCGTCGATGTGCTTGTCTATCCAGTCGAGGGCTGTTCGCTGAATTTTGAGATCGCACAAATCGGGTCGTTTTTCCCTGTTTATCTCGGAGATTGTGTATCCTTGTTTCAACATCTCAGATGCTATGACGTTGAACCTTCGTTGCTGAATGTCACGCACGGAGCGCACTCTGTATCCACGTACCAACATGCCGTTGAAAATAATATAGCCTCGACCTACTCCGTAGGATCGGAATACGCCGTATCGTTCGAACCTGAAGGCTACACGAGTAGCAGGTCCATTGTATTCGAAGCTATCCACATATTCGCGAAGCTTGTCAGCAAGCCGTCCGCTGGAGTGTGTGCGGGCGAGCAGGGTAGCGCGTGCACGCTCGCGAACATTCTCCCCCCAGCGTGTGACAAGTCGATTGAATTCTTCTATTGTCAATAGTCCATCCTTATCCATAATGACTAACAGTTATAACAATTCCCATCCTTTATATACATCATCCATGACAGCCTCACATCCATTCTCCACCTTAGACATCGCTGCGGCCATTGCGCACATGGTGCATCGGTCATCGATGTCTGGCTCGTAGCTGTCGGGAACCTGCAGGTCTCTACAGACACGTCGTATATATGCAGCCGTATCATTCTCCATCGGAGGAGCCCATCGACGTACGAAGTCGGCTATGGTTCTGCATCCATGCTTACGCCTGTAGTTCCGCAACGTCATTAGCATAGCGCGGTACCCGTGCGCCATCGTCTCGAACTGACAGAAGCTTCGATCTGTTCCGGGAAACACCTGTCCGGCCCAGACGGTACGGCTTATCCGTATATTCCCCGGGTTGTTGTTCCGCAATCCGCGAGGTAGTTTCTTATCACCCATGACATTCCTCCTTTCCCTGTACAGATAAATATTCCTGCAGATGCGGTATATGCTTGATGAACTCCACGCTCAGAAGCCAGTATAGGAACGAGGCTACCTTGTATGCTGTAGAATCCTTTCGAAGCAGGTTCTTCACATTGCGTATGATGTTGACCGCATAGAAGTACATCACTGAATAGGTAATGAAGCTGACGCACTGCAGCGCACCGGACGAATCTCCATGCTTCTCCCCTATCACATATACCGAGCAAACCAACAGGAAGAAGATGGAGGCCTCTCCTATGCAGCGAAATGCCTTCTTGAAGTCAAACGACTCTCCGTTTGCTATCAATGCAGCCAACAACCCGAACAGGAAGTTCAGGAAAAACACGCCAAACAGCGAGTACATCTCTCCGCTTATCGGGTTAAGATAAGCTGCAAGTCCTGTAATCAATCCGACGAGCAGGTTCCGGATCTGGTCCATTGCGTTCATCCTTCACCTCCTTCCTCCGCTACGTCGTCCTCTTCCACTTCAGCCGCAATCAAGCTATCCAGTTCGCTCTCTGCGGCGTTGTACGCCTCGCGGGCGGCCTCGTAGTCG
>JBJEHI010000098.1:0-7797 GCA_051875915.1 Bacteroides sp.
TTTGCAATCGGATGCGGGTTTATCTCTCCTGCAACAAGTGAAATTAGTATGGGTACATATATCAATAGAGGCAACCGTGAGTTTCGTGACATCGTGAATAGCGACTATGTTGACAAGACAGCGCTGATTCCATTTATCAACTCGACGCTTAATACCGAGAGTCGCTATAGCTGCGTGACACGCTGTCGAAGATTCGGCAAATCAATGGCGGCAAAGACGCTATGCGCCTATTACGACAAGTCGTGCGACTCGCGCGAGCTGTTTAGCGGGTTGAAGGCAGAACAGGATGTTTCGTTTGAGAAGCATCTGAACAAGTATTATGTTATATGCGTCGATATGACGGACTTTACTACAAGATACCGAAGAGAGAAGGAGATAGTAAGGCAAATCCAGCATAATATTATCGACGATATTCTGCCTGTATTTCCCAATGTTTCAATAAAGGAGGAGGATGATTTGATGAGCATCCTCTCCCGCATCAGTGAGAGCACCGGAGAGCGTTTCGTGATGATTATCGACGAGTGGGATGCCATCTTGCGTGAGATGGGAACCGACGATTACATAACTACCGCATTCGTCGACCTGCTTCGTCGTCTATTCAAGGGTTCAAGTTCAAACCTCGTTTTTGCCGGGGCATACCTCACGGGCATCCTGCCAATAAAGAAGTACAACACCGAATCGGCATTGAACAACTTCCGCGAATACTCGATGATTAATCCGGGCAGGATGGCCGGATGTTTAGGATTCACCCATGACGAAGTGGTTTCTTTATGTCAGAAATACGACATGAATATCAATGAAATGGAATGTTGGTATGACGGTTATCGCATAGGAAGTGAATCGCATATCTACAATCCCTATTCCGTGATGAGGGCGATTGAGAATGACTGGTATCAGAGCTATTGGGCAACAACTGGTGCTTACGATTCCGTCAAGACCTACATTCAAATGAACTACGACGGTCTGAAGGATGATATTATAAGGATGCTTGCAGGAGAGCCTGTACCGGTGACCACTACAGAATTTCAGAATGACCTGTATATGGTAAACAGCAGAAATGATGTGTTGACTGTATTGATACACCTTGGTTATCTGGCTTACGACCGCGACATGAACAAGTGCTACATCCCCAACAAGGAAGTGGCAGACGAGATGAACAATGCTGTCAGAGCAACCGAATGGACACAATTGGCAAAGACGCTGGAACACTCACAACGCCTTCTTGAAGCCACCATTTCCGGCAACGAGCAAGCCGTAGCGAAAGCCATAGACATGGCTCACGACGAACACACGAGTGTACTTGCCTACAACGACGAAAACTCGCTTGCGTGCGTTCTTTCCATTGCCTATATCTGGGCAAAGAACGAATATATCATCCACCGTGAGTACGCCACCGGCAAGGGATATGCCGACCTTGTAATGATTCCCCGTCGCAATGTCAACAAGCCAGCCCTCGTCATCGAACTGAAATATAACCATACAACAGACACTGCCATCAGTCAAATCAAGCAGAAGAACTATCCCGCGAAATTGTCAGACTATACGGCCGACATTCTTCTCGTGGGTATAAACTATGACAAGGACTCAAAGCTACATTCCTGTCGAATAGAGAAATACCACAATAAAGAAGGGGAATGATGGGCATTCCACAAACGAAAAGAGGCTGCAAATGGCAATTCCTTGCCGCTTGCAGCCTCTAACTCTTCCTATGGCTTTGTCTCGGGAATCACTTGTCCCGACTTGACCTCATGATTAAAAATCAGTTGTTACACTTCCGGTTCCCCAATCCTCGTCGAGTGTAACGGAGAAGTTGGCATTGGTCAGTCCTATACTCGCATAATCGCCTTTCAGAATGATATGCTTATTCGGATTGACTGGCACGTTGGTTAGCACCTTTTGCGTTGGACGTCCGCTATACTCTATAGAAAGCGTTTGCGTCTCCTCTGTACCGAATAGATACATCCTTTCCATCATTTCGCCTGCACTGTAAGTATAGCAAGCCCTGAGATATTCATTTGTACTTGTGCCTGTAGCGGAGTTCGTCAGAACGTTGAACGACTCATAACATGGGCAGTGAAGCCAAATCTCATCAGAGGTAGTTAATGCGACCGTTGTCTGCATCGTGATTTTCGCAACGGCATGTTTCAACTGAACTCCTGACTGGCTGATTTCTTCTGGCGTTAGGGTCGTTGCTAACGAATAAGCAACAGAGCCAATTTTCCGCTGGTTCATTCTCACATTTTTCAAATCACCCGGATTGAAATTGCCATCCATTGTATTATCTGCCCAAAAAAGGAATGTGTATGGTTGTCCCGCATTCAGATTTGGAATGGAAAACGTGAATTTTCCGTCTGTTCCTTTACTGACTTCGACACGTTCGCCTACTTTCTGTGTGGCAGCTGCGTCTGCATACACTTCAACGATTGCTCTATCGACTCCTGCATTGTCATCCGGATCAACGGCACGGGTTTTCATTCCTTCGTCATTTAGGTTAGTGTATAAAACGCAAGCGCCTTCCGCTGATGTCGTCGTCTGACACCGGCGGAAGGCGCTGTATCTGTATGTAAATGAAGACGTTATGGCAGGACAAGCCCCCCCCTAAATCGCTAAGGTTCAGTGGGTTATTTAAAGCTGTTGATATGTATGCCGTTGGTTTCATGTCCACAAAGATATGAATTTTTCTTATACAAGCATCAAAAATACGTTGATTTTTATCCGTATCTTCAACAGCTAAAGTTGTTTACGCATTTTGTAGAATCCGTATTATAATGATCCATCCGACAAATGACTATCTACTACAATGAAACCATAAATTCATCAAGTCCCATAATGGGAATATGAGGAAAATCACATTGTTTGAGTATGTCAAAATGATGATCTTCTGTAACAATCAATTTAGCATTTGCACATATCGCACAATCAACAAACTTATTGTCATCTGAATCATTCTGAATAAGATTAAAGTGAAAATAGGGAACACAGAAATAAACATGTGGTGATGTTACTAAATAGTCAACAACCAATTTTGCAATTTCCAAACCTGCAAGTTTCTGTAGTATTTCCTCATATTCTTCAAGAATTTCGTTTGATAGGCACAAGATGTTTTACCCTCAAGAATACTATTCCAAATATTACGGTATCTACTTCTGGAAGGGATACACTGCACAAGGCAATTTGTGTCCAATACAATCTTACTCATACTATTTCAAGTATGTGCGTAAATCCTTGCCACGGAGTTCATCCAACTTGTTTTGGTCAAGTATACCGGCATCCCATAGACTATCCATTTTTTTGTCTATGCTTTTGGATAAATAGTCAGCCAACACAGCTTTTATTTCTAAAAGTCTGTTCTCGTCTCCATCATGTGCAAACATCTTGAGCAATTGCTGTTGTACTGGATTAAATATAGTTGCTTCCATTTTCATTCCTTTCTTTTGCTTAATTACATTATCACGGAGTAAAATTACGATTTCTATTCCAAACAGCCAACTGTTTTTGGAAAATGTTTGTAAGCCATAATCATAGCGTATAATATATGCACGTACATAAACCACCTCCGTTTCCTCACTTTGACATATAATCGGCTACGGTTCGGCAACGCCCAATCGTCAAGACTGCCCATAGTTTGGGGGATTGGCACAGCTGTGATTTTGTGCTGAAATGGTGCGCTAAGTGGTAAAAAAAACGACTTAGCGCACCATTTCAACACTTTTTTCTTGGTGGTTATCATTTTTTTGATTAACCTTGCAGCATTAAAAGCCAAAGAGTTATGATACAGAAAATCATTGGACGCAAGCAAGAGCAGCGAGACCTCGGGGTATGGCGTGATTCCGGAAAGCCGGAATTCATCGCCGTGTATGGCAGAAGACGCATCGGAAAGACTTTTCTTGTCAAGCAATTCTTTAAAAACAAGTTTGACTTCTATATTACAGGTGCATATAATGCCAGCAAGAAGGACCAGCTGTTCAACTTCAAGATGACGCTACAGCAGTTTTCAGGCAAAAACCGGAAGACACCATCTACATGGCTTGAGGCTTTCTTCCAGCTTCGGGAGTATTTAACGTCTTTGGGCAACAGGCGCAAAATAGTGTTCATTGACGAATTGCCGTGGTTTGATACCCCAAGGTCGAACTTCATCAGTGCCATAGAGCTGTTTTGGAACCAATGGGCATCCGACCAGAATATGATGCTCATTGTATGCGGCTCTGCAACATCATGGATGGTCAACAAGCTGCTTGGCGACAAGGGCGGACTGCACAACCGCGTGACTCACAGCATGTATCTTGCACCGTTTACCCTTGGCGAGACAGAAGAATTCTTGAAATACAATGGCGTAGTATTCAACCGTCACCAAGTGGTCGAATGCTATATGATGCTTGGAGGCACTCCTTATTATCTCAACATGTTGCGTTCCGACCAGAGTCTTCCCCAAAATATCAACAGGCTCTTTTTCGGAGAGAACGCGGAACTTCGGCGTGAATTTGATTTCCTGTTTCGCTCCCTGTTCAAGGACAGCGAGGTTTACAGGAAGGTGGTTGAAATTTTGTCGAAGCACTCCATCGGCATGACACGCAAACAGATAGTGGAAGCAGGAAGACTGAACGACGGAGGCAAATTGTCGGAAGTGATAGATGATCTCTGCAACTGTGATTTTATCAAGCGTTTCCGTGCATTCGACAAGAGACAACGCGAAGTAGTCTATCAGTTGACAGACTTGTTCTCCCTATTCTACATCAAGTATGCGAGGGATGCAAATGGAATGGAGGAAACATTGTGGACAGACATGATTGACTCTCCCTCACACAGGGCTTGGACAGGATATGCTTTTGAGCAAGTGTGTCTCCATCATATCCGCCAAATCAAACAAGCTCTTGGTATCAGCGGAATACAATGCAATATATGTTCATGGCAGACAGCTTCGAAGGTAGATTCAGACGGATACCGTCAGGAGGGAGGGCAGATAGACCTTGTGATAGACCGCAGGGACCAGACAATCAATCTGTGTGAAATAAAGTTCTCGATGGGTAAATACGAGATTACTCCGCAGTATCTTCGTCATCTGACAGACCGACGGGAACTTTTCCGCCGTACGACAGGTACGTCAAAGGCATTGCATCTCACGATGGTCACCACCTACGGCATAGCGCAAAATGCCCAGTCGGGTATGATACAGAGCGAAGTGACCATGGATGACTTGTTCAAGGATTAGCCTCCTCCACCTTATCAAGTCTCAACAGGTCATCGTCTTCCACTGCACCCGGCAATACGGGATGGCACCCAAAGGCAAAAGGAGCTGTTGAGAGGCAAACTCAACAGCTCCTTTTATCCTTCTGTCTGAAAAATGAGCATCAGTTATTTTCAGGACGCAGCTTGCGCACTGTAACAGCCGTCTGCCACATCTCGCTCTCGCGCAGCGCCTTCAGCTCTGCATTCAGCTTCTCGCGGTAGTCGGGCTGCGAGTTGCTGTCAATAGAGATCTGTGCTTCGTTGCCGCACTTCACGCTGGCATACAGCTTCTGTACCACGGGCTTGATGGCATCGTGGAACGGGCCCATCCAGTCGAGGGCACCACGCTGTGCCGTGGTAGAGCAGTTGGCATACATCCAGTCCATACCGTTCTTGGCAAAGAGCGGCATCAGCGACTGCGTCAGCTCTTCTACCGTTTCGTTGAAGGCCTCAGAGGGTGTATGGCCATTCTCGCGCAACACCTCGTACTGAGCCAGCAACAGTCCCTGAATAGCACCCATCAGCGAGCCACGCTCACCTGTAAGGTCGGATGTAGCCTCGCGCTGGAAGGTGGTCTCGAACAGGTAGCCTGAACCGATGCCGATACCCAGAGCCAGCGTACGGTCCATAGCCTTGCCGGTAGCATCCTGATAGATGGCATACGATGAGTTCAAACCGCGGCCTTCGAGGAACATGGTACGCAGTGACGTGCCGGAACCCTTGGGAGCAACCATGATGACGTCAATATCGGCAGGGGGAACCACACCCGTGCGGTCGCTCCATGTAATAGCAAATCCGTGTGAGAAATAGAGTGCCTTGCCTGCGGTGAGATGCGGCTTCAGCGAAGGCCATACAGACATCACGGCGGCATCAGAGAGCAGACACATCACGATGCTGCCCTTCTCGGCTGCCTCTTCGATGCTGAAGAGTGTTTCGCCGGGTACCCATCCGTCGGCAACAGCCTTCTCGAACGTCTTGCCCTGACGCTGGCCTACAATCACATTGAAACCGTTGTCACGCAGGTTGCAAGCCTGACCGGGACCCTGTACGCCATAGCCGATGACGGCAATGGTTTCGTCTTTCAAAATCTCACGTGCTTTTTCCAAAGGAAACTCTTCGCGGGTCATCACATTCTCGATAACACCGCCAAAATTCATTTGTGCCATTTTCTTTCTTTGTTTTTTTAATGGTTATATAACTGTAAATTCTATTTTCGATCGGCAAACCACCTCGCCCTCCTGCTTGCGGACCTCTACCTCGTAGTGGGCATCGTCGTGCCTGTCCAGGTAGAAATCCAGCCGGTCGCCATAGTAGCCTTCGGCCACATAGGCCATCTCGAAGCGGCGGATGCGCTTCTCCTGATACATAGAGAGGGGAAAGAGGTCAAGGATATGCTCGATGTAACGGATGCTGTTGACATGTCCGTTGATGTCTATATCACTGTAGCGGGCTGTCAGCGAAGCCGCAGGCTCGGAGGCAGCCACCTTGATGCGCGAGGGCTTCGGAATGGGGCACGGACGGTCGCAGACATAGTCTGTGATGCTGCCCCCATGCAGCGTCAGCAAGTCGGCCGGACGACGTGTCTGCATGCTGATCATCGCCCACACGGAGCGAGCATAGCCCAGCACACATCCCTCCTGCGAGAGCAGGGCGAAGTTGCGGTCGGTAAAGAGGCGATAGACATTCTCTACCCACGTCTGTATGGAGAACTTCTCGTACTGACGAGGCATCTCCTCCAGCTCGATGGCCAGACGGGAAAGCACCCACGTATAGTCGTTCTCGTTGAGCGTCGTCATGCCGAATCCGCGTTCGGCGGCATGAAATCCGGCACAATTCAGCAGGTGATTGCCCAAGACCCCCATTGTCAGCCGCCCCGTGAAGTCCACATGGAACGGTTCGGCCACAAAGTCGTATTGCCCTATTTTGTTGCTGTCGTCTGCCATCTTCTCTTATTGTTGTTTACGCTGCAGATATTTCGCCTCGCGGTCGGCCAGGTATTCGTTCACCCGTTCGAAGCAACTGGTGGTGATGGCCACCCTACCCGAACGCACAAACTGCAACACGCAATCCTGCGCCCGCAGCTCTTCGTAGAGGCTGGTAATCTCTTCGCTCATGCCGTTCTTCTCTACGATGGAGAAGACTTCGTTCACCTCCACGATACGGGCCGTGTGCTTCCGTATGATTTTCGATACCTCGGGACGGCTCTCCAAGATGGGAGTGGTAATCTTGTAGAGCGCAATCTCGTGCTGGTAGATTTCATCATCCGTAAAGTAGTGCGCCTGCAGCACGTCTATCTTCTTGGTAATCTGCTTGGTCACCTTCTCGATGGTATCGGGGTCGGTCCATGCGGTAATGGTGTATTTGTGCACCCCCTTGATGGACGAAGCCGATACATTGAGGCTCTCGATGTTAATCTGCCTGCGTGTGAAGACCGCTGTCACCTGATTCAGCAAACCGGCAAAGTTCTCTGAATGGACGATGATGGTATATAGTTTACGTTCCATGTAGGTTCTTTAGGTTTTAAGTTTGTAAGTTTATGAGTTTGTAAGTTTTTGAGTCTTTAAGTTCACC
>JBJEHI010000099.1:0-31521 GCA_051875915.1 Bacteroides sp.
AAGTTGCTGAGCAGCAAAGGGAAGAGCTGATAAAGCATCAAACTTGGGTTAAGAAGTGGCGTTGTGATTGATTAAGTATTTATATGCTGCTGTTTGGATATTTTTTTGTACCTTTATACATACTACCTTTTCCGCCATCGCCTCTGCGAGTACTATGAGAAGACAGGCATCGACCTTATGCAGGAGTGCTTTGAGGCTGTTACCGGCAGTCTTGTCAAGCAGCTGAAGATTTCGGGCAAGTGCATCCGCATGGACAGCAAGCTTATCGGCAGCAACATAGCCCGGCAATCCCGCTATGAACATTCCAGTTAGCAGCATTTCAAAGAACGATATTTGCCCTTTTCGAGCCTCTCAGAGAAGCATTGGGCTGCATGATGCTGATTCTTTCGAATCATCTTCAAGTGAAACCTTTTTGCTGTGAATCACCCAGAATGGCCGTATAGGTCAGACTGAATTTCAAATACGTCACTTTTTAAAGTGGGCTCAATAAAGGATTGATGATTTTGTAGATAGAAATAAACATCAAACAATTCATAGGTATGTCGAATAAAAAAGGGCACACGTTGCACAATCAAAGGGAAATTCGTACTTTTGCAAATTCTTTGGAAAAACAACGTATAGAAACCTAAATAAACAAAGATAAATATGGCAGTAGAACTGAAAGACCTCACCAAACGCAGTGAGAACTATTCACAATGGTACAACGAATTGGTTGTCAAGGCCGACCTGGCCGAACAATCAGCCGTGCGTGGCTGTATGGTTATCAAGCCTTACGGATACGCCATCTGGGAGAAGATGCAACGTCAGCTGGACGATATGTTCAAGGAGACAGGACACGTCAATGCCTACTTCCCCCTGCTCATCCCCAAATCATTCCTGAGCCGCGAAGCCGAACACGTAGAAGGATTCGCCAAAGAGTGTGCCGTCGTCACCCATTACCGACTGAAGAACGATCCCAATGGAGGAGGCGTAGTGGTAGACCCGGCTGCCAAGCTGGAAGAGGAACTCATCATCCGACCTACCTCTGAAACCATCATCTGGAATACTTATAAGAACTGGATTAACTCGTACCGCGACCTGCCTATCCTCTGCAACCAGTGGGCCAATGTATTCCGCTGGGAGATGCGCACCCGCCTCTTCCTGCGCACGGCCGAATTCCTATGGCAAGAGGGACATACGGCACACGCCACCCGGGAAGAGGCTGAAGAAGAGGCTGTACGGATGCTGAACGTATACAGTGACTTTGCCGAGAAATACATGGCCGTACCCGTCATCAAGGGTGTAAAGTCGGCCAACGAACGTTTTGCCGGTGCACTCAACACCTATACCATCGAGGCCATGATGCAGGACGGAAAGGCTCTGCAGAGCGGTACATCGCACTTCCTGGGACAGAACTTCGCCAAGGCATTCGACGTTCAGTTTGTCAACAAGGAGAACAAGCTGGAGTATGTGTGGGCTACCTCCTGGGGAGTATCTACCCGATTGATGGGTGCCCTCATCATGACGCACTCTGATGACAACGGCCTGGTATTGCCGCCGCACCTCGCTCCTATCCAGGTGGTCATCGTACCTATCTACAAGAATGCCGAGATGCTGGCCAAGATTGACGAGAAGGTAGCTGGCATCGTGGCCCGCCTCAAGGCATTAGGCATCTCCGTGAAGTATGACAATGCGGACAACAAACGTCCGGGCTTCAAGTTTGCCGACTATGAGGTGAAGGGTGTACCTGTCCGACTGGTTATGGGCGGACGCGACCTGGAGAACAATACGATGGAGATTATGCGCCGCGATACGCTGGAGAAGGAGACTCGCTCGTGCGACGGCATCGAAGAATATGTGAAGAACCTGCTTGAAGAGATTCAAGCCAACATCTACAAGAAGGCGCTTGACTATCGCAACAGCCGCATCACTACGGCCGACACCTACGAAGAGTTCAAGCAGAAGATTGAAGAAGGCGGCTTCGTGCTGGCTCACTGGGATGGTACCACAGAGACCGAGGAGCGCATCAAGGAGGAGACAAAGGCGACCATCCGTTGCATCCCCTTCGACAGCTTTGTGCCGGGCGACAAGGAACCGGGACGTTGCATGGTGACGGGCAAACCTTCGGCCTGCCGTGTCATCTTTGCTCGCTCGTATTGATAGTTGCTATAATATATATATGTATAAGGGCGGATCTGTGTGGTCCGCCCTTATTGTATAGCATGAATTCCTCCATTCAATCCTAACTCCGTGATACCTGAAAGCCACGTCCTGAGAGCGACATCTCTACAAAGCGGGCACGCGGGTTGGGTGCCTGTTGCGTCAGGACCTCACGGATTCGGGTGGCTGCCTGCGGATCTTTAGCCACCATATAGAGATAGCCGCCGCCACCGGCACCGGCCAGCTTATATCCCAGCGTGTAGTCCTCTATCCGATGGATAATCGCCTCCACTGCAGGCGGATTGGTTCCGGCATCCAGTGCCTTGTTCTGCATCCAGCTCTTCCCCACCAACCGGCCGTAGTCGGCAAAGTCGCCCCGCTGTATGGCTTCTGCCATCTCCAGAGCGTGTATCTTCATCTCACCCAACAAATCGAGGTGCAGGGCAGAATTGAGGAACATGGAACGCACAATCTCCGCCAGAATGCCTTTGGCCGTACGGGTGATGCCGGTGTAGTACAACAAGTGGCAATCCCGCGAATCCAGCGAGGTGAAGATTTGTTCGGGCAGCCAGCGCACCAAGGGTTGTTGGGCAAAGCCGGGTTCCGTCTGCAGCAGCTTGACACTCTGCAGCACACCACCGTACTGGTCTTGCCAGCCACCACCGGTCGTCAGCAGTTGCTCCAAGGCAAGCGTACGCCGGCAGATTTCATTCTTGTCCCATGCCAATCCGCAGAAATCACTCAACGCACCCAATACAGTGGATGCCAGAATGGAACTGGTACCCAGACCGGATCCGGCTGGGATAGCCGACAACAAGGTGACTTCGATGCCCGTGCCAAAGGCCTCTAACTGTTGTTTCAAGGAAGCATATCGCTCGCCGGAGAAGGCGGGCAGGAAGCCGGCCAAGGCCAGTGCAGCCTTGGGGATGGAGAAGGGAGAGCCGATGCGACGATAGTCGCCCAGTTCGTCATACGTATGAATGACCTCCAAGGCTCCCATATCAATGGATCGCAGGACAATGTGCGGCTGGGCAGAGGGCTTGACGTAGACCTGCAGAGGCGGTTGGCCATTCAGTTCGATGGCCAGATTCACCACGTTGCCGCCGGCAAAGAGGGAGTACGGCGGGGTGTCTGTCCATCCGCCTGCCACATCGATGCGTACCGGACTGCGTCCCCATACGATCTGGTCGCTGTATACATTCAGTCGGGGGGTACTGGGGTGTTCGTACAGGTCGTCCAGCAACCCTTCGCGCAGCAAGGCGAAAGCGGCTTCTTCGTCATCGGCAGACGGCCGATCGGCAAGCTGCTCAATACGTGCCCGCAGCATACGGTTGTGGATGCGCTGCATCAGGGGAGCATCATCGGCCAGCACAGCCGGAGCCTCCAGTCCGAAACGGTGATACCGGTTCGCTACATCCGAAAGGTCGAGCTGGTAGAAGACGCTCTTCTCGTAATTGTGGGCCAGGGCTTCCCAATTGGTACGGCAGAAACGGGCACGCTGTTCGTAAAGCTTTCGCAAATCGGCCTGCGCAGAGATTTCGTCGGCAGAGAGATGACGGGCATTCAACCAAACCTCACGTCCTGCTTCGTCAGCCGAAGCATCCCCTACCATCCAACGAAGTACCTGGCTCATCGCTTCCACCGAGTAAACCACCGGGAAGAGCGGTGCGGCCTGCAGGTCGTCTTTCCGTCCGCAGGCAAAGTGGCTTTCGTCCAGGCGGTGTTCGTCCATCCATTGACGGAAGGGACGCCTCAGGTAGCGGGTAGACGCATCGGCCAAACTGCCTTTGAAGGCATCGTCAAAGCCATACGGGCGAACCACCCATCCACCGCCTCCTATCGGTACGATGTCTACACAAACGTCATCGGGCAGAGTGAGGGTCCAGTCGTTGCACGGTACACCGGTGATGACCTGTCGGGAGCCCAAACACCAGTGCGGACCGATGCAGCTGTTTTCAATCCAGAGCTGGTCATTGTCAGTCGTCAACGGCACATGCACCTCGGCATTCTGTACAAAGATGGCAGGATTGGGTTTCAACCGGCGGTGCATAATCTGACGCTGGTCGTGTACCTTGTTCTGCAAGGTGACGGTAGACGAAAGCAGTTCACGGCTGGTTCCGTAGTGGTAGAATTCGCCTCCGGGCAGCGGCAGAATGGCGACGGAGAGACCGTTCAGACTCTTGTCGGTGATGCGCGGATGGCATCCTAATGCCAGTCCGAAGTCGGAATAGAGGTCGTAGTATCGCAGGTCGGAGGGAGCCAATCGGCCCATAGCAGCCGACTCGTTCTGCAACGAATGACGGCATAGCTGCTCGACGGCCCGGTCGCTCAGCAACCAGATGCCGATATCCATCAAGAAGAGATGGGTCTTCGAAAGCTGCTCCAACTGCTGCAACGAAGGCTTCTGAAGCATGAAGTCGAGTGTCTCGGGCGTATCGCGATGCGATACAAACACACCGTGATGGGTAGCCAGCACGGGATCTACCCACAATCCGTAGCACACCACATCGGCCTCGGGTATGGGTTGCAACGGCTTCTCGGCACGGATATAGACATCGCCACTGGCTATCAGGGTACGCAGCGAACGGGGAGCACGCTCCATGATACGTTCATACAGGGGGAGCTGCAACGAGAGCAGATGCTGGTTCAGCCGCTGCCCGCGTGCCCAACGGAACACGGGTATGGGGGTCAGAATCTTGCCAGAGGGGGCATATCCGGGCAGACGTCGGCTCTGTCCGCCGGCATGTAGCAAAATGCGCTTTTCATCTGCAGCCTGTGTCACGGCACCACGATTCCGCTCCCACTCGCTCAATAGCCAGGTAGTTCCCCCACCCGACCCTAACTTCTGTCCGACAGGGTCGGATGTACAGAACCACTCCGAGCGGTCCACCTCTTCCAAATCATAAAATGCCGACACCAGATTGGGGGGCAGGGACAACAGCTTTTGCATCATATTTCAATTCGTTTTTATCGTATCTTACTCTTGGAATTTCACCATCCCAGTGCCTTCAGTCCGGCAGCCTGATACCACTCTGTGGTACGATAGGCCGTGGCATAGGAGGCAGGCGCATCGGCAGAGGGGATGTAGTGCGACACTCCGTTGGTACCCTCCATCGAGAAGAGACCGCAAACGGCAGAATAGTTCTTCGGTGTCGTCTTCCAGAAGGAGATGGCAGCCCGGTAGGCACTCTTCCAGGCCTGATAGGCATCGGCAGACAACGTGAGGCGCATCAGCTGATCCATGTCGTAGTAGCCCACATGTCCGCTCCAGTCGTTGCGCTGGTCATAGTCGAACACGTCACCACCTGCCACGCCTTCCCAGCCCTGAGCTGTCTGCAAAGCGGTAGCCGTAGCATCGGCCAGACGGTCCAATGCGGCATTCTTCAGTACGCACAAGGCGATGCCGGCCGTCCAGTGCGAGTTAGTAGGTTGTACATTGCCATCGTACATCGATTCGTAATAGTCATAATAGGCTTCGGCCATCTTCAGAGCCGCACCGGTGCCTGCCACAGCCATCATGGGGACGGTCACGTCATAAGGCGCCCCCGGACCGGGAGCCTCTGTAGGACAAGCAATGTAGTACTCTGCCGTATGACGCAAAGCGTAGGCTACCTCTACCGTGGAGGTGAAACAAGCCTCTATCATGAGGAAATCGAGGTGAGGTACACTTTGCAATGCGGTCACAAAGTCATCCAGATTCATTCGATAGTCCTTTGTCCCGGTCTTGTCCTGTCCTATCCAGCGGGTATTCGGATTCTGGTAAGGTGCCCATCCGTCGGCATGAGACCAGTATATCAGACCATAGCCGTCGGCCTTATAGGCTTCGTTGTCGAACACCGTGCGGAATACCTCCTGTGTCTCGGCCAGTCCGCACGAGTTGCGGTCGTCTTCGTATTGCACCAGCACCTTCTCCTCCACGCTCTCCTTTGATTTCTTCAGCTCCACCAACCGGGGATTGGAGCCGGTATCAATATATACCAGCAGATTCAGCGCCGAGCAGGCACTGTTGAGCATACCCTCCTTCATCTCATTGAAATCATCAATCGCCAATGAAGCGAGACTGTTGTCTGCCGCGATATAGACCAGTACGGTGCGGTTTTTTGTCAGCTCCGGTTCATCGTGGCCGGAGCTGCAAGCGGCCAGCATCCAAGCACACAGAAGCGTGCCCAACAAATATATCTTTCTCATAATCCGTATCGTTGACTTCATCATACACTATGTTACTCTTCGGGTTTGGTAAAGGTGAACTTGTCGGGAGGCAGCAACTGGAGGGTGCTCTGCTTATACTTGCCCTTCAGTTTGGTGGCCGTCTTCTGCAGCTGCGCCTTGTTTTCTGCAAAATAAATCATGCAGGTATAGTCGCTCTTCTGCATCTGATACTCCAGGTAGTTCTTCAACTGGTAGGTATACAGGTCGCGCTTCGGCAGGAATCCGTTTTTGTCGAGGGAGATGCTGTCCAATGTCTGTATTTCCGTATAGTAGACAATGGAGTCGTTGAACGAAGCTGCGAGTCCGAACGCATACACAGTCTTTTCCTTTCCCTTGGGGGTAAAGGCCGATGCAGCGATAAAAACAAGTGCCAGCAGCAGGAGTGAATAGATTTTTCTCATTGTTTTTACGAATAATGAATGGGTTGGATAATCTTTTTACTATCGGGGGACAAAGGTAACAAAAAAACGGACTACCCGATGCAGATAGTCCGTTTTTAATGCCTTAATTTGTCGGAAAGCGATATTTCTTATTTATCCCAAATAAGATTTGAGCAGCTTGCTACGATTGCTTTGTCTTAATCTTCGTATTGCTTTTTCCTTAATCTGACGCACACGTTCACGGGTCAGCCCGAATTTGTCGCCGATTTCCTCCAGAGTCATCTCCTGTTTGCCGATGCCAAAGAACATCTGAATGATTTCCTTTTCGCGCTCGGTCAATGTAGACAGTGCTCTATCGATTTCCCTCGCAAGAGACTCGTTCACTAACGAGCGGTCGGCCATGGGGGAGTCGTCGTTGACAAGCACATCCAGCAGACTGTTGTCCTCTCCTTCCACGAAGGGGGCATCCACCGAGATGTGGCGGCCGGATACCTTCAGCGTATCGGAGATTTTGTCAACAGGGATTTCCAGCTCTTCGGCAAGCTCCTCGGGCGAAGGACGGCGTTCGTTCTCCTGCTCGAACTTCGAGAAGGCTTTGCTGATTTTGTTCAGAGAGCCTACCTGGTTCAGCGGCAGACGCACGATGCGCGACTGTTCGGCCAGAGCCTGCAAGATAGATTGGCGTATCCACCACACAGCATAACTGATGAACTTGAAACCACGTGTCTCATCAAACTTCTCGGCAGCCTTAATCAGGCCCAGATTACCTTCGTTAATCAAGTCGGGCAGACTTAATCCCTGATTCTGGTACTGCTTGGCTACAGAAACGACGAAGCGTAGATTGGCACGTGTCAGCTTCTCTAATGCTACGCGGTCACCCTTCCGGATGCGTTGAGCGAGTTCTACCTCTTCCTCGACGGTAATCAGGTCCTCGCGACCGATTTCCTGCAAATATTTGTCGAGAGAGGCACTCTCTCTGTTAGTGATACTTTTTGTAATTTTTAATTGTCTCATTCTTAAAAACCAATTAGGTGTGCAAAAGTACAACAAAAATCCCATTTCACGAATTTTTGCTGTACTTTTTCAACCATTTTTAGCAGATAGCGGACAACGACGTTCCGCGTTTGTTTATTCCTGCGACAAATCTACTGCAAAGTTGCCGCGACGACCGCTGGGGAATACACCTGTCAGGAACAGCACCTGATCGGGTGACTTGACGGCACTCTTCATCACCGTCTCTAAGTCTTCCACGCTCTTCAGTTGCTGGCCGTTGGCCTTCAGGATGATGAATCCCTTGCGTACACCGGCATCAGCCATCTTGCCGTTGCTGACACCCGTTACCTCCAGACCGTAACCCAGATTCAGTTGCTTCTTCAGTTCGTTAGATACAGGTTTGAAGGCTGCACCCAGAATCTCCATACCGGCATCTTTCACTATCTTTGTGGTGCCCTGTTCGTTCTTCAACGTCACCTCTACCACCTTTTCCTTCTTGTCGCGAATCAGTTTCACCTTCACCTTGTCACCCGGACGATGCTTGGCCAGTGCCTCTTGCAGGTCGGCAAACTTGTGTATCTCCTTGTTATCGATACCTACAATCACATCGTCTACCTTGATGTCGGCACCGGCTGCAGAACCACCCTCGGTAATTTCACCTACCAGCAAACCATCAATGACACCAAACTTCTCGCGGGCCTCCTTCTTAATGTCGCTCAGACGTTTGCCGCTTCGGTCTGCAATCTGGGTATCACCCGGTTCTTCCACCAGTGAAGTGACGGCTACACCCAGTTTCACGCGCTGCACGGTACCATACTGCTTCAGGTCGGCTACCACCTTCTTCATGATGCTGGTGGGGATGGCAAATCCATAGCCGGTATTGGAACCGGTGGGCGAGAAGAGGGCAGCATTGATACCTACCAGTTCGCCAGCCGCATTGACCAACGCACCACCACTGTTACCCTGGTTGATGGCAGCATCTGTCTGGATGTACGATTCTATGCTCTGCTTGCCTGTCTGTTGTCCCATACCCAGTCCACGGGCTTTTGCACTGACGATACCGGCGGTCACTGTAGAAGTCAGGTTGAAGGGGTTTCCGACGGCCAATACCCATTCGCCCACCTTCAGGGCATCCGAGTCGCCCACCGGGATGGTAGGGAAGTCGTCGCCTTCTATCTTCAGCAGAGCCAAGTCTGTCTCTTCGTCTGTACCGATGATGCGTCCCTTCAGCTGACGGTTGTCGTTCAGTGTCACACTGATTTCGTCGGCACCGGCTATCACGTGGTTATTTGTCACGATGTATCCGTCTTTCGAGATGATGACACCCGAACCGAAGCCGGTACGTTCCGGTGTTTGAATCTGACGTTTCTGCTTGCCGCCACCCCCAAAGAAATCACCGAAGAATTCAGAGAAGGGGTCACTCACCTCTACCTCCTGCACCTTCGAAGTTTGTGTGGAACGGATATGCACAACCGCATGTACCGATTTCTCCGCTGCCACGGTCAGGTCAACCGGCTGTGCATTGACGGCACCGAAACCGGCCAGTGTGGCATGGGTGGAATCCGATTGGAAGAGGTCACTGAAAGATGCTACTGGGCGTTGGCTGTCCAGTATCCTATAGGTAGTGAAACCTGCTACTCCTGCACTGAGCAGTACAATGGCTGTTGCTCCCAGAATGTTTTTAGTTGTCTGTTTCATAATCTTTCTTATTGTTTAAAGTGTTAATATTCGCGTTTTGTTTAACATTTCGACGTTAAAATAACGACAAAAAACAATCCCTTATTTCGCTTGTCACACTTTTTTGTTCTCTTTTAACAGAGCACTTTCGGGGCTTAACAGCGCTTAACCGCCAGAACTGACAAATTTGCATTTCTACACGTTTTCAGAGTGTTAAAGTGTCATCTGGTCAGATATTCGATTTCCATCTCGTAGTCCCACTGCGTAAAGTAGAGGTTTCCACCCTCCCACTCTACCTCTCCGCGTTGGAAATCTACCGTTTCACTACGCGGATATTTCTTCTCGGGTACCAGCGGCATTCCGTAGTCCGAATTGACAATCAGACGCCAGGAGTCGATGCCTCCCAAAAAGAAGTTCTCTTCGTCGGCATCACGGGCAAAGGAGGGAATGCCGAACGACTGGTCCACGGGCACCCAGCCGATGCCTTGCAAATAGATTTCAGCCCAGTCGTGCAGGTTCCATTCGCTGGGATGCATCATGAAACCGCTCTGGAAGTGGGCCGGAATGCCGCAGATGCGGCACAGGGTGATGAAGAGCAGGCTGACCTGCCCGCAATCGCCGTGTCCGTTGTCCAACACATATTCAGGAATGTTGTCTATGGTGGAATATTCGCGGGCCGATGCCCAAGGGAAGTGATGCGTAATCCAGCGGAAGATGCGTTGCGCTTTCCGGTAGGGATTACTCTCGCCGGCTGTCAGACGGGCAGCCAGTTCGCGCAGACGAGGAGTGAATACGATGTGCTTCTCTCGTTCGGAGGTATACTCGCGATAGAGCGTGGTGGTGGTATCATAAGGCAGTATCAAATCCGGATTCAGCGCATGCCACTCGCCGTACGAAGTGTATTCAAAGGATTCGGAGAAGACGGTCGGCTCTCCCTGTACAGCCCGTTTCTCCATATAGAGTGAGCGGTGCGTTGCCTCAGCAGGTGATAGTACATACTCGGCTTCACTGGTAGCGAGGAGCTTCACATCCTGCTGGCGTAGCTGGTCGGTACGCGGATAGGGCAGCCAGCATCGTATCACCTTACCGGCCGGCACAGCGTTGGTATCTACCGTCAACGTATAGGTGATGCGCATCCGTTTGGGAGCCGCCAACGGTTGGCCTGTTCTCTTCACACTGCCTATTATTTCGGGCAGATTCTCTACGTTGTCCTTCTCGCATCCCTCCAGTCCGCTGCTCTTCAGCTGCCGTTGCTTGATGTCCCGGCATAGAGAGTCGATACGAAACAGGTTGGGACCTGCATTCTGGAAGTAGCGTTTCTCCCCATCCAGCTCCATATACTCCAGTGCCTTCGTTTCCTCCCAACGGCGCATCTGCTCGTCGGTCACATCGGGAATGTACTTACGGATATACGCTTTCACCTGTGCCTCCGTCAGGCAGAAGTCGGCAAGCAGACGTTGGTGCAAGTCTGCCTCCCAGCTATACGCTTCGCTCGGTTGCCTGTTACTGCAAGCCGAAGCCAGCATCATCAGTACGATGGGATATAAAATCTTTCTCATCCTTATTATATATATAGGTAATCTTACTTTAAATGGTTTCTTATCACTCTGCCGGTTGCGGATTCAGCACCACGCCAATGCCCGGTCGTTCGGGCAAGGTGATTTTGCCCTTCACCACCTCCATCCCCTGAAATCGGTCGTTGGCTATCAGCAGATTGCCATCCAGATCGGCAAAATCAACGGCTGGCGACAATTGGGCTGCTGCCGAGCAGGCACACGAGGTCTCTGTCATGCAGCCTACCATCACCTTCATACCCAAGGCACGTGCCAACTGCACCATTTTCCACCCTTCACGCATACCGGTACACTTCATCAGTTTGATGTTGATGCCGGTAAACACACCTTTCAGTGCCGCCACATCCTTCAAGCGCTGTACCGATTCGTCGGCGAACACCGGCAGCGGACTGCGCTCCGACACCCAGGCAATGTCATCTAACTGTGTCTTCGGCATGGGCTGTTCTATCATTACGATGCCCTTCTCCTTCAACCACAGAATCATGTCGAGTGCCTGCTGACGATCCTTCCACCCCTGGTTGGCATCGATGGCAATAGGCAGATTGGTCACGGAGCGGATGGTCTCAATCATCTCTTTATCATTGTCCCGCCCCAGCTTCACCTTCAGTATGTTGAAACGGTCGGCACACTCGCGCGTCTTGGCCCGTACTACATCGGGCGTATCGATACCAATGGTAAAGGTTGTCGAGGGTGCCTTCTGCCTATCCAATCCCCAGATTCGATACCAGGGAGCCTGCAGCAGTTTGCCCACCAAGTCGTGCAGTGCAATGTCTATGGCGGCTTTGGCTGCCGCATTGCCCTCTGACTGCGCATCAAAATAAGCCAGTATATCTTCCAATTGGAAAGGGTCTGCAAATTGCCCGATTACCTCTTGTGCCTTTTGCAGGAAGGCGCAGACGCTCTCCACGCTGCCCAGTTCGTTCTGCAGATAGGGAGGCATCGAAGCCTCTCCGTAACCGGTCAATCCGTCGTATTCAATCTCCACCTGTACATCGGGTGTGGTGCTGCGCGAGTAGGTTGCCACGGTGAATACGTGTTTCAGTTTCAGTTCATACGGGAAGAAACGAAGCTTCATGCGGGGAGTGGCACCGATGCGGCTGTTGATGTTGAACGGTGCAGGCCTCCCGTGTTCGCCCGCCCACAAAGCCGGTCCGGCCAAGCCTGCTCCCAAAGTAGCCAGCGTAGCCGTTTTCAGAAAATCTCTTCTGCTTGACATGTGTATGTAGTTTTATGATTGTGTACTTTTTGCAGGAAAGGTATCGGTCGTTTATCGTCCGTCCAGTCCCTCCTTGCTGTAATAAGGATTGGTAGCCGTGGTGTTGAGCAGCGGCATCCGGTTGATATAGGGCAGCACCCGTGCCGCGAAGAGCAACCGCCCCAGGTTGTACTCATCATACAACGGGTCTTCCGAATCAAAGCTGCTGACGTGTACATCGCCTTGCGAATGGATGAAACGCTTGTTGCCGATATACATGCCCACATGCACCACCCGCTCTTTCCGTTCGGCCGTTGCCTTTCGTCCGAAGAAGATGAGGTCGCCCGGTTGCAGGTTGCCAAAATCGGATGCAATGTCGATATGCTCGCCCGTATATGCCTGCTGCGAAGCGTCGCGTGGTATGATGATATCATGCAGGAAGAGGATGGTGCGCATGAATCCGCTGCAATCGGCTCCTTTTGAGGAGGTACCTGCCCACAGATAGGGAATGCCCATCAGCGAATGGGCGGTACGTAGAATGCTGGCTGCATCCTGCTTCAAGGCCGCCCTCCACTTGGCTTCGGGCATGGCCATCCGCTTCTCCAGATACCCGGTTCGTCCGTCGGGATAGCTCACCCGGTAGAATCCTCCCCGGGTTCCCTCCCACTTCAGTCGGTTTCCCGCCACGACGTCCGACACCGGTTGCGATGTCCGGTCGGGCTGCGAGTATACAAAACCGAAGTGCTCTGTCACTACCACCTTATCGGCCCGGTTCCATTCTGCCAGCTCCTCGTTCGTCATCAGCCGAATGCCCACCGGATGCACCCAGGCGATGTAGTTGTCCGGTGTCTGTACCCGGTACCATCCGTCTCGTTGCAGCACCCTGACCGGCATTCCCATCAAAGCCTGTGTCGTCATCTCGGCCGAAAAGTCGGGTGTAGTGCGCAGGTTGCATACCGACACATTCACCACAGCCCGGGTTTCGCCATGCAGTCCTTCCTCGTCAGGCAGCAGTTGCAGGCAGTCCATCACACGGTACCCCAGTCCTTCCAATCCCCGCAGCAGTTCCTTCCGTCCCTCGGCCGAGGTGGTCACTCCGCGTAGCATCACGTTTTTTCCGGACAACGTATAGTCCACATCAAACAGAGCCACTCTGCTGTCGGGGGCAAATTTGCGTTTCAGGCTATCAGCCAGTTGTGCCACATCGGCTGGCAACGGGTCATTGTCGGCCAGCATCGGTTGAGGAGAAACGAAGAGCAGACACAGCAAGGAGAGCTTCCAATCAAATATCTTTCCTTTTCTACTATTTATTCCATTCATGACATCCTTGTTTTCAAAATTCATATATCTGTTACAAAATTAGTGCAAATAAACGAATAAATGTAAAAAGAGAAACTATATTTATTCTTTCAAGTGTCACTTTTTTATCAAAATGGAGGACAGAACGTTCATGCTGCATGAGAAAATTGGTTGAAAAGCAGAAGGGTATGACAAAAAAATATTGAAAAACAAGAGGACTTTCAGCACCGATTACAAAATATCAGAGCTGAAAATCTGATAAAAATACAATAATTCGCCCGTTTTCTTGCTATTTATTGGCAATTGTTTCCTATATTTGCCTACACAAGGCCGACAACGGTGACAATATGTAAATAACCCGGTCGGACAAGCATATTACAATAACTAAATATACTATGATGGAAACAAGACAGATTGTGGAGTGTGTCCCCAACTTCAGTGAGGGACGAGACAAAGGCGTGATACGCCAGATTACCGACGTGATAGAACGCAGCGAAGGGGTGAAGCTGCTGGATGTAGACCCCGGTGAAGCTACCAACCGTACGGTAGTGACCTTTGTGGGAGAGCCCGATGCCGTCGTAGAGGCAGCCTTTCAGGCTGTGAAAAAAGCCGGTGAACTGATTGACATGCGCCATCATCACGGAGCACATCCCCGCATGGGAGCTACTGATGTACTGCCGTTGGTACCCGTCAGCGGCATCACGCTCGAAGAGTGTGCAGCCTTGGCTCGCAAGCTGGCCGAGCGCATTGCCAACGAACTGGAGATTCCCTGCTACTGCTACGAGGCAGCAGCCCTGAAACCGGAACGGAAGAACCTGGCCGTATGCCGCGAAGGCGAGTACGAAGCCCTACCTGATAAATTGAGTCGTCCTGAAAAGGCACCCGACTTCGGTGCCCGTCCCTACGATGAGGGGGTAGCACGTACGGGATGCACCACCGTCGGCGCACGCGACTTCCTGATTGCAGTAAACTTCAACCTGAACACCACCTCTACCCGCCGTGCCAATGCCATTGCCTTCGACGTACGCGAGAAGGGACGTCCCCAACGGGAAGGCAACCCTATCACCGGCAAGCCGATGCACGATGCCGCAGGTAACCCCCTCATGCTACCAGGCACCCTGAAGGGGACGAAAGCCATCGGATGGTACATTCAGGAGTATGGCATCGCCCAGGTATCCATGAACATCACTGACATCAACCAGACACCGCTGCACGTAGCTTTTGACGAGGTATGCCGTTGCGCCCAGAACCGTGGTCTGCGGGTGACGGGCACGGAGATTGTTGGTCTGGTACCCGAACGCACGCTCATTGATGCGGGCAAATATTTCTTGCGCAAGCAATGCCGTTCGACAGGTATTCCGAAAGAGGACATCCTGAACATCGCAGTGAAGTCAATGGGCTTGGACGATCTGAAGCCCTTCCGTCCGCAGGAGAAGGTAGTGGAATATCTGCTGGATGCAGACAAACAAGGAGGACAGCTGACCGACCTGACCATCAAGGGATTTGCCGACGAAACAGCACGCGAATCCCCTGCCCCCGGCGGTGGTTCCGTATCGGCCTATATGGGTGCTTTGGGTGCAGCCTTGGGTACAATGGTAGCCAATCTGTCTTCGCACAAGCCCGGATGGGACGACCGTTGGGAAGAGTTCAGCCAGTGGGCTGCACAAGGTATGGCCATCGAGCAGGAACTGCTCCATTTAGTCAATGAAGATACCGAAGCCTTCAACCAGATCATGGCGGCTTTCGGTATGCCCAAGTCCACCGATGAAGATAAGCGTCTGCGCTCGGCTGCCATCCAGCAAGCGACCCTGTTTGCCGCCCAAGTGCCTTTGCGTACCATGAAGGCCTCCATGCAGGTGTTCCCGCTCTGCAAAGCCATGGTGGAACAAGGCAACCCCAACAGTGTATCCGATGCCGGTGTAGGTGCTCTGGCCGCACGTGCCGCAGTCATCGGTGCAGGTCTGAATGTGAAAATCAACGCCTCGTCACTGAAAGACAAGGCACAGGCCGAAGCACTGGTACGCGAAGCGGAGGCACTGACAGCGCAGGCCAAAGCCGAAGAAGAGCGCATCATCGCACTGGTAGAACAAGTGATAGCCCGATAGATTCCTATTATGAACCAACGTCCCACCTGTCCGGCACCTTCGCCGGGCAGGCGGAACGTCACAAAACATACAGAAATATGATGACTAACGAACAATTTGCTGCAGAGATCCGCGCCGGCATACCCGACGTACTGCCTGCAGCCAAACCCTACGATAAAGAGATCAACCATGCACCCAAACGCAAGGAGATTCTCACCGAAGAAGAGAAGAAACTGGCACTGCGCAATGCACTGCGATACTTCCCGAAGAAGTTTCATGCGACGTTGGCACCCGAATTCGCCCAAGAGCTGCACGACTACGGACGCATCTATATGTACCGTTTCCGTCCCAGCTACGACATCTACGCCCGTCCCATAGACGAATATCCGCACAAGTCACTTCAGGCAGCAGCCATCATGCTGATGATACAGAACAACCTGGACCCTGCCGTGGCACAACATCCGCACGAACTGATTGTCTATGGAGGCAATGGAGCCATCTTCCAGAACTGGGCACAGTATCGGTTAGTGATGAAGTACCTGAGTGAGATGACCGACGAACAGACGCTGGTGATGTACTCGGGACATCCGCTGGGTCTCTTCCCCTCGCACAAGAATGCCCCCAGAGTGGTAGTAACCAACGGTATGGTCATACCCAACTATTCCAAGCCCGATGATTGGGAACGTCTCAATGCACTGGGTGTGAGCCAATACGGACAGATGACGGCCGGCTCGTATATGTACATCGGCCCGCAAGGCATCGTACACGGTACCACCATCACGGTGCTCAACGCTGCCCGCAAACAGATGAAGGATGACCCTACCCGCACAGACATCCACGGCATGCTCTTCGTCTCCTCCGGCTTAGGAGGCATGTCGGGCGCACAGCCCAAGGCCGGCAACATAGCCGGTGTAGTCAGTGTAGTAGCCGAAATCAATCCCAAAGCCGCCCGGAAGCGCTACGACCAAGGATGGGTGGACGAGTTGCATGACAACCTGGATGAACTGATACCTGCCATACGGCAAGCCGTGGCACAGAAGCGTACCCTCTCCATGGCCTATGTAGGCAACGTGGTTGACCTTTGGGAACGGTTGGCCGACGAAGGCATACGGGTGGATCTGGGTAGCGACCAGACCTCCCTACACAACCCATGGGCAGGAGGCTACTATCCCGTAGGCATGACCTTAGACGAGTCAAAGAAGATGATGGCCGAAGATCCCGACACCTTCCGCGAACGGGTACAGGAGTCCTTGCGCCGCCAGGTGGCCGCCATCAACAAACTGACAGCCGCAGGCATGTACTTCTTCGACTACGGCAACGCCTTCCTGCTTCAGTCGAAGCGTGCCGGTGCCGACGTCACGACTGCCGACGGCCGGTTCCGCTACCCTTCGTATGTACAGGATATCATGGGGCCCATGTTCTTCGACTACGGTTTTGGTCCCTTCCGCTGGGTATGCACGTCGGGAGACCCTAAAGACCTGGAGACTACCGACCGTCTGGCAGCCGAAGTGATGGAGGAAATCAAGCAAAACGCGCCCGATGAAATCAAAGGCCAGATGGACGACAACATCCACTGGATTAAGGAGGCCGGGAAGAACCACTTGGTGGTAGGCTCACAGGCACGCATTCTCTATGCCGATGCCGAAGGACGCTCCAAGATTGCACTTGCCTTCAACGAGGCCATCCAGCGCGGTGAAATCAGTCGTCCGGTGGTGCTGGGACGCGACCATCACGACGTGTCGGGTACCGACTCCCCCTTCCGGGAAACCAGCAACATCTATGACGGATCGCAGTTCTGTGCCGACATGGCCGTGCAGAATGTCATCGGCGACTCCTTCCGCGGTGCTACCTGGGTGTCGCTGCACAACGGCGGCGGCGTAGGCTGGGGCGAAGTCATCAACGGCGGCTTCGGCATGGTGATTGACGGCGGTGCAGAGAGCGAACGACACATCCGCGAGATGCTCTTCTGGGATGTCAACAACGGCATTGCCCGCAGAAGCTGGGCACGCAACGAAGGCTCTGTAAGAAGCATTGAACGTGAGATGGCACGTACGCCCGGACTGACCGTGACACTGCCCAACCTGGTAGACGATGACATCATCGATACTGCATTTCATTCTTAACCCTATTAACATACTGACCCATAATGGAGAAACATTTGATATCAGCCGAACACCTTACCTTGCAGCGGATAGGAGAGATTATCCGCAACGGCCTAACCCTGGAACTCAGTGACGATGCGCGTACCCGCATCCAACACTGCCGCGAATACCTTGACAAGAAAATTGCAGCCAACAGCAAACCCGTCTACGGAGTGACCACCGGCTTCGGCTCACTCTGCAACGTGTCCATCGGACAGGATTATCTGGCTCAGCTGCAAATCAACCTCATGATGTCGCACGCCTGCGGTACAGGCGACCGTGTGCCCAACGAGATTGTAAAAATCATGCTGTTGCTGAAAATCCAATCACTGAGTTACGGCTACTCCGGCTGCAAGCTCGATACCGTGGAACGTCTTATCGACTTCTTCAACAACGACATCTATCCCATTGTATATATGCAGGGCTCCTTGGGAGCTTCGGGCGACCTTGTTCCTCTGGCACACCTCTCTCTGCCCCTCATCGGACTGGGTGAAGTGGAATACAAAGGGGAGGTGATGAGCGGCAAGCAGTTGCTGCAGACCATGGGCTGGCAACCCATCCAGCTGGCTTCCAAAGAGGGGTTGGCCCTGCTCAACGGCACCCAGAACATGAGTGCCTTTGCCGTATGGGCCTTGCTGCAAAGTCATCGGCTCAACGAATGGGCCGACAAGATTGCCGCCATGTCACTCGATGCCTACAACGGTTTGGTGGAGCCGTTTACCAACGCGGTGCACCAGGTACGTCCGCACAAGGGACAGATAGAGACCGCAGCCCGTATGCGCGAGCTGCTGGCTGGTAGTGAGATTATCGAAAAGCCCAAGCCTTACGTACAGGACCCCTACTCGTTCCGCTGCGTGCCTCAGGTGCACGGTGCCGCCAAAGACACCATGGCTTATGTAGAGTCGGTCATTGATACAGAAATCAACTCGGCTACCGACAATCCTACCGTCTGTCCCGACGACGACCTCATCATCTCGGCCGGTAACTTCCACGGCGAACCCATTGCCCTGCCGATGGACTTTCTGGCCATTGCATTGAGCGAACTGGCTAACATCTCCGAACGCCGCATCTACAAACTCGTCTCCGGCACACGTGGACTGCCCAGCTTCCTGGTGGCCAATCCCGGCGTCAACAGCGGCTTCATGATTACGCAGTATACGGCAGCCTCTGTAGTCAGCCTTAACAAGAGCCTCTGTTCACCTGCCTCGGTGGACAGCATCCCCTCCTGCCAGGGACAGGAAGACCATGTGAGCATGGGAGCCAACGCCGCCATCAAGCTCTACAAGGTAGTGCTCAACACCGAGCGTGTGCTGGCCATCGAGCTGTTCAATGCCGCCCAGGCATTGGAGTTCCGCCGTCCGCTCAGGTCCTCGCCCGTTATTCAGGAGATATTTGAGGCCTTCCGCAAGGAGGTACCCTTCATCATCAACGATGAGGTGATGTACCCCTACATCCAGAAGTCTGTTGAATTCCTCAGAAAATGATATCTACATGCGTACACTGATTACCAACATCAAGACCCTTGCAGGCGTATGCTCCGGAGAAGCCATACGTCTGCAGGGCACGCAGATGGCTCAACTGGGCCAGATAGAGAACGCCTGGCTACTGGTGGAGGACGAACACATCGCCGGGTACGGCGAGATGTCCACCTGTCCGGCACGCCATCAGCAGGCAGACATCGAAGTAGATGCCACCGGGTGTATGGTGCTGCCCTCATGGTGCGACCCGCATACGCACATCGTCTATGCGGGCAGCCGTGAAGCTGAATTTGTTGACAAAATCAAAGGGATGAGCTATGCCGAAATAGCCCGTCGAGGCGGCGGCATACTCAACTCGGCCGACCTGCTTCACACCCTTTCCGAAGAGCAACTCTACAGCCAGGCCGTGGCACGTGCCTGGGAAATGATAAGGAAAGGTACGGGCTGTATCGAGATAAAGAGCGGCTACGGACTGAACACGGCTGATGAGTTGAAGATGTTGCGGGTGATACAGCGGATGAAGGAGACGCTGCCCGTGCGCATCGTCTCTACCTTCCTCGGCGCCCATGCCGTAGGCAGGCAATATACCCAACCGCAGTATGTAGACCTGATTGTCAACGAGATGATTCCCGAAGTGGGCAAAGAGCGGTTGGCCGATTACATTGACGTGTTCTGCGACAAAGGATTCTTCACCCCCGACGAGACCGCACGCATCCTGGAAGCGGGTGCCCGCTGGGGTATGCGTCCCAAGATACATGCCGACGAGCTGGCTTCGTCGGGCGGAGTAGAAGTGGGTGTAGCCCACCATGCCCTCTCCGTAGACCATCTGGAGAGCATGGCCGACGAGCAGATAGATACCTTACGGGGCAGCGATACCATGCCTACCGCCCTGCCCGGCACTTCCTTCTTCCTGAACATGCCTTTCGCACCGGGCCGGAAGATGATTGATGCCGGACTGGGCCTTGCCGTAGCCAGCGACTACAACCCCGGTTCTACTCCATCGGGTGACATGAAGTTCGTTGTCTCGCTGGCCTGCATCAAGATGCGTCTGTTGCCGGAAGAGGCCATCAATGCCGCTACCCTCAATGCGGCCTATGCCATGGGGCTGAGCAAGGAGTATGGTTCCATTACCGTGGGCAAGGTAGCCAATTTCTTCATCACCACCCCTATCCCATCGGTCAGCTTCATCCCTTACGCCTACACCTCACCCCTCATCAACCGTGTGTTCCTGCGGGGAAAAGAGGTCTGAAACGCTCTACCCCTCCGTTCATTCCGTGAAGGCAACAGAGGGAAGCAAGCCGGGCTTCCACAGCAACAGAGAACGCAGAAAAATACGGACAAATCAACCGGGAAATTTATACGGTTTAGAGGGTGCTACATTCAGTCGTATTCTGAAACTATTTCATGATACGACTGAAACCATTTCATGATACGACTGAATGGCATTCATGATACGACTGAATGTAGGCCTCTGTAACATACTGTTTTTCAATGAGTTACAAAACTGCATTTTTAGGATTACATCCAGTTTGGGAAATTTGAAAATAGTTTACAAAAACACCTGCAGACATTCGCCCAATCTACCCGGATAGATAGCGTTTACTTCCGCAGAAAATCGCTCTTCTTCCGGAAGAGGCAGTAGAGCTTCCAGCGGAGAGACTGACAAGGTTGCAGCAGGTCGAACAGCGGCAGAGAGAGGTAATAGCGACGCTTCTCCTCAAGAGCGGCAGCTGTGTGATTGATGACATACAGCTGCAGCACCCATCGCAGCAGGAAGAGCAGCAGTGCCAATCCGGCACCCAACCAATGGGCCTCCAGAAGGGAGAGCACCAGCAGCCACACCCACGAAATATAGAAGGCAAGACGAGTCAACGTCTCTGCACCCAACAGCCAGCGCTGCACTCCCCGGTAGAGACGGGCAGTGGAGGCATAACCGATTTTCTCCTCACGCCAGTCCTTGGCACGTGAGACGGGCGGAATACGCATCACGGCAGCCGCATCGGTCTCGACCCGCGTATTCCCTCCACGAGCCACCTGATTGATGAACAGGTCGTCATCGCCACGCTGCAGTGTGAGATGGGCCGTGAAGCCTTTGGCTGAGTAGAACAACGACTTGCGATAGGCCAGATTGCGGCCGATGGCCATATAGGGATGACCTGCCAACGCAAAGCCCAGATAGCGCATACCGGTAAAGAGGTTGTCGAACGAAACGCGCTTGTGCAACCAGCCATGCCCCCGCTCGTAGCCGCTATAGCCCAGCACGACGGAGGTATGAGAGGTGAAGTTACGTGCCAACAGGCGCAGCCACTGGTTGGAGGCAGGAGCGGCTTTGGCCTCGGTCAGCACCAGCCAGTTGTACTTGCTAGCCTTGATGCCCAGCGTAAGTGCCAGCTTCTTGCGGCTGATGTATCGCGACGAATCGGGCACAAAGCTATGATAAAGATGCGGATACCGCTCTTCAAGCAGCGTGAGATAGTCCTCGCTCTCGTCGGTATGTCCGTCATTGATGACAATGACTTCGAAACAGGGATAATCCTGCTCCAAGATGGAAGTCAGGTTACGACGCAGGTTCTCGCACTCCTCGCGGGCACAGATGATGACGGAGATAGGCGGGAGATCCTGGGTGAAATGGTGTTCATTGCCGTCAACAGCACGCTGACGACGGTAGATGCGGCCATAAAGGGTGACATAATAGATGAGTTGGACGACGAACAAAGCTGCTGCAACCATCAGCAACATCTCTTCCGTAGGGTTGAATTGTAATGCTTCCATGTGGCGTATGTCGTAAATTTGACTGCAAACTTACGGAATTTTCACCGATTATCAATGATGAAGCAGCAAGTTTATCCGTTTTAGTTCACGGCACTTTCATTTAAGATATTCAAGTTTTGGTTTTACATCAGTGAATGGAAATGAATGAGGAAAGTGAATTGTACGATACGTGTAGGGACGGAACATTTTAGCTTCGCTCAAAACAACATCTATTATTCTATGCTAAGGTATTCAATAAGAACCTATGGTAAATTCATTAAATATCGTTCAAATTCATTATCTTTGCACCGAAAATAACAATATTAGCAAAATGGAAGATATTAATAGACTGAAAATCGTCTTGGCAGAAAAGAAGCGAACCAACAAATGGTTGGCAGAACAGGTAGGGGTAAATCCTACAACCGTGTCGAAGTGGTGTACCAACACCTCACAGCCCGACCTCAGGATGCTCACACAGATAGCGAACATTCTGGATGTGGATGTCAAGTCGCTTTTACACAGCAACAAGGAGTAGCTTATGACGGTAAATGGTCTGGAAATAGAAGTGGAATACAAGTGCATCAAGAATGTACACCTCTCTGTCTATCCTCCCGATGGCAGGGTGCATATCTCCGTGCCCAACGGTTATGGAGAGGAGCGCATCCGCATGTATATTCTCCAGAAATGGGTATGGATTGAGGAAAAGCGCGAGGCGCTCTCTTCCTACTACAGACTTCCCGAACGTGAATACATATCAGGTGAAACCCACTACTTCAAAGGGGCGAAATATCGGCTGAGGGTCAACCGACGTTCTTCTGGAGCCTATTCTGCCCATATTGAGGGCGACTATATCGTGGTGGATGTGCATCGGGACACGTCCCCCGGCCATATCCGTCAGACACTCTATTCCTGGTATAAGGAGCAGACACTGCCCGTCTTTACGCGCCTGATTGCCAAGTGGCAGGAGATTCTCGGTGTTGCCCCATCCCGATGGGAACTGCGTCAGATGGCATCACGTTGGGGCAGTTGTTCACCCTCCAAAGGGGTGGTATTCCTCAATGTCGAGTTGGCGAAAAAGCCCGTCGAGTGTATGGAATACGTGGTAGCCCACGAGATGACCCACCTCATAGAGCGCAACCATACCGACCGTTTCAGGCGGCTGATGGACACTCATTTGCCTACATGGCAGCAGATAAAGACAAGGTTAAACGAATATCCGATTTAGTATATGGCAGACTATATAGAAGATATTGAAAGGCAATACCAGAACGAAGTTGTGGCGTTGTTTTTGAAAAAGCTGAAGTACAAGTATCTCGGCAATTTGCAGTATGCCAAGGGAGCAAAGGTGAATTGCCTCGGCAAGGCAAACTCACCCATCATAGAGTCAGAGGTCGAAGCTTATCTGACCGATGCCGGCTATACCGCCATGCAGATAGATGGAGCCCTGTTCCAGCTGAAGCGCACGGTGCGCCTTGCCGACAAGCGGATGGTCACGCTGATGGATGTCAGCAACGATGTCTATGACCTGCTTGTTACGGGATGTTCCGTCAAACCATCCACCGAGGAGACGGAGCGTGACGTGATGTACTTCAATTTTGCGGAGCCGGAAAAGAACAGGTTTGCCATAGCCGAGGAGGTGAGCTATATCGACCCGCTCACCACCTGCCATTCACGCCCCGACATCGTGGTATATGTCAATGGCATTGCCCTTTGTGTCATTGAGCTGAAGCGCAGCATTGTCTCGTTGGAAGAAGGCATTCGCCAGCATCTGTCCAACGAATCCGACCTTATTCCCTCGTTCTTCACCACCACACAGTTCACCGTGTCTGCCCGTCATGCCGAGCATAAGGAACTTGAACAAGGCACACGGGTGGAAGACGAACTGTATGGATTCAAGTATGCCACCATCGGCACACCGTTGCCGTTCTGGTGTCCTTGGAAACCCGACACCAACCGCACGGGTGTTGTACTCTCCGACATGGAGTCGTTTGCCGACTTCTTCACCAAGGAGAATTTCCTGTTCCTCTTCCGTTATGGCGTACTCTCCGACGGCGGCATCAAGAAAGTGATGCGCCCCCACCAGTATCATGCCCTCCGTGCTGCCGAGCCTCGCCTACAGACGAAGGCAAGCGGTGTGATATGGCATTCACAGGGTTCCGGCAAATCGCTCACCATGGTTTGGTTAGCAGGATATATCAAGGCCAACTTTGAAGACCCCCGTGTACTGGTCATCACCGACCGCACGGAACTTGACCTCCAACTCTCATCCGATTTCAGCGATGCCGGCAACAACATCCATCATGCCACCTCCCAGAGCGATCTGCTCAGCAGCCTGCATGGAGGCAAGGAATGGCTGATAACGACCCTCATCCACAAGTTCGGCAAGCACGCCAAGCGCACCGAGGGCACATCCACAGACCGCAGCACGCGCATACCGCTCGACCGCTATTTAGAGGATTTGCAGCAAACTATCAGAAAGGAATACCCATTGGGCTTCAAGGCCAAGGGCAAACACATCTTCGTGTTCATCGACGAATGCCACCGCACGCAGGGAGGCCGTCTGCACGATGCTATGCGTGCCATCATGGGACAGGACGTGATGCTCATCGGCTTCACCGGCACTCCTCTGCTCAGGGATGCCAAGAAGAACGGCTACAGTGCCTTCCGCAATGTGTCGGAGGTGAAGTTCGGTGAGTTCATCCACAAGTATCTCCACAAACAGGCGGTGGAGGACAAGGTGATACTCGACCTGCAATACGAGGCTCGTGAGGTGGAACAGAGCATCACCTCCAAGGAAAGGCTTGACGAGAAGTTCGAGCAGATTATCCACGGCTTGACCGACGAGCGCAAACAGCTCATCAAAGACCGTTGGGCAACACTCGAAAGGGTCTATTCAGCCACGGAACGCATAGAGCGTATCGGCTACAGCATCCTCGACGACATGGCAAACAGCAGCATCCTCCGTCAGGACTGGGCCAACGCCATGCTTGTGGCTGGCAACATCTATTCCGCCTACAAGTATTACGACTTCTTCCAGAACCGTTGTCCCGACCATCATCTCCGCGACCGTGTGGCGGTGGTGACGAGCTATAATCCTACGGACAACGACCTGCGCAAGGATACCACAGACACCGCCAAACAGACGCAGGAGAAGTTCAAGCACGACATGGCGTTGCAGTCGTTCAAGGATGCCGGCATAAGTACCGATGCCAAGAACGGCACGGCTGACAGATACGAGGCATGGGCAAAAGGGCTGTTCGTCACACAGCCCGGACGTATGAAACTGCTCATCGTGGTGGACAAGCTGCTCACCGGCTTCGATGCCCCTTGTGCCACCTATTTATATATTGATAAGGACATGCGCGACCACACCCTCTTTCAGGCCATCTGCCGTGTCAACCGTCTGGGCAGTGACGTGAAGGACGAGGAAGGCAACATAGTATGCCTTTCCCACAAGGAATACGGATTGATTGTGGACTTCAAGCACCTTTTCGGCAATATAGAAAACGCCGTCACCAAGTTCAACGATGAGAACGGCGGACTCGGTGGCTTTGAGGAGGCTGACATCGAGGAACTGCTGGCCGACAACATCTGCAAGAACAAGAAGCGGCTGCTTGCCGCCGACAAGGCGTTCTGTGCGCTGAAGGCAATGTGGCAGAGCCGTGGTCTTACCAACAACGACCTGCTTGCCGATTATTACACCACCGACTTCCACGACGACCCTGCAGATGCCCGACGCACGGCACTCTACCGTATCACGGGAGCGTTGACCGCTGCCTACGACAACTTGGCCGACATGATGGCACGTGCGGGATTCTCTACCGAAGAAACCGACTACTATGAGCATCAGGCTCGTGAGGCAGCGCACATCAACCTCTATGTCAAGCAGAAGTCGGGCGACCTCTTCGACCCCCGGAACTACGACCCCGACATGAGGGCTCTGCTCGACCGCTACCTGCGTGCCGAGGATGCCGAGACCATCGTTCCTGCCACTGCCGACTTCTCGTTCCTTGACCTCATCGACGGCAACACCGACACCAACGATGCTGCCAAAGCCGCCAGGAAAGCGGCTGGAGGCAGTGAGAAATCGGCCGCCGAAGTGATTGAAGCCAAGGCTCGTGCCGTCATCAACAATTCGCGCGACAAAGACCCGGCTTTCTTCCTCCGCTTCAGCGAGCGTCTGCAACAGCTGCTCGACGGGCTTCACCTTGCCAATGCCTCATTTGCCGAACGTATGCGACAGCTCATCGAACTCATCAAGGAAGCCAAGCGAGGTGGCGACGATTATCCCGAAGGCATTACCACACCACGGCAGAAGGCTTTCTGGAACAACCGTGCCACCTGTGGCTTCAGCACCGATGACTACGAGGCTGAACAGCAAATCATGGTGGCTGAGGACTTGGTGGAATACAATGCCCGTCCCAACTTCCGCGACCCTGCCAGTGCCCACGGTGTGCTCTTCAAGAAAGACCTGCGCAAGCGGTTCCCCATGCTCACTGAGGAGGAGCTGCAGAACGTGTATCTCATAGCAATCAGAAATTAACATTCCCAGCATATTCATCATGGCAATCAAGAAATCACAACTATACAGCACCCTTTGGGAATCGTGCAATGCCCTGCGCGGCTCCATGGATGCCAGTCAGTACAAGGACTATGTGCTGATGATTCTCTTCGTGAAGTATCTCTCCGACAAGGCCCGTCAGGGACAGATGGAACTCGACGTGCCCGACGGCTGCTACTTCGAGGACTTCGTGGCATTGAAACAGAATCCCCATATCGGGGAGAAAATCAACGAGAAGTTGGAGGCGATACGCGAGGCCAACACCGCCTTCATCGGCGGACTCACACTGCCCAACTTCAACGACGACACCAAACTCGGGTCGGGCAAGACCAAGGTGGAGACGCTCTCCAAACTCATCGGTGAGTTTCAGCGCGACGAACTGGACTTCTCGCTCAACCGCGCCGCCGACGATGACCTGCTGGGCGATGCCTACGAGTATCTGATGAAGAACTTCGCCGCTGAGAGCGGCAAGAGCAAGGGTCAGTTCTACACCCCCGCCGAGGTGAGCCGTGTGATGGCCAAGGTTCTCCACATGGAGGACTTCACCCGTGCCAACCACACCATCTATGACATGACCTGCGGCAGCGGCTCGCTGCTGCTGCGTGCCCTCAGCGAGACACCCAACGGACAACCTACGCTCTACGGACAGGAGAAGGACTCCACCACCGCCTCGCTTGCCAAGCTCAACATGCTGCTCCACGGCATTGTGAGTGCCGAGATAAAGGTGGGCGACACACTGGGCGACCCGCAGTTCACCACTGGTGCCATGCTTGACACCTTCGACGTGTGCGTGGCCAATCCTCCTTTCTCACAGAAAAACTGGATGCCCTCCAATGGCGAGAGCGACCTCTACCACCGTTGGAACCCCAACCTGCTGCCACCTGCCAAGTGCGGCGACTTCGCCTTCCTGCTCCATCTCATCGGCAGCATGAAGCCCGACACGGGACGCGGCGCGTGCATCCTGCCTCACGGTGTGCTCTTCCGTGGAAATGCCGAATACACCATACGCCGCCACATCGTGGAGCGTCACTACCTGAAGGGCATCATCGGTTTGCCGCCCAACCTCTTCTACGGAACGGGCATACCAGCCTGCATTCTCATTCTCGACAAGCGTGACACCGCCCACCGTGAGGGTATCTTCTTCATCGATGCCAAGGACGGATTCATGAAGGACGGCAACAAGAACCGCCTGCGAGAGCAGGACATCAAGCGCATCGTCGATGTGTGGAACGAGCAGCAGCCCGTCCCTCACTATGCACGCATGGTGACATGGGAGGAGATTGAGCAGAACGACTTCAACCTGAACATTCCCCGTTATGTGCAGCCTCGCGACACCGAGGTGCAGCACGACATCGACGCTCACCTGCATGGCGGCATACCCGTCCACGATGTAGAGGCGCTGGAAGCCTACTGGCAGGTGTGTCCCTCATTGAAGTCGGCGCTCTTCGCCCCTCGTCCCGACGGTCGCTATGACCTTGCCACTGACAAGCAGCAGATAGCACAAGCCATTGCCGGGAACGACAGTTTCGTCAGCCAAAAGCAGCTCTTCACCCAGAGCCTTGACCAGTGGCGCAGCGTGGTGGAGCCGGAGATGAAAGCCATCGACCGAGGCTGTTCCCCAAAACAGCTCATCAGCCGCTGGAGCGAGAGCCTGTTGCAGACGGCAAAGGCCGATTGCAGCCTTGCCGATGCCTATTCCATCTATGACCGCCTGATGAACTACTGGGCTGAGACGATGCAGGACGATTGCTACATGGTGAGCAACGACGGCTGGACGCTCCCCGCCGACCTTACGCCCGAAAAGAAGTCGGGCATCTACTCCGACATCGTCTGCGACCTGCTGCCCGTGTCGGTCGTCCTGCAAGAGTATTTCTCAGCCGAAACGGCGGCTATTGCCGAGGCGGAGCAGACAGTCGCTGCCAAGGCACAGCTCATCGACAGCTTCTTGGAGGAGCAGCAGGAACTCTTTGACAACTTCGAGAAGGTGAATGAGTCGGTCATCAAGAAGGCGGTGAAGGATGCCGCTAAACTGAACTTTAGTAAGGATGATGTCGAGACGTTCAAAAAATATCTCGACCTGTGCAAGGAGAAGAAGGAAGCCTCCAAAGCACTTTCCGACCTTCAGGCAGCCCTGACCGACAAGGTGCTGGCGAAATACGCCGCTCTCAGCGAGGAGGACATCCGCCGCTTGGTGGTGGAGAAGAAATGGATGCGTGCCATCCTCTCATCCTGCATGGAGGAGATGCAGCAGGTGACGCAGCAACTGTCTGCTGCCATTACCGCCGTCTCAGCACGTTATGAGCGCACGCTTCCCTCACTCGAAGCAGACGCTCACCGCTATGAGGAGGAAGTGAATGGTTATTTGAAGGAAATGGGATTTATCCTGTAACAACGATATAGACAATGGCAAAGAAATTTGAAATAAGAAACAGTACGGCAGAGTTCCTTACCTTTGTTGCAACAGGCAAGGAAGATGGCATACAGGTGCTGTATAAAGACGAGACGGTTTGGGCTACGCAGAAGGCAATGGCAACGTTGTTTGATGTAGATAGAAGCGTGATAACCAAGCACCTGAAGAATATTTTCGACTCAGGGGAACTGATTGCAGATCGAGTGTGTGCAAAATTTGCACATACTGCCGAAGACGGTAAGACCTACAATACGATGTTCTACAACCTCGATGCCATCATCTCAGTGGGTTATCGCGTCAATTCCATCCGCGCCACGCAATTCCGCCAATGGTGCACCTTCGTCATACGCCAGTTTGCCATCCGCGGCTATATCGTAGATAAGAAGCGCATGGAGAATGGCTCGTTCATCAATGTAGATTACTTCGAGCAGTTATTGGAGGAGATACGCGAGATTCGTTTGTCTGAGCGTAACTTCTACCAAAAGCTGACCGACATTTATGCCACGGCGATAGACTACAACAAGGATGCACCCACCACACGCCGTTTTTTCAAGAAAGTTCAGAACAAGATGCACTATGCCGTGCATGGGCATACGGCAGCGGAACTCATCGTGGAACGGGCGAATGCGGAGAAAGAGCACATGGGACTGACAACTTGGGCAAAGGCTCCCAATGGCAAAATCATCAAGACGGATGTTTCCATTGCCAAGAATTATCTGCGGGAGAACGAGTTGCAAGCCATGGGAAGGCTTGTCAATGCCTATCTTGATATTGCCAAGGATATGGCGGAGCGTCATATCCCCATGACAATGGAGGATTGGGAAAAGCGCATTGACATCTTCTTGAATGCCACTGACCGCGAGGTGCTTCAGGATGCCGGCAAGGTGACGGCTGAATATGCCAAGGAATTTGCCGAGTCCGAGTTTGAGAAGTATCGCGTCATCCAAGACCGACTCTTCCGTTCCGACTTCGACCGCCTTTCCGATGGCGATATGCCGACGATAGACCCTAATTCTGTAATTGAATGACGATGAAAGAAACAAGAAAATATAAGCAGACGGAACTTGGATTGCTGCCAGAGGACTGGGAAGTGGCAAAGCTGGGGGAGAAATTCCGTTTCATCTCAAACAACACCTTCTCACGTGATTTTCTTTGTGAGGATGGGGAGATTAAGAACATCCATTATGGAGACGTGCTTATAAAGTACGGCTCAACATTGGACGTATCTCAATCTGATATACCGGCAATCAACTCTGAACTCCTGCCGTCATATAAACCCAAATGCTTTGCTGAAGACGGTGATATAATCATTGCAGATACTGCCGAGGATGAAACAGTTTGCAAAGCGACCGAACTCTGGAATATTGGAGGGAAACGGGTCGTTGCAGGACTTCACACTATGTGGTGTCGCCCTGCTCAGAACACATTTGCTATAAAATTCTTAGGCTATTTCATGAACACAAGCCTATATCATAATCCAGTTTTACCGCTAATTCAAGGAATAAAAGTTTCTTCCGTTTCAAAAAGTGCCATTCAAGGAACTTGGTTGTGTATTCCTCCCATCGAAGAGCAACGCCGTATAGCATCTGCCCTTACCAGCATTGACAACCTCATTGCTTCCTTGGATAGGCTGATAGCCAAGAAACGAGACATAAAGCAGGGCTCCATGCAGCAGCTACTCTCTGGCAAGAAAAGGCTCAAAGGGTTTATTGACAAATGGGAAACATTGTTGTTTAAGGATGTTTTCACCTTTCTTACGACAAATACATTTGCGCGAGAACTATTGAATATAAAGGGTGAAATAAAAAATATTCACTATGGAGATATATTAACCAACTATAGTGAAGTATTGGATGTATCTAAAACAGATTTGCCCTATATTGATAGCAATAAAGTAACGAGGTACAATCCTGTCATTCTTGCACAGGACGGCGATATAATTATTGCAGATACAGCAGAGGATGAAGCCGTATGCAAAGCTACAGAAATATACAATATTGGCAATGCAAAAGTTGTTTCAGGTTTACACACAATGTGGTGTAGGCCGAAAAACAATATCTTTGCCCCAAAATTTCTGGGATATTATATAAACTCGTCTATGTTCCACGATCAAATATTACCTCTTATTCAAGGGATAAAAGTTTCTTCTGTGTCTAAGAATGCAATAAAAAACACTTGGATTAGTTTTCCAACCATCTCAGAGCAGCAAGCCATCGCCTCCGTCCTCACCTCTATGGACAACGAGCTGTCTGCCTTGGAAGCCAAGCGAAAGAAGTACGAGCAGATAAAGCAAGGCATGATGCAGCAACTGCTGACAGGCCGAATCAGGTTTGAGAATGCTTCAACAGTACATTAAGCAAAAGAATAAACAGAAACGAATATGAGATATACATGGATTCCCTTTTATAAGGAGTTTGCAGAGATATTGCTAAACTACCGCAACGACCGTGCTTCACTGCTCTCGTTGATATACGAGAACAGAGATAAGCTACTGGCAAAATATCTGCATGACAATAAAGGCGTGGATGATTTGCTTACTGATGTGGATCCCTTCACGGTTTTCGGACTGTTCAATCGTGGCATCAAGTCAGAGAATAGAATCAACTCGGCGAAGCTGTTCAAGAAACTCT
>JBJEHI010000100.1:0-31501 GCA_051875915.1 Bacteroides sp.
CCCGACCCTCTGCTTGTAAGGCAGATGCTCTGAACCAGCTGAGCTAAACGCCCGATACACTTCCGTTTCAAAAGCGCTGCAAAGGTACAACTATTTTTTTTATCTCCAAACGTTTGCCTGATATTTTTTCAGAATTATGCAGACACGGACCTCGAAGATGGTAGAGACAGCTTACCTTTCACACAAAAAACAAGCAGGGGACAACAGGACGAAAAGCGTATGAGCAATGCCCTGTTGTCCCCGCAGAAAAATCACTTGTACTCCTGCCAGCTCTTTATCTGGATGTCATCCAGCTTCATGTCGCAGAAGGCTTCGATAAAGGCACCGGCCAGACGGGCGTTGGTAATCAACGGAATGTTGTGGTCGATGGCTCCCCGACGGATGCGATAGCCGTTGGTCAGCTCGCGCTTCGTATGGTTCTTGGGGATGTTGACAATCAGGTCGAACTTATGTTCGGAAATCATCTTCATCACGTTGTTGGCGGCATCGGGACGCTCGTCGGGCCAGAAGACCGGTTCGGTCTGCACGCCATGCGCGTTGAGGAAGGCTGCCGTACCTGCCGTGGCATAAATCTTGTATCCCTTCGAGAAGAGCAGACGGCTGGCATCGAGCAAATCGACCTTCGACTTCATGGCTCCCGAGGAGAACATCACTCCCTTCTCGGGGGTGGGGATGGTAAAGCCGGTCGCGATGAGGGCATTGAGCAACGCTTCGTTGAAGTCGTCGCCTATGCAGCCCACTTCGCCGGTAGATGACATATCGACACCCAGCACAGGGTCGGCCTTGTGCAGGCGCGAGAAGGAGAACTGGCTGGCCTTGACTCCAATCCAATCAATGTCGAATGCCGACTTGTCGGGACGGCTGTAGGGGGCGTCGAGCATGATGCGGGTAGCCGTCTCGATGAAGTTGCGCTTCAGCACCTTGCTGACGAAGGGGAACGAACGGCTGGCACGCAGGTTGCACTCGATGACCTTCACCTCGTTGTTGCGGGCCAGGAACTGGATGTTGAAGGGGCCGGAGATGTTCAGCTCCTTGGCAATCATGCGGCTGATTTTCTTGATGCGACGGGCAGTGGCGAAATAGATTTTCTGTGCGGGGAACACCAGCGTGGCATCGCCCGAGTGTACGCCGGCGAACTCCACATGCTCGGAGATGGCATACTCTACCACTTCGCCGTTCTGCGCCACGGCATCGAACTCAATCTCCTTGGTGTTCTGCAGGAACTGCGACACCACCACAGGGAACTCCTTCGACACCTCGGCCGCCATCTTCAGGAAGTTCTGCAGCTCTTCTTCGTCGTAGCATACGTTCATGGCCGCGCCGGAGAGGACGTACGAAGGACGCACCAGCACGGGATAGCCCACCTTAGCTACAAAGGACTTCACGTCGTCCAGGCTGGTCAGCTCCTGCCAAGCCGGCTGGTCGATGCCCAGTTGGTCGAGCATGTGCGAGAACTTGTTGCGGTTTTCGGCACGGTCGATGGAGATGGGCGATGTGCCCAGCACCGGCACCGACTGGCGGTAGAGCTTCATGGCCAGGTTGTTGGGAATCTGTCCGCCTACCGACACGATGACACCGCGAGGCTGCTCCAGGTCGATGACATCGAGCACGCGCTCAAAGGAGAGCTCGTCAAAATAGAGGCGGTCGCACATATCGTAATCGGTCGACACGGTCTCGGGGTTGTAGTTGATCATGATGGATTTGTAGCCCAGCCGGCGGGCCGTCTGGATGGCATTGACCGAGCACCAGTCGAACTCCACGCTGGAGCCGATGCGGTAGGCACCCGAGCCCAATACGACCACCGACTTCTCGTTCTTGTAGTAATTGATGTCATACCCCTGCACGGCATAGGTCATGTAGAGGTAGTTGGTCAGTTCGGGATGTTCGCTGGCCACGGTATTGATGCGCTTCACGGCCGGCAGGATGCCCAGCTCCTTGCGGCGGGCACGCACCTGCAGATTCTCCTTCTCCATATTACCGGTAGGATGCAGCACGAAGCGGGCAATCTGAAAGTCGGAGAAGCCTAATACCTTGGCCTGGCGCAGCACGTCGGCAGGAATCTCCTCGATGGAGTGATACTCCTCCAGCTTGTGCTTGTAGTCGACGATGTTCTTCAGCTTGCCGATGAACCAGGGGTCAATCTTGGTCAGCTCGTAGATGCGCTCAATGGTATAGCCCTCCTCCAACGCCTGTGCCATGGCAAAGATGCGCAGGTCGGTGGGGTGCTCCAGCTCGTGGTCGAGGTCGTCAAAATGGGTGCCGTCGTTGCCCACAAAGCCGTGCATGCCCTGCCCTATCATGCGGAGTCCCTTCTGGATAATCTCCTCGAACGAGCGGCCGATGGACATGATTTCGCCCACCGACTTCATGCTGGAACCGATTTCGCGGCTGACACCCACAAACTTGGTCAGGTCCCAACGCGGTATCTTGCAGATGAGGTAGTCGAGCTGCGGAGCCTCGTAGGCCGAGTTGGGCGTGCCCATCTCGCCAATCTGGTCGAGCGTATAGCCCAACGCAATCTTTGCAGCCACAAACGCCAAGGGATAGCCGGTAGCCTTGGAGGCGAGGGCCGACGAACGGCTCAGGCGGGCATTGACCTCGATGACGCGGTAGTCGTTGGTCTCGGCATTGAAGGCATACTGGATGTTGCACTCGCCCACAATGTTGAGATGGCGTACGCACTGGCGCGAAAGGGCCTGCAACGTCTCCACCTGCCGGTCGGTAAGCGAGCAGGTAGGTGCCACCACGATGCTTTCGCCCGTATGGATGCCCAGGGGGTCGAAGTTCTCCATGCTGGCCACGGTGAAGCAGTGGTCGTTGGCATCGCGGATGACCTCAAACTCAATCTCCTTCCAGCCCTTGAGCGACTCCTCCACCAATATCTGATTGGAGAAGGTGAAGGCACTCTCGGCCAGCTTCAGGAACGTCTCTTCATCGGGGCAGATACCGCTGCCTTGTCCGCCAAGGGCGTAGGCCGAACGTACCATGACGGGGAACCCTATCTCACGGGCGGCCTTCAAGGCCTCTTCCATGCTCTCCACGGCATGACTCTTGGGGGTTTTCATGGGAATCTCGTCCAGCTTCTTCACAAAGAGGTCGCGGTCTTCCGTATTCATGATGGCTTCCACCGAGGTACCCAGTACCTTGACGCCGTATTGCTGCAGGATGCCCTGCTGATAGAGTTCGGTACCGCAGTTCAAGGCCGTCTGGCCGCCGAAGGCCAGCAGGATGCCGTCCGGACGCTCCTTCTTGATGATTTCTGTTACAAAATGGGTAGTCACAGGCAAGAAGTAAACCTGGTCGGCAATGCCTTCCGATGTTTGGATGGTTGCGATATTAGGATTGACCAATACCGAACTGATGCCCTCTTCACGCAACGCCTTCAGTGCCTGCGAACCAGAGTAGTCGAATTCTCCGGCCTGTCCGATTTTCAACGCGCCCGACCCGAGGACGAGCACCTTCTTCAATTTGTTGTTGTCCATATCTCTTGTTGTTGTCAAAATGATGATTCGTACAAAAAATGCGTCATCCCCACAGAAGGATAAACGCATTCCCTTTCCCTGATATCGTATGGGGGTGTCACATAGTGTTTCCTGTTTGCAAAGAAACGACTAATTTCCTGAATAAGCAAAGAAAATGAACAAAAAAGAGAGAGGCTGCTTGCCATCGCTCTGATAAATCACTACCTTTACACCCCGATAGCAACAGACTGCACATTTCGCGCTCCCACAAGGGGGACAAACCAAAAGCATTCGTCATGATACAAGAGTACCAGTTAAGGGTCATTCCCGAAATAGCGGCCAGCGAGCAACAGCTGAAGGCTTACCTCGTCAACGAAAAGGGGCTGGAGGCACGGAGCCTCAACGCCATACGCATCCTGAAGCGGAGCATCGACGCACGCCAACGCACCATCTACGTCAACCTGACCCTACGGGCCTACGTGAACGAGATTCCCGACAAAGAGGAATTCACACCTATTATATATAATAACGTAGAGGGAAGGCCGCAGGTGATTGTGGTAGGTGCCGGCCCCGGCGGACTGTTTGCCGCCTTGCGGCTGATTGAACTGGGGCTGCGTCCCGTAGTGGTAGAGCGCGGAAAAGATGTACACGAGCGGAAGAAAGACCTGGCACAAATCAGCCGGACGCAAAGCGTGGATGCCGAGTCGAACTACAGCTTCGGCGAAGGAGGGGCGGGGGCCTACTCGGACGGCAAGCTCTACACGCGCAGCAAGAAGCGGGGCAACGTGGAGAAGATTCTGCAAGTGTTCTGCCAGCATGGTGCCTCCACCTCCATTCTAATAGATGCCCACCCGCACATCGGGACGGACAAACTGCCGCGGGTCATCGAGCACATGCGCAACACCATCCTGCAATGTGGAGGCGAGGTACACTTCTGCACACGCATGGAGTCGCTGCTCTGCAAGGGAGACCGTGTGCAAGGCATCGCGACAAGCACGGGCGAGCACTTCATCGGCCCTGTGATATTGGCTACAGGCCACTCCGCCCGCGACGTGTACCGATGGCTGGTGGCCAACGGGGTGGAGACGGAAGCGAAAGGCATCGCCGTGGGGGTGCGTCTGGAGCATCCCGCCGCACTGATTGACCGCATCCAGTATCACAACAAGACGGGGCGCGGGGCCTTCCTGCCGGCCGCAGAGTACAGCATGGTGACGCAAGTGGACGGACGGGGCGTGTACAGCTTCTGCATGTGCCCCGGCGGCTTTGTAGTGCCTGCCGCCAGCGGGCCGGAGCAGATTGTGGTCAACGGCATGAGCCCCAGCAACCGAGGCTCCCGATGGAGCAACAGCGGCATGGTGGTGGAGCTGCGGCCCGAAGACGTGCCTGCAGCAGAAGGGGACGACACGCTGAAGATGCTGCGCTTTCAAGAGGAGCTGGAACGGCTCTGCTGGCAGCAGGGCAACCGCAAGCAGACGGCACCGGCCCAACGCATGGTAGACTTCACACGCAGGAAGCTGAGTTACGACTTGCCCGAGAGTTCGTATGCCCCAGGACTGATTTCATCGCCGCTTCACTTCTGGATGCCCGCATTCATCACCGACCGCCTGAGCCGCGGCTTCCAACAGTTCGGACGGACCAGCCACGGATTTCTGACCAACGAAGCCGTGATGATAGGCGTGGAGACACGTACATCGGCCCCCGTACGCATCGTGCGGGACAGAGAGACACTGCAGCACGTCCGCCTGCAAGGGCTCTTCCCCTGCGGCGAAGGGGCAGGATATGCCGGAGGCATCGTATCGGCCGCCATCGACGGCGAACGTTGCGCCGAAGCAGCCCGCGACTACGTCAACGCCCATCACGACTAACCCAGCCATATACCCGATACCGCCATGCCTGAAATTGCCATCATCGACCCCAACACGCTGCTCTGCCTGGGACTGCGCAACCTGCTGCAAGAGCTGATACCCATAGCCGTCATCCGTTCGTTCCGCTCGTTCGACGAACTGATGGCCGACACGCCCGACATGTATGCCCACTACTTCGTCTCTTCGCACATCTACTTCCGGCACACCGCCTTCTTTCTGGAGCGCAGCCCCAAGAGCATCGTGCTGACCGCCGGCGAGCCGCTTCCCCAACTGGATGCCGTACCTACACTGAACATCTGCCTCAGCGAGCAGGAGCTGGTCAAGCACATCCTGCGTCTGCACCAGCACGGACACGCCGAGCATCCGCACCACCTGCCCGCGCCGGCCGACGGACGCGGTGAACGGGAGCTGACGCGCGACCTCTCGGCACGCGAAATCGAGGTTCTCGTACTGATTGCCAAGGGGCTCATCAACAAAGAGATTGCCGACAAGCTGCACATCAGTCTGACCACCGTCATCTCGCATCGAAAAAACATCACCGAGAAGCTGGGCATCAAGTCGGTCTCGGGACTGACCATCTATGCCGTGATGCACGGGTACATAGAGGCCGACCGCATCTGAACCGGCACGCACGTGCTCAAAAAAAAACAGGCACGCAGATTTTGTTCTCCCCGCAGATTGCACTATCTTTGCAGAAACGTTCCCTGCCGACAATGAAGGGGAACGCTACCTAACAACGCTACCGCTTATGGAAAACTATATCGTATCTGCCCGAAAGTACCGTCCTTCGACATTCGATTCCGTCGTAGGCCAACGCGCACTGACCACTACCCTGAAGAACGCCATCGCATCTGGCAAGCTGGCACATGCTTACCTTTTCTGCGGGCCGCGCGGCGTGGGCAAGACCACCTGTGCGCGCATCTTCGCCAAAGCCATCAACTGCCTGCATCCTACCGCCGAGGGGGAAGCCTGCAACGAATGCGAGTCGTGCCGCGCCTTCAACGAACAGCGGTCCTACAACATCCACGAACTGGATGCCGCCTCCAACAACTCGGTGGACGACATCCGGCAACTGGTGGAGCAGGTGCGCATCCCGCCCCAGATAGGGCACTACAAGGTGTACATCATCGACGAGGTACACATGCTCTCGGCCTCGGCCTTCAACGCCTTCCTCAAGACGCTGGAAGAGCCGCCCCGACACGCCATCTTCATTCTGGCCACTACGGAGAAGCACAAGATTCTGCCGACTATCCTTTCGCGCTGCCAGATATACGACTTCAACCGCATCAGCGTGGAGGATGCCGTGGCTCATCTGGCCTACGTAGCCTCCAAAGAGGGCATCACGGCCGAACCCGAGGCGCTGAACGTCATTGCACAGAAGGCGGACGGCGGTATGCGCGACGCGCTCTCCATCTTCGACCAGGTGGTGAGCTTCTGCGGCGGCAACATCACGTACCGCAGCGTCATCGAGAACCTGAACGTACTGGACTACGAATACTACTTCCGCTTGACCGACCACTTCCTGCACAACCAGGTGAGCGACGCCCTGCTGCTACTGAACGACGTGCTGAACAAGGGATTCGATGCCAGCCACTTCATCACGGGGCTGACCTCGCACTTGCGCGACCTGCTGGTGAGCCGCGACCCCGTCACGCTGCCGCTGCTGGAGGTCGGCGCCAGCATCAGGCAACGCTACCAGGAACAGGCGCAGAAGTGTCCGTTGCCCTTTCTGTACAGGGCCATGAAGCTATGCAACGACTGCGACCTCAACTACCGAGCCAGCAAGAACAAGCGGCTGCTGGTAGAGCTCACATTGATACAAGTGGCACAGCTGACCGCGGACGAGGGCGATGCGGCTGGTGGGCGTAGCCCTAAACAAGTCATCAAACCCATCGCGTCTACACAGACCACCGCCCAAGCAGCCCCGCAGGCCACCGCACCTGCCGTCCGCCCCTCTACGCCACCGGCACAGGCCACCCCCACCGCACGCGGCGGAGGTGAAGCCGCCGTCCGCACCACACCTGCCGCCCTGCAGCCGGCACAGGCAAGCGGCGAGAAGAAGATACCCAGCCTCAAGCGGACAGGACTGGGCATATCCATCCGGCAAGTGCGTGCGGAAGAGAGCAACGGCCAAGAGCAGACCGCTGCCGCAGCGAGCACACCGCCCGCCAACCAGAAACAGCCGGAAGAGGACCTCATCTTCAACGAGAAAGATGTGAACTACTACTGGCAAGAGTATGCGGGACAGATGCCCAAAGAGCAGATAGCCCTCAGCCAACGTATGCGAGCCATGCGTCTGACCCTGCACGAGGGTACCCACGCCGAAGGCATCGTCGAGAACGACATCATAGCGAAAGAGTTCAATGCACTGCTGCCCCAGCTGCAAGAGCATCTGCGCGCGCGGCTGAGAAACAGCCGTTTCACCTTGAGCTTCCACGTCAGCGCACCTACCGAAAAGACACGCGCCTACAGCAAAGTGGAGCGATACCAGCTGATGGCACAAAAGAACAGTGCCCTGCAAGAGCTGCAACAGGTATTCGGACTGGAACTCTATTAGTACGAAGCGTATAGAAGGCAGGCATTATTCAGCCTAAGTATTGCAAGTCTGACGCCCGAAATTATTTAGAATGCATACAAATTATGAGTTTTTCTCATCCTTTATTAACAACGAATGAAGAAAACCGTTACTTTTGTGACACAAATTAGTGTTCTAATAATAATTTAAAAATTGAAGTAAAATGGCTTACGTAATTAGTGACGACTGTATTGCTTGCGGAACTTGTATCGACGAGTGTCCGGTAGGCGCCATCTCTGAAGGTGACAAGTATTCTATTGACCCTGAAGCATGTACTGAATGCGGTACTTGCGCAGACGTTTGCCCCTCTGAAGCAATTCACCCGGGAGCTTGATAGAAAAACCTTCTTAAAATGCAGAGGCACGAATCGTTTTCACGAGCCTCGCACAAAGGGACAAAGAGGTGAAAGTCACAACGGCTTTCGCCTCTTTTCATGTCACCTCCGCTCCACGCAATCCCCTTTTAGCCCTCAGGACAGCTATAAAAAAAAGAAATAATTGGCCTCTCTTTTTTGATAATTGAAAGAATAACGCTAATTTTGCGGGCTCATTTACAAATGGAATAAAGTATAAATCAAATAAATAATAGTCAGAATGAACGTTTCATTACAAAACATTGACAAGGTAAACGCTCTGCTTACCGTGAAGCTGGAGAAAGCAGACTATCAAGAAAAAGTGGACAAATCGCTGAAGACTTTCCGTCAGAAAGCACAGATACCGGGATTCCGCAAAGGCATGGTGCCCATGAGTCTGATCAAGAAGATGTACGGAAAATCGGTCATCGCAGAAGAGGTAAACAAGCTCTTGTCCGAAACTGTATATAAGTATATTCAAGATAACAAGGTGAACATCTTGGGCGAGCCCCTGCCGAACGAAGAGAAGCAGCAGCCCATCGACTTCGACACCATGGAGGAGTTTGAATTCCTGTTCGACATCGCGCTGGCTCCCGAATTCAATGCAGCAGTAAGCGCCGCCGACAAGGTAGACTACTATACCATCGAAACTACGGACGAGATGGTGGAGCAGCAGGTCAAGAGCTACACGCAACGCACCGGCAGCTACCAACCGGTTGAATCCTATACCGAGGGCGACATGCTGAAGGGTCTGATTGCCGAACTGGACGAGAACGGAAACACCAAAGAGGGCGGAATACAGGTAGAGGGTGCCGTCATGATGCCCGCCTACATGAAGAACGACGAGCAGAAGGCCAAGTTTGCCAATGCCAAGGTGAACGATGTGCTCGTGTTCAACCCGTACACTGCATGGGATGGCAATACGGCCGAACTGGCTTCGCTGCTGAAGATTGAGAAAGAGGCTGCCGCCGAAATGAAGTCTGACTTCAGCTATCAGGTGACTGAAATCACCCGATTCACTCCCGGCGAACTGAATCAGGAAATCTTCGACCAAGTATTCGGCGAAGGCAACGTCAAGAGCGAAGAGGAGTTCCGTGGCAAAATCAAGGAGAGCATCGCCGCCCAGCTGAGCGCAGACAGCGACTACAAGTTCCTGCTCGATGCCCGCAAGATGCTGATGGAGAAGGTGGGCAAGCTGGAATTCCCCGACGCACTGCTGAAACGTGTGATGCGCCTGAACAACCCCGACAAGGACGAGAAGTTCATCGAGGAGAACTACGACAAGAGCATCGAGGAACTGACCTGGCACCTGATTAAGGAACAGCTGATAAAGGCAAACGAAATCAAAGTGGAGCCGGAAGACGTCACCCGCATGGCCAAGGAGGCCACCCGTGCCCAGTTCGCCCAATACGGCATGATGAATGTGCCCGAAGAACTGCTGGAGAACTACTCCAAAGAGATGCTGAAGAAGAAAGAGAGCGTCGAAGGGCTGGTAAACCGCGCCATAGAGACCAAGCTGGCTGCCGCATTGAAGGGACAGATTACGCTGGAGCACAAGAACGTATCGATGGAAGAATTCAACAAAATGTTTGCATAAGCCGGTCACTTCCGTTTCATACAGCGGCTTCCTTTTCGAAGAACAACCGCCCGAAGGAACCGAATTATCATAGAAAAACACAGGGTTATCCGACGATAACTCTGTGTTTTTTTTGTGCTCTCTTTTCTTTTTCGTTTCTTTGCAGCCTCATTCTCCCGATGAGAAGGAGAGCGGGTTCCCCCAAAAGGGAAGAGAACCATGCGCTGAACAAAAACAGAATACAAAACTCAAAAAAAATTCTATACATAATGGATGATTTTAGAAAATATGCAACCCAACATCTGGGCATGAACAGTCTGGTACTGGATGATGTCATCAAATCGCAAGCCGGATACCTGAATCCATATATTCTGGAAGAGCGTCAGCTCAACGTGACACAGCTGGACGTCTTCTCGCGCTTGATGATGGACCGCATCATCTTTCTGGGCACACAGATTGATGACTATACAGCCAACACCTTGCAGGCACAGTTGCTTTACTTAGACTCGGTAGAGCCGGGCAAGGATATCTCCATCTATATCAATTCGCCGGGCGGATCGGTCTATGCCGGTCTGGGCATCTACGACACCATGCAGTTCATCAGCAGCGATGTCACCACCATCTGTACGGGCATGGCAGCCAGCATGGCAGCCGTCCTGCTGGTAGCCGGTGCTGAAGGCAAGCGTTCGGCACTGCCACACTCGCGCGTCATGATTCATCAGCCGCTGGGAGGCGCACAAGGCCAGGCATCGGACATCGAAATCACCGCACGCGAAATCATGAAACTGAAGAAAGAACTCTATACCATCATTGCCGACCACTCGCACACGCCGTTCGACAAGGTGTGGGCCGACTCCGACCGCGACTATTGGATGACCGCCCAAGAGGCAAAAGAGTATGGTATGGTTGACGAAGTACTGACGAAGAAATAATTATGGCTGAAACGAATAGAAAGAGCAAAGACAGATGCAGCTTCTGCAGAAGAAGCAGAGACGAGGTGCAACTCCTCATCTCGGGAGTAGACGGATTCATCTGCAACGAATGCGCCAGCCAGGCCTACGAGATTGTGCAGCAAACATTCAAGCAAGTCCTCTCGGACACCCGGCTGAACCTGGACGAGCTGCCGAAGCCGCAAGACATCAAACGTTTCCTGGACCAATACGTCATCGGCCAGGACGATGCCAAGCGATACCTCTCCGTGTCTGTGTACAACCACTACAAGCGGTTGCTGCAGAGCGACAAGGGAGACGATGTGGAAATAGAGAAATCGAACATCATCATGGTGGGACGGACCGGTACCGGCAAGACGTTGCTGGCACGTACCATTGCCAAGCTGCTCCACGTACCCTTCACCATTGTAGACGCCACGGTACTGACCGAAGCCGGCTATGTGGGTGAAGACATCGAGAGCATCCTGACCCGCCTGCTGCAGGTGGCCGACTACAACGTAGCCCAAGCCGAGAAAGGCATTGTCTTCATTGACGAAATCGACAAGATAGCCCGCAAGGGCGACAACCCCTCCATCACGCGCGACGTGAGCGGCGAGGGTGTCCAGCAAGGTCTGCTGAAACTGCTGGAAGGTTCTGTCGTGAACGTACCGCCACAGGGCGGACGCAAGCACCCCGACCAGAAGATGATACCGGTCAATACCAAAAACATCCTGTTCATCTGCGGCGGTGCCTTCGACGGCATCGAAAAGAAGATTGCCCAGCGCCTGAACACCCATGTGGTGGGCTATAACGCCGTGCGCAATACAGCCACCATCGACAAAGAGAACCTGATGCAATACATCGCACCGCAAGACCTGAAGGCATTCGGACTGATTCCAGAAATCATAGGACGTATGCCTGTGCTGACTTACCTGAACCCGTTGGATAGGACTGCGCTGCGCTCCATCCTGACCGAGCCCAAGAACGCTATCATCAAGCAGTACGTGAAGCTGTTCGAGATGGACCATGTGGCACTGACATTCGATGAAGAGGTATTCGAGTACATCGTGGACAAGGCCATCGAATACAAGCTGGGGGCACGCGGCTTGCGCTCCATCGTAGAGACCATCATGATGGATGTCATGTTCGAACTTCCCTCTGAAAACAAGGACAAGTACGTGGTTACACTGGACTATGCCAAAAAGCAGATGGAGAAGGCAAATATCGCAAGAATGCAAAACTCTTAAAATCAGCACATAGCGAATAGGCGGAATACTTTTTTCATTTTTTCATGAAAAATAATAGGCCGATTATGCTTGAAATTTGAGAAGTTGTTTATAACTTTGTTAGGAATCTTAGTTAAGAGAGATAAAATGTGTTTGTAGCACACCTTAATGAAACCTAAAAACAACTATCTATTAAACCATGGCTGGGAAGAAGAAGATTAACTTGACAGAAGAGCTGAAGAAATATTTCGGTTTTGACACCTTTAAGGGAAATCAGGAAGCAATCATCCAAAACCTGTTGGATGGGAACGACACCTTTGTATTGATGCCTACCGGAGGTGGAAAATCGCTGTGTTACCAATTGCCATCCCTGTTGATGGAGGGAACAGCTATTGTTATTTCTCCGCTGATCGCCTTGATGAAGAACCAAGTCGATGCAATGCGCAACTTCAGTGAAGAAGACGGCATCGCACACTTCATCAACTCCTCTCTCAACAAAAGCGCAATCGACCAGGTGAAGAGCGACATCGTCAACGGAAAGACAAAGCTACTTTATGTTGCCCCAGAGTCACTGACCAAGGAGGAATATGTAGAATTCCTGAAGACGGTAAAGATTTCGTTCTACGCGGTAGACGAGGCTCACTGTATCTCAGAGTGGGGACACGACTTCCGCCCGGAATACCGACGCATACGACCCATTATCAACGAAATCGGGAAAGCTCCGCTCATCGCACTGACGGCTACGGCCACACCAAAGGTGCAGCACGATATCCAGAAGAACCTGGGTATGATAGAAGCCAAGGTGTTCAAGTCGTCCTTCAACCGTCCCAACCTCTATTACGAAGTACGTCCCAAAACGAACAATGTAGATAAAGACATCATCAAGTTCATCAAGAACAATCCGGAGAAATCGGGCATCATCTATTGCCTCAGCCGAAAGAAGGTAGAAGAGCTGGCCGAAATACTGCAAGCAAACGGCATCAACGCCCGCGCCTATCATGCAGGAATGGATTCGGCCACCCGTACCCAAAACCAAGATGACTTCCTGATGGAAAAGATTGACGTAATCGTGGCTACCATCGCCTTCGGCATGGGAATAGACAAGCCGGATGTGCGATACGTCATCCATTACGACATTCCCAAGAGTCTGGAAGGATACTATCAGGAGACGGGACGTGCCGGACGAGATGGAGGGGAAGGACAGTGCATTACATTCTATACAAACAAAGACCTGCAGAAACTGGAAAAATTCATGCAGGGCAAACCTGTGGCAGAACAGGAAATCGGCAAGCAGCTCCTGCTGGAGACCGCTGCATACGCCGAGTCATCCGTGTGCCGCCGAAAGACACTGCTGCACTATTTCGGCGAAGAGTATACGGAGGACAATTGTGGAAATTGTGACAACTGTTTAAATCCAAAGAAACAAGTGGAAGCTCAAGAATTATTGTGCACCGTCATCGAAGCAATTCTGGCGGTGAAAGAGAATTTTAAGGCAGACTATATCATAGACGTCATACAAGGCAAAGAGACTTCAGAAGTACAGGCACACCTGCACGAAGACCTGGAAGTCTTCGGATCGGGCATGGGCGAAGAAGACCGCACCTGGAACGCTGTCATCCGCCAGGCCTTGATAGCCGGCTATCTGAGCAAGGATGTAGAGAACTACGGACTGCTGAAAGTGACGGATGAAGGCAAGAAGTTCCTGAAACATCCGAAGTCGTTCAAGATTGTAGAGGACACCGATTTCGATGAGATAGAAGAAGAGGCTCCGGCACGTGGAGGCGGTGCTTGCGCAGTCGACCCCGCCCTCTACTCCATGCTGAAAGACCTCCGCAAGAAGCTCTCCAAGAAGCTGGAGGTTCCTCCCTACGTCATCTTCCAAGACCCCTCGCTGGAAGCAATGGCCACCATCTATCCCATCACGCTGGAGGAATTGCAGAACATACCGGGTGTGGGAGCCGGCAAAGCCAAGCGATATGGCGAAGAGTTCTGTAAGCTCATCAAGCGCCATTGCGAGGAGAACGAGATTGAACGTCCCGAAGACCTGAGGGTGCGCACGGTAGCCAACAAATCAAAGATGAAGGTGGCCATCATTCAGGCCATCGACCGCAAAGTGGCATTGGACGACATCGCCCTGTCGAAAGGCATCGAGTTCGAGGAGCTGCTGGACGAGATTGAAGCCATCGTCTACTCTGGCACCAAACTGAACATCGACTATTTCCTGGAGGATATCATGGACGAAGACCACATGCTTGACATCTATGACTACTTCAAGGAGTCGACGACCGATGACATCGACGATGCGATGGACGAACTGGGTGACGACTTTACGGAAGAAGAAATCCGCCTGGTACGCATCAAGTTCATCTCTGAAATGGCGAACTAACCCTCCACAAACAAAAAATATTGCGTGCAGATATACGAAAATGGAATAAAAACCGTATATTTGCACGCAATAAATTTTAAACGCATATATACCCTATGTCATTTATTGCTGATAAGATTGTAATGGATGGATTGACATACGATGATGTATTGTTGATTCCCGCTTATTCTGAAGTCCTGCCCAAAACTGTCGCTCTCACGACGAAGTTCTCACGCAACATCGAGTTGAAAATTCCTTTTGTAACGGCTGCCATGGACACAGTCACCGAAGCCAAAATGGCCATCGCCATTGCACGCGAAGGCGGTATCGGTGTCATCCATAAGAATATGTCCATCGAAGAACAGGCCCGCCAAGTAGCCATTGTCAAACGTGCGGAGAACGGTATGATTTACGATCCTGTAACCATCAAGAGAGGCTCCAGTGTGGCTGCGGCTTTAGACCTGATGGCCGAATACAAGATTGGAGGCATACCCGTTGTAGACGACGAAGGTCATTTGGTAGGCATCGTCACAAACCGCGACCTCCGTTTCGAGAAAGACCACACGAAGCGCATCGACGAAGTGATGACCAAAGACAACATCGTGACGACCAACCAGACAACCGACCTGGAAGCTGCCGCCCAGATTCTGCAAGAACATAAAATCGAGAAGCTGCCGGTAGTTGACAAAGACAACAAGCTGATAGGCTTGATTACCTACAAGGACATCACGAAGGCCAAAGACAAGCCAATGGCTTGCAAGGACAGCAAGGGACGTCTGAGGGTAGCCGCCGGCGTAGGTGTGACCAATGATACACTGGACCGCATGCAAGCGCTGGTAGATGCCGGTGCCGATGCCATTGTGATTGATACGGCGCACGGACACTCCATGTATGTGATTGAAAAGCTGAAAGAAGCCAAAAAGAGATTCCCCAACATTGATATTGTAGTAGGAAACATCGCAACCGGCGAAGCAGCCAAAGCACTGGTAGAGGCTGGTGCCGACGGCGTGAAGGTGGGCATCGGTCCGGGTTCTATCTGTACGACCCGCGTCGTGGCCGGTGTAGGTGTACCTCAGCTCACGGCCGTGTACGATGTAGCCAAGGCTCTGAAGGGCACAGGCATTCCTTTGATTGCCGATGGCGGTCTGCGCTACTCAGGCGATGTGGTCAAGGCATTGGCAGCCGGTGGATGGAGTGTCATGATTGGTTCGTTGGTGGCCGGCACAGAAGAGTCGCCGGGCGAAACCATCATCTTCAACGGACGTAAGTTCAAATCATATCGAGGCATGGGGTCGCTAGAGGCAATGGAACATGGTTCGAAAGACCGCTACTTCCAAAGCAGCACCACCGATGTCAAGAAGCTGGTGCCGGAGGGTATCGCTGCCCGCGTACCCTATAAAGGGACATTGTATGAGGTGATTTACCAACTGACCGGCGGCTTGCGTGCCGGCATGGGCTATTGCGGTGCTCCCAACATCGAGAAGCTGCATGATGCCAAGTTCACCCGCATCACCAATGCCGGTGTGCTGGAAAGCCATCCGCACGATGTAGCCATCACAAGTGAAGCTCCTAACTACAGCCGTCCGGAGTAAATAGCCCGTTCCGTTTACCAAGACGATTGTATTATTTCCTGCCTTCGTCCTTTTCAGGAGAGCCGCATCTCAACTCATCCTCAAAGGGGGCGGAGGCAGGATTTTTCCCCTCTGAACCGATGACAAACAAATTAGGGATTCTACTTTCACTGCTTGTATACTCTTTGGGCCTGGCCGCCCAAACCGATTCTATCCTGCTTGCCCGACTGAAGGTGCAGGCGGCCATCCTTGCCGGCATGGACACCACACCCCACTTCCGGAAGGAGATGAAGGCCTACCGCCGTCAGCTGTTGTATGCACAGCTGAGCAAGGACGCTACACCAACGGAGCAGACATCACGCGCCTCCTCTGAGGAAAGGGTATACATCTGTCAACTGTTCAAACGCATCCCACAAAACGCTACTCCCGCCTCTTTCAGACAGACGAGACTGTGGATGGATTCGCTTTCCGCCTGCCTCAACGAGCATCCAGACAAGCTACAGACATACATCCGACAATTCTCCGATGCCAAAGACAGCATCTGGATTCATCCGCGCCAAGTCACTGTCGAATTGGAGGAGCAGGCCTTCTCGCTCAAGGCTGGAGAGCTGTCTGCTCCCTTCTTTACTCCAGAAGGCATCCACATCATCGCAGTGCTCAAGAAAGAGAGGTGCATCCAGTCCTGCGCACCAAACTCCATCGTTTCATCGCTCCGTCCGTCCGCCAACACGTTGGATGATTGGAAGAGAAGATGTCACTACGTCCCCAAAGAAGGCATCGAGGAACTATTGGCACACGGAAAGAGCACGCACACCCTCTTTACGATTGCAGAAAAGCCCTATACAGGCGACGATTTTGCCCGTTTTGCCTCTGCCCATCCGGCAGGCAGAAAGCGCCAACTCGAATTGTTTACAGTGAAATCACTGCTGGACTACCAGAATGAGACACTGGAACAGAGAGACACGACGGCATACAGACTCCTTCAATCCTTTCGGGAGAAGAGACTTGTCGAGCTGATAACCGAACGTGAAGTGATTCGCCCCGGTCAGGACGAAGAAGGCATCCGGCGCTATTTTGCCGCACACCATGCCGACTACCAGTGGGAAAAGCCACGCTTCAAAGGATGCGTTCTCTATGGTGATACCAAACGAAATATCAAGCGGGCCAAGAAGTTCCTGCGCAAATTGCAGGCAGGAGAGTGGAGCGATGCCCTGCGTCTGACCTTCAATGCCGACGGACAAACACACATCCGACTGCAACAGGGCATCTTCGAGATGGGGGAGAACGAGGTGGTAGACGCCTTGTTTTTCAAGCGAAAAGGAGCAATGATTCAGCCTGACGAGATATTTCCCTTTGTGGATGTGCTGGGCGAGAAGCTAAAAGGGCCGGAAAGCTATCAAGAGATACGCTCAAAAGTGACGGATGACTACCGAAACTACCTGCAACAACAGTGGGAAAGAGCCTTACGGGCCTCCGCTAAGGTTGAAATAGACCAACAGGTTTTAAAAACCGTTAATAATCACTGATGCAACCGATTAAAACACTATCTTCGCCCCTTAAATGATAATTGTCGGATTCATGCGTACAACATTCTTCGGAGCATTATTGGCTTGCCTCTGCTTAGCGTGTAGCGAGCAGCACGACCACCATGGGAAAACTCCCTTGGTCGAATTGGAAGGGAATTTTCTCTACCACGAAGACTTGCAGTCTGTACTGCCGAACGGACTCTCGAAGGACGACAGCCTCCTGTTTGCCGAACACTACATCCGCAATTGGGCCGAAGAGATACTGCTGTTCAACAAGGCACGAAACAACATACCTGACAATGCAGAGATTGACAAGCTGGTGGAACACTACCGAAAAGCCCTCATCATGCACACATACCAACAGGCACTGATACACCAGCAGTTGTCGGCCACCATTTCCGACACGGAGATGGAAACGTATTACGAAAAAAATCAAGCGCTGTTCAAGGTAGAGCGTCCGCTGATGAAAGGATTGTTCATCAAGGTGCCGTTGAAAGCTCCGCAACTGGCCAACGTACGCCGCTGGTACAAGAATCCGGCACAAGACGCTGTAGAGCATCTAGAGAAATACAGCCTGCAACATGCCGTCAAGTACGAGTATTTCTACGACAAATGGATTCCGGCATCGGAAATGCTGGATTTGATGCCGCTGAACGTAAAAGATACGGATGGCTACTTTCAGAACCACCGCCACATTGAACTGAAAGATACTGCCTATTGCTACTTCCTCAACGTGGCCGACTACCGCGCCATCGGAGACCAAGAGCCATACGAAGCGGCCCGCAATCAGGTGAAAGACATCCTGATGAACATGAAACAGGTGGAATTCATGAAACAAGTGAAGGACGACCTGTACCAACGGGCGGTCAGACAAGATAGAATCAAATATTATTAGTCAGTTTGATAGTGAAAACAAGATAAATATGTATATGAACCTGAAGTTTGCAGTTTTATTTGCCCTGACATTGTTGTCCGGCCTATCCGCTTACGGACAAGACAATGTGATTGATGAAGTGGTCTGGGTAGTAGGTGACGAAGCCATTCTGAAGTCTGAAGTGGAAGAGGCACGCATGAATGCCCTGTACGAAAATCGGAAGTTCGACCGCGACCCCTATTGTGTGATTCCCGAAGAGATTGCCGTACAGAAGCTCTTCCTCCACCAGGCCGTACTGGACAGTATCGAAGTCTCTGAAAGTGAGGTCATCCAACGGGTGGACATGATGACGAACATGTACATTGCCAACATAGGCTCGCGCGAGAAGATGGAGGAATACTTCAACAAGACCTCCAGCCAAATCCGCGAAACCCTGCGCGAAAACGCCCGCGAAGGTCTGACTGTGCAGAAGATGCAGCAGAAGCTGGTGGGCGAAATCAAAGTGACACCGGCCGAAGTGCGCCGCTACTTCAAAGACCTGCCACAGGACAGCATCCCTTACATCCCCACACAGGTAGAGGTACAGATTGTGACGCTGCAACCTAAAATACCGACCGAAGAGATTGAGGACGTGAAGAGACGCCTGCGCGACTATACCGACCGCATCAACAAGGGAGAGACAAGTTTCTCTACCCTGGCCCGCATGTATTCCGAAGACCGTGGATCGGCTATCAACGGCGGCGAGATGCCCTTCTATGGAAAGGGACAGCTGGATCCCGCCTTTGCAAACGTTGCCTTCAACCTGCAGGATCCGAACAAGATATCAAAGATTGTGGAGTCGGAATTCGGATTCCATATCATCCAGCTGATAGAGAAACGAGGCGACCGCATCAAGGCACGCCACATCTTGCTGAAACCGCATGTGCCGGAGAGTGCCCTGGAGGCAGCCAACGCACGCTTGGACTCCATTGCCGATGACATCCGCAACGGCAAGTTTACCTTTGAGGAGGCAGCCGCCGTCTTGTCACAAGACAAGGACACACGCAACAACCACGGCCTGCTGCCGAATCCCAACACCAACACATCGAAATTTGAGATGCAGGAACTGCCTCCCGAAATTGCCAAGGTGGTGGACAACATGAAGGTGGGCGAAATCTCAGAAGCCTTCACCATGATTCCCCAAAAGACCGGTAAGGAGGAGTGCGTCATTGTCAAGCTGAAAAGCCGCACCAACGGCCACAAGGCCACCATCGCCGATGACTACCAGAACCTGAAGGAGATTGTGCTGGAGAAACGCCGGGACGAGATGCTGGACAAATGGATTCGCGAGAAACAGAAACATACGTACGTACGTATCAAGGACACCTGGAAAAACAACTGCGCGTTCAAGTATCCCGGCTGGATTAAAGAATAATCCACAGATACTGTGTGCCATTAAACGTTTTGTATGCAAGAGAAAGCGAGAAGAAAAAACATACTGAGCAGGCATAGATACCTACTGACAGGTATTCTATGCCTGTTTGGCATGGTTCTGCTATGCGCGCAGGACAAGAAGCCGGCAACGAAAGCCCCCCAGCAAGAGCAGAGTGACACGCTCCGCCCACCTACCGGGCCACAAGAGAAAAAGAAGACGCGGGTAGACCTGCTCTATGCCGACGAAGCGGTGGCCGATAAAGAGCTACGCCCCGATGTGCAAGTGCTGATAGGTTCGGTCAAGCTGCGCCACGACAGCATGTATATGTTCTGCGACAGTGCGCTTATATACGAGAAGGTCAACTCTGTAGAAGCCTTCGGCAACGTACACATGGAGCAGGGAGACACCCTCTTCATCTACGGCGACTACCTCTACTACGACGGAATGTCCCAGCTGGCCATGCTGCGAGAGAACGTACGGCTCATCAACCGTACCACCGAACTGACCACAGACAGCCTGAACTACGACCGCCTCTACAACTTAGGCTACTACTTCGATGGAGGAACGCTGACCGACGAGGAGAATGTGCTGACCTCAGAATGGGGCGAATACAGTCCGGCCACCAAGCTGGCCATTTTCAACCACGATGTCAAGCTGGTCAATCCCAAGTTCGTACTGACCTCTGACACCCTGAAGTACAGTACCGAGAGCAAGATTGCCACCATCCTGGGGCCATCGGATATCGTAAGCGAAGAGAACCACATCTACTCCGAACGGGGTTGGTACAACACCACCACCGAACAGGCCGAGCTGCTGGACCGCTCTGTCCTGACAAACCAAGGCAAACGTCTCACCGGCGACAGCCTGTTCTACGACCGCCAGTTGGGCTACGGCGAAGCCTTCTACCATGTACAGATGAACGACACCGTCAACAAGAATATGCTGACGGGCGACTACTGCTTCTACAACGAACGTACCGGCAGTGCCTTGGCTACCGACCGGGCCGTTGCCATCGACTATTCGCAGGGGGACAGCCTCTTCGTACATGGCGACACCCTGCGCATGATTACCTTCGACCTGGACACCGACTCCATGTACCGCGAGTTGCGTATCTATCACAAGGTACGTGCCTATCGCACGGACATACAGGCGGTGTGCGATTCATTAGTGTACAATTCCAAAGACTCTTGTATGACCATGTATACCGACCCCATCCTGTGGAGCGGCAGCCAGCAATTGCTGGGCGAGGAGGTGAAAGTGTATATGAACGACAGCACCATCGACTGGGCACACATCATCAATCAGGCACTGGCCATCGAGAAGAAGGACACGCTGCACTACAACCAGGTTGCCGGCAAGGAGATGAAGGCCTACTTCCGCGAAGGAGAAATGCGCCAGATAGACGTGAACGGCAATGTACTGGTCATCTACTATCCGACAGAGGAGCGGGACAGTTCACTCATCATGATGAACTACAGCGAAGCCCCATTCCTGCGGATGCTGCTGAAGAACCGCAAGCTGGAACAGGGCTCCTTCATCGGCAAGACCACTGGTACAGCCTATCCGATGAGCCAGATACCGGCAGACAAATATCGGCTGCCCGCATTTGCCTGGTTCGACTATATACGTCCGCGCAACAAGCAGGACATATTTAACTGGCGCAGCAAGCGGGCCGGTGAAGAGCTGAAGAAGAGCGACCGCAAGCCGGCTGCATCGCCACGCAACATGCACATCAAACGTAGTAATAACAAGAAATAGATACACGCCATGGGAATGTTTACAATGCGGAAACCGCGTGGTTTCAACCATCCCTACATCTATGTGGATGAACGAAAAGAGCGACTGGCTAAAATGGAGGAGAGCGCCAAGCGTGAGCTGGGCATGTTGCCTCCCAAGGAGTTCTCGCCCGAAGATATCCGAGGAAAATTCATTGAAGGTACCACCCACCTGAAACGCCGCAAGGAGAGCGGACGGAAGCCCATGCATGTAGGCATGGCCATTGTCCTCATCGTACTGCTGTTCTACTTGTGGTACGCCATCAGTAACGGAATCATTTAAGCCTTATGAGTGATATCATCCATCTGCTACCCGAGTCGGTAGCCAACCAGATAGCTGCCGGCGAAGTGATACAGCGGCCGGCATCTGTCATCAAGGAGTTGGTAGAGAATGCCATCGATGCCGGTGCCGGCGAAATCTATGTATTGGTGACCGATGCAGGCAAGACCTGTATACAGGTCATTGACGACGGCAAAGGGATGTCCGAGACCGATGCCCGCCTTGCCTTCGAGCGTCATGCCACCTCCAAGATACAAAACGCCTCCGACCTGTTTGCCCTGCATACGATGGGCTTCCGCGGAGAGGCACTGGCCTCCATAGCAGCCGTAGCCGAAGTGGAACTGAAAACCCGGCAGGCCGACCAGGAGCTGGGTACCCGACTGCTGCTGTCGGGGTCGCGTCTGGAGGCACAAGAGCCCGTTGCCTGCTCACCCGGCAGCAACTTCTCGGTCAAGAATCTCTTCTTCAACGTACCGGCCCGCCGCAAGTTTCTGAAGTCCAACTCTACCGAGCTGAGCAATATCCTGACCGAGTTCGAACGCATTGCCTTGGTCAATCCCCAAGTGGCATTCTATCTGTACAGCAACGACTCCGAGGTCTTCAATCTTCCGGTCATGCCGCTGCGTCAGCGCATCATGAGCATCTTCGGGAAGAAACTGAACCAGCAGTTGCTCTCTGTGGACGTAGATACCAGCATGATCAAGGTCAGCGGATTCGTGGCCAAGCCGGAGACGGCACGCAAGAAGGGTTCACACCAATACTTCTTTGTCAACGGCCGTTATATGCGCCATCCCTACTTCCACAAAGCGGTAATGGAAGCATACGACCAGCTGATTCCGGCCGGCGAGCAGATATCCTACTTCATCTATTTTGAGGTAGACCCTGCCAGCATTGATGTCAACATCCACCCCACCAAGACGGAAATCAAGTTTGAGAACGAGCAGGCTATCTGGCAAATCCTGTCAGCGGCAGTCAAAGAGACGCTGGGACGTTTCAATGCAGTACCCACCATCGACTTCGATACGGAGGATATGCCTGACATTCCCGCCTTTGAACAGGCCCGCCCGATAGAGCCTCCTCAGGTGCATTACAATACAGACTTCAATCCCTTCAAGTCGGCCGCCTCGTCAGCCTACTTCCAAGAGAAGGGGAAAGGAGAGCGGGCTACATCCAACAAGGGATGGGAGGCTCTCTACGACGGCCTCACCCCATCAGACAGGACGGACAGCACCTCTGCAGAAGAGACGATACCCGACGCAGGAATGGAATGGGAAATTCCCACAGCGTCTTCTTCCGAACCGGCAGCTTCGCTTCTACCCTCCACCCCTCGTGCCGGAATGGAACAGGGGGGAGCACATTTCCAACTGAAAGGGAGGTATATACTGACATCCGTCAAATCGGGGGTGATGCTGATAGACCAGCATCGGGCACACATCCGCATTCTGTACGAACGCTACATGCACCTGCTTCAGCAGAAGAAAGGTTCCTCACAAGGAGTCCTATTCCCCGAAATCGTGCAGCTGCCACCCTCCGAAGCTACCATACTGGAGGGTATCATGGACGACCTGAATGCCATCGGTTTCGACCTCTCGCCGTTAGGAGGGGGCAGCTATGCTGTCAACGGTATCCCCGAAGGGACCGAAGGGCTGAACCCCGTAGAGATGGTGCGCGACATGGTGCATACCGCCATGGAAAAGGGTAAAAATGTAAAAGAGGATATACAGAGCCTGTTGGCTTTGACGTTGGCACGGGCTGCCTCCATCGTCTATGGACAGGCATTGTCGGAAGAGGAGATGGCCAATCTGGTGGACTGCCTGTTCGCCTCCCCCACCCCCAATTATACGCCCGATGGAAAGACTATCCTGGCCACCATCAAGGAAGATGAAATAGAGAAACTGTTCAAGTGAGAACTCCTCCCATTGCACATTAAAACTTCTGCCCCTGCAGTTTAAAACTTTTCATCCAAAAGTTTTAAACTGCAGGGGCAGAAGTTTTAAAGCGGTTTCACGCCTGTCGGATGATAGGGCGGACCTTATACCATGAAGTCTTTCCGACGAAGCACAAAGTTACTTCCCAGATATTTTTCACGTACTATCTGATTGACCGACAGCTCTTCCGGCGTACCTTGGAACAGGATTTTCCCCTCAAACAGCAGGTAGGCACGGTTGGTGATGCTCAGCGTCTCCTGCACGTTGTGGTCGGTTATCAGGATGCCGATATTCTTCTTCTTGAGGTCCCACACAATCTTTTGGATATCCTCCACAGCAATCGGGTCCACACCGGCAAAGGGCTCGTCCAACATGATGAACTTGGGGTCAATAGCCAGACAACGGGCAATCTCCGTGCGCCGCCGCTCACCGCCGGACAGCTGGGTACCCTTGTTCTTGCGTACCTTCTGCAGGCGGAACTCAGCAATCAGGCTCTCCAACTTGTCTTTCTGATAGGAGAGCGGACGTCCCGTCATCTCCAGCACAGAAGCGATGTTGTCCTCCACACTCATCTGTCGGAACACCGAAGCTTCCTGAGCCAGATAGGCAATGCCCGTCTGGGCACGTTTGTACACGGGATAGCCTGTTATCTCCAAATCACCCAGAAAGATGTGCCCTGCATTGGCCGTCACCAGCCCCACCGTCATGTAGAACGACGTTGTCTTGCCGGCTCCGTTCGGGCCCAGCAGTCCCACTATCTCTCCCTGCTTTACGTCAAAGGAGACATGGCTCACGACGGTACGTTTGCCGTAACGCTTCACCAGGTCTTCCGTCCGTAGCACCAACGGTTGCTCCTCTGTCACAGTGGCTGTTTCGGCTGTTACAGGCCCTTGCGATATTTCCTTTACTTCTTCCAGATTGTCCATTATGACTCTTTCTTCTTCCATACTCTAAAGGTTTTCAGCGCAAAAGTAAGAAAATAAGCTGAAATGATGTACATTTGCAGAGAAATAGTTTGAAGCCCGGCATCTTTCGGACGAAAGATGGGGCGGATATTGACAACAGAACGTTATGATAAAAGCACTTAGAACCGTAGGAAGATACATGCAACTGATGGGACGGACCTTCTCCCGACCGGAACGTATGCGCATGTTCTTCCGCCAATATGTCGATGAGATGGAGAAGCTGGGAGTCAACTCCATAGGTATCGTATTGCTGATATCCTTCTTCATCGGAGCCGTCATTACCATACAGATCAAGCTGAACATCGACAGCCCCTTCATGCCGCGTTGGACGGTTGGATACGTCACCCGTGAAATCATGCTGCTGGAGTTCTCTTCCTCCATCATGTGTCTGATACTGGCAGGCAAGGTCGGCTCTAACATAGCCTCCGAACTGGGCACCATGCGTGTCACCCAGCAGATAGATGCGCTGGAGATTATGGGAGTGAACTCGGCCAACTACCTGATACTCCCCAAAATATCGGCCATGGTCACTACCATTCCGCTGATGGTGACGTTCAGCATCTTTGCCGGCATCATAGGTGCCTATTGCATGTGCTGGTTTGGCGGAGTCATGTCGGCTGTAGACCTTGAATACGGCCTGCAATACATGTTCGTAGAGTGGTTCATCTGGTGCGGCATCATCAAGTCCCTCTTCTTCGCCTTCATCATCGCCAGCGTATCAGCCTTCTTCGGCTACACCGTGGAAGGAGGCTCCATCGAAGTAGGCAAAGCATCGACCGACTCTGTGGTCTGCAGCAGTGTGCTCATCCTGTTTGCTGACTTGATACTGACCAAACTGCTGATGGAATAACCCCAATCAAAAGATTTCACCAATTCAACTACTGACCATGATTGAACTGAAAGGACTCTATAAATCGTTTGAAGGGAAAGAGGTGCTGAAAGACATCAACACGACCTTCGAGAATGGAAAGACAAACCTGATTATCGGTCAAAGCGGTTCGGGTAAGACGGTGCTGATGAAGTGCATCGTGGGACTGCTCACGCCGGAACGAGGCGAGCTGCTCTACGACCGGCGCAACTTCCTGGCCATGGGAAAGAGAGAGAAGAAGGATTTGCGGCGCGAGATGGGAATGATTTTCCAGAGTGCCGCCCTCTTTGACTCAATGACGGTGCTGGACAACGTGATGTTTCCGCTGAACATGTTCAGCAACGATACCTTGCGCGACCGCCAACGCCGTGCCCTGTTTTGTCTGGACCGTGTCAACCTGTCGGAAGCACAGAATAAATATCCCGGTGAAATCAGTGGCGGTATGCAGAAGCGTGTGGCCATTGCACGCGCCATTGCTCTGAACCCTCAATACCTTTTCTGTGACGAACCAAACTCGGGACTGGATCCCAAGACCTCACTGGTCATCGACGAACTGATACAGGACATCACCAAAGAGTATAACATGACCACACTCATCAATACCCACGATATGAACTCAGTAATGGGTATCGGCGAGAAAATCATCTTCATCTACGAAGGACGGAAAGGATGGGAAGGAACCAAGGAGGAGATTTTCACCTCCACCTGCGAAGAGCTGAACAGCTTCATCTTTGCCTCCGACCTGTTCCGCAAGGTGAAGGAGGCCGAGATGCAGAAACGCTGACTGTAAGGTATCGACCGGACAACCGTGAGCAATTTACCCTTTAGTATAACAACTGCCTTATGAAACGAATTTTATTTCTACTCGTTGCCTGGATGGCGGCATGGTCTGCCCAGGCACAAACAGCCCAGCCCGATGCCAATGGCTATCTGGTGAAAGTGGGCGATCAGGCTCCCGACTTTACCGTCACCCTGACCGACGGCAGCCGGGTACGCCTCAGTGAGCTACGTGGCAAAGTGGTAATGTTGCAATTCACCGCCAGCTGGTGCGGTGTATGCCGCAAGGAGATGCCTTTCATCGAACGCGACATCTGGCAGAAGCACAAGGATGACGCTGCATTTGCCCTCATCGGCATCGACCGCGACGAGCCTCTGGAGAAGGTCATCGCCTTTGCCGGACAGACGAAGGTCACCTATCCGTTGGCCCTCGACCCCGGGGCGGATGTGTTCGCCCTCTATGCCGACCGCAAAGCCGGCATTACCCGCAACGTATTGATTGACCGCGATGGCAAAATTGTCAAGCTTACCCGCCTCTACAAAGAAGAAGAGTTCAACGAACTGGTGAAACAGATTGACGAGATGCTGAAGTAACGTCCATCAAGGTTAACTTCCGCATGACAAAAGGGGGACGTGCCGTCACATTCGGCACGTCCCCCCTTTTGTCTTTGATATCGTCATCCGCACATTACTTCTGCCGGATAAAGATGTTGACCGGAGTTCCCGTCAAGTTCCATTTTTCCCGCATCTTGTTCTCCAGAAAACGGCGGTAAGGCTCCTTTACATACTGCGGCAAGTTGGCGAAATAGACAAACGATGGAATCTGCGTATTGGGCAACTGCGTGATGTACTTTATCTTGATATACTTCCCCTTGATGGAAGGGGGCGGATACGACTCTATCAGCGGCAGCATCTCCTCGTTCAGCCGGGCTGTCGGGATTCGGGTCATACGATTTTCGTACACCATGCGGGCCGCTTCCAGCACCTTCAGGATACGCTGCTTGGTCAATGCAGAGGCAAAGATGATAGGGAAATCGACAAACGGAGCCAAACGTTCCCGGATGGCATTCTCAAACGTCTTCATCACCTTCACCGTCTTGTCCTCTACCAAGTCCCACTTGTTCACTACCACCACCAGTCCTTTGGCATTCTTCTGAATCAGCGAGAAGATGTTCAGGTCCTGGCTCTCGATGCCGCGCGTGGCATCCAGCATCAGAATGCAGACATCCGCATTCTCAATGGCACGGATTGAACGGATGACAGAATAGTATTCCAAATCCTCCGTCACCTTGTTCTTCTTCCGGATGCCGGCGGTGTCAACCAGATAGAAGTCAAAGCCAAACTTATTGTAGCGGGTGTATACAGAGTCGCGTGTCGTACCGGCAATCTCGGTCACAATGTTTCTCTCTTCTCCGATGAAGGCATTCACAATGGACGATTTGCCCGCATTGGGGCGTCCCACTACAGCAAAGCGTGGGATGTCTTCATCCAATATTTCGTCCGATTCTTTCTTGAATTTGCTCACAATCAAATCCATCATATCACCGGTACCGCTACCGGTCACTGCCGATACGCAATACGGGTCACCCAATCCCAGCCGATAGAATTCCGGAGCATTGTATTGCAGTTCGTTGGTATCCGTTTTGTTGGCAATCAGCAACACCGGCTTCTTGCAACGGCGCAGGATAGAGGCCACCTGCTCGTCCAGGTCGGTCAGTCCGTTCATCACATCCACTACAAACAGGATGACGTCCGCCTCCTCTACCGCCAGCAGCACCTGCTTGCGTATCTCTTCCTCGAACACATCATCCGAGTTTACCACCCATCCTCCGGTATCTACCACCGAGAACTCACGTCCCAGCCATTCGCTCTTACCATATTGGCGGTCGCGCGTCGTACCGGCCTGTTCATTCACAATTGCCTGTCTTGTCTTTGTCAGGCGGTTAAACAGCGTGGACTTTCCCACATTGGGGCGTCCCACTATTGCAACTAAATTTCCCATAACACACGTTTTGTTTTTGCGACTGTCACAGTCGTATCATTCAACCATTAATCCAACTGGTAGCCGAAGTTGCGCAGCTCCTTGTCCGAGCTACGCCAGTCCTTGTCTACCTTCACAAACGTCTCCAAAAAGATGCTCTTTCCGAAGAACTTCTCCAAGTCACGCCGTGCTTCCGAGGCCACCTTCTTCAAAGCCCTTCCTTGCCGGCCGATGATAATTCCCTTCTGTGAGTCCCGTTCTACGTAAATGACAGCATTGATATGAATCTTCTTGGCATCTTCCTTGAACTGTTCTACCACGACCTCCACCGAATAGGGTATTTCCTTGTCATAGTAGAGCAGAATCTTCTCCCGGATAATTTCTGTCACAAAAAAGCGGGCAGGCTTGTCCGTCCACTGGTCTTTATCAAAATAGGGAGGCGAATCGGGGAGCAACTCCTTGACACGTTTCATCACATACTCCACATTGAACTTCGTCATGGCAGAGATGGGGATGATTTCTGCCTTGGGCAGCATCTCGTTCCAGTTTTCCACCAGAGCCACCAGTTTCTCCTGGTCCGTCAAGTCAATCTTGTTGATAAGCACCAGCACGGGCACCTCCATCTTCGTGACCTTTTCCATAAAGTCACTGTGCTTGTCCGGAGTCTCCACCACATCAGTCACGTAGAGCAATACATCCGCATCGGTCAATGCCGAAGTAGAGAAGTTCAGCATTGACTCCTGCAGCTTATAGTTCGGCTTCAGCACGCCCGGAGTATCAGAAAAGACAATCTGCATATCCTCCGTGTTATAGATTCCCATAATCCGATGCCGTGTAGTCTGCGCCTTGAAAGTTGCAATAGAGATGCGTTCTCCCACCAGTACGTTCATCAAGGTGGATTTGCCCACGTTCGGATTGCCCACGATATTTACAAAACCCGCTTTATGCATCATTACTTACATTCATAGAATTAAGACAAAAAAACGCATCGAATTCAGAAAATAGGATGCGTCTTTTTAATATAGTGAATCAGTAAAAGATTCGTCACTTATAGCTTTCGGTTCTTTCCTTTCCGTCATATCCCCACTTCACGTAAGCGGCTCCCCAGGTGAACCCGGCGCCAAATGCCGTGAAGATGATATTGTCACCCTTCTTGAGTTTCTCTTCAAAATCCCATATACAGAGAGGAAGTGTACCGGCACTGGTATTACCGTAGCGTTCAATGTTTATCAGCACCTTTTCGTGTGGCACCTCCAACCGATGCGCTACGGCATCGATGATGCGCAGATTGGCCTGATGAGGCACTACCCAATCAATGTTTTCGTTGTTCAGTCCGTTACGCTCTGCAATGGCGGCACTCACGTCCGACATGTTGGAAACAGCGTATTTGAAGACCGTTCTACCCTCTTGATACAGATAGTGCATGTGATTGTCAACGGTAAAATAGGAAGCCGGACAAACCGAGCCACCCGCTTTCAGATGCAGGAAAGGCAAGCCTTTACCGTCCGTCCGCAAGATAGCATCCATCACACCGACATCTTCTGTGGTTGGCTCCATCATAAAGGCGGCCGCACCGTCACCGAAAATCGGACACGTGGCACGATCGCTGTAGTTCACGATGGAAGACATCTTGTCTCCTCCCACAATGATGATTTTCTTGTAACGTCCTGAACGGATAAAATTGGCGGCAGTCTCCATCAGATAGAGGAATCCGCTGCAAGCCGCAAACATGTCAAACGCAAAAGCATTCTTCAGCCCCAACTTGTCGCACAAGATAGATGCAATCGATGGAAATTGGTAATCTGGAGTAGAAGTGGCCACTATCACCAAATCAATTTCATCGGGTTTTGAGCCCGTACGCTGCATCAGCTGCTTGGCCGCTTTACGCGCCATATACGACGTGCCCAACCCTTCCTCGTTCAGGATATGACGTTCCTTCACTCCGATACGGGTCATAATCCATTCGTCTGTAGTATCTACCATTCTTGAGAGTTCGTCATTTGTCAAGACGTAATCAGGTACATACCCACCGACTCCTGTAATTACTGCATTTATTCTTTCCATTAATTATTTGATTTCTAACAGAAACACTTAAACAACGGCTGTCTAAAAAGTTCTGTACTTCACTCAGCGCAAATCTTTTTAGACAACCGATATTCAAGTATAAGTTTCATACTGCCTGCAAAAATTATACAGCAGTTTCGGTCGCAACTGCCAACTTACCTCTGTAGTAGCCACATGCACCACATACAGTGTGGTAAACATGCCACTCACCGCAGTTCGGACAGATTGCCAATGTAGGAGCTACGGCCTTGTCATGAGTTCTTCTCTTTGCAGTTCTTGTTTTAGACTGTCTTCTTTTAGGATGTGCCATTTTCTTACTTATTTAATTGTTATCTAATAATTTCTTCAATTCCGCCCAACGCGGGTCTATTGTCATTTCTTCCTCTACATCAGCCATGGACGACTCCTCCTCTTCCAAATCATTCTCCGCAAAGTCATCATCCTCATCCGGAGTTGTGCGCAAATGTTTGCTCAACTTGCTGCTCATGGCCTTGTTACATTTTCCCGGAGCATGCACATGCTTCATGGGAATAGCCAATGCCACAAATTCATACATAAACCAGGCCACATTGATCACGCCCTCTTCTTCTGGTATCACAACCAGATTGTCATCCTCCTCGGAATATTCCTCACCGAACTTCACCCGAAGATGATCTGTTGAAGTGATAGGCTGCTCCATATCGTCCAGACAACGATCGCACGGCACATACACCACGCCATCCGTCTGGAAGTGGAAATCAAAAGCACGGGAACTTTTCTTCACAACCAACTCCACATTCACCTTGCCTCGTTGTACTTCAGGCCCATCAATGTTGGCAAAGAAGAGATTATCCAACACAAACTCATACTTCAAGGAGTCAGCGGTCATACCCTTCAAGTCAATCTTATATTTATCAAACTTTCCCAATGCCTCTTTTATTTATTCGGGCGACAAAGATACGAATAATTATCCTCATAATGTAGCATTTATGTCAAAATATTCTCTGAAAACTTGTTTTCAGGCGTAAAACATCGCAAAAAAGAGGCTTTAGAAGGGAGATTTAGCGACGAGCTACAAGCTACGAGCTACGAGCTACCAGTAGGGGCGCAAGATGTTGCGCCCTGCCGCCGCGTGCGGATTGGGGCCGGA
>JBJEHI010000101.1:0-31488 GCA_051875915.1 Bacteroides sp.
CGGACGCACGGATCTAATGTCTGTCTTGTTAATCAAAAGAACATTTCCCTTCATGTCTGTACTTTGTGAGGGAGGTTGCGGATTTGAGGAGAATATAATGTTGTTTCTCCTCTGTTTTGTTCAGACAGGGAGTAGTGTAGTATGTTGCCAAAGAGGAGTCTTTTGTGCGTAAAATACGGGAAAAATGCTGTTCAGTTCTGTTGGCGTTGTATTGTTTCTGATCCCATTTTATCTTTAGGAATTAAATAGGTCCTCCATTGTGATTTCGCTGTGGACGATACTGTGATGTTTGCCTTCACCAAGTCCGAACGTTGTAACAAATGTATGTACGAGCGGTTTTCTGTTTTTTGTTTTTGTATCAAAGAGCCACATTCTTTCTCGAAGTTTCTTTTCATACTCTGCCGAGATATTGAATGCTTTTTGCGAGAACTTCATTTCACATAGATGTATCATGCGATCTGCCCGTTCTATAATCATATCTATTTGTGCTCCAGGAAGATTGAACTTGGGGTTAGGATAGCACCGCCACGTAGATACGGAGGTAGCCATGCCAGAAATCCCAAGAGCGTTTTTAATTTGCTGGTGATGTTCCATACATATGAGTTCAAAGGTGAGTCCTTGCCATGTAGATATGCCAATTGAATCAAGGTGGTGAGTCCACCACATGTTATCTAAAGAAAGATTGTTCTCAATGAATTTGAAATAGAATAATGTATAAAAGTCTATGAGGCGGTATATTGCCTCGTTTTTCTTATTGCCAAATTGAGCTCGTTTGCCGATGAAGCTACATTTTTCTAAATTGCTAATAATGCGAGTCAGGTTTGTACCATTAGTCTTGATACCTTCCCCGATTTCTTTGCGTGTCAGTCCGTTTTTATGATTAGCCAACAGCCTGACCACATCAATATATGTATCTGCAGAGGGGAAGACTGCACTGTAAAGTTCGTCAAACTCCCTGCGTAATGCTCCGTCTTCTTCATAACATAGACGGTCTATGTTTTTTGCTAGAGTCTCTCTTGGATCTATAATATCGAGATAGTAGGGAATGCCACCAGTGAACATGTAACATTGCAGCATCTCGTATCTATCCCATGTAGTTTGGCGTTTTTTGAAATATTCTTCTGTTTCCTTGAGCGTGAATGGTGCTAGATAAAGTCTTCTGGTTATTCTGTTGTGAAGTCCTCCACGATTTTTTATTAGTTTGTCAATCATCCATGAGGTTGCAGATCCTGTAGCGATTAACACGACGTTGTATTGTCCATTGGCCCATCCGTTCCAGAAATTCTCCAATGCACTCACGAAATTGGATCGTTTGGAGTCCATCCAGGGCATCTCATCAATGAATATAATTCTCTTTCTATTCGAATGCAATGTTTCCAGATACTCTTCTAAAGCATCAAAGGCTTCAAACCAATCTGAAAACAAAGGTTGTTTTGTGTGAGAATACTTCTTGAGTGCTTTTGAAAAGTTGCGAAGTTGTTCCCTCGTACGTAAATTATGTCCACCGACATATTTGAAGTCGAAACACCCATCGAAGAATTTATCGACAAGATATGTCTTACCAATTCGTCGACGTCCGCAAATGATTACAAACTCCGATTTATCAGATGTCATGCATTTGGATAGTTCTTCGCATTCTCGTTGCCTTGCTATCATTTTGTCTTTCATTGAAAATCAATTTTTGACAAAGATAATACAAAGCAATTAGACGCACAAATATTACACGAAAAATTATCTTTTTTGTATTGTTGCTGCCAAAAAAAGTATTTTTTCGTGATACAAATGGCCAGGCTATGTATTGGTAAGTATGATTTCTTTGTTTGTTGTTTGTTCCCGAATATAGGCTATAGCATCTTGTTGCGAACACTGTCGCCTCTCAAATGAACCATCTTATCTGCATCTAAATAGTAATGGATTCTTTCTTAGAGCCTCCATTACATTGGCGGGTGAACGGTGTGCAATCAATTCGTGCTTCATATAGTCCATGTATGGAGCTACATGCTTAAAGAAGTTATAATACCCTTTACACAAATAGTTCAGTCCTGGCTCACCGGAAGCCGTTTTGGCAAAACGATTCTTCGGACATTCACCGTTACATGCAAAGAGGTATTCACATTCTTTGCACTGAGTCGGTAATGACCTTTGTTTCATTAGTCCGAACTCTTGCTGTCTTTCACTATACATCATTTCAACCAATGTCTTTTGATAGATATTGCCCAATTTGTATTCAGGAAACACATAATGGTCGCATGAATAGACATCCCCATTAAACTCCATCACACCTGCATGTCCGCACGTTTTCGCCATTGTGCATACACCCGGTTGTTCGCCTACCCAGTTGGCAAGCGTGGAATCGAATAGCTGAATGAAATACTGTCCAACATCATTCTTTACCCATTCATCAAATAGTTTACATAGGAAGTTTCCCCACTGTTCAGGTGTAACTGAAAAGTCTGACATCTTATCACCATCCTGCATAGGCGATGCCAAATAACGTCCATCATGCTGCATACAGATCCGCTCCACGATGGGGGCAAATTGTATATAATGACATCCAATAGATTTAAAGAAACGATAGAACTCAATCGGATAGTCGGCATTGTAGTCATTCACTACAGCCATGGCATTCCATTTAACATCATGTTTGTTCAGTAGTTCTATGCCTCGCATGACTTTTACAAATGAAGGAAGCCCTTGCTTGTTACGTCGGTATTCATCATGAAATTCCTGCGGGCCATCAATTGAAACACCTACAAGCCAATTGTTCTCCTTAAAAAAACGACACCATTCGTCATTCAGCAGCGTGCCATTGGTTTGTATGCAATTGTCAATCGTTCGTCCTCCTGCATATTTCTTTTGTAAATCAATTGCTTTCTTATAAAAACTGAGCGGACGCATCAATGTCTCTCCACCATGCCAAGTAAAAAGAACCTGTGGCATAGTTTGTGAACTTATATACTCCTTTATGAACCTATCCAACAATTCTTCACTCATTACATGCTTGGATATGTCTTTATATAGATAGTGCTTCTCAAGGTAATAACAATAGTTACAAGCCAAATTGCATACTGACCCGATAGGTTTTGTCATCACATAAAGAGGCTTGGCGAAAGGTGCATATATTTGTTTCATTGTGTAATACAAATTTGTTGGTGGCATTATCAAAATCAATTGGTGAAATTCTTTATAGGTCTTTGCATGATACGTCCTGATTCCTGTTGCAAAAATAGGAATAATATGAAAAGGCTGTACCATAAATTCTCATTTACGGCACAGCCACTATCAGCCTATTGAAAACAATTAATTTACTTTACTCTCATCTTCAACAGCTTCTTCCCATGTTTGCCAAACAGGAGTAGAAGGATCATAGCCGACATATCCATAATTTTGCCATAATTTCCCTTTGTTATTGGCTGTTATTTCCTTTTCTGGTATGGGCCAATAAATATTCTTCTTATCAATAATATAGTTCAATTCAGGTTTCGTTGCATTGACGATAATCGTATAGCCTTTGTTGTACATACCATAGCGGATGCAACGTTGATACCAATAACTGCCTCCTTCCAAATCAGTACCTTCCTGTTTGTCGAAGGTGTCAATATCATAAGTGTTTCCCCATTCATCAGGACGACCACTTCGCGCCAGACATAAAGAAACACGAGTTAATTCTGTCTTCCTGAACTCCTCCCAGAACAATTCACGAGCACGTTCATTCATGATGTCGCCAATTGTCACATTATCCTCATACAAGAGTGAACAATGTGCCCGTTTCCGAATAATATTCACATCATTTTTGATGGTAGGATCATTTGGGTTGATATAGAACTTGGCTTCTGCGCGCAACAGGTAAGCTTCGGACAACCGATACAGATACCAATCGGCTACGCTGCCATCGGATGCGCCTCTATTGCCATTTGAGCCAGATATATTGGCTTCATTGACCGGATCATCCAGTTTCCAGATATAATGAGGTACATCGAACCAACGACGTATTGTATCAGCACATAACAAATTCCCTTTTTCATCAAACAAACGTAGGTTCTGTCCAAAGTATTTCGATTTCTTGTTATTGCACTTTAGTGATTCCATGGTCACCCAGTTGCCATGTTCGACGCTGTGGCGTAAATCGGTTTCGTCCATCTTGCCATTTACAGCCCAAACTCCCTTTTGATAGAACCAGGTCGTACGGCAGTTGGCGACCCCTCTACCCAGTGCTCGCATATAGTCATAATTCGGATTGTAATCTTTGTTGTTTCTCTTGATATCCAACAGAGCTTGTTGCCCATCTGGCATTTTCACCATGTTGTTGAAATAGAATGGATACAAAGCACGCATTGTATAATTAATCAACATGGATTCTGATGTAGCACCCCGATTAGGCATACCCATAATGACTTCTTTATTGGCCTTGATTAGTTTGTTTTCAGGGCGATGCAAATCCCAAATGACATTTCGTGTGATGGGCCATGTTTGGGGGGCTGAGTACTCTACAAACGTTCCAAAACAGTCCTGCATCAATGAATAGCCTGATTGTTCGATAATGACATCCAATAAATCTTTTGCCTTTTGATATTCACCAATAGCCAAATAAAGCTTAGAAAGCAACATACGGCAGGCTCCTTTATTGACCATACCTACCAACGTCATATCTTTTTGGTCGGGTACCCATTGTACGGCAAACTCCATGTCTAAAATGAGTTTTTTAAGAATGGCATCTCTACTCGTTGAATAAAAGCTAAGTTTAGGGACATCCAGAACTTTTGTAATCAAAGGAACAGTTCCATACTCAAACAACAACAGATAATATCTGAAAGAACGATGGAAATAGGCTCGACCAATATACATGTTCTTTTTTTCTTCAGACAACGTCTGTACATTATCTATATAGGTCAAGATGGTATTTGCATTATTGATTCCTTCAAAGGTCTGCTGCCAGAAAAACCATATAGTACTACACCTAAAGCGATTGACCAAAGTCGTTTGGTCGCTATTAGGGGTAAGCTTTTGTGCTATATTATCAAGAATGTCGGGTTTGTCTGTTCCCGATACCACCATCAAATCAGAGAATGTATATTCGGACATAAGCGGTAACATCACATCGCTGTCGCCATCCGACCAATATCTTTTCAGCTGCCTGTCGGCAATTGCTAATACAGATTCCAAACCTGATTCAGTTGAAAACGTTTGTGTGGGTTCATAGAAAGAAAGTGGGTCTGCATCATAAAAGCTGTCTTTACACCCAGAGAAACCATATGACATTAAAGAAACTAATGCGATAGTCCCAATACGATGAAATATACTTTTTTTCATAACTTGAGTTTTGAATTTTAAAGAGATAGATTAATACCAAAAGAATACAAGCGAGTGCCCAGTCCTTCAGTCTCAGGATCACCATATTCCCAATCTTTCGACCAAGTACAGACATTGCGAATGGAGCCTGATAGCTTGACGGATTCAAGCCCCCATTTTTTAGTCCATTGTTTAGGTATCACATAGCCAATGGATATATTCTCTAATCTTATAAATGAGCGATCATATAACTTACCGGGACTTTTGGCTCCTTCGGGACCTTGAGCTGAGATCCTACCGTACTCATTCGTTGGATTATTCAATGTCCAGTATTCCTTTGCCGGACGGTTGGCCGCAGCATAAGCCATGTGACCTCCAAAGTCATCATCGTTTAGATAGTTCGTGGACAGACTCTTATGACCCATTTTGGAATACATGTTGATGGAGAATGTTAGATTCTTCCACAAAGTAAAATCATTCCTTAATGACCAGTTGACAGGAGCTGTAGTCGTGCCAAGGAAGACCTTATCTTCATCGTTGTAAACGACCGTCTTCAATGAACCGTCCTCATTGTAGATATCATTGTCTGGATTATTCCACACCTTCGGGTCACCGGGCTGTTGGCCATACTTGGCAGCCTCTTCCCATTCGTCCTTCTGCCAGATGCCTGTCACCTTGTAGTTCCAGATTTCGTTGATGGGCTTGCCGATGAACCAGCTGCTTGCTTTATAGTCAGATTCTTTCTCTCCGACAATATTTCCATTGGAATCAAAAATGTTTTGATACTCATAGAACAAATGTTTGATGCGGTTTTTATTATAGGAGAAACTCAGTGTTGTATTCCAATCTATATTGCGGTTGCGGATATTTGTTGAACTGAGTGAAATCTCTATACCAGAGTTGTCTACCTGACCTAAATTCGTCGTAATTTTATCGAAACCTGTAAAGGCTTGAAGAGGTTGGCTCATAATCATATCAGTAGTACGCATCTTATAGACATCGATGGTACCTGTCAGTCGGTCATTGAGGAATCCGAAATCAAGAGCAACATTCCAAGATTTGGTCTTTTCCCATTGCAGTGTAGGATTCGCCATGCGATCGGCCATCAGATATCTCTTCAATTCCAGTTCTCCATTATCATTCAGATATCCCATGTAGCCACCGTTTCCTGCTGATAGATTGGCTAATGCCACGTATGGATTGGCTAACGAACGATTACCGTTACTGCCATACGAGATGCGCAGTTTACCACTGCTCATTCCAATAGCATTGAGCGGCTTCTGCATGAACTTCTCGTTGGCAAAGTTCCATGCCACAGCAACGGAGGGGAACCAGGCAAAGGGATTGCTTGATCCAAAAGCAGAATAAGCATCTCTACGGATAGAGGTTGTCAACATATACCTGTCATCAAATGAGTAAAATAGACGAGCCAGCATACCACCTGCGGTTTCGTGAGAGTCTGATGATGAATAAGAACTGTTCTCTTTCGAACCGTTTTGCGTGTTGTGGAATCCCAATGCATCTGATGGCAAAATGTTGCGGGCTTCGATGCGGTCCTTCCAGTAGCGGCGTTCTTCAGCCTCTTGAGCCAATGTCAGTATGAAGTGATGGCAGTCATCGAAGGTCTTATCCCAAGTGATTGTATTGTTCAGTGACCAGTCGAAACGTTTGGCTTGTTCACGATTGACTCCGCGATTGTTGGGATTGCTACCTGGCAGTTCGGCCGACATGAAGTAGCGATCATAGAAAAATTGGAAACGAGGAGCAATATTGAATTGATAGGTGATACCGAATGGCAGTTTCACTTTGGCATTAAAGATTGAGTTCAAGACGGTATACCCCTTTTCTAACTCTAAATACTGTTTCTGAAAATAGAAGTTAGAGCTTCTCTGTGAATAAGTCTCATCATTAGGGTATTGCACATACTTCCCATTTTCATCCTTGAAATCAGCATAGGGACTGTTACGCATAAATGCGTCTTGATCCATATCTACGTTTCCGTCAGAACGGTCTTGAAAGTTTACATTCGCACCGACTTCAAACCAATCGGTTACTTTGGCACTTAATTTCATGTTGGCGCGAATCGCTTTATAAGCATCATCAACTAAAGCACCTTCGTTTCGTAAATATCCCAAAGACAGATAATAGTTAATCCGATCGGTAGCTCCACCCACACTGAGATTGTAGTCTTGATTGAATCCTGTACGGAATGCCAAATCTTGCCAATCTGTTGTCTTACCAGACAGAATGTTTTCCAGAATGTTTCCTGTGAATCCTAATCGTTTGGCCCAAATGGACAAGTCTGACTCACCTTCTTCGTTTTGAGTGTATCCTCGCCATGTTTCCAGGTCTACTTTCGATAGATTCTCTGGGTTAGTGAAATAATCGTAATTCCCCTTATAGGTTCCTGTCTGATAGTCATTCCATTCACCATTCTCATCAGCACCGTATGTGTTCACAGCTCTCCAGTCAGCATAATGCTGTAAATATGCCTTCGGAGAAAACCTATCCCGATACGCACTTCGTTGGGTAAGTCCTACATTGGCACTGAAATTCACTGTCGGTTTCCCTTGACGTCCTTTCTTGGTCGTGATAATGATTACACCATTGGCAGCCTTTGCACCATAAATGGCAGCCGCGGAAGCATCCTTCAGCACATCAATCTGGCCGATGTCATCAGGGTTGATTTCGGATAATTCTCCGTAAAACATCATTCCGTCAAGAATCAACAGGGGAGAGTTGTGGTTTCCGTCTGTGTATAGCGATCGCTGTCCACGAATAGCCAATGAACCACCTCCTTTGGCATCTGCATTGTAGCCGATATTCAAGCCAGGTGTCCCACGTAAGATGTCTTGTACGGTCTTGGGGTTTTCATTAGCCAACTTGTCAGGCCGAATCTGTATCACGGAACCTGTAAGGTCTTTTTTGCGCATGGTACCATATCCCACTACAACGACCTCTTCCAATGCCTGTGAATCATCGGTCAACGTTATCTTCAATGGAGAACCTTTATAGGGTACTTCCTGAGTAACCATGCCGATATAGGAGATAATCAGCACCGAGTTTTTAGGAGCGTTCAAGGTGAAGTTACCATTCACATCTGTTATGGTTCCTTGTGTGCTCCCTTTCACTTTCACATTGACACCTAATAAAGGTTCGTTATTTACATCAGTAACTGATCCCTTGATAGGGATATCTTGTGCATGTACACTTAAGCATACACACACGAACAATAACGTTAATAATTTGTTTAACATGACATACTAATTAGGTTAATTTATTAAGGTAAAGATGATAATTACGGCTGAAGTGTCAATCCGTCAAAGAGGTTTGGTGAACTGGCGGATGGCTCCACTAAGTCTCGGATAGGTTTCCCAAACATCTTCGGACGAATCCGTAGCTCTGCTATCATGCGTGCTTTGCAGCATCTCGTCCATTTCCTTGCTCAATGACTGATGTATGGAATCGCAAGAGTTGTTTCCTATCAGATTGTGGAAACACCCAGGGTCATTCACTATATCATACAGCTCCTCGTAGGGCCTTTTAGCGGTAGCTTTCAGAAAAAATGGATATAATTCTGGTGTGTCTTTATGGTCTACAATATACGTCCATGAAGCCCCGGAATCGATGTCGTAATAAGCCTTATGCATGGGAGACGGAGTTCCATCTTTCCGAAGGAAGTAAGGATCTCCTGCCGGCCATCGTTCTGGATGATAATTTCGTATGTAGAGGAATTGTTTTGATCGTATCGCCCTCATTGGATAACCCCAATTGCTATATCTTGCGGAAGAGTGCCGTTCTCGCCCTGCAAAAACATATTTGCGTCCTGAATCCATTTGCTGTCTGCGCATGTAAGGCAGAAGGCTGTGCCCAACTCTCTCTTGAGAAGTCGTGATGCCGGTTGCCTCCATGATAGTGGGAAACAGGTCCACGGAACTGATCATTTCTTCACTGAAACCGCCTTGTTGGATTCCTTGCATCCAACAGATGCTCAGAGGTACATGGATGCCATATTCATAGCAGTTCGCTTTCGCTGCAGGGAAAGGCATCCCATTATCTGCCATGACAATGATGATGGTATTTTCAAGTTCGTTCTGTTCCTTCAAAAACTGAAGAATCTGATTTAGTTGATTGTCAAACCATTCTATTTCGACGGCATAATCCATTAAATCGCCTCTGATAGGTTCCTGATCAGGCAAGTAAGGTGGAACGATGACATTGCTTAACACTTTGTTTTCAGACTTCCAACTGCCTTCTTCGTAGGGACGGTGTGGCTCATTCCCACCTACCCAAAAATAGAAAGGCTGTTTGTCGCGTTTCTGAGCAAAGAACTCTTTGAAATTGTCAGCATACGCGATACGTGATATTCCAGAATATGGTGGATTTGTTTTCTTTTCATTGTAAACAGGACCTGCAGGATTCCTACGTCGGCCTGACACTTTCCAATCACCTGGCCCCCATCCCTTACCTGTGTATCCTATTTTGTATCCTTCAGCTTCTAACAAGTCTGGGAAACATGTATATTTGGCAGGAAATGAAGATGCATGAGTGCCTGCTTCTTCAATCTGCCAAGGATACAAACCTGTTAGGATGGAAGCCCGGGAAGGACTGCTGCCCGGAGAAGTAACAAAGGCATTGGAGAATAACCATCCATGTTCTGCTACAAAATCAAAACCGAGTGTTTTGACAAAATCAGATCCGTAGGCAGAAGTATGAGGGTATGACTGGTCATCTGATATTACAAACAAGACATTCGGCCTCTGTGTAACTGCTGATTGAGACTGTAATGTTAACCAAGGATTATACAAGGCGGTTAACGAAATAATGGTTATAGAAGATGTTCTCATGGTTGTTTATTTATTGGTTCTTTCTCGAATCTTGTAGACAGTTATGCCTATCTGCTCTTCAAATATAAAAATGAAAAATACAATAGAATAGAACTATTCATTCAATAAATGGAAAAATCGACCAAGACTGTTTTCAGGCGCTGTTTTGAACGGTTTGTTGCATGTTGTGAAGCATTTGTTGCATAGCGAATGAACTCGATGTCGGGTATTGTCGGGTATTGAAGTTGCGTATATGTATAAAAACATAGGTGGAAATGTTGCAGAAACCAAGTGGATTTCTTATCTTAGCCGGGAGAAATGTTGGTTCGTAGGCGCGGAACGTCCGTTCGCAAGCTTCGGACGGAAGTACGAAGGCTTCGGATGTGTGTTCGGAGCATTGGAAACGAAACTTTACTCACCTGAAAAAACAAATTATATCACGTATGCCGAAATATATATTGCAGGAAATGCCCGATTTGGGTAACGAGGGAAAACGAAAGGTCTATCCGAAACTGGATAGTTATCGGTTGATTGAAACGGAGGAATTTGTGAAGATAGTCCATTCCTACCAGCGTGCCATTGCGCCCAGTGTCGTCAGTGCCGTGCTGTCTGAAGTGGCAGCGACCTTGAAGCGGAAACTGTCTGAAGGGTACACGGTGAAGCTGGATGATTTGGGAGTCTTCTCTCTGTCACTGGCCTTCAATGACCAGAAACCTACCGAGATAGAAGCCGATACGGACAGAATGCTGCATCGGAAGGTGGTGGTGAGCAATGTGAACTTCAAGGCGGATGCCAATCTGCTTAAGGAATTGCGCTATGAAACGGAGCTGGAACGTAAGGTGGGAGGGGTGAAGCTTCTCCGCTCCAGTTCCTATACACGTGAGGAACGCATTGCACGAGCCTTGACGCTGATTGAGCGGAACGGCTTCATCACCCTGAGGGAATATGCGGCGCTGAACGGCATGAGCCGCACGATGGCTTCGGGTGACTTGAAGGAGATTTGCAAAGATCATGCTGCTCCTATCGCGTCAAGCGGAAGCGGCAGCCACAAGGTGTGGGTGCGTCGTCCGCTGTCCGGGGATGCGGAGTGACGGATAGGATGCCTTCAAGAGACATCGAGGGACTCACAATGCAGCCATTCTTCTATTTTGTGAATGGATAGTTGCATGGATTTATTCCGATTCTTCCTATATTTGTGGCGTTAATGACACGTAAAATGATACTGTAATGAAACGTACAATTCCATCGGATAGAGCCCTCTTCATTCGAACCTTGACAGGGCTGCTCCTCCTGTTGCTGTTGCCAGCCTCTCTGCCGGCCAGGGAGAGTATGCGCCACTACTTCCGGACGATTGATATTCGGGACGGCTTGTCGCTGAACACCGTTTACCAGATTATGCAGGACCGCCAAGGCTTTCTATGGTTTGCAACCCAGCATGGGCTGAACCGCTACGACGGTCTGCAGTTCAAGGTCTATAAGAAGGACAACTCCACGTTGGGACGCAACTTCATCACGGTGTTGTACGAGGACAGAGAGGGCTACATCTGGGTAGGTACCGATGGCGGACTGTTTCGCTACGACCCTCAGAAGGATGCCTTCTGCGACTTTAATCGGCTTGCTCGGGTGGATGGACCGGTGACAGACCTGGTGACTGCCATTCAGGAAGATACGCAGGGAAATATCTGGTTCTCGGTGGAGAACCAAGGCCTGTATTGCTATCATCCGCAGGAGCAGACGGCACAACTCTATCTGGACGATCAGGCTATCCCGAACGTCAACTTCTTTTGGCTGCACAACGAGACCTGCTGGGTGGCACTGTATGCCGACAATCTCTATTCGGTTCCTATGGATTTCCAGGGGGAGATGCGTCCGTTTACCGATGCCGACGGGAAGGAGCCATTCAAGGGAGACATCATTTACAAGCAGGTAGAGGGACCTCACAACTGCATCTACATCGCTTCGCAGCGCGGCTTGTTCGAGTATAACCGTACCAACGGGAAGGTGCGCCAGCTGATTTCCGCCTTTGTACGTACCATTCAGTTTCAGGACGATGAAACTTTGTGGGCCGGTACGGAGAATGGCATCTACATCTACAACCTACGGTCTGACCGTGCTACGCACATCACTGCTCCTGGTCTGGAGGACCTTTATGCGTTGTCGGACAATGCCATCTACGCTATCTGTCGCGACAGGGAGAATGGCATCTGGATAGGTTCCTACTTCGGTGGCGTAAACTATTGTCCTTACCAGTGGACCTACTTTAAGAAGTTCTATCCCTGCGAGGGAATGAGCGACTTCGGACGGCGGGTGCGCGAAATCATTCCTGATAATGATGGCCAGCTGTGGATAGGCACGGAGGACAAGGGACTGTTCCGTTTCAATCCGACCACGGAGACGCTGACCCCCTTTGAGCATCCGCTGCTTTACAAGAATATACACGGCCTCTGCATGGACGGTGACTACCTGTGGGTGGGCACCTTCTCCGGCGGACTGAACAGAATAGACCTGCGTACCAGGCAAGTAAGGCACTATGAGAAGGGTGACCGTCCCAACAGCCTGATGGCCAACGACGCCTTTACCATCTGTCGTACGTCACAGAACGAAATATGGATAGGTACTACCTCCGGACTGGTGAAGTACAACCGCGCCACGGACGACTTCACTCGGGTGGAACAGTTGCAGAACAAGTTCGTATATTATATATTGGAGGACTTTAACGGCAATCTCTGGCTGGCCACCTATTCGCACGGAGTCTATTGCTATGATGTAACCAAGCAGACCTGGAGGAACTATCAGTCGGACAAATCGTCTCCCTACTCGCTGCCCTACAACAAGGTAATCAGCATCTTCGAAGACAGCCGGAAGCGGCTCTGGTTCATGACGCTGGGCGAAGGCATCTGTCAGTATATTCCTGAAGAAGACCACTTCCTGCGCTATGACACCTTGCCGGGCATCGAAGGCAATATCGTCTATAAGATGATGGAGGACAAAAAGGGAAACCTGTGGTGCAGTACCAACAACGGACTGGTATGCTTCAATCCCAGCAACAGCTACACCCATGTCTATACCACTGCCAACGGCTTGCTGAACAATCAGTTCAACTATCAGTCGGGATATGCCGACCCGCAGGGGAACATCTACGTGGGCAGCATCGGCGGCTTTGTGGTGTTCAATCCCGACTCGTTCATAGAGAATGTCTGCCAGCCTTCGGTCACGTTGACCCAGTTCTATCTGAACAACAACTTGATTACGCCAGAGGCACCCGGCTCTCCGTTGACCACTAACATCTCCTATTGCGATGAAATCACGTTGGAAGCCAATCAGAACTCCTTCTCCCTCCGAGCCGCCTCGCTCAGTTATCAGGCTCCTGAAATGAACCGCATTGCATACCGTCTGCAGGGATATGACAAGAAGTGGGTCGAGCAGCAGGGCAATGCCACCATCACCTATGCAAATCTGCCCTCAGGACGCTACAAACTTCACCTGAAGGGTGCCAACAGCGATGGCCGATGGAGCGAAACGGAGAAAATACTGACCATCCGCATCCTGCCCCCATTCTATCTGTCGGGGTGGGCGTATGCCCTCTATTGCATGTTGGCGTGTGCGCTGACCAGCTGTGCAGTGCTCTATTTCAGGCGGAAGAGCCAACGGAAACATCAGCGGGCCATGGAAAAGTTCGAGCACGAGAAGGAACGCGAACTCTATACGGCCAAGATTGAGTTCTTCACCAACGTGGCGCATGAGATACGCACTCCGCTGACGCTAATCAAAAGCCCGTTAGAGAATGTGCTGGGACAGAGAGACCTGCCGGACAAAATAAAGGACGACCTGGAGATAATGGGCCTGAATACCAACCGTCTGCTCTTTCTGGTGAACCAGTTGCTCGACTTCCGCAAGACAGAGAAGAAAGGCTTCAAGCTGAGTTTTGTAGAGGCAGACGTGGCTCGTCTGCTGGCCGATACCTGCCGCCGCTTCAAGCCGCAAGCTGTCCACAAAGGAGCTGACTTTACGGTGGATGCTCCAGACAAACTGATGGCATCGGTTGACTGCGAGGGATTTACCAAGATAGTGAGCAACTTGCTGACCAATGCCATCAAGTATGGCGACAGCTATGTCCGTCTGCAACTGACGGACGAGTCGGATGTGCTGCGTCTGGAGGTACACAACGACGGACAGGTGGTGCCCTTGCAGATGCGCGAGGAAATCTTCAAGCCTTTCACGCGATACGATGACGAGGGAGGCAATACCAAGCCGGGTACAGGCATCGGGCTGGCCTTGGCCCGCTCGTTGGCCGAGCTGCATGGCGGCACATTGCGCATGGCTGACGAGACGCATGAAAACTGCTTTGTCTTGATACTGCCTACCCGACATGCAGAAGCCATCGGTATGGAACGGAAAGAGGAAGAGACCTCCGGCATGGCGGAACTTCCGCAAGAGGCTGTGGCCGGTAGTGAAACCTCTGGTAGCGGACGCCGCTACACGCTGCTGCTGGTGGAGGACAGTCCCGATATGCTCTCGTTCGTCTCCCGGCAGTTGTCGGGCGACTACCAGATACTGACAGCCACCAATGGCGAGGATGCGCTGGCCCTGCTCAAGGAGCATTCGGTCAACCTGGTCATATCGGACATCATGATGCCCAAGATGGACGGACTGGAACTGTGCCAGCGGTTGAAGCAGGAGATGGAGTACAGTCACATCCCCGTCATCCTGCTGACGGCCAAGACAACGTTGCAAGCCAAGATTGAAGGTATGAAGCGCGGGGCAGATGCCTACATTGAGAAACCCTTCTCGGTGGAATATCTGAAGGTATGCGTCGGCAATCTGTTGAGCAATAGGGAGATGCTTCGCTCTTCATTGGCGCATTCCCCCTTCATCCAGACCAACAGCATGGCGATGACCAAGGCGGACGAGGTATTTCTGAAGTCGCTGAAAGATGTGGTGGACGAGAACATGCAGAATCCCGACTTTGGCTTGGACGAGATGGCTGCCCAGCTCAACATGAGCCGCTCCAGCTTGAATAGGAAAATCAAAGGTATATTGGACATGACTCCAAATGACTATATCCGTCTGGAACGCCTGAAAAAAGCGGCCCAGCTGTTGAAGGAGAGCGGGTGCCGCATCAACGAAGTGTGCTACATGACCGGCTTCAACACTCCCTCGTATTTTGCCAAATGTTTCCAGAAGCAGTTCGGAGTATTACCCAAGGATTTTGCCAATACAAAGCAGTCGGATGTCATGACAGGTGAATGATGCAATTCTTGTATGATTTGCTTGGATTGTTGTACTGCGTCTAACTGGAAAAGCGTACATTTGCGGAAGAAAAAATACTACTATAATACTATATCATGAAAGATACGAATATCAACCGACGGGAGTTCCTGAAGAATATAGGAATGTTGGGAGCCGGAGCACTGATGGTTGCCAGCCCTTGGCTGTCGGCATTCTCTGAGGTGATGCATACCAAAAAGGAGAAGTGCCGGCTGGGCATCATCGGGCCGGGCTCGCGCGGACGTTTCCTGATGGAATTCCTTCTGCAGAACGAGAAGGCAGAAATTGTGGCGTTGTGCGACATCTACCAGCCCTCTCTTGACAAGGCGTTGAAATTGGTGCCGAACGCCAAAGTATATACCGACTATCGCCGCTTGCTGGAGAACAGCGAGGTGGATGCCGTATTGGTGACCACTCCGCTGGATACCCATTGTCAGATAGTGTTGGATGCGTTCGATGCCGGCAAGCAGGTGTTCTGCGAGAAGACTATCGGCTTCACCATGGAAGAGTGCTACCGCATCTATCAGAAGCATATCCAAACGGGGCTGATTTTCTTCACCGGCCAGCAACGGCTGTTCGATCCCCGTTACATCAAGGCGATGGAGATGATTCATGCAGGTATGTTCGGACAGATTGCAGCCATCCATACCTTCTGGAACCGAAACGGAGACTGGCGTAGAGAGGTGCCCCGGCCTGAACTGGAACGTCAAATCAACTGGCGCCTCTATCGCGAACACTCCAAGGGACTGATGACCGAACTGGCCTGCCATCAGCTGCAGATAGGCAGCTGGGCGTTGCGCAAGTTGCCCGAGAAGGTGATGGGTCACGGTGCCATCACCTATTGGAAGGACGGACGCGAGGTGTATGACAACGTCAGCACCATCTACACCTTTGACGACGGTGTGAAGATGACGTTCAACTCGGTCATCTCCAACAAGTTCTACGGATTGGAAGAACAGATATTGGGCAGCAAGGGTACGGTAGAACCCGAAAAGGGAAGATATTACTTCGAGACCATCAAGCCGGCACCCGGCTTCCTGCAGATGATTAACGAGTGGGAGCAAAGCCTCTTCGAAGCGATACCCTTTGCAGGTACCAGCTGGGCACCCGAAACGGCTACCGAGAACAAGGGAGAACTTATCTTGGGCGAAATCCCCAAGACCGACGGTACTTCGCTGCTGATAGATGCATTTGTGGAAGCGGTCATCACGGGCAAGCAGCCCCCACGCATTGCGGAGGAGGGATACTACGCCAGTATGCTCTGTCTGCTGGGCGATGAGGCCATGCAGCAGGAGCGCACACTCTACTTCCCCGACGAATTTAAATTGAATTATCTGAACCATACTGCCACTAACTCTGCAACCGTATGAAAGACACGCTTATCACCGCCCGACGCAAACGGATTGAAATATATACCTTTCTGATTTGCTTCCTTTTGGCCAACGTGGCCAATGTCTACGCCATCATTACCTATGAGACCCCTTGGACGGAACTATACTCCTCCATAGGATACGTCTTGCTGATGGCTTGTGTCCTGTATGTCGTCTGGAGCTTGCTCCGCCTGCTGGTGTATGGGGTATGGAAACTGATTAGAAAGAAATGAATGTAAGAAGTAGATTCCTAACAAACTTTTGATATTATGACAAGCAGAAGAGATTTTTTGAAGACCATGTCACTGGCTACGGCCGGATTGGCATTGGGTGGAGGCGTGAACATACTGAACGCGCAGAACTACGCCCAGCGGAACAATGTGAAAGAGAAAGTAAAGATAGCCTATATCGGTATAGGTAATCGGGGCGAACAGATTATCGGTGACTTCGAGCGTACCGGCATGGTGGAGGTGACGGCCTTGTGCGACGTGGACATGGGGGCGGCACACACCCAAAAGGTGATGGCGAAATATCCCAAAGCCAAACGCTTCCGCGATTTCCGCAAGATGTTTGATGAGGCTTCCAATCTGTTTGACGCGGTGGCCATCGCTACACCCGACCATTCGCACTTCCCCATCAGTATGCTGGCATTGGCTTCGGGTAAACACGTGTTTGTAGAGAAACCGCTGGCACGTACCTTCTATGAGGCTGAGCTGCTGATGGAAGCGGCCCGCAAACGTCCGAATCAGGTGACGCAGGTGGGCAACCAAGGACACTCCGAGGCCAACTACTTCCAGTTCAAGGCATGGCTGGATGCAGGCATCATCAAGGACGTGACGGCAGTGACGGCACACATGAACAATCCTCGCCGTTGGCACAAGTGGGACAGCAATATCCAGAAGTTCCCTGCCGGACAACAGCTGCCCAAAGATCTGGATTGGGATACCTGGCTTTGTGCACAGCCCTTCCACGAATACCACAAGGACTATCATTTGGGCCAATGGCGTTGCTGGTACGACTTCGGTATGGGTGCTTTGGGCGACTGGGGTGCACACATCCTCGATACCGTTCACGAATTTCTGGAACTGGGCCTGCCGTATGAGATTAACATGCTCTACGCCAACGGTCACAACGACTACTTCTTCCCCTATTCCAGCACTATTCTGTTCCGTTTTGCGCAGCGCAAGAACATGCCTCCTGTTGACATTACCTGGTATGACGGACTGGACAACCTGCCTCCTATCCCTGCGGGCTATGGCGTGTCCGGCCTCGACCCTAACATACCTGCTACCAATCAGGGCGATACTCCGCAAGCCAAGTTGAACCCCGGCAAGATTATCTACAGCAAGGAGCTGACCTTCAAGGGAGCCAGTCACGGAAGCACACTGAGCATCATACCCGAGGAGAAGGCACGCGAAATGGCCGGCAAACTGCCCGAGGTACCCAAGAGCCCATCCAACCATTACGAAAACTTCCTGCTGGCCTGTATGGGTCGGGAAAAGACACGCTCGCCGTTCGAAATCAACGGTGTACTGAGTCAGGTGTTCTGTTTGGGTGTGATTGCCCAACGGCTGAATACACAGCTTTTCTTCGACCCGCGCAACAAGGTGTTCACGAACAACGAGTTTGCCAATGCCCTGCTGGCCGGTACGCCGCCGCGTAAGGGATGGGAACAGTTCTATAAGTTATAAAATGAACCAATTAATTAATCAGAAAGATGAAAAGAAATACTATCATGGCTATGTTCCTGTGCTGCGCAGCAGCCTTGTCGGCACAGGAGTGGCAGCCGCTGTTCAATGGCAAAAACCTGAGCGGCTGGAAGAAAGTGAACGGAAAGGCTGAGTATCGGGTGCAGGACGGCGCTATCGTGGGTGTAAGCAAAATGAATACCCCCAACAGCTTCCTGGCCACCAAGAAGTCGTATGGCGACTTCATCCTGGAATTTGAATTCAAGATTGATGACGGATTGAACTCGGGCGTGCAGCTGCGTAGCGAAAGCAAGAAGGAGTATGAGAAGGGACGTGTACATGGCTATCAGTTTGAGATAGACCCTTCTGACAGAGCCTGGACTGGTGGCATCTACGACGAAGCACGTCGTGGCTGGCTCTATCCGTTGACCCAAAATCCTGCTGCAAAGAGTGCGTTCAAGAAGGGTGAGTGGAACAAGGCACGTGTAGAGGCAATTGGCAATACTATAGCCACTTGGGTGAACGGAGTGCCTTGCGCCAATGTATGGGACGATTGCACTCCCTCCGGATTCATCGCCCTGCAGGTACATGCCATCGGTGATGCCTCCCAAGAGGGCAAGACAGTGTGCTGGAAGGACATCCGCATCTGCACGACGGACGTAGAGCGTTACCTCACAGCCCGCAAGGCTCCCGAAGTCAATGCCATCGCCAATACCCTGTCGCCCACCGAGCAGAAAGAGGGCTGGAAGTTGTTGTGGGACGGCAAGAGTTCGGAAGGCTGGAGGGGTGCACGTCTCGATCACTTCCCCAAGAAGGGATGGAAGATGGAGGACGGCATCCTGAAGGTGCTGAAGAGCGGTGGTGCCGAGGCTGCTAACGGAGGTGACATTGTCACTACCAAGCAGTATCGCAACTTTATCCTGAAGGTTGACTTCAAGATTACCGAAGGCGCCAACAGCGGTATCAAGTATTTTGTCAGCCCCGACATGAACAAGGGCGAAGGTTCGGCTATCGGCTGCGAGTTCCAGGTGCTGGATGATGAGAGACATCCCGATGCCAAGCTGGGAGTCAAAGGAAACCGTAAGTTGGGATCGCTGTACGACCTGATTCCGGCTCCTGCAGAGAAACCTTTCGTGATGTCGGCCTTCAACACGGCCATGATTGTGGTGAAAGGCAATCATGTGGAGCATTGGCTGAACGGCGTGAAGTTGCTGGAGTATGAACGCAACAACCAGATGTGGAATGCACTGGTGGCATACAGCAAATATAAGAACTGGCCCAACTTCGGCAACTGGGAGCGGGGAAACATCCTGCTGCAGGACCACGGCGACGAGGTGTGGTACAAGAACGTCAAGATTAAGGAACTGCCTTGATTATCGTCTCATGAATGACTGACAAGATACAATATATTTTTAAGAGTATGACGCAACGAGGGAACCTGCTCTATGCTTGGTTCCCTTCGTTGCATACAAGGGTAGACCTGCTCCTGTATGGAGAACAGGCCGAAGGAGAATTGAAGGGCATCGTAGAGGAAATCGCCCGGATGCTGGCATCGCTGGAACAAAAGTCCAATTGCTATAACCCTCATAGTGAATTAGCCCGATTGAATGCGACAGCCCATCTGGCACCGCAAACGGTCAGTACGGAGCTATGGCCTCTTCTCCGTTTCTCTTTAGAAGCTAACAGACGTACCGGTGGCCTCTTCGATGTGACGGTCCACTCGGAGTCGCACTGTGCCGATACCATCCACTGCATACATTTGTCGGAGCAGGAACGGACGCTCTCTTTCGAGCAGCAGGGCATCCACATCAACCTCTCCGGCCTGTTGAAGGGTTATGCGTTGGATTGCATTCGTTCTTTGTTGCTACGTCATCAGGTAGCCCACGCGCTGGTCAACCTGGGGAATAGTTCTGTCATGGCGTTGGGACATCATCCTCATGGGAACGGCTGGAAAGTGAGCTTTGCTGACGGACGGAGAGAAGAGGATGAGGTGGTGTTGTACGACGAATGTCTGACAACTTCGGGCAACGACAGCGGAACGAGGCGTCACATCATCCATCCCTTGACGGGGCAGTTGATTGAGGGGAAAAGAGAAGTGGCTGTTGTCACCTCTGGCGGCGCAGAGGGAGAGGTCCTTTCTACCGCTCTGTTTGCCGCGCAAGCAGGATGCGACCGAGAGCAGTTGCTGGTTGCCTTCCAGCCGCGTTTAATAAAAGAAATAATATAATAGCTAATGAAAAAGAAATGGATAAAATCGGTCGTATGGGTCGTGTCGTGCCTGCTCGCAGGAGAGGCCGCTGCACAACATCCTTGGGTACTGGGGCCGTTTGTGCGGCCGGATAAGGGAAATCCCGTCATCGAGCCACAGCCCACCTCTTTTTATTGCCCGATGCAGCAGAAGGATGTGAAGTGGGAAGAGAGCGATACGTTTAATCCGGCCGCTACGGTGAAGGACGGCAAGATTGTCGTTCTGTATCGTGCAGAGGACAACTCGGCACAAGGCATTGGAAAGCGCACTTCACGCATCGGCTATGCCGAAAGTACGGATGGCATACACATGCAGCGGAACAACCGGCCGGTACTGTACCCCGGTGGAGACGCTTTTGAAGAGATAGAGTGTCCGGGTGGCTGCGAGGATCCGCGTGTAGCTGTAACAGAGGACGGGCTCTACGTCATGTTGTATACGGCCTGGAATCGCCAGACTCCTCGCTTGGCCGTCGCCACCTCCAGAGACTTGAAGCATTGGACCAAGCATGGCCTTGCTTTTGAAAAGGCATATAACGGACGTTTTGCCCGGATAGCCAGTAAGTCGGCTTCTGTCTTGACGAAAGTAAAAGATGACAGGCTGGTGATTGATAAAGTGGACGGCAAGTATTTCATGTATTGGGGGGAGTATGCCGTGCATGCGGCTACTTCTGACAACCTGACCGACTGGTATCCTGTATTGGATAAGGACAATGAATTGCTGAAACTTGCCCGGCCACGGAACGGCTATTTCGACAGCCAGATGACCGAGTGTGGTCCTCCGGCCATACGTACCCGTCAGGGTATCGTGCTGATTTATAACGGAAAGAACGATCCACGCAGAGGTGATGCCAGCTATCCTGCTGGAGCCTATTGCGCAGGTCAGATGTTGTTTGATGCAGACCATCCGTGTCGCTTGTCGGACCGTTTGGACAAACCCTTCTTCGTGCCGGAAGCACCGTTTGAGAAAAGCGGACAGTACAAGGATGGTACCGTCTTCGTCGAGGGGCTGGTCTATTATAAGAAAACCCTGTACCTCTATTACGGTTGTGCCGACTCCAAGGTAGCCGTAGCTACCTGTCATGATACGACTATGACGAGGGAATAAACAGACGGGTATATAAAAATCACAGAGCGTGGGTCAGGATGTCCAATCCACGCTCTGTGATTTTTTTATGTGTTATCTTCCAAACACCTATGCAAGTGGGCTACATCATAGCCAGCAGTATCATCTGTCCTGTGAGGATGCGCAGGAACATGGTGAGCGGATAGACGGTAGAGTAGCCTACGGCAGGTGCATCGTTGCCCGCAGTCTGGTTAGAGTAGGCCAATGCAGGGGGATCGGTGTTGCTACCGGCTATCAGACCCATCAAGGTGAAATAGTTGATTTTGTAGTAGAAGCGGCCCAGCAGTCCGATAATCAGTAGCGGCAGCACGGTAATCAAGAAACCGTAGCCTACGTAGCTCAGTCCGTTGCCTTCCACTACCGTCTCTACAAAATGTTCGCCGGCTTCGATACCTACGCTGGCCAAGAATAGTACGATACCGATCTCGCGCAGCATCAGGTTGGCACTCATAGTGGTGTAGGTGACCAGTTTCAGCTTGTGTCCGAAGCGGCCTATCAGGATGGCTACCACCAACGGACCTCCGGCCAGACCCAACTTGACAGGGGTTGGCATACCGGGGAAGGCGATGGGAAGGCTACCCAGCAGAATACCCAGGAAGATACCTACAAAGATAGTGACGATGTTGGGCGTATCCAGACGCTTCAGTTGGTTGCCCAGTACACGTGCTACGCGCTCTACGGCATCTTGTTGTCCTACTACCATCACGCGGTCACCCACTTGCAGCACTAAGCCCGGATCGGCAAACAGGTCCATACCCGAACGGTTGACGCGCGTAATGTTGACGCCGTACATGCTGCGGAAGTGCAAGTCGCCCAGCTTCTTGCCGTTGATTTCCGACTTGGTCACCAGAATGCGGCGAGATACCATCGGCATGTCCTGCTTCTCCCAGTCAACCTGTATTTCGCGTCCTATGAAGGCTGTTACGGCCGGAGCGTCTTCTTCAGAGCAGACAATGAGCAGCTGGTCGCCTATCCGGAACAGAGTGGTATGGTCAGGGATGGCCACATGGCCTTCGTGGCAGATGCGTGAGCATACAAACGGGCGTCCCAGAAACTCCTTCACCTGCATCAGTGTCTTGCCGGAGATGGACTCGTTGCGTACCTCCAGATGGAGAATGTGCGGCTGATGCTTGTTGTTGTCCACTTGGGCTTTCAGTTCGTCTTCCTCTTTCTTGAAGTTGACGCGACAGATGTAGCGCACCGCAATGATGGAGCCTATGATGCCTACCACACCCAGCGGATAGGCACAGGCATATCCCAAGGCGATGGGGTCACCCGTATAGTTCAGCTGGTTCAGTGCCTCGTTGGCGGCACCCAGACCGGGCGTATTGGTCACGGCACCGTACAGTATGCCCACTATCATGGGCAGTTCGATGCTGCCGTCCAGGTAGTAGATGCTCAGTGCTACCACGATGTTCAGCACCACGATGCCTACCGCCAGCGCGTTGAGTTGCATACCTCCCTTCTTGAACGAGGAGAAGAATGACGGACCCACTTGCAGTCCGATACAAAATACAAACAGAATCAATCCGAACTCACGAATGAAGTGCAGAATGTGTGTCTCGCCGGTGAATCCGAAGTGTCCCATCAGGATACCGGCAAACAATACAAAGGTGACACCCAGTGACACCCCGAAAATCTTGACCTTTCCCAGCAGTACGCCCACCGAAATGACAAATGCATATAAGCATACAATGTGAGCTACCGAGGAAGGGTCCCAAAGCAGGGTTTCTAACCAATCCATAGTTACCTAAAAACTTTAATTTTACCTATTGTTCTCAAAAATCGCTGCAAAGTTACCTATTCGGGGGGAGGTGACAAAAGGATTGCGCTGTTTTTTGGAAAAAGCATGTAAAGTCTGCATAAACAGAGAACGCAGCCGTGCTGAAAACCTCAGCCACGTCTGCGTTCTGTTCTATATGATGTAGTGGTTCGTCAAGGGGTTACTTCACGATGATGGGCTTGTACTTAGGTACCAGCAGTTTCATGATGCACCAGCCTACCAGATAAGCTACGGCACATACGCAGAAGATGATGAAGTAGCCGGCCGGTTTGCCTACGAAGCCCATGAAGGCCATCTGGCTCTGGTCGGCATAGTCAAACAGAATACCCGATACCATGTTGATGAGGAAGGCACTGAAACCTCCGGCCATACCGCCCATACCGATGATGGTGGCAATGGTGCTCTTGGGGAACATGTCACCTGCTACGGAGTAGATGTTGGCCGACCAGGACTGGTGGGCAGCACCGGCGATACCGATGATGATGACCGGATACCAGTAGGAATAGTTGCCAAGCGGCTGGGCAAACAGGGCCAGCAGGGGGAAGAAGGCGAAGATGAGCATGGCTTGCATACGAGCCGCATAGGGATTCTTGCCAGTCTTGTTGATGATGATGGTAGGCAGTTTGCCACCGTAGATGGAGAGCATCGTGATGGCATAGAGCACGAAGATGAGCATCTGTGCCGTGCCGGTATCTGACGAGAAACCGTAGACATCAGAGATGTAGGCAGGTGTCCAGAAGAGGAAGAACCACCATACACCGTCGGTCATGAACTTGCCCACAATGACAGCCCACGTCTGCGGGTACTTGAAGCACTGCAGGAAAGGAATGCTCTTCTCCTCGGCCGTTGAAGTAGCAGCCCCAGCCGAGTGGGTAGCCTCTTCAGCCTTGTCCTGTTCGATATAGGCCAGTTCGGCAGCGTTGACACGCGGGTTCTGGTTGGGCTTCTTGTACATGAACATCCAGAGTCCCATCCAGATGAAGCCCAGTCCACCGATGACGATGAAAGCCATCTCCCAACCATTGCCGATGCCTAATTGCTGGAAGTAGCGTGCCAGCGAGGGGATGCAGAGGGGAGCTATAAGGGCACCGATGGTGGAACCTGCGTTGAAGATGGAGGTAGAGAAGGCGCGGTCTTTTTTGGGGAAGTACTCGGCGGTCACCTTGATGGCCGCAGGGAAGTTGCCTGCTTCACCTACACCCAGCACGATGCGGGCGGCAATGAAATAATATACACTGGTGATGGCTACCGTAGAGGCTAACGCACCGCTGGCACCTATCATCTCGGCGGCATTGTTGATGCCAAGCGTCGTTTCGGTGGCCCATCCGCAAAGAGCGTGGAGGCAGGCACCGACCGACCATACGGCGATGGCCCAGAGATAACCTTTCTTGGTACCCATCCAGTCGATGAAGCGGCCGGCCAGCAGGTTGGCTATGGCATAGATGAGCGAGAAGACGGCCGTGATGTAGCCGTAGTGGGAGTCTGTCCAGTGAAATTCGGGTGCGATAAAATCTTTCCAGGTCAGAGAGAGTACCTGACGGTCGAGGTAGTTGACTGTAGTTGCAAAAAAGAGCATGGCGCAGATAATCCAACGATAGTTGGTCATCTTGTCCGATTGGTTCGGGTAATTGTTCATGATAGTTAGATGTTAGTACACAAATTCGTTATCAGTGCAAAGATAGACGATTTGAGGATTAAATAGGGTGTATTATTTGATAGAAATGAGGGAGAAAATGGCAGAATCGCCGTTCCCTCCCTTTTTTAGTTTCCGGATATGCACTTATCGCATATCGGTATACTTGATTTCGTCCTTGTCGCTGTACTTCAGGTTTTCGCCGCCCATACCCCAGATGAACATGTAGTTGCTGGTGCCGGCTGCGGCGTGGATGCTCCATTCGGGTGAGGTAATGGCTTGCTCGTTGTGCAGCCATACGAGACGCTCTTCTTGCGGCTCACCCATCAGGTGACAGATGGCGTTGCCTTCGGGCACGTTGAAGTAGAAGTAAGCCTCCATACGGCGCGTATGGGTGTGGGCAGGCATGGTGTTCCATACCGAACCGGGCTTCAGCTCGGTCAGACCCATCTGCAGCTGGTTGGTACCGCCACCTTTCACCTTGCTCAATACGGGGCTTACAATCAGCTGGTTGACTACGCGGTCATTGCTGTCCTCCATCTTGCCGTAGCGGTCGCTTTGGGCGATGGCATACTTCTTGGGGTCGGCTTTGGGGTCGGTAGTGATCAGCTGAGTGACGTACTGCTTGTAAGCCGGTGTGGAGTTGATGTAGAACTTGGCGGGATGGGCAGGGTCATTGCTCTCAAAGGTCACTTCTTTGTTGCCACATCCTACGTACAACCCCTCCTTGAATTTCATGGGGTATTTCTTGCCGTCAACGGTCACTACGCCGTCGCCACCCACGTTGATGACACCTAGTTCGCGACGCTCCAGAAAATAGGTGATTTCGGGACCCAGCTCGCGGAAGGTTTCCAAACGCAGTACCTTGTTGACAGGCATGGCACCGCCATAAATCAGACGGTCGTAGAGGGTGTAGGTGACGTTGATTTCATCGGCTACCATCACTTTTTCCATCATAAAGGCACTACGCAGACGTTCGGTATCGTAGTGTTTCACGTCCAGCGGATGGCAGGCTGTCTGGACACGGTAGTTTACTTGGGCATTGACGCTCCATGCGGCGGCGCCCATCATCAGTGCAATTGCTAATTTTTTCATATTCTTTTCGTTGTTTCTTTAGTTATGAGTTGCTTTGGTTACTGGCTACGAACTGTATGTTGCCACTTGCCATTTATTACTTGTCACTTGTAGCTTGTAGCTCGTAGCTTTTTGCCTTCTTGGTGATGGCACGTCTGTTCAGCACCATCAGGAAGAGGGTGAAGAGCACCAGCAGGCCGGATCCAATCCATTTCAGTGAATAGGTGAGGTGGAAGATGACCCATGCGAAGGGGCTGGAGGCGAAGTCAAGCGCACCGCCTTGGAACCCTTGAGGTATGTTGACCGCTGCATCCTGTGTCTTGGCATATACGTCGTGGGCAGCCTGGGTGAACGAGGGTGCCAAATCTGTCACGAAGTAGAGTCCGAGAGTCAGCACCACCAGTCCGATGATGAAGGTCTTCAATACATTACCCTTGGTGATGGGCAGTACCAGTGGAAACAGGTAGAACATGCCTGCCAGTGAGGCCAGGGGCAGAAACTCGTTGCCGGGCAGCACCACGGCCAATAGGATGGTGACAGGGATGAGCAGCAGCGAAACCACCAGTGTGGCCGGATGGCCGATGACCAAGGCTGGGCTCATACCGATGTTCAGCCCTACGGCTCCCTTGAATTTGCGGGCTATCAGCTCGCGGGTTGCATCGGAAATGGGTTTCAGTCCCTCGATAAAAAGGCTGGTGATGCGGGGAATCAACTCCATTACGGCACCCATCTTGATGCCCAGTCCTAATATATAAGGTATCTTGTCTACCAGCTCGTTGAAATCCTTGCAGGAGAGGCTGGCGATGATGCAGCCCACCAATATGCCGAGGAAGAGCGGCTCGCCCAGCAGACCGAACTTCTTCTTCATCCCCTCGGCATCGATGTTCAGCTTGTCAAAGCCGGGAATCTTGTCAAGTACCTTGTTGATGGCCCATGCAAAAGGTACGAAACCTGCGCAGAAAGGCTGGGGAATGGAGATACCCTCCATCTTGTCATAGAATTGTTGGAACTTGTCGGCAGTATAGTCGGCCATAATCAAGGTGATGATGTAGCAGATGATGGCGGCAAAGAATCCCCACAGGATGCTGTCGCTGGCAAAGTATACCACTGCGCCGATGAAGGCGAAATGCCAGTAGTTCCAGAGGTCGATGTTGACCGTACGGGTGGTCTTGGTAAGCAGCATCAGCAGATTGACTCCCAGACAGACGGGAATGATGAAGGCACCTACCGATGTGTTGTAGGCTACTGCAGCAGCGGCGGGCCAACCCATATCGAACACCTTCAGCTGCAGACCGTAAATCTCTACGACTTTACTCAAGGCTGGACCCAGGCTGCTTGTCAGCAAGGCGGTGACGACCGACAGTCCTACAAAACCGACACCCACCAGCAGACCACTCTTCAGTGCCTTGCTGAATTTGATGCCGATGCACACGCCCAAAATTGTAAAGATTATGGGCATCATCACGGCTGCTCCTAAGCCGATGATATAACCGAAAACTTGTTCCATTTAGTAGTTGAATTTAATGTATTGATTGATGAAGTTCGACAATGCTGTTCTGAAAATCGGCTCAAAAATAAAACCTTTTCGGCATTATTCAAACTGGAAAAGCAAAAAAAATATGAAATGAGACATTTTTTGATGTTTTTATCCGTTTGCGCACACAAAAATGTTCGTTCACGTACACGACAACCAAATATTACACTCTCTGCGCCAAAAAATGCACACCCGTTTCAAAAGAAAGCACTACTTTTGTTTCATGAAATAATATAGGTCTAATATCCATAAACAACGAACTTCATGAAACAGAAAAAGATTTGTAAATTATTTATGTCGACTTGTATGCTGCTCTCCGCTTGCGTGATGTCGGCACAACAGCGCGTCAGCAGCGAACTCCCTTGGTCGGTACGTATGGTGGAATCGGAAATGATTCGTTGTCCCGAGTCGTGGCAACTCGATTTCCAGCCCACCTTGAAGTGGGACTATTGCCACGGACTTGAACTGCAAGCCATGCTCGATGTGTATGACCGCTACGGCGACCGACGCTACTTTGACTATGCCTTGGCCTATGCCGATACCATGGTGAATGTGGACGGGACCATCAAGAAGTACAAACGCGAAGAATTCAGTCTGGATCGCATCAACTCCGGCAAGTTCATCTTCCGCATCTATGAACAGACCAAGGAGGAGAAGTATAAAAAGGCACTGGCACTGATGCGCAGCCAGCTTGATGACCATCCGCGCAATGCAGACGGCGGATTCTGGCACAAGAAGGTTTATCCGAACCAAGTGTGGCTGGACGGCATCTATATGGGGGCTCCCTTCTATGCGGAATATGCCTATCGGAACAATCAGGTGGATGACTATGCCGATGTCATCAACCAGTTCCTGATGGCAGCTCGTCACACCTACGACGCAAAGACGGATCTCTTCCGCCATGCTTGTGATGTCAGTCGCACGGAACGTTGGGCCAATCCGCAGACAGGACAGTCGCTCCACAGTTGGGGACGCGCCATGGGCTGGTATGCCATGGCCTTTGTGGATGCCCTCGACTTCATTCCCACCCATGAGGCCGGCCGTGATTCCATGCTGACCGTCTTCCGGCACTTGGCTTCGATGGTGAAACGTTTGCAGGATGCCGAGAGCGGGCTGTGGTATCAGGTGCTGGACAAGAGCGGAGCACCGGGCAACTACCTGGAGTCCTCGTGTTCGGCCATGTTCGTCTATGCTCTCTTCAAAGGCGTGCGCAAAGGTTATCTGGATCCGTCCTACTTGCAGGTGGCTGTCAAGGGCTATCAAGGTATACTGGACCGTTTCATAGAGGTAGACAAGGATGGAGTCATCTCTATCACACAAGCCTGTGCGGTAGCTGGATTGGGCGGCAAGAATTACCGTTCGGGTGATTATGACTACTATATCCACGAAACCATCCGCAACAACGATCCGAAAGCAGTAGGTCCCTTCATCCTTGGTTCGCTGGAGTGGGAACGTCTGCAAGAGGTGCAAAGCATTGTAAACCAAAAGTAAAAGGAAGGAAAGATGAGCATGAAAAGAGGACTGTACGGACGGAGTGTGGTGTGGATGGCATTGATGTGCCTCTGTACCGCATTGTCGGCACAGAACGAATGGAAGCGTCGCATCGTGGTGGCGCGTGACGGAACGGGTGACTACCGCACCCTGGCCGAAGCTATTGAGGAGATACGCTGCTTCATGGACTATGAAGTGACGGTCTTCATCAAAAACGGGGTCTATAAGGAGAAGGTGGTGATTCCTTCGTGGCTGGAGAATGTGGTATTTGAGGGCGAAAGTGCAGAGGGCACCGTCATTACGTACGACGACCATGCCAATATCAACAAGATGGGTACCTTTCGTACCTACACCTTGAAGGTGGAGGGGAGTAATATCACCTTCAGGAACCTGACCATCGAGAATAACGCACCCCGCCTGGGACAGGCAGTGGCCTTGCATACCGAGGGAGATCGGTTACGCTTCATCCGTTGCAGGCTGTTGGGCAATCAGGACACTGTCTATACCGGTGCCAAGCGGACACGCCTCTACTTTCAGGAGTGCTACATAGAAGGAACGACCGACTTTATCTTCGGTCCTTCGACGGCATTGTTTGAAGATTGCCAAATCCATAGCAAGGCCAACTCGTATGTGACGGCTGCCTCTACGCCGGCCGATGTAGAAGTGGGGTATGTGTTCCATCGCTGCAGGCTGACAGCCGACGAAGGGGTGGACAAGGTCTATTTAGGACGCCCGTGGCGACCCTATGCAGCCACCTTCTTCATCCATTGTGAACTGGGACGCCACATCGTACCGCAGGGCTGGCACAACTGGAACAATCCGGCGAATGAAAAGAGTGCCCGCTATGTCGAGTATGGCAATAGCGGTGAAGGAAGCGGCCTGGAACAACGGGTGTCGTGGGCCGGCCAGCTTACGCGCAAGGAGGCGGATCGATATACGGACAAGGCCTACATCTTTCGCACTTCCAGCGAATGGATACCTGAATAGCAACTTTTTATCTTGAATGACAATGAAACAGAAGTGTTTTTTACTGTTAGGACTGATGTGCCTTTTGTCTGCATTCAAATCTGATAACTCCACACCGACCATATTTATGATTGGTGACTCTACCATGGCCAACAAGGTATTGACCGGGGGAAACCCCGAACGAGGATGGGGACAGATGTTACCGGGTTTTTTGTCGGATGAGATACGGGTGGACAATCATGCTGTGAATGGACGCAGCTCGAAAAGCTTCATCGACGAGGGCCGATGGGACAAGGTGTTGGGACTGATGAAGAAGGGAGACTATCTCTTCATCCAGTTCGGACACAACGATGAGAAGGCCGACTCGGCCCGCCATACCGATGCAAACGGAGGCTCGTTTGACCGTAACTTGAAGCGCTTTGTGCTGGAAGCTAAGTCCAAGGGTGCTACGCCTGTGTTGTTCAATTCGATAGTCCGCCGTCATTTTGGTACGGCCGAGGGCGATGCGGTGGCACAAGCCATCAGTCAGGACGACGTGCGCAAAGGAGCCGGTGAAAACGGCGGGCAGACGGACCTCAATGGGGATGTAGAAAACGCACGGCTGATAGATACGCATGGAGCCTATTTAGACTCGCCGCGCAACGTGGCTCGGGAGTTGGATGTACCCTTCATCGACTTGAACCGTCTGACACACGAACTGGTGGAGGGCATGGGACCCGAAGCCTCCAAGCAACTCTACTTGTGGGTACCGGCCCATACGGTAGCAGCCATACCCAATGGACGCGAAGACAATACCCACCTCAATGTACGTGGCGGACGGATGGTGGCCGGACTGGCCATCGAAGCTGTGGCACGCGAGGTGCCTGCCCTTGCTCCCTACGTACGCCGATACGACTTTGTGGTGGCTCAGGACGGCAGCGGTGATTTCTTTACCGTGCAAGAGGCTATCAATGCCGTACCCGACATGCGTAAAGGAAGCCGTACCACCATCTGGATTCGCAAGGGCACCTACAAGGAGAAGGTGGTGGTACCCGAAAGCAAGGTGGCTCTCTCACTGATAGGTGAGGAGGGAACGGTGATTACCTACGATGACTATGCCTCCAAACCCAACCGCTTCGGAGAGAATACAGGCACTTCAGGCTCGGCTTCGTGCTACATCTATGCTCCCGACTTCTACGCGGAGAACATCACCTTTG
>JBJEHI010000102.1:0-31421 GCA_051875915.1 Bacteroides sp.
GCAGACGGTGTATTTTCTTTTGGTTACTTTTCTTTTGGACAAGCAAAAGAAAAGTAATACCCGCACGTTATTCAATTTAAAATTTAAAATTTAAAGTGGCACTGCTGGTGGGGTGAGGGCGGAAAATATTCCGCCCCTACCTGCTGACAACGGGACGCGCCATGCCTGCAGACTGTAAAATATCCGGACAAATAGAAGGCAAAAAATATACGGTTAGGAGAGTGCTACATTCAGTCGTATCATGAAATACATTCAGTCGTATTCTGAATGCCATTCAGTCGTATCATGAAACACATTCAGAATACGACTGAATGTTGGCCACTCTAACTATTTGTTTTACAACGAGTTACAAAAGCAATTTTTCGCGTTCGCGGTCAATTGTTCAATTTCAATAATTGTTTACATAATAAGCTCATACAGACCCTCATCCAGAGGTCTCATCGTAGGGGCAGACCTGTGTGTCTGCCCAACCCGCACGCAAGGCATCACCGCAAACGGAATTCAGGGCGGACACACAGGTCCGCCCCTACAGGACAAGCAAAAGAGAAGAGACATTCCCGATACATTCCCCTACATCTCCCTTACCGTAGGAACAGAAAACGAACAGGATGCTAAGGGAATGGCAAGGAGATATTTCAACCGGTTGAAGAAACACTATCCTAAGCAATACAATCCGACAAGACATAATGAAGGAGCCGTATTAAACAGCGCAATTTTCTATCTGAATTGCATGATAAAATCCAAAATATCACTTATATTTGCACTGTCTATCGTAACCCGAAAGCCCGAATGGGATAGGTGGATTCCAACCAAGTATATTTCATCAAACTCACATATATCATGGGAAAACAAATCAAATTAATGGTTGGTGATATCACCAAACTCAAAGTGGACGCTATTGTTAACGCTGCTAACCGCTCTTTGTTGGGTGGGGGTGGCGTAGATGGGGCTATTCATCGCGCTGCAGGTCGAGAATTACTGAAAGAATGTGAGACTTTGGGAGGCTGTGAGACAGGACAAAGTAAGATAACAGGGGCGTATAATTTGCCTTGCCAGTATGTCATTCATACCGTAGGACCAATCTATTATCATTATCATAAGGAAGAGGCAGCTGATTTGCTGGCTTCATGCTATCGTACTTCATTGGCCATTGCTCAAAAAAAAGGGATAAAAAGCATTGCTTTCCCATGCATTAGTTGTGGAGTGTATGGCTATCCAAAGATTGAAGCAGCTAAGGTGGCTTTGGAGGCTATCAGAGAAAGTAACTATGAAGGAGAAGTCATTATATGCTGTTTCTCTGAGGATGATGCGGACTATTACAGAAAATTCGGTGTGATGTAAGGAGACTACCGACTACAGACGCAGTATCACATCTTTGCCGAAAGGAGCCAACGAGAGACCTGCCATCTTAAAATGCTGGCGGGCAAAGGGGATGCCGATGATGGTGACAAACAGCAGCACACCAAAGAAGAGATGCACCAGGCAGGCCCACAGACCGCCGAAAAGCAGCCACAGCAGGTTGAGCGGGATGCGAATGCAACCGATGGGAGAATCGGTACTGCGCACCTCCGCCCCAAAGGGCCACAGACAAAGCAAGCCAATCTTGAATGTCTGCAGGGCTACCGGTATGCCGATAATGGTAACGGCCAGAGCCAGACTACCCGTAAAATACCCAATGGCGGCCTCCAGTCCGCCGAATACCCACCACAACAAATTGCCTAAAATCTTCATATCCGTATCTGTTTTGAACCGACCATACATCCACCTGCCATTCATTGCAGCAGGCTTTATGCGACAAATTTATGCAAAAATATCCGTTTTTCACCCAATTTATTAAGAAAATAAAGATTTTTCCGTAAGTTTGCAACAACCTTAATAGATAGATGAAATGAACCACGTATGTACGAACTCGGGCAAGGCCTGGTTGCTGGCTGCCCGACCCAAGACTTTAACAGGCGCCATCACCCCTGTGCTGATAGGTTGCGCCTTGGCCTATTCCGACGGACGACTTCAATGGACACCTGCCGTGCTGTGCCTCCTCTTTGCCTGCCTGATGCAGGTGGCAGCCAACTTCATCAACGATTTGTTTGATTTTCTGAAAGGGAGCGACCGCGAAGACCGGTTGGGGCCTGAGCGTGCCTGCGCACAAGGCTGGATTACCCCACAAGCCATGAAAGGAGGCATCGCCATTGTCCTGACTGCCGCCGGGCTGACAGGTTGCGGTCTGCTCTATCACGGTTGGCACCACCTGCCCTACCAAGGATGGGAACTGGTTGTCATCGGGGTGGGGTGCATGGCTTTCGCCTTTCTGTATACCACCGTGCTCTCGTATCAGGGATGGGGCGACCTGCTGGTGCTGATATTCTTCGGGCTGGTACCTGTATGCGGAACCTACTATGTACAGGCGTACACGCTGACCCTCAACGTGTTGCTGGCCGCCGCTGCCTGTGGACTGGCCATTGATGCCCTATTGGTGGTGAACAACTACCGCGACCGCCAGCAAGATGCCATCAGCGGCAAACGTACGCTGGTGGTGCGCTATGGCGAACCGTTCGGCCGCTACCTCTATCTCGGTACAGGCGTAGCCGCCTGGGGTCTCACCCTAAGCCTTACCCTCACCGGCAAGCTCTCGCCAGGTGAGGCATGGGTCCCCACCGCCTACCTGCTGCTGCACGTCCTGACCTGGCGCAAGATGGTGCGCATACGGAGCGGCAAAGAGCTGAATGCCATCTTGGGCGAGACCTCACGCAACATGTTGTACTTCGGACTGCTGCTGAGTGCGATATTGGTCAGCTGAGGCAGATAGTTTCAAGGAATTCGCTTGCACGGACGCATAAAATCCACTATTTTTGTGGCGAGAAGCGACAAGCGTCAGGAGCCGCCCTCCGATGCAAGCGCAACGAATCAATAACTTAACCCAAGTTTCAGATTTACATAAATAGGTAGAAATGAGCAAGGTCAGTGAATTGTCCGATACGTGTAGGGGCGGAACATTTTCCGCCCAAAGCCACACGAAAGCACATTCAATCAGTCTATTGATGTAAAAACGATACTTGAGAGTAATAATAATATGGTATATGGATAAGCTTGCAACCTTATGGATGTTCGTCCGCCGGCAGAAGTATTGGATAACGGTGGGAGTATTTGCCGTCATCATCGGATTTCTGGACGAGAACAGCATGTTGAAACGGCTGAAATACACCCAAGAGGAACACCAGTTGCGTTCAGAGATAGAGAAGTACCGCAAGGAGTACGAAGAGAACACCCGACGGCTGAAGGAGCTGATGGTGGACTCGGATGCCATTGAGCGCATCGCCCGCGAGAAGTATCTGATGAAGAAACCCAATGAAGACATCTTCGTCTTCAAAGACGACGTAGAATGATGAAACGAGTGATACCCGCCCTCTTTATGGCTGGAGCGACCCTGCTCCTGATAGGTGCCGCCAGCTACATCACAGGCTGGACCCTATCGCCCTACCTGTATACCATCGGCGCTACCATGGTGGCACTGGCCCAAATCAACACCCCTACAGAAGGCACCTCGCCCACCCTGAAGCGGCTGCACCGGCAGCAGCTGACCGGTGCCATCCTGCTGGTGCTGACAGGCTTCTTCATGCTCTTCACGCATGGCAACGAATGGATTGTATCGCTGACCGTGGCTGCCATTCTGGAGCTGTATACAGCGATACGCATTCCGCAGGAAGAGCAGAAGGAGCAGGGATAAGAGAGAGAGCTGAAGGCTCTCCCCTATTCCGCTGTGTCCTCCCCATCCATCATCACCTCGGCTGCCTCATTCAGCCTGATGCACAATTGCGCCTTATCCGACAGCGGCATCCAGCGGACACGGCGGCACTCCCCCTTTGCCACCTGCACATTGTAGACAGGAGCAGTTGCAGAGAGATATTCCGTGTCGATGTGGAACGAGTCCGCCTTCACGCGCCAGTCCGATGTCTTATCCAAATTGATATAGAGGCGCTGCACCTCACCGCTGTTCAGCCTCAGGCTATAGGCTTCTGCCTCCAACGCGCCGAAGCGGCATTGCTCCACCTGCACACGGCTGTTCACTTGCAGCGCGAGTGAGTCGCGCACCAGTCCGTTCAGACTGACTTGGATGCCGAACGACTCCGACTGGATGCGGTCTACCGCCGAGGGGATGAGCAGGCGCAGTGCAGGCAGCTGCAGCTGTTGCCGTCTGCTCCCTTCCACTTCTGCCAGAAGGGCATCCCAGTCGATGTCCAATGCAAGACGCAGTGTGTCACCTCTCACCTCCTGCCGCAGGTAGGGAGCCAACTTGTCGGGCAGTTCCAGCACCGCCTCGCCGCCCTCGGCAGGCTCCACGCGCAGATGGAGGCGGTTGACCCAACGCGACGGATTGCTGCGGACCAGCTGCACGACGCGACCGGCAGGCAAGGTGAGCGACCTGGTTTCTCCCTCCAGGCAGCGTTCCTTCCCTACAGAATATCCCAGCGTAGAAAAATAGTAGACAAAGCCGCTGATAGCCACACAGCCGGCCAGCAGCGTTCCCAATAAGATATAAGTAGTCCGTTTCATTCGTTTTCCTCCTTTGTATGATGGTTTTGGATATAGGTACGATACATGTCGGCCAGCTCCTTGTCAGAGATGCCCAGCATATAAAGTTGCTTGAAGAGCGCAGCCGCCTCATCGTCCATGAAGTGCTGCTTGCGCAGCGAGAGAATCAGCTGACGGGCTCCCTCGGCCACAAAGTAGCCGATGCCCCGTTTGTTGTAGATGATGCCCTGGTTCTGCAGGTAGTCAAACGAGCGCATGGCCGTATTGGCATTGACCTCCACCGTGGCGGCATATTCGCGTACCGAGGGGATGCGCTCCTCCTCGCGATAGCGCCCCAGTAGCACCTCATCGCAGATGCGGTCGGCTATCTGCAGATAGATGGGTTTGCTTTCCTTGAACTCCATAGGCTACCAGCGTTGAATGATTTCAGACTCCTTGAAGCGGAAATAGGCAAGTGTCCACACTGCACAGGTACCCACGGCCAGCAGCAGAGCCGTGAAGCGTGCCGCCCCCTCCTCGTCCAGCCCGAAGGGGGCGTCCACGTGGCAGAATCCGTCAGGGATGAAGAGTTCGACGCTGCACGCGCCCACCCCCGCGAAGAGCATGGTCACCAGCACCAGTGCGGTGGTCGTCTTAAGGAAGGCGTTCTTGGGCCAGAGCGTGCTGCCCAGCACATAGAGCGACTGGCTGAAGAAGTAGAACGAGACTGCCAGACGGAACTTGTCTACGCTCTGAAAAGCCGTCCAGTGGCGGGCATCGTCGCCCAGAATGACATCGGGCGGCACAGGAGCAATCACCTCCCTCAGCTGGGGATGAACGGCCGAGAAGAAGAGCACCCGCGTCCAGTCGGCCAACTTGAAGGCTACCAGATAGAGCAGCAGGAAAGCAAACGTATAGATGATCCATCGGGTGAGGAACTTCTCGAACGAGGTGGCAGGCGTCATCAGCAGATTGATGCGTCCCGTCTTGTTCCGCATACCCTCCATCACAAACGAGGCACTCAGCAGGCCCGAGAACATCAGGCAGGCGAACGTGAAGATGACGACAATCTGCCATTGAGGATCTTCCGTCAGGTAGTCGGGCACCTCGTCGGCATAGCGGTCGTACTCATAGGCACCGTTCCAAAGGAAGAGCACCGTCAGGACACCATAGAGCAGCACAAAGCGCATGGCGTTGGTCTTCCAGTTCTCCACCATCTCCTTGCGGCACAGATCCGTGAAGCGGTGGATGCTAAACAACGTATCAGACAGACTGTTTTTCATCGTTCTTCCTCCTCCTTTTTTGCGTGAAACAAGGCCGCCATTCGGTCGGGATGAGCCAGCGTGGCACCGAACAGCAGTTCCAGATTGAGCTCAGACTCCGCCTCCGAGCCGTTGGGCAGCATCATCAGATGTCCCTGCAGCGAGGGCAGCGTGTAGACGGCCTCCTCGGCTAACGCAGGGTCGTCGCTCTCCACAAAGCGGAAGCGGCTGCAGATGTCGGCAGTAGAGGCATCGAGCAGCACGCCACGGTTGTCCATGATGATGACGTGGTCCAGGATGCGGTCGATGTCGCGCACCTGATGGGTGGATATCAGTATGGTGCGGTCGTCAGACATGCCCGAGGCGATGAACCTGCGGAACTGGCTCTTGCTGGGGATGTCCAGTCCGTTGGTAGGCTCGTCCATCAGCAGCAGCGAGGTGTGGGTGGCCAGCGCGAAGCACATGAACACCTTCTTCTTCTGTCCCATGGAGAGGGCACCCAGATGGACATCGATGTTCATGTCGAACAGATGGAGGTAGGTCACCATATCCTCCTTGCTGAAGCGCGGATAGAAGGGGGCGTTCAGCTCGATGTAGCTCACCAGCGAGATGGCCGGCAGGTCGAACTCCTCGGGTACCAGAAACAGGTCGCCCAGCGTCTGCGGCAGACGACGACGCACGTCCACGCCTCGATAGAGCACCTGTCCGCAGGCAGGCACCAGCAGCCCGCTCATCAGATAGAGCAGCGTAGACTTGCCGGCTCCGTTCTTGCCCAGCAGGCCATACACCCGCCCCGGCTGCAACGAGAGCGAGAAACCGTCCAGCACCCGTTGCTTCCGATGATAGGCAAATGAAATCTCTTTTACTTGAATCATATTCTATATTATTAGTGTATTAGTTCAATAGTACACTGCAAATATAGAGGGAATTTTTGAGAGGAGCCTCCACAATAGCGGAAATAATGCAGGGCGTGAACACTATTTAACACTATTGCAGTCGGAACACGATGGGCAGCGTATACTTCACGGAGACGGCCTTCCCGTTCTGACGACCTGGTTTCCAGCGCGGTAGCGAGAGCAGCACCCGTACGGCCTCCTTGTCGCAATAGGGGTCGAGCGAGCGTACCACTTGCACGTCGCGCACCTGTCCGTCGCTATCCACCACAAACTGGCAGGTGACCCGTCCCTGCACCCCGTTCTCCTGCGCCACGACGGGGTAGCGCAGTTGCTTGGCCACATACTTCATCAGTTCGGCCGTCCCGCCGGGGAAGACGGGCATCTCCTCGGCCATATCAAACACCTGCTCCGGCTCTGGGGGAGGCGGTTCGTCCACCACCAGCTGCCCTACGTCGGCAATGTCCTGCCCATGCTCTTCGTCGTTGCCCTTCACGTCGGCAATGGAGATGGCCACCTTGCTCTCCGTCAGTTCGGTCTGGCTTTTGATTTCGTCCTCTTCACCCACCTCCGCATCTTGCTTGATGACCGGTGCCGTAAACTTGATGGAGCTTTTCAGTGCCGGCGGTGGAGGTGCCTGCGGTTCCACCCGCTTCATCTCGGGTTGCCTGACAACAGGCGGCTCCAGCTGCGACAGGGTCGTCACCTCTACCATCACCATCTTCTGGCGGACAGTGTCTCTCTTCAGGCAGAGCGACAAGAGCGACGCGCCTCCCACCATCAGCAGTACACTGAGCAAGGCCGTGCGGTGGCGCATCGGAGCCGTCTCCCTCAGCCGATAGGCTCCATAGGCCCGGTTGCGATGTGCAAACACCAGGTTGCGCCATGCTTCTGAACTTAAGTCGATAGATGTCATACGCTATTGAATTAGAGGTTTGTCCATACTGTTTGCAGCAGCCAGCAGCATCTGGTCACCTTCCGTCAGGTCGGTAATCACATATCTGCCGATGCTGCACACCTGCATCTCGTCCAGCAGGTCTATCAGGTTAGCATACGAGGCCTGGTCGGTCGGCTTAATGATGACCGTAGGATTCTCCTTGCCATCCTTTACCTCGGCCAGCCGTTCCTTGTATACCTCATCCGTCAGCTCCAGTGCCTGACGCTGACGCTTCAGCTCGTTCACCTGCGCCACCGCCCGTGCATTGCGTTGCAGCAGCATGGCACGCGCCCCGTCGGCTTCGTAGGTAGTCTCCTTCAGCGAAGCAGGCTCCTCGTAGGCGGGTTCTCCTTCGTAGTAGAAGAGGCGGTTGCCGGGTGCCAGCAGAAAGGTGATGGCCTGCGAAGCCTTCACCTTGGTCAGCTGTTCCTCGGTGATGCGCTTGTCGTTGCTCGGCATACTGATTTCCATGGTCTGCGGTTTGCTGAGCGACGTACAGAGCATAAAGAAGGTTATCAGCAGCATGTTCATATCCACCATCGGCGTAAAGTCCACGCGGATATTCATCTTGCGCTGCCTGCTCTTCCCGTTATTTCGATTATCCTTTTCTTGTATTTCAGCCATAGTGTCTCTGATTTTCAGTTTTTAAATTTGTAGCTACTCGCCTGCCTTGAGCGAGGTAATCAGGTTGTAGCGGTTTTCACGCAGGTCGCGCAGCGAGTTCATCACGTGCCTGATGACGGCATACGGCGTGTCGGCATCCGCCTTGATGGCGATACGCAAGCCGGCGTTGGCCGCACGGGCATGTCGTACCCAGGCCTTGAACTGGTTGTCTGTGGTGTCTGCAGGGATGCCCTCCTGCCTCAGCAGCGCATCCTGCCGGTCCGACGGCAAGGCAAGGAAGCGTTTCATCTGCGCCATCGGCACTCCGAAGACGGGCGTCAGGGCAAATGCCTTCTTCTCGTCCTCGCTGAACGCCACTCCATATTCCTCGCCCATCGCCTCCAGCGTCTGCCGCAGGTCGGTCTGCTTGTCCATGCTGAGGTAGACCCTTCCTTCTTTGTCCACCAGTATCTGCAAGATATCCGTCTCCGGAATCTTTATCTCGGATACCGAGTCGGGGGTACGTACAGTCACTGGCTCCTTCTTCACGAAGGTGGAGGTCAGCATGAAGAAGGTGAGCAACAGCACTGTCACATCGCTCATCGCCGTCATGTCGATGAACGTGCTTTTCTTCTTTATCTTCGCTCTTCCCATACCCTCGCACGTTTTAGGCGGACATCTGTCCGCTATGTTTGGCAGCAAACGTCTGCACAATGGAGAAACCTATCTCATCGAGGCTGTAGGTCAGCTTGTCTATGCGGTGCGTATAATAGTTGTATGAAATGACCGCCAGCGCACCCGTCAGGATGCCGAATGCTGTATTGATGAGCGCCTCCGAGATTCCCTGCGACAGTGCCATCGAGTCAGCCGTACCCCCGGCTGCCAATGCGGCAAACGAACGTATCATACCTATCACCGTGCCCAGCAGTCCCATCAGCGTGCCCAGCGTAGTAATAGTACCAATGATGGGCAGGTTCTGCTCCATCATGGGCAACTCCAACGCGGTAGCCTCATCCAGCTCCTTCTGTATGGCCAGCAGCTTCTGCTCCTTGCCCAGGTGACCGTCGTGCTCCATCTCGGCATACTTCTTCAGCGTCGCGCCCACCACATTGGCCACCGAGCCGCGCTGCGCATCACACAACCGCTGCGCCAGCCCCATGTCACCCGCCTCCAGTGCCCCCTTGATGGCGGCCACGAAGGTCACTAACTTTCCCTTTCCGAAGGCCGCACGCAGAGCAATGTGGCGTTCGATGCTCAGGGCTATCACCGTGAGCAGCAAGGTCTGTATGACGGGGACGATGAAACCTCCCTTGTAGATGGTGCCCAGGAAGTTGCCCGGCAAGGGATGGTTGTTGGGATCGCCGTTGACAAAATTGGCAGGATTGCCCAAGACGAACAGATAGAACAGTACGGCCATCGCAAAACAGGCGGCAATGACCCATCCGGCCGATCGGATGCCCCGAAAAGCCCTCTTCTCTTTTTTCAGTTTAGTTCCCATAACGATACGTTTAGTTGATATACAATTCAGTTTATTATTTACTTGCAGCTGCTTTTACCTTACGAACAACCTTCCCCCTCCAAATGTTCGGCAAAAACGTCCGCCGACATGCACCTCACTGCAACCGATGGCGCATCACGGAAAAACTTTTTCATGCAAGCATGAAAGTTCTTCTTTTAAATTACACTATCTTTTCATAAGATAGGCTGCATCTCGGAAAAACTTTTTCATGCAAGCATGAAAGTTCTTCTCTCAATTTGCACTATCTTTGCACGGAGTTGGCGGATAGCCCGCCTCGGTACATACGAAGAAAAACAAATAAGATAATAAGAACGATATGGCAAAAGAAAAAATCATCCTGACGGGCGACCGCCCCACAGGACGCCTACACATCGGACACTTTGTAGGTTCATTGAGAAGAAGAGTCGAACTGCAGAATGCCGGCGACTACAAGAAAATGTTTGTATTCATAGCCGACGCACAGGCACTGACGGACAATATGGACAACCCCGAAAAGGTGCGCCAGAACGTCATCGAGGTAGCGCTGGACTACCTGGCCTGCGGACTGGATCCCGCGAAGTGTACCATCTTCATCCAGTCGCAGATACCCGAACTGTGCGAACTCAGTTTCTACTACATGGACCTGGTGACCGTGAGCCGCCTGCAACGCAACCCGACGGTGAAGACCGAGATACAGATGCGCAACTTTGAGACCAGCATCCCTGTGGGCTTCTTCACCTACCCCATCAGCCAGGCAGCCGACATCACCGCCTTCAAGGCCACCACGGTACCTGTGGGCGAGGACCAGGAGCCGATGCTGGAGCAGGCACGCGAGATAGTGCGCCGCTTCAACAACATCTATGGCGAGACGCTGGTGGAGCCCGAGATACTGCTGCCCGACAACGCCGCCTGCCTGCGCCTGCCCGGCACCGACGGCAAGGCCAAGATGAGCAAGAGCCTGGGCAACTGCATCTATCTATCGGACACAGCCGACGAGGTGCAGAAGAAGATTCGCAGCATGTACACCGACCCCGACCACTTGCGTGTACAAGACCCCGGCAAGATAGAGGGCAATACCGTGTTCACCTACTTAGATGCTTTCTGCCGCCCCGAGCACTTCGGCCTCTACCTGCCCGAATACCCCAACCTGGACGAACTGAAGGCGCACTACCGCCGCGGCGGACTGGGCGACGTGAAGGTGAAGAAGTTCCTGAATGCCATCATGGAGGAGACGCTGGAGCCCATCCGTACACGCCGCAAGGAGTTCGAGAAGGACATCCCCGCCATCTACGGCATGCTGAAGCATGGCTGTGCCGATGCCCGCGAGGCCGCCGCCGCCACGCTGGACGAGGTGCGCCGCGCCATGAAAATCAACTACTTTGACGATGCTGACCTGATAGCCGAGCAGGCCCAGCGTTTCCGTCAGGGTTGACCCTTTCCTGTTCCCCTGCCTGTGTCCGCCCGGCCAGTCATGCCCGGGGCGGGCACGCAGGTTGGATGTCATGCACTCTCACTCCGCAGCATCCAGTTCTTCCAGATAGATATCCTTATACCATACCTCACAGGCTTTGCCTTCGTGAATCTGCAGGGCGATGAAGCCCTCCTGAGCAATGGTTCCGATGCCCTCGAAGGGGTTTCGAGTGAACGGATCGATGTAGTCGGTGGTCTTCACACCGTTCAGCCAGATGCGTACACGCGGACCTTCGCATCGGATGACGTAGTCGTTCCACACGTCCGCCCTGTAGCCGGCAGGCGTGGCGGCAGGCATACCGAGGAAAGTCCGCCGGCGGCTTTCGTCATAGAGTGCGCCACTCCTCCAGGAGATGATGTCAGCTTGATAACCTACCATTTCATAAGGCTCTTCGGGGACAGCGGAGGGCACGCTACGAAGCTGCACGCCTCCGTTGTAGCTGTCGTCAGTAGCCACCACCTTGTACTTCAGATGCAGCTCAAAGTCGCGATACGCTTTGATGGTACGCACGAACTGATTGTGCGGCAGGTCTTCCTTCAGGTTACCGCCTACGATAGCTCCCTTTGTGATGCGGAAGTGCGACAAGGCTCCTTCGCTATTTCCTTCCCAACCCTCGAAATCCTTTCCATTGAATAGCCGCTCCCCTCGGAACTGCTTGATGATGTCGACCGACTGTGAGGTCGCCTCCATAGCGGTAGGAACAAGCGTCAGCACATGCACATCGGGCAGCGCCTCATCCTGCAACAGTTTTCCACTCTGCTTGTCGCGCCGAATGCCGTTCTGTATGCCCTGTAGGGTCAGTGTCGTCTCGCCCTCACGACTGATGCGGATGACACCCAACGGCTGATCCGTATAGTCGTACCAGGTAAAGGTGGACGGGATGAGCGATGCCAGCTCCTCGCCGCCGGCAGTCAGCGTAACAGCCGACCCGGCATAGGGCTGTGCATAGCGCAGCCGCACCTGGTAGTTGCCCGGCTTCAGACGGGTGGTCCAGCGGATGCACTGTTCTGGCTTGTTCCAGCCATGGATGGTTGCCTGCTCTCCGTTCTCCTGCAGCTGCATGTCAGGCGCTATCTGTGCCGTATGGGCATAGAGGCGGACGGGATTGCCCCGCTGTGCCTTCCGCTCGTTGGCCTGGATGAGGCGTCCGCACACCTCGTTGATGTAGTTCACGCTCTGTATCAGGTAGGGCATGGGGTTGTCAAAGTCGTGCTCATACTCCAGCATCACCAGCGGCCTCACCTTGGCATCGTTGATGGCCTGAAGAATCTCTCCGATGCGTGCCTGCCCGCTGCCGCAAGGTACGTCCAGACCGTGCGGTCCGCGCTCGCTGATGTCACGCAGGTGGAAGTGGAACATCTTGCCGATGCCGATGTAGCGCCGGACTATCTCGTAGGCATCAAAGCCTCCGCGCATATAGTGACCGATGTCAACGGATGCGCCGATGCTCGGTCCACACTGCTGGGTGTCGGCCACGGTGAAGTCGGGATTCCAGTATGCCGCCCCCTTGGGGTGGTTGGTGAAGGCCATCTTCACGCCGTGCCTGTCCAGAATCTCCTCATAGTACGACACCGGCTTTCCTCCCTGGTCGGCACGCTTGGGGTCGGTGACAATCATCCACCCCATCTCCTTGGCAAAGCGGACGACTTCCTCAAACCCTTCACCACTTCCGTCCATCCAGTAATAGATGGAACGGCACTCTACCCCGCTTTCCGCCAGCTTCTGCCTGATGCGGTCCATCCACTCGCGCGGCATACCGGCATATATCTTCTGGTCGCTCTCCTTCGTGATGCGTGATCCGATGGTGGCTTCGATATAGTGCAGCCCCAAGGCGCGGGTCAGGTCGATGCCTTCAAAGAAGGTGAACTTGTGGAAGGTGTAGGACTGTACGCCTACCTTCCAGCCCAGCCGCTCGGCATTGGGACAACCGTCTGCCAATCGTCCATAGCAATGGTAGGGTGGCTGTACGACATTGTTCAGATTGAGATTTTCGGCTGCCTGTGCATTGGCCTTCAGGCAGCATACGGCCATTATCAACGTAATGACCACCGCTTTCAGCTTTCTCATGATAGTAGTTCTGTTAATCAGTAAATGGATTCATTGTGTTGCAGTCATTCGCCAGAGTCAGGCAAAGCGCCGGTGACCCGGGTTTGCTTTCGCTTTCCGAACGGCAGCACCGCAAAAGTACGAAAACACCCCTATACTATCAATAGCGGACGGAAATCAGCCTGCGGAATTAACGTTTGTTAATACCGCACAGACGTACAGAAGCGAAATGGAGACGTCTTTCTTTTGCATTCTGTGTGCGGGTGCGTGAGGGGTGCTGCGACAATTCTCCGCGTGCGGTTAGGGTGTATCAAAATCCTAACAGACCTTTCATAACATGCTGTCAAATATAAAAGAAGGGTGTATCAAAATTCAGTATTTGGTACACCCCCCTATTTGTCTTATCGTCCGCCCGCAGGTAGATGCTTCAGCCAGTAGTCGGCCATTGTCTTACGCAAATGGAGCGTAGTACCTTCGCGTTCGTTGATGCTGTGCGAACGCATGGGGTAGGATATCTGTGAAAAGATTTTCCCGAGACGAACCAACTCGTTGACCAACCGTTCGCAGCTTTGGTAGTGTACGTTGTCGTCACCCGTTCCGTGAATAAGGAGCAGATTGCCCTTCAGCCCTTCGACATAGGAGATGGGAGAGCCTTTGCGATACCCGTCGGGGTTGGCTTGGGGCGTGTTCATATAACGTTCCTGATAGATAGTGTCGTAAAGACGCTGGTCGGCCACGAAAGCTACGGCAATGCCTGTGTGGAATACGTCGGGATAGCGGAACATGCAGTTCAGTGTCTGGCTGCCTCCGCCGCTCCAGCCGGTGATACCGATGCGGTTCAGGTCGATATAGGCATACTGGCGGGCCAGGTCTTGGATGCCCCGTGCCTGGTCTTGACTGGCAAAGGTGCCGACTTCGCCATAGATGCATTTACGCCATTCGCGTCCGCGCGGCGTATTGGCACCCCGGTTTTCAATGCTCACCACAATATAGCCTAAGTTGGCCAGATATTGGTGCCAGGGACTTCCACCTTGCCAAACGTCCTCTACGGTAGCACTGGCCGGCTCGCCATAGACATCGATGATGACGGGGTATTTTTTGTTAGGGTCGAAATTCACCGGCTTAATCATGAATGCATCAAGCAACAGCTCGCCAGAGCGTACCTTGACAAACTCTTTGGGCTGCAATCCCATGGCTTGAAACTGCCGGAGAGCCTCCGCATTGTCCGTAATGAGCTTTACCCGTTTGTGGGTGGGTAGACTGATGCGGTCGATGACGGGCGGTGTCTGCGCATTGCTGAAGGTGTGCATGGCCCAGCGTCCGTTGGGTGAGATGCTGTAGCGGTGTTGTCCGCTTTGGTCAGCTGGGCTGAGGCGTTTGACCTCTCCCTTTCCGAAGAGACGGGCTTGATAGAGGTAGCGCTGCGTATAATTGTCGGGCGAAGCGATGAAGTAGACCAAGCCTTTCTTCAGATCCATACCCTCTTCGCTGACAACGTCGAAGTCGCCTTGCGTGATGGGAAGTATCTGCTTGCCGTCACGGCTTACACGATACAGGTGGCGCCATCCGTTCCGTTCGCTCTGCCAGGTGAACCATTTGTTCCCTTCTAACCAGCTGACTTGGTCGTTGGTCTCCAACCAAGCCTCGTCCGTGTCAGTGAAGATGTTCTCGGCTGTCGATTCACCTGTGCGGGCAATCCAGACCCGATTGGTATTCTGTGCCCGGTTCATCTGTTGGATGAAGAGCTCGTCGCTATCGGGGATGTACTCCATACGGGGAATGTAATGCTCGCGGGCATCACCGGGCAATTCTATCCAGGTGGTGATGCCTCCTTGCGCCGGCACCGTGCCCACCTTGACAGCTGAGTTCTGTGTACCGGCTTTCGGGTATGGAAAACGCTGGATGGTGGGGTAGAGAGAGTCTACATTGTTGATGATGGGGAACCAGCCGGTACCCTTCGTATCGCTCTGCCAGTAGGCAATGCTGTTGCCGTCGGGGCTCCAGCGGAAACCGTCACGGCAACCGAACTCCTCCTCGTACACCCAGTCGAAGGTGCCGTTGACAATCTCATCGGTGCCATCGGTAGTGACGGCCACACGGCGACCGTCCGACAAGTTCTCCACATAAATGTTGTTTTGGCAGACGTAGGCTACACGGTCGCCTTGCGGAGCGAACTTGGCAAACATCAAGGTGGCTTCGGGCAGTCCCTTACCCAACTGCTGCAGGTGACCTGTGGAGAGGTTGAGCACCCAGTAGTCACCGCGCGTATCGTAACGCCACACCCGACGGGTGTTGGTGTAAATCAGCACCTGACGGCCGGTAGCATCGAACTGAAAGCTACGCACCCGCAACTGCTTGCCGGTGGCGGGATTGATTAGCTGCTCGGCGGTAATGAGTACGTTGCGCTCATCGTTTGCGGCACTGTACGAGGCTACCTCATACATGCCGTCGTCTCTCCGCTCGGTTTTGGAATAGTGATTGCCATCGGGCAACCAATTTACGTAACTGCCGCCTTGTGTACGGATGAGTCCACCGTAAGCAGCCTCCTCCAAGGTCGGAATGTGTTGTGCCATGCCTGGCAGTGTAAAGGCGAAGACCAGACAGGCGAGCATCTTTTTGAACATCATAGTTTTTTTCATTGATTGTACATAGGTTTATAATTGAATCATGTGGTCAAATGTACGGCTTTTTACAGAATAAACCAACAAAGAGGACGAAGATATGGATTTATTCTGCAAAATAGCGGGTGTCAGGTTGCGCATGAAACGATGCGATGATTTCACATCTATGACAGAAATAAACCGGGAAAAGCGTCTTTTTATAACGAACTTTGTTTATATTTGCATCTGTAAATAGAAACGGTCGTCGAGATTGATCAATGTAACTATAAATATCATATTTATGAAAAAACAACTGCTGACCGGACTGCTGACAGCCTTTGCTCTGACGGCTTCTGCCCAGTCCTTTAACGAATGGCTTGACCCGGCGGTCAATGCCGTGAACCGTGCGCCGATGCACACCAGTTACTTCGCTTACGAATCGGCTGATGCTGCAGCCCGTGGGGTGAAGGAGAAATCCACCAACTTTATGACGCTGAACGGAACCTGGAAGTTCTTCTGGGTGAAGGATGCTGATGCCCGTCCTACTGATTTCTGGAAAACGGATTACAACGACAAGGGATGGAATGACCTGCAAGTGCCTGCCGTATGGGAACTGAACGGGTATGGTGACCCCATTTATGTGAACGTGGGCTATGCCTGGCGGAGTCAGTTTGAAAACAACCCGCCTATGGTGCCCACAGCCAACAACCACGTAGGCTCGTATCGGCGTGAGATTGTGGTGCCTGCCTCATGGAAGGGGAAAGATGTTATCGCCCACTTCGGATCGGTAACTTCCAATATGTATCTTTGGGTGAACGGCCGCTATGTAGGATATAGCGAGGACAGCAAACTGGAGGCTGAATTTGACCTGACTCCCTATCTGAAACCGGGGCAGAAGAATCTCATCGCCTTCCAGGTGTTCCGTTGGTGCGACGGCACTTATCTGGAGGATCAGGACTTCTTCCGCTACAGCGGTGTGGGGCGTGACTGCTACCTCTATGCCCGTGACAAGAAGCGTGTGGAGGACATTCGTGTAGTTCCCGACTTGGACGAAAACTACAAGAACGGTTCGCTGAATGTGACACTGACGTTGAAGGGCGGAGGGAAGGTCAATCTGGAACTATTGGATGCCGCCGGCAAACAGGTGGCTACCGCAACGGCCAACGGTAACGGAACGGTACGTATGGATGTGGAGAATCCGCAGAAGTGGACGGCAGAGACTCCGTACCTCTATACGCTTCGTGCTACCATGCAGGGTGCTTCTGAGGTAATTCCTGTCAAGGTGGGATTCCGGAAGATTGAGTTGAAGAATGCCCAGTTGCTGGTGAACGGCCAGCCTGTACTGTTCAAGGGAGCTGACCGCCACGAACTGGATCCCGACGGAGGTTATGTCGTATCACCGGAGCGGATGATGCAGGATATACAGATTATGAAGCAGTTCAACATCAACGCCGTGCGCACCTGCCACTATCCCGATGACAACCTGTGGTACGACCTATGTGACCAATACGGTATCTATCTGGTGGCTGAGGCCAATGTGGAATCCCACGGTATGGGGTATGGAGAGCGTACCTTGGCTAAAAATCCGGCCTACAAGAAAGCGCATTTGGAGCGTAACCAACGCAATGTGCAGCGCGGCTACAACCACCCCAGCATCATCTTCTGGTCGCTTGGCAACGAAGCCGGTTATGGAGAGAACTTTGAAGCCGCTTACGATTGGGTGAAGGCCGAAGACTCCAGCCGTGCCGTGCAATATGAGCAGGCACGCAAAGATGGGAAAACGGACATCTTCTGTCCGATGTACCTGGGCTACGACGGATGTGAAGCTTACTGCAAGGATGATACATACCAGATGCCTCTGATACAATGTGAGTATGCCCACGCCATGGGTAATTCGCAGGGCGGCTTCAAGGAGTATTGGGATCTCATCCGCAAGTACCCCAAGTATCAGGGCGGATTTATTTGGGACTTTGTAGACCAGTCGGTACGTTGGACAAGTAAGAACGGGAAGACCATCTATGCATACGGTGGCGACTTCAACCGCTTCGATGCCAGTGACAACAACTTCTGCGACAACGGTCTGATCAGCCCCGACCGTGTGCCCAATCCACACATGTACGAAGTTGGACATATCTATCAGAACATCTGGACCTCGGCTGTAGACCTGCAACAAGGTGAAATCAGCATATTCAATGAAAACTTCTTCCGCGACCTTTCGGCTTACTATATGGAATGGCAATTGTTGAAAGGTGGAAAAGTAGTGCGTACAGGTAGGGTGGACCATTTGAATGTAGCACCCCAACAGACTGCCAAAATAAAATTGGATTTAGGCAAAACCTGCCAATGCACCGAATGGTTGCTGAATGTAACCTATAAACAGAAGAACCGTGAGGGTTTGGTGCCTGCCGGACATGTAGTGGCCAAGAACCAGTTGGTAGTGAATGCCTACAAGGCTCCTTCCATGGATTTGAAGAACTGTGAACGGAGCAACGTGGAGACGGTGGCACCTGTAGTGAATGAAAATGACAAGAACTACCTCATCGTGAACGGTGAACGCTTCACGGCCGAGTTTGACAGACATAACGGATTCTTAAGCAGGTATGTAGTGAACGGTGTGGAGATGATTCAAGAGGGCGAGGCATTGACACCTAACTTCTGGCGTGCTCCGACTGACAATGACCTGGGAGCCAACTTGCAACGTAAATATGCCGTATGGAAGAATCCGGAGTTGAAACTCACCTCGCTGAACCAACGGACAGAGGAAAAACAGGTGGTGATAGAGGCTGCCTACGAGATGCCTGCTGTATCGGCTGTACTGAACCTGACCTACACCATCAACAACGGCGGTGCGGTAAAGGTGACTCAGAAAATGACGACCGACAAGAATGCCACGGTCTCCAATCTGTTCCGCTTCGGTATGCAGATGCCTATGCCCCGCTCGTTTGAAACCATTGAGTATTATGGACGTGGCCCCGTGGAAAACTATGCCGACCGCAACCATTGTACGGATTTGGGGATTTATCGTCAGAGCGTAGCCGAACAGTTCTACTCCTATATCCGTCCACAAGAGAATGGTAACAAGACGGATATCCGCTGGTGGAAAATGCTGAACCCTGCCGGCCGTGGCCTTCGGATTGTAGCTGCAGCACCTTTCTCGGCATCGGCATTGCATTACACCATCGATTCGTTAGACGAGGGTTTGGAGAAGGATCAGAGACACTCTCCTGAGGTGGAAGAGGCCAATCTGACCAATCTCTGCATTGACCTGAAACAGGCTGGATTGGGCTGCGAGGACAGCTGGAGACGCATTACCCGCCCGGAGTATCAGGTGCCTTATGCCGACTACGAATTTACGTTCATTCTGATGCCTATAGAGAACGCTGTCGAATTGGAATAACCGTTCATAGACAGGGGGAACTCTCCTCTGTGTGAAAACAAATCACCCACGTTGCAACGTTACGTTGTTGCGTGGGTGATTTTAATTTATTACTTTTGCGTCCGATACTTTTTCAATATATGGTTATGGCAAAGAAAAATAGTTCAACGGAAAGAAATATGCAGAGAGAGGCCGGCAAGCCTTGGTTTGGAAAACGGGTGATGGGCGCCTTCAAGAACGAAACGTTCCGCTTCATTGTAGGACTGCTATTGGTTATCTTTGCAGTCTATTTGCTGCTGGCTTTCTCCTCCTTCTTCGTAACGGGAGCAGCCGACCAAAGCATCATTGATGGCAGCACGGCGCAGGAATTGGCCGCCACCGACAATGGTGTGAAGAACTATGCAGGCAGTCGGGGAGCCCAGCTGGCCAGCTATCTGATTAACGACTGCTTTGGCATTGCTTCGTTCTTCATCCTGATATTCTTGGCAGTGGCTGGTTTGAAGCTGATGCGGGTGCGCGCTATTCGCTTGTGGCGTTGGTTCATCTCCTGTTCGCTACTGCTTATATGGTTCTCGCTCTTTTTCGGCTTTGCCTTTCAGGCACAATACGAAAGTTCCTTTATCTATCTGGGCGGTTTGCACGGCTATAATGTAAGCCGCTGGTTGGCATCGCAGGTGGGAGCACCGGGTGTTTGGCTTATCTTGCTGGCAACGGCTCTCTGTTACTTTATCTATATCAGTGCTCGTACCATTGATTGGCTACGTGGAGTGTTCCGACTCAGCTTTATGAAGCGGAAACCGAAGAGCAAACCCACTTCGTCGGAGACATCTCAGGTGGCAGAAGGGGAGGTCCCCGAGGAGTTTACTGACTCATGGACAGTAAAGGGACGAAAGAAGGATGTCCCTGTGGAAACGGAACCGAGCGTGCCGTTTGAAGCAACAGAGGAGAAGGCGGAAGAAGAGAAACCGACTACGGAAATCACGTTGGAAGTGAATGAACAGGCAAAGCGTAAGGTTGGGGAGGATGTAGAGGTGCCCATGACCATTGATACACCGGAGTCTGAGCCCTCTTCCCCTTTTGAGGAAGAGGCAGCCCCTCAGGAACCTGCTTTTGAGGTGGAGGCTGCCGAAGAGGATGAATACCGGGCTCCGGATATGGAACCATACAATCCACGTCTTGACTTGGAGAACTACCATTTCCCCACCATTGACCTGATGAAGCATTTTGACGATGACGCTCCTTCCATTGATATGGTTGAACAGACAGCCAACAAGGATCGCATCGTATCAACCCTTCGTAGTTTTGGTATCGAGGTGAGCAGCATCAAGGCGACGGTCGGTCCTACGGTGACGCTCTATGAAATCACATTGGAACAAGGCATCCGCATCTCGAAAGTGAAAGGACTGGAGGATGACATTGCCTTGAATCTGGCCGCACTGGGCATCCGTATCATTGCACCGATACCGGGTAAAGGTACCATCGGTATAGAGGTGCCCAATGCCAATCCGAAGATTGTCTCCGGGCAGAGCATCATTGGTAGCAAGAAGTTTCAGGAATCAACCTTCGAATTGCCTATTGCCTTGGGTAAGACTATCACTAATGAGGTCTTTATGGTGGATTTGGCTAAGATGCCCCACATTCTGGTGGCCGGTGCCACGGGACAAGGTAAGTCTGTGGGACTGAATGCCATCATCACCTCGCTGCTCTATAAGAAACATCCGTCGGAACTGAAGTTTGTACTGGTCGATCCCAAGAAAGTGGAGTTCAGCATCTATTCGGTGATTGAGAACCATTTTTTGGCCAAACTGCCGGATGAGGCGGAACCTGTCATTACCGACGTGACCAAGGTCGTACAGACCTTGAACTCGATTTGTGTGGAGATGGACACACGGTATGATTTGTTGAAGGCTGCCCATGTTCGTAACGTCAAGGAGTATAACCAGAAGTTTATCGAACGCCGCCTGAATCCGGAGAAAGGGCACAAGTTCATGCCGTACATCGTGGTGGTTATTGATGAGTTCGGTGACCTGATTATGACGGCAGGCAAGGATGTAGAGCTGCCGATTGCCCGTATTGCTCAGCTGGCCCGCGCCGTGGGCATCCACATGGTCATTGCTACCCAACGCCCTACTACCAACATCATTACAGGTACTATCAAAGCGAACTTCCCGGCTCGTATTGCATTCCGTGTCATGCAGATGATAGACTCGCGCACCATCCTTGACCGTCCGGGAGCCAACCAGCTGATTGGGCGGGGCGATATGCTCTTCTCGCAGGGCGGTGATCCGGTACGTGTGCAGTGTGCCTTTATCGATACCCCCGAAGTGGAAGAGATTACCAAATACATTGCCATCCAGCAGGGATATCCTACCGCATTCTATCTACCTGAATATGTGGATCCCAATGATTCAGGCAATGATTTGTCGGAAGTGGATATGGGACATCTGGATCCGCTCTTTGAGGAAGCTGCCCGCCTGATTGTAGTACATCAGCAAGGTTCTACCTCGTTGATACAGCGAAAGTTCTCCATCGGATACAATCGCGCCGGACGCCTAATGGACCAACTGGAGAAGGCTGGTATTGTGGGGCCTGCACAGGGCAGTAAGCCACGCGAAGTATTCTGTGTAGATGAAATGGATTTGGAACAACGGCTGAACAACTTGCAGTCGTAAACAGTAATAGATTCACCAAATAAATCGTAATATGAAAAGGATTGGATATTGGATGTGGCTCTGCCTTTTGCTTTGTACCGGCTGCATGCCGCTCTGGGCGCAACAGGAATCGGCTCAGGAGATACTTGACCGTACAGCTGAAGCCATTCGCTCTGCGGGAGGTGTGAAGGCTTTATTTACCGTGCAGACATCCGATGGTGACCGACAGACCGGTTGCATCTGTCTACAGGGAGAGCGGTTCCGTCTGGAGGCAGGGGGCACCATCACTTGGTTTGATGGACATACGCAATGGACCTATCTGCCCTCCAGCGAGGAGGTGAACATCTCGGAGCCTACATCGGAAGAGCTGCAGGCACTCAATCCCTACGCTTGGCTTTCCCTCTATAAAAAAAGGTATAAGCTGAAGTTGGGAAAGGTGGACAATCCTGCCTTCAACGGATGTCACAAGGTGGTGCTGACGGCCGAAGACCGACAGCAGGAACTGCAGTGCATCATTCTATATGTCTCGAAAGAGAATGGCCGCCCCGCCCGCATCAGCATGGCGCAACGGGGAGGAGGAACAGTGCTGATTGTGATTGATTCGTTTGAAGACGGACAGACGTATACCGAAGGGGACTTCCGCTTCGAACCGAAGGAGTATCCGATGGCCGAGGTGGTAGACCTGCGATGAAACGGAACTTTTCAACTGACTATAAATCCTAATAACTGCATGATATGGAAACAGAAAAAGTAAAATGTCTGATTATCGGATCCGGTCCCGCCGGCTATACGGCGGCCATCTATGCCGGACGTGCCAATCTTTCGCCGGTGCTTTATGCCGGTTTGCAGCCCGGAGGGCAGCTGACTACCACAACTGACGTGGAGAACTTTCCCGGTTATCCGCAAGGCATTGCCGGTCCGGAACTGATGGAAGACTTGCGCAAACAAGCCGAACGTTTCGGAGCAGATATGCGCAACGGCATTGTGACGGCTACCGACCTGGGGCAGGCTCCCTACAAAGTGACCATGGATGATGGCAAGGTGATAGAAACCGAGACTTTGATTATCGCCACAGGAGCTACAGCCAAATACTTGGGACTGGATGATGAGAAGAAATATGCAGGCATGGGCGTGAGTGCTTGCGCTACCTGTGACGGATTTTTCTATCGGAAAAAGGTGGTTGCTGTGGTAGGTGGCGGAGACACGGCCTGCGAGGAGGCTGTCTATTTGGCTGGTCTTGCCCGCAAAGTATATCTGATTGTACGCAAGCCTTATTTGCGTGCTTCGCAAATCATGCAAGAGCGCGTGATGAGCAATGAAAAGATTGAAGTGCTCTTCGAGCATAATGCTGTTGGGCTGTTTGGCGAAGATGGAGTAGAAGGCGTCCATCTGGTGAAACGAATGGGACAGGCTGATGAGGAACGATACGACGTGGCTATCGACGGTTTTTTCCTGGCTATCGGACACAAGCCTAATTCGGATGTATTCAAGCCCTGGGTTGAAACGGACGAAGTAGGGTATATTGTGACGGAAGGTAGCACGCCTCGTACAAGGGTGCCTGGTGTCTTTGCGGCAGGTGACGTTGCCGATCCTCATTATCGTCAGGCTATCACCGCTGCAGCCAGTGGCTGCAAGGCTGCTATTGAGGCCGAACGATTCTTGTCTGCAAAGGGGCTGATTTAAAAAATGATGATATAGTACTCAAGTTTCAGATTTGCTGCAACTTGAGTACCATATCCCCTTCTTGTTTTTTATCCTATTTTACTGATTTTTTTTAACTTATCCTCATCTATGAGCTTGATTTTACGTCCGTCAATGGCGATGAGGTGTTCCGTTGCAAACTGCGACAGAGTACGTATGGCATTCGAGGTCGTCATGTTTGAAAGGTTGGCCAGATCCTCGCGCGACAGATAGATGCTGAGCGTTGAGCCATCCTCCTCCAATCCATAGCTCTCTTTGAGGAAAAGCAGTGCTTCCGCCAATCGACCGCGGATGTGTTTCTGTGTCAGGCTGACGGTGCGTTCGTCTGCCATTCCAAGATCATTCGAAAGCAATTTGATGAAGAAAAGGGCCAACTCGTTGTTCTGCTTCAGCAGGGTGACGATGGTTGTCATAGGGATGAGGCAGATGGTAGAGGGTTCAAAAGCAGCTGCAGCTGTTACATAGTCTTGTCCAGAGAAGTAGGCCCGATAGCCGAAATACTCTACGGGCTTTATCATACGGATAATCTGGCTGCGTCCTCCTACACCATCCTTGTAAACTTTTACCTTACCGCTTAACAGACACATCAGATGGGTGGGGGTTTCACCCTCACAATGTATAATCTCATTCTTCTTGTAGTTTTGGAGTATAAAGTGGTTGGCCAGACATTCACGCTGTTCCTCATTCAAGGGTTGCCACATGTCGGCAATAAGCTCCGAAACTTCTATGTTGGATAAGTTTACTTTAACCATAACTGCTGCAAAACTGTGTTATACAGCACAAAAATAGGAAGAAAAAATGATTTATTGCAAGTTTGCGGCAAAAATGTGAATATTTTGCCTATATTGTGTTAATTGTTGTGCAAAAGGGGTTGAAAAAATGGCTGATTTGTCGAATTATACGGGGAGTTAGTCCCCTTTTAAAAAGCGGATGTAAAAATACAGGCACAGGACCTACTCCCCATCGGTCAAGGGAAGTGAAAGGTGCTGTGCCTCTGTTTCCTGTTCTGAAACGGGCGGATGGAGACAGCCGCCCATCGGTCTGTTATTTAGTGAACAACAGTTCTCTATACTTGGGCAGCGGCCATATCTCATCGTCGATTTCCATCTCCAGGTGGTCGATGTGCTCGCGAATGCTTTCCAGGTAGGGGCGGACGCTCTCTTCGTAGGCAAAGGCTTTCTCCTTGAAACTCTCCTTGTGGTTGGCCACTTTACGGGCAGCGGTCATCTCGCGTACCTCTGTCTTGATGGCTGTCACCCGATGGGAGATTTCCCGAATCAGTTCTTTGCGGTCGGCACTCAGCAGGTCGTACTCTTCCGCCGAGAAAGTCTCCCGAAGTCCGCGCAGGTTCTCCAACAAACGGTTTTGGTAGATGACGGCAGTAGGAACAATGTGATTGATGGCCAAATCACCCAATACGCGGCTCTCTATCTGCATCTTCATGGTGTATTTCTCCAATTCCACTTCAAGTCGGCACGCCAGCTCCGTCTCGTTGAAGATACGTTCACCAATCAGTACGTTGCGCGACTGGTTGTCCATGTAGTGCATCAGGGCTTCCGGTACATGGCAGATATTGGTCAGTCCGCGTCGTGCGGCCTCCTCTTTCCATTCAGCCGAATAGCCATCGCCTTCAAATCGGATGGGTTCGGAGGCAATGATGGTCTCCTGCAGCAGGCGGAAGAGTGCCTCTTCCTTGCTTGTCCCCTCTTCCATCAGTTTGTCTACGGCGATGCGGAACTCATTCAGCTGGTTGGCCATGGCTGCATTGATGGCAATCATGGCGGCAGCACAGTTGGCCGAAGAGCCTGCAGCACGGAATTCAAAGCGATTGCCGGTAAAGGCAAAGGGAGAGGTGCGGTTGCGGTCGGTCGTATCTAACAGAATCTCGGGGATGCGCCCGATCCCCAGTTGCAAGGTCCGTTTCTCTTCGGCTGTCAGCTGGCTGTTGTTCACCTGTCTGGCTATCTCGTCGAGTATGGATGAAAGTTGTTTGCCCAGGAAGATAGAGAGAATGGCCGGAGGTGCTTCGTTGGCTCCTAAGCGGTGGCTGTTGCCGGCACTCATGATGGAGGCACGCAGCAGGTCCTGATTCTTGTATACCATCATCAGTACGTTCACTAAGAAGGTGAGGAAGAGCATGTTGCTCTTCGGATTTTTGCCCGGAGCAAACAGATTGATGCCTGTGTCGGTGCAAAGCGACCAGTTGTTGTGCTTGCCCGAACCGTTCACGCCGCTGTAGGGTTTCTCGTGCAGCAGCACGACAAACTTATGTTTGCGGGCGATACGTTTCATCAGGTCCATTACCAGCTGGTTGTGATCGTTGGCCAAATTGACATTCTCAAAGATGGGAGCCAGCTCGAACTGGTTGGGGGCCACCTCGTTGTGACGGGTCTTCACGGGAATGCCCAACTTGTGACATTCTATCTCCAGCTCTTTCATGAAGGCAGTGACACGTGGAGGGATGGATCCGAAGTAGTGGTCTTCCAGCTGCTGGTCTTTGGCAGAGGAGTGTCCCATCAGTGTGCGTCCGGTCAGACAGAGGTCGGGGCGGGCATTGTAGAGTGCCAAGTCTACCAGAAAATACTCCTGTTCCCATCCTAAGTTGGCATAGACACGGCTGATGTTCTTGTCGAATAGCTGGCACACCTCGGTGGCGGCGCGGTCTACAGCGGCCAGTGCCTTGAGCAGCGGAGTCTTATAGTCAAGTGCTTCACCTGTATAGGAGATGAAAATGGTGGGAATACAAAGTGTCGTATCGACAACAAAGGCGGGTGAAGATACGTCCCAAGCGGTGTAACCGCGTGCTTCGAATGTATTGCGTATGCCGCCGTTGGGGAAGCTGGAGGCATCAGGCTCTTGTTGGATGAGCAACTTGCCGGAGAAGCGTTCTATCACATCGCCCCCTTCACCGAACTCAATGAAGCCATCGTGCTTCTCGGCTGTACCATCGGTCAAGGGTTGGAACCAGTGTGTGTAGTGTGTGACATTGAGCGACTTCGCCCAATTCTTCATGCCGTTGGCCACCAGGTCGGCCGTCGCCCGGTTGATAGGCGTACCTTTCTCTATGGCATCCATCACTGCCTTGTAGGCCTCCTTCGGCAAGTATTCTTGCATCTTTTTCTTGTCGAACACATGACTCCCATAGTAGTCTGACAGTTTGTTCGACGGAGTGTTGACTTCCAGCGGGCTGCGGTTGGCCAGCTCCTGTAAAGCATAAAATCTCATTTGTGACATACTCTTTGTCTGATCTTTGTTGGTTGTTGGCCGCAAAATTACGGAATTTCTCTTAAAAATCCACTCTTCTACCTACAAATATGGAGTGTCGTTTCAAACGTCGGTGTGATTATACATTTTTTTAGGTATTGTCCCATTTTTTCACTCCATTTACCTTTGCACAGACCAAAATAGGAGTAAAAATGAACAATTTTAAGTTATTAGCAGCATCGGTCTGCCTCTGTTGTTACGGAAACCTTCGGGCTACCGAACCGACAAAGGCGGAAGAGTATACGCAATTGCGTTTCGGGGGCTACGGTGAAATGCTGAGCCGTTTTATGGATTACGATAGCAATCGGTTTTCGGGTACCTCTTACGGAAGTTCGCGTACGCATCGGAATGATATTGCCATCCCCCGGTTCGTGCTGGCATGGGATTATAAGTTCTCCTCCCGCTGGCTGCTGGGAGCGGAGATAGAATTCGAGTCGGGCGGCGTGGGGTTGGAGACCGAACTGGAAAACTCGGAAAACGGGGAGTATGAGACGGAGATGGAGAAAGGCGGTGAGGTGGCATTGGAACAGTTTCACATCACCCGACTGATTCATCCGGCCATCAACGTACGGGCCGGCCATCTGATTTTGCCTGTGGGACTGACCAATGCACATCATGAGCCCATCCACTTTTTCGGCACATCGCGTCCCGAGGGTGAAACTACCATCATCCCCTCCACCTGGCACGAGACGGGTATAGAGCTCTTCGGAACTGTGGGACGGGGATATGGACGCTTCAGCTACCAGGCACTGGTAGTGGCCGGACTGAATGCCGACGGCTTCGGACGTGACCACTGGGTGGCCGATGGGAAACAGGGACTGTTTGAGACCGACAACTTCAGTTCGCCTGCCTACGTACTGCGGCTGGACTATCAAGGTGTGCCCGGTCTGCGGATAGGAGCATCGGTGTATTACTGCGGAGATGCGGCGGCCAATGCAGACAAGGACTACAAATATTCGGCTGTGGGGCGGGTGCCGGTGTACATCTGGTCGATAGATGCACAGCTGCGCAACCGCTACCTCACCGCTCGGGCCAACCTGATTAGCGGTTACATGGGGCATTCGGCCGGTGTAAGCAGCGTGACGTTGTCCAACAAATCCAATTACCACCACGGTGCCATGCGCAAGACGGCCCGCCGGGCCCTTTGCTACGGTGCGGAGGCGGGTATCAACCTACGTGCACTCCTGCCTGTGCAAGGTAGGATGCCCGTGGTCTATCCTTTCGTACGGTACGAGTATTACAATCCGCAGGAGCAGGGAGAAGCCGGCGTGACGATGGATGCCCGCTGTCAGGTGAGCAAGTGGAGTGCGGGTATCAACTGGTTTGCCTTGCCCAATCTGGTGGTGAAGGCCGACTATACCACCCGACAGATAGGGACCAGACGGATATTCGGGTCGTCAAAGTACAACAGCGAGAATGAGCTGGCCATCGGGGTAGCTTACGTCGGATGGTTCTTCTCAAAATGAAGTATCAATCAATTAACAACAATAACAAATGGATATGAAAAAGAAGTATGTATGGACAGCAGCATTCTGCATGCTGTGTGGATGGGTCATGACTGCGTGCAGTGAAGACAAGGGAGAAAATCAGGATAATCAGGCAACGGCCGGTGAGGCCTTCGTCTGTATCGAACAGATTATAGATGGCTGTGTGGACATAGCCAGCGAAGTGGGCGAGACCAAAATAGGCGACCCGCTGGACAAGTACAACGCAGGCAAAGTGACCGAGGCACTCTATGCCGTAGAGTCGTGGTACAGCTGGCACTCACGCGAGGATTACCGCAACAACATCTATTCCATCCGCAATGCCTATTGTGGTTCGCGCGACGGCAGCATCGCTACCGTTTCGCTCGCTACGCTGGTGGAGACACACAACGCTACGTTAGACAAGCTGGTGAAGGAGGCCATCAGCCGGGCTGCCGAAGCCATCTGGAGCATTCCGCAACCCTTCCGCAACAACATTAATTGCAGCGAGGCCCGTCTGGCCCAGCAGGCCTGTGCCGACCTGGTGGAAGTGCTGGGCGACCTGAAGGCATACATCGAGCGGACGGCTGCCGTGAATAGCGATGAGGTGTTGGATCCCATCATAACACACTATGTAGACCATGTGGTACTGCCCACCTATAAGGAACTGAAGGAGAAGAACGAAGCACTCTATACGGCCGTACAGGCATTCCGTCAGGCTCCCGGTAACCGGGCTTTTGAGGCGGTATGTGATGCCTGGTTAGTGGCTCGCCAGCCGTGGGAGACGAGCGAGGCCTTCCTCTTCGGGCCGGTAGATGCCGAGGGACTGGACCCCAATATGGACAGTTGGCCGCTGGATCAGGACGACATCGTGCGCATCCTCAACTCGGGGAACTTTGACAATCTGGACTGGAGTGACGGTGACAGCGACGATGCCGTGGAGGCCAAGCAGGGAGTGCGCGGATTTCACACGCTGGAGTTTCTGGCCTTCCGCAACGGGCAGGCACGCACTCTGAACGACGTGGCTGCGTCGGACAGCAACAACGACCTGGTGTATAACGATGCCAATGCGGCCAGCTGGGGCAACTACATGCTGCAAGTGGCCTATCTGCTGAAGCAGGATGCCGCGAACCTCTATCAATATTGGGCGGTGAGCTACCGGGGAGGTGCCGCATACGCCGACCGCTTCAAGGCACATCAGGTGAACTGAGTATGAAGGCGACGACAATCATGTTGGCAGTCTGTCTGCTGGCGGGCGGGGCGTTGGCCGGATGCGAGGACGAGGGGCTGACTGTGCAGGATGTTTACATCCCGTCCGGCTATGCGTTGTCTGCTGGCACATCGACCATCTTTACCCACTCCTCCTATGCCTACGATACGGATGCCGACTGGGTAAGCGGCATCTATGCCACCCGCTTCAACCGGGGTGACAAGCTGTATGACGACGTGCGCACCAGCAGCAACGAGTATGGAGGCGGGTTGGGCCCCGTCTATGCAGGCTACTCCTGCGGCAGCTGCCACCGCAATGCGGGCCGTACCAAGCCTACCCTGTGGAGTGAAGGCGGATCGGGCAGCTACGGCTTCTCCTCGATGCTGGTCTATATCACCCGCCGGAACGGAGCCTTCTTTCAGGACTACGGGCGTGTGTTGCACGACCAGGCCATCTACGGCATACAGCCGGAGGGCAAGCTACAGGTGACGTATCGGAAGGAAACCTTCCACTTCCCCGACGGTGAACCCTACGAACTGTGTGTGCCAACCTACACCATCTCCGAATGGTATGCCGACAGCATCCGTCCGGAAGAGCTCTTCTGTAGCGTGCGCATCCCTCTGCGTCACGTAGGACTGGGACCCATGATGGCACTGGATCCCGTGGAGATAGAGGCACTGGCAGCCCGCAGCAATTACCCCGAATATGGCATCAGCGGACGGTGCAACTACATCAGCGAGCGAGGCGTGCGCAGCGTGGGACTGAGCGGCAACAAGGCGCATCATGCCGACCTGACCGTAGAACTGGGTTTCAGCAGCGACATGGGAGTGACCAACAGCCGCTATCCGGAGGAGATATGCGAGGGACAGGCACAGGTGAACCAGGGGAGTATGATGGGGCTGTCGTATGCCCAGCTGGATATATCGACCGAGGATATGGAGGACGTAGACCTCTATATGCAGAGCCTGGGAGTACCCGCCCGGCGGAATGTGAACGATGCGCAGGTGATACGGGGCGAGCAGCTGTTCTACGAGGCCAAGTGCCATCTGTGCCACGTCACCACCCTGCATACCCGTCCGCAAGGCTCGGTGCTGCTCAACGGCACCCGTCTGCCTTGGTTAGGCGGACAGACGGTCCATCCCTATTCCGACTTCCTGTTGCACGACATGGGCTCGGAAATCATGGGCGTGGGTCTGAACGATAACTATGTGAGCGGTCTGGCACGCGGCAACGAATGGCGCACCACTCCACTGTGGGGTATCGGACTGCAAGAGACGGTGAACGGACATACCTATTTCCTGCACGACGGGCGGGCACGCAACTTCACGGAGGCTATCCTATGGCATGGTGGAGAGGCCGAGGCCAGCAAGAACCTGTTCCGCTATATGTGCAAGGAGGATCGCGAAGCGTTGCTGGCTTTCTTGAAGTCCTTATAATGGCTTGTAGATGTGTAATATGTCGCTGATATGTAAAACTTGAAAAGATAATGGATATGAAACGAACAATCAGAAAAACAGTATGGGTGTGCATGGCCCTTCTTCTGCCCTTCCAGGCCATGGCCCAACACGAAGAAGAGAGCGAAAACGGCATTGTCTCTTTTGCCGGGAGAGAGGGGTTCAGTATTGCCACGCCCGATGGAGACTTTGTCTTCAAGCCCTATCTGCTGGTGCAGAGTGCGGCACACTTCAACTGGTACGACGACGAAGGACTGGACAAGGCGTACAATCAGGACAACGTCGCCAATTCGGGATTCTCCATCCCGTATGCCGTGCTGGGATTTACCGGCAAGGCTTTTGGCAAGGTGTCGTTCAACCTCTCCATCAATGCGGCAGCCAGTGGCGGCGCCCTGTTGCAGCAGGCCTGGTTTGACGTGCAGCTGCGCAAGGGCTTGGCCATGCGGGCGGGTAAGTTCAAGACACCCTTCTCGCACGCCTATC
>JBJEHI010000103.1:0-1896 GCA_051875915.1 Bacteroides sp.
CGACATTCAGAACCACAATCTGACGCTCTAACCAACTGAACTACAGCCACCATGTTGTTGCATTTCCTAAATGCGGTGCAAAGATAGAGATTATTTTCGTTCTAGCAAAATTTCAGGAAGATATTTTTAGTAAGAATTGTCAGTTTCCTACCACGCCGGCACGTGGAGGTTGTACAGGCGGAAAAGTTCAAGCGAACGTTTGGCAAAGATATCCAGGCGATTGCGTGCTTCGGCAGGCAGCCGGCCGACCGCCGGCGAGTCGACAGGATAAAGTGAATAATGGGATGCACCGCTCAGTGCCGGGCGAGCCGTCCATACCAAACGGTATCCGCAGCGGGAGACACGACAGGGGGAAGAGAGGGGGACTTCGGCACGCAGCAACGACTCGTCCCATGGGAACAAGGGCGGCAACAGTTGGCTGGCAAACGGTTTCTGAAGTTCCAGCATAAAGACGGCACCACCATCGGTATCTTCCCGGCTCATATTAGAGATGAAGTTGCCCAACGAATAGACCACCACATGTTGCCGGCTGCCCTGCGTGCGCAGTTCCATCGGCTGCACTACATGGGGATGCGAACCGATGACGTGGGTGACACCCTGCTGCAACAGCCATTCGGCCCACGCACGCTGTTCCTTGGAAGGATGCCGTCTGTACTCCTCCCCCCAGTGCACACAAGCGATGATAGCATCGGGACGCCAGGCGCGTGCCTTCCGGATGTCAGCCTGCAGCTCCTCACGATGAAGGTAGTTGACTACATTGGGAGGGGTGACCTCGAAGCCATTGGTTCCGTAAGTGGCGTTGAGCAGTGCGATGCGAAAACCTTTCTTCTCTATCAGCAACGGATAGCTTGCCGAACGCGAAGAGCGATTCTGATAGGTGCCCAGGTGAGCGATGTGCAACGAATCAAGCACACGGATGGTGCGTTCCAGCCCTCTCCGACTTCGGTCGAGGCAATGGTTATTGGCCGTGAGCAACACGTCAAACCCCACCTCCTGCAATGTTGTAGCGAACTCGTCGGGAGCACTGAAACAGGGATAGCCGCTATAGGGCCGTCCGGCCAAGGTCACTTCCAGATTGCCGATGGCAATGTCGGCCTCCTCAATAAGGGAGCGTACGGGGGAGAAACAGGAAAGATAATCGAAGCTGCCGTCAGGCTGCCGCGCCGACTCTATCTGCGCCTGATGCTGCATGAGGTCCCCCGCAAACAGCAGCGTCAACCTTTCTTGAGGGAAGAGGAGGAGGCTGCCATAGAGTATCAGTGCCGCTGTCAGGAGAGTTCGTTTCATGGATGCGGTAGCCGTGGATGCATTCAGGGCAGACACACAGGTCTGCCCTGAATACTATTTATTGGTAAATGGCCTTTTTGCCGGCCAGTAAGGTATTCTTCATCAGTGACACGATGGTCATGGGTCCTACTCCACCCGGCACAGGTGTGATATAGGAGCACTTGGGAGAGACCTCGTCGAACTTCACGTCACCGGTCAGCTTGAAGCCGGACTTGCGGGTGGCATCGGGCACGCGGGTAGTACCTACGTCGATGACCACGGCACCCTCTTTCACCATGTCAGCCTTCACGAAGTTGGGCTGTCCCAAGGCGGCAATGATAATATCGGCCTCACGGCACTCCTTCACCAGGTCCTTACTGCGGCTGTGGCATACGGTGACGGTAGCATCGCCGGGATAAGCCTTCTGCATCATCAGCGTGGCCATAGGCTTGCCCACGATGTTGCTGCGTCCCAATACGACACACTTCTTTCCCTGCGTCTCAATCTGATAGCGTTTGAGCAGTTCGAGGATGCCGTTCGGGGTAGCGGAAACGTAGCAAGGCAGTCCGATGGACATGCGGCCCACGTTGATGGGGTGGAAGCCGTCCACATCCTTGCGGTAGTCGATGG
>JBJEHI010000104.1:0-30438 GCA_051875915.1 Bacteroides sp.
ACTGCTGCAACAGTGTTACCGCCGTGCTCTTCTTCAGACCGAGGAGACTCTGAAGGGTGCGTCGCGTCAGGAAGTCATGTTGGCTGAAGTACGCTGCCAGCTGCTTTTCACGTTCCTCGGCAGTAGATGTTTGCGAGTGGGCCTCCCACCGCGTCATCTCCAGTTTGGTAGAGCCGATGCTCCGGCGCAGTTCGTTGTCCATCCGGAATGCTACTCCCTTGAAGCGGACCATGCGGTTTCGTTTCATCAGTGGGATGTCGGGTGTGGCACGCCCCTCCACCGTCAGTGTAGGTGCAAAATAGCCCAGCCCGTCAATGTGTACCTGTCTGCCTTCCCTCAGTTCGTAACCGATTACCTCGTTCAGTTCGTTCAGTACAGCCAGTACGTCGCCCGGTGTCAGCGAGCAACGTTGCTGTATCAGTCGTGCCAGTGTCTTCGTGTTCACCGTGCCGTTAAAACAGGGACGTGCATGCAGGGTAGTCTCTTCCTCTGCCTCACGCTTCGGATTTTCAAACCAGTCGTAGATGATTGCCATAGAAGTCGTATTTAAATGGTTAATACATAGTATTCTAATCTCTGTCAAGACCTATTCTGATATCGACCGGACGACGTCGGCCAATTGACTGACCTTGGTCAATCACTTGACCGACCTTGGTCAGCCAATCGACCGACCAAGGTCGGCCATCCTCAGAAGTCGTACAAATATACGTAGAAAGTAAGGATTATCCTAATAATAAACCTACTTTTTTGTCCTGTTACGTATGCTTACCTTGGCCGAGAGTGAACGTTTTTCACGAAATAGTGTAGTCTGATAGTAGAAAATGTGCGATGCCTTTTGTATATTTGCAGGGAAAAGCAGCACAAAACCACGCAAGAGAGCTTATTTTTCATTCAAAATTTAAAATAAATAGAACCATGAAGAATGTAACTAAATCTATGATTGCCCTGCTTTTGGCTACGGGAACGCTGACAGTGCAGGCGCAGAAAACCATGAAGGCACCAGAGGGTGGTAAACCTATCAGTGACGAATTGATAGGCATTTTTTTCGAAGACATCAGTTCATCGGCTGACGGTGGCCTGTATGCCGAACTGTTGCAGAACGGCTCCTTTGAGTTCAATCTGGCCGAACGCGACGGGTGGGGGCCTGGTACCGCCTGGCGTGTCATCCGTCCCGGTCACTCCCTGGGTCTGGCACAAGCCTTGCAACAGGATCCTATCCATCCTAACAATCCCAACTATCTGCGGCTTACAACCGAGCGCGTCAAGGAGTATCGCGACTACGACGGATGGAAAGGCTTCGGACTGGAAAACCACGGTTTTGATGGCATCAGTGTCAAGCAAGGTGCCTCCTATGACTTCTCCTTCTTTGCCCGCAATGTCGACGGCAAGGCCAAGCAGGTAAGGGTAGCTCTGGTCAAGCCGGGCAAGGAGACCGTGCTGCTGGCCGATGCCCTCCTCACGGTGGATAAGGACGGCTGGACCTCCTACACCTGTACCCTTCAGCCCAATGCCGACTGCAAGGATGCAGCCCTTCGTCTGCTGGTGCTTACGCCCGGTGTGATGGATGTAGACCAGTTGTCGCTGATGCCGCAAGATACGTACAAGGGACACGGCTTGCGCAGAGACTTGGCTGAGGCTCTCGAAGCCCTGCATCCCAAGTTCATGCGTTTCCCCGGTGGATGCGTGGTACATGGCGGCGGCGACGGATTCTGGAACACCTATCGCTGGAAGACAACCGTAGGCCCCAAGGAACAACGCCGACAGCTGAAGAACACCTGGGGCTATCACCAGTCCATGGGATTGGGCTACTACGAATACTTCCAGTTTTGCGAAGACATGGGAATGCAGCCAGTACCCATCTTGCCGTGTGGTGTCAGTTGCCAGGGTGCCAATGGTGGATGGGGTCTGTGGCCTACCCAGGCACAGGACGTAGTGCCCATGAACGAGATGGACGAATGGGTGCAAGATGCCCTCGACCTCATTGAGTGGGCCAATGGCAGTGCCGACACGCCGTGGGGCAAGGTACGTGCCGAGGCCGGTCACCCCGAACCCTTCGGACTGAAATACCTGGGTATAGGTAACGAGGAGAAAATTTCGCCCGAGTTTGCCGAACGGTTCCGCTACATGTACAAGAAGATTCAAGAGGCACATCCGGAGATTGTCATCATCGGTACGGCGGGTCCCGGCTCGCATCCGGAGAATCCCGACTTCGAGGCCGGCTGGCAGCTGGCCGACGAGCTGGGCATGCCCATATTGGACGAACACTACTACGAACCCTACACCTATTTCGAGACCAGCCGCCAATATGACAGCTATCCGCGCGACCGCAAGACGAAGGTCTATCTGGGCGAATATGCCGCCAAGGACAAGAAACTGCGCGATGCATTGGCTGAAGCACTCTATCTGCTCCACGTAGAGCGCAACGGCGATGTGGTGAGCATGACCAGCTATGCACCGCTGTTTGCCCGCAAGGGTGCCACCAATTGGAATCCCGACCTTATCTACTTCGACAACGAGCGTCCCTTCCTCACCTGCAGTTACTATGTACAGCAGATGTTCGGCCAGTCGTCGGGCAATTACTATTACGGAGACTGTGCATCTTTTGACGGAGAAAAGACGAACCTGCAGGAGCAGTCGGTGGTGCTCGATACGAAGAGCCGTACTCTCTATGTGAAGCTGTGCAATGCTTCGGCCGATGTACGCAAGGTCAACCTCGACCTTTCCCGCTTCAAAGGCCTGAAGAAGCGGGCTGTGAAGACCATCCTCAGCGGACAACCCGAGCAGGAGAACAACTATGAGGAACAGCCCATCGCGCCGGTTACTGAGAATGTGACGGTGGGTAGGAAGATGACTATCGACTTGCAGCCCTATTCGTTCGTGATGTACACCATCAGTCTGAACTGAACCTCGGCATCGCTTTCGTTATAGCGTGATAGATGCAGGAAAAGGCCTGTCCGTCTGTCTGTCATGGGCAGAAGGATAGGCCTTTTTGCGTGCTAATCCGACTGAATGAAAATAATGGTGTAAAAAAGTGCAGATGGATTGAGTGGAACGGCTGGCTGAAGCGTATATATAGGAAAACTACAAATGAAAACAGTTATGAAACAAGCTATGATTGGCCGACTCTTGTCGGTCGTCCTGTTGGTGGCCAGCTCGGCATCTGCCACTTCCCGTGACTTTGTACATCCGGGTCTGTTGCACGATCGTGCAGACCTGGAACGTATGACCCGTCTGGTGCAGGACAACGTCTATCCTGCCGTCGAGTCTTATCAGTTATTGAAGAAAGAGCCCGAAGCCCGCTTCGACTATCGGATGCGGGGGCCTTTTGACCACATTGCCCGTGACGGACAGTATGCCCATACAAAAGCTCCCAGCGAGGACGACTGCAACGCAGCCTACTACAATGCCCTGATGTGGAGCATCACACACGATGTGCGTCATGCCGACAAGGCGATGGAGATAGTGCGTGCCTATGCCGCCACGCTGAAGCAGATACATGGACACGATGCGCCGCTCTGTGCCGGCCTGCAGGGCTTCATGCTGATCAATGCAGCCGAACTGATGCGCTACACCTATCGGAACGCGCAGTATGCCAATGGGTGGACGGAGGAGGATACTCGCCTGACGGAACGGATGTTCCGCGAGGTATTCCTACCGATACTCACCACGTTTGTTGAGTCTGCTCCCTATGCCAACGGCAACTGGGGCGGATCGGTGAACAAGATGCGGATGGCTATCGGTATCTTTACCGGTGACGAGGCGTTGTATGACTCGGCAGTGGACTACTACCTGCACAGCCGTGACAACGGCAGTCTGCCCAACTACATTGCCGAGAGCGGTCAGCTGCAGGAGAGCGGGCGCGACCAGGCTCACTGTATGCTGGGTGTGGGTGTATTGGCCGAACTGGCAGAGTGCGCCTGGAAGCAGGGTGACGACTTGTACGGAGTGCTGGACAACCGACTGATGAAGGGATATGAGTATTTGTCGAAGGTGAATCTGGGCTACAAGGATGTACCCTTCAAGGTGTGGAAGGATGCCACCGGCAGGTATGGCAACTGGCTCGGTATGGGTGAGGCCGCGATGGGTGAGTTCCGCGCTGTATTCGAGATTGCCTACAACCACTACACCGTGCGTAGGGGGCTGGCGATGCCCTATACGGAAAAGGTGCTACGCCGCATCCGTCCCGAAGGGGCAGGCTGGACGTGCGACAATCCCGGTTTCGGTACCCTGCTGTTCTATTTAGGCGAGCCCGAGCCGGCTCCGCACAAAGGCGAGATACACGAATGCCTCACAGATGCCTGGCGGGGCTGGACCTTTGCCACTCCCTCACTGCAACCCGAAGGGGAGGCTTGGGTACTGGCCAATGTCGGTTTGCGCATGAGCAAGCGCAGAGTGACGCTGGATGCCGCTACCTACCCCTACATAGAGGTGCGCTTCACTCACTATCCCAAGGGGTGCCGCGACGGATGGCTGCGGCTGAGCTACAGTGTGAACAGCGCACCCGAGTACTGGACCTTCTACGAGAAGGATGCGGTGCGTAAGGATGAAGATACCTTCCTGTTTCCGCTGAAGGGACACCAATCCAACAACGGAACGCCGTTTGCGGAGAACACGGTGCAGGTGACGCTGCTGCTGGACTTCGGACAGGTGGAGCGTGTGGGGCTACAGAGTATTATATCTAAAAAAGAACAATAATCAATAAACAGATAACGAAGTATGAAGATGAAAAGAATGATGACCGCTTGGCTGGCTGCCACACTCTGTCTGACTGCCGGAGCTACGGACGTAACGATGACATCGCCTGACGGGCGATACGCGATGACAGTGAATGACCGCGACGGACTGAACTATACCCTACAGTTTGAGGGAAAAGAGGTGATAGCCTCCTCACGTCTGGGCTTGCGTTGGAACGAGGAGTGGCGCGAAGGGGTGCAAATAGAGCGGACAGCGCAGTCCGACCGGGACACAACCTGGATACCGGTGTATGGTGAGCGTAGCCGTGTGCGAGACCATTACCGAAGCTGGACGCTGGAACTGACCCGCACGGCATCACGCCAGCGGATGGGACTGGAGGTACGGATGTACAACGAAGGGGTGGCCTTCCGCTACCTGTTCAGAGGAGGAGCCTATTTGAAGATAGAGGAAGAGTATACAGAGTTTACCATGCCTCAGGGTACGCAGGCATGGCATACCGAGCGGGCGCAGACCCCGTACACCAAGATGCCGTTGAAGGGATGGAGTAGCGAGTCCGACCGTCCCCTGCTGCTGGAGCTGCCCGACCAAGGTGGATATGTCTGTCTGGCCGAAGCGCAGGTGGTGGACTACGTACGCACGAAGTTCAAGTTGAGCGAGAGTAAGCCGGAGTGCATCGTCACCTCGATGTACGGCCCGGTGGAGGAGATTGCACCCTATCACACACCGTGGCGCGTCATCTTCTGCGGCAACCGCCCCGGAGAGATTCTGGAGCACAACGACCTGTTGCTTAATCTGAATCCTCCCTGCCGGATAGCCGACACCGGCTGGATTCGTCCGGGAAAGGTGATGCGTGAGGTGACATTGACCACAGCCGGTGGCAAGGCACTGGTAGACTTTGCCGTGAAGCGCAACCTGCAATACATACACTTCGATGCCGGATGGTACGGCTGGGAGTATGACAAGGCATCGGATGCCACTACGGTGACACTGGATCCCCGACGCAATCCGCAGACCGATGCACTGAATCTGCCTGAGGTAATCAGCTACGCCAAGGCACATGGGATAGGGGTGATTCTCTATGTGAACCAGCGTGCCTTGCAGCAGCAGTTGGACGAACTGTTGCCCCTGTACAAGCAGTGGGGAGTGGCCGGACTGAAGTTCGGTTTCGTGCAGGTGGGTTCGCAGGTGTGGACCAAATGGATGCACGAGGCGGTGGAGAAGTGTGCCCGCTACGGACTGATGGTAGACATACACGACGAGTACCGCCCCACAGGATTCAGTCGTACTTATCCCAACTTGATGACACAGGAGGGCATCCGTGGCAACGAAGAGTTCCCCGATGCCACACACAACGTGACGCTGCCCTTTACCCGCTATGTGGCCGGAGCAGCCGACTACACCATCTGCTATTACCGTCAGGACTTCGGACGGCTCAGTCAGACGGAGGATGCCTACGGAGTACCTCGTTCGCGTACCATTCAGACTACGCCCGCCCATCAGTTAGCCTTGTCGGTGGTCTATTACAGTCCGCTGCAATATATGTATTGGTATGACAAGCCGTCGGATGCGCAGGACGAGCCGGAACTGAAGTTCTTTGACGACGTGTACACCACTTGGGACGATACCCGTGTACTGCAGGGAGCTGTGGGCGAACACATCACTGTGGCACGCAGGCACGGTGACGAATGGTTTGTAGGAGCCATCACGAACAACGAGGCTCGTAAAGTGGTGATTGACCTCAATTTCCTGCCGCAAGGGGAAAAGTATGTGGCCGAAATCTATACGGACGGCGGCCGTTCGGTGAAGACACGTACCCATGTAAAGGTAGAGCGGAAGCGGGTCAGTGCTTCGGACAAGCTGAATTTTGAATTGATGGCATCGGGCGGTGTAGCCATTCGGCTGGTAAAAGAAAAATGATGATGAAAGGAATACGAATCATAGTGATAGCATTGCCGCTGCTGATGCTGGCGGCAGTGGCAAATGCCGGAGCGCAAAGAGTGAAACATCCGTCGTTGCTCTATACACCGGAGCGGATAGCGATGGTGAAACAACGCATCGACCGGGAGCCCCGGGTAGCACAGGCTTGGGACGAATTGCGGGGCAGTGCCGAAGAAAAACTGAAATCGCGTAAGCTCAACGATCTGGACTACCTGTCGCTGGCCTATCTGGTGACCGATGACAACCGCTATGTCGATTGCATCAAGGAGATTCTACTGAATGCCATCAAGGCCGAGACTTGGGGCAGCGAGGAAATGCTGGCCCGCAAGCCGGTGTGGCGTGGCGACTTGGGCCTGGCACACAAGGCCTACCTGACCGCCATTGCGTTTGATGCGGTTTACAACGACCTGACGTCTGCAGAGCGCAAACAGATTGCCGAGGGTTTGAAACGGTTGGCACTCGAACCCTGTTTAGGCGACTGGCTGCTGGAGCCTACACGCATTCACTCGCTCAACTCCATGGGCCACAACTGGTGGACCTCGTGCGCCTGCATGGGTGGCATCCTGGCGTTGAGCCTGCAGAACGAGCTGTCCGAGGCACGCGAGATGGCCGGGCGGCTGAACGAACAGTTGCCCGAGTGGTTCAGTTTCGCCGGTGACGTGCTGCAGAACAAGCCCAAGTCGTTTGACGCCGCAGGCGGCATGTACGAGAGCCTGAACTATGCCAACTTCGGCATCCAGGAGGCGCTGCAGTTCCGCTTGGCGTGGCGGAACGCCATGCCCGGGCAGCCCATGCCCGACATCCCCGAACTGAAGCCGCTGGCCGGCTACTTCATGCACGTGTGCTATCCGCGCACGGGGATACTGCACAGCCTGACCTTCGGCGACAGCCACGAGAATATCACGGCAGAGAGCACGCTGATGCTGCTTTATGCCTTGGGCGACAAGGACGACAATATCCTCTGGTACATCAATCAGGTGGAGCAGGGACAGCACCGCGACGGCTACTTCCTGAACCGCCCGATGGGATTCCTCTACACGCCCGACCTCCGAAAGGCACCGGCTGAACCGAAGATAGGTACGTCTCAGCTCTTCGCCGACTTCGGATGGGCCACCATGCGCACCTCCTGGCAGAAGGATGCCACGATGCTGGCCGTGAAGAGCGGGCATACTTGGAACCACTCGCACGCCGACGCTTCTTCGTTCGTCCTCTACCACAAGGGGGTGGACATCCTCAAGGATGGCGGACATTGCTGGTACCCCAATCCGGCCTACCGCAACTATTTCTTCCAGAGCGAGGCGCACAACGTGGTGCTGTTCAACGGTCGCGGGCAGTCGCGCTACCAGCAGTACCACGGTAGTATGCTGGACGGCAAGCTTCACTACCTGATGGATGGCGGAAACTGCCGCTATGTGCTGGCCGATGCCACCGGTCCCTACGCCGACCAGTTCCACCGCTACTTCCGCCATTTCCTTTGGTTGGACAATGTGATTTATGTGATAGACGACCTCGGCACGCACGAGACTGGCGAGTTCCAGTGGTTGTGGCATCCGGGCGGTGAGGCTCGGAAGCGTGGATTCGATCTGACCGTCACCAACGGAGCATCTTCGGTGGTGGTGCGTCCGCTCTATCCCCGCCTGCTTGCCAACTCAGACTTCGTGCACGACTATCCCGACGACCTCTGGTGGGAGATTGTAGAAACTCCCTCGGAAGACTTGAAGGGCACGGACAGCTACTACTCGTTCCACCTGCCGGGTAAGACCGATCGGGTGAAGGCGGTCAATGCCATCATCCTGAAGGAGAACCCCGACGATAAGGACTTGCCCGAGATGGAACGTCGCGAGGGAAAGGATTGGATAGGCCTACGTATCCGTCATCAAGGAAAAGTGACCGACCTCTATATCAATCAGTTGGCCGACGGTCGCCTGATGCACAGCAACTCGTGGATTGAGGCCGACGGATGGAGCACCGATGCCTACATGTGGAGCGTCAGCTATCCCGAAGGGACGAATCCTGCCGATGCCAAGGAACTGTTCGTCTGCTATGGCAGTGCCCTGCGTCGGGAGGGACAGAGCTACTTCTCGTCGCTCTCCAAGCTCTTCGTCATGTGCCAGCCCACTGACGGCGGTCGCAGTGTGCGTCTGTTGATGGAGGGGCAGCCACGTATGCACGCTTCCTTCGGACACCTGCAGAAGCCGGCTTCATTGGAGGTGAACGGGAAGAAACTGCCGGTGGACTATAAGAACGGAAATTTGAAAATCATCATTAACCAATAAAACGCCATGAAGAAAGAACTTATCGGATTATGGTTATTTTGCTGCACTTTGGCAGCTAACGCCCAGCAGGCAGTGTACAACATCTTTGACTTCGGTGCCACGCACGACACCACTGCGGTGCAGACCGCAGCCATCAATGCCGCTATCGAGGCATGTTACAACGGTGGTGGCGGACGAGTCATCGTTCCTGCAGGAAAGTACTGTACGGGTACGCTATTTCTGAGAGACCATGTAGAACTGCATTTGGAGTCAGGGTCCTATCTCTATGCCAGCGGTGATGACAAGGACTTCCCCACGCAGCCGCAGGCCACCTACCGCTCGCAGAAGGATGCCGCCGGATGGGTGTCGCTCATCTATGCCGTAGAGGCCCGCGACATTGCCCTGACGGGCAGCGGCGTGATAGACGGCCGGGGCAGGGGACGTGGCGGACGGCGCAGCGGGCTGGGAGGCGACCGCAACGGACGGCCCCGCAATATCCTCTTCATCTCGTGCAAGGACGTGCGGGTGGAGGGCATCACGATGCGCAACGCCGCCATGTGGAACCAGCACTACCTGGACTGCGAGGATGTGACGATAGACCACATCAAGGTCTATAACCACTGCAACGGCAACAACGACGGCATCGACATCGACGGTTGCCGCCGGCTGGTGTTGAGCAACAGCATCATCGACTCCGACGATGACGGCATCGTGCTGAAGAGCACCGGCCCGGCTCCCTGCGAGGACATTGTCATCAACAACTGCATCGTCAGCAGTTTCGCCAACGGCATCAAGTGCGGTACGGAATCCACCGGAGGCTTCCGCAACATCCTGGTGTCCGACTGCATCGTGAAGCCCAGCCGCAATCGTGGCGAGCGCATCCTGAAATCCACCGTCAGCGGCATCACGGCCCTCTCGCTGGAGCTGGTGGATGGCGGCGTGATGGAGGGAGTGACCATCGACAACATCCTGATAGAGGGAACCGAATGCCCGCTCTATGTCCGTCTGGCCAACCGCGGACGGAAGTACATCGACGAGGCTGAGCAGCCCTCGGTGGGACAGATGCGCAACATACAGATCAGCAACATCACCGCCTACCATACCGGCAACTTCTGCGCCTCCATCACCGGCATTCCCGAGGCGAAGATTGAGAACGTCTACCTGAGCAACCTACGCTTCATGAACCGTGGCGGACTACGTGAGGGCGACTACCTGCCCGACCCTGCGGCGGAAGGCAAACGGCACGATCTGGCCGGCGGCAGCCGTTGGAACCGCTATTGGGCATCGTACACCGATGTGGTGGAGGACGAGAAGGGCTATCCGCAGCCTACGGTGTGGGGCAACCTGCCCAGCTTCGGACTCTTCCTGCGCCATGTAGGCACCGTCTGTGTGGATGGAGCTACATTCCGTCCCGAGGGTGAGGAGCCCCGTGTACCCCTGATTGCGGTGGATGTGGACGAACTGCGGCTGCACCGCATGAAGGTAGAGGGGAACGTGCGGCAAGACATTCAGCTGCATCAAGTGAAATGTTGTGAAGTAGATGGTGAACCAATTAAATGAATATCAAGCGACGATGAAACGGATTATATTTTGTGTGATGGCCCTTTGGGCAGCCTGTTGGCAGGCGCAAGCTTTGGGTAAGTTTGGAGATTGGACTTGTTCGGTGGCTCTGACGGGCTATGTGAGCGATGAGACGGGGAAGGCTCCGAATGCCTACTGCTGGATAGCAGAGGGAACGGAGCGAGTGCGCTTTGCCGTATTGGCACAACAGAACATGACAGAGGAGGCTTTGCTGCGCAGCGAACGGTTCAGACTGCAGATGCAGGAACTGGGTGGGGCACTCATCTGGGTAGCTCCGTGGTTCTCGCAGAACTGGTCGCCGCAGTCGGGTTGCCAGCAGACTTTTGAGGAGATGATGGTGGGGCTGGCCGGACAGAGCGGACATCCCGAGCTGGCCACGGTGCCCATCGTGCCCTTCGGCCATTCCGCCCAAGCCACCTTCCCCTGGAACTTCGCGGCATGGAACAACGACCGCACGCTCTGCATCCTCTCCTTCCACGGCGATGCACCGCGTACCAACCTCTGCGGCTACGGCACGGCCAACGTGGAGTGGGGGCGCATGCGAAACATCGACGGCATCCCCGGACTGATGGTGGAGGGCGAGTACGAGTGGTGGCAGGCCCGCGTGCGACCGGCGCAAGCCTTCCAGCTGATGTACCCCGGAGCCTGCATCTCTTTGCTCTGTGATGCCGGCAGCGGACACTTCGACCTCTGCGATGCCACCATCGACTATATGGTCCTCTTCATTCGAAAGGCACTCGAACAGCGTTTGAATGGTGATGGAAGCCTGAAACGCTTGAACCCCGCAAATGGCTGGCGATATGGTATTCCCCGAGGAGGTGAAACCGAAGGGGCCAACATTACGGCCTTTCCCTCCGTGCCTCCTGCACCTTGGGCTGCCTACCAAGGCGACCCGCACGAAGCCTTCTGGTACTTCGACGAGGAAATGGCCCGACTGACCGCTGCCCGCTATGCCGAGACCGACGGCAAACAAGGCACGGACACGGACATACGGAAGCTGGACTACCGCCACCTGAACGTGGGCGATACCTTCACTTTGGAGAAAGGTTGGGAGTACGTCTATATCAGCGGCCCTGTGCGCAAAGTCGGTGACCGCGAATTCCGATACATCCCTTACGACTGCGGCACGGACAACCCCAAGCGCAGCCACAATGCCTGGATTGCCGCCGTGAAGCCCGGTACAAACACGCATAAGCGGGTGGTACAGCCCATTCGAATCGAGTTGAAATGAATTTCTAATACGAAGCACTATGTATCAGCGAACCTTTTTTACATGGGTAATCGGTCTTTTGCTATCGGTGACCTTATCTGCCCAAACAGGAATCTGGCAATGGTCAGTGCCTGTGAGAAACTTTAGCAACCAACCCAAACATCCGAATTCACGTGCTTATCTGTGGATTCCCGAACATTGTATGCAGGTAAAAGCCATTCTGATAGCCCAGCATAATATGGAAGAAATCTCCATCTTGGAGGATTCGTTGTTCAGGCAGCGTATGTCGGAACTCGATGTGGCGCAGGTGTGGGTTTGCCCATCATTCAACCATGGCTTTGACTTCAGGGACGGGGCATGGGAGACGTTGGATGGTTTATTAGCTGATTTGGCTGCAGTTTCAGGGTATCAAGAAGTTGCCACGGCCCCACTGATTGCACTGGGTCATTCGGCTGCTGCCAGTTGGCCCTATTATCTGGCAGCCTATCAGCCAGAACGTACGTTAGCCTGCATTTCAGTCAGTGGGCAGTGGCCTTATCATCGTGATGAGTGGCTCTGTCCTGATAGCTGGGGTGAACGCCATCTGAATACGATACCCTGTCTGGAGACGATGGGTGAGTATGAGTCGGCTCACACGTGGAGCAACGAGGGCCTGAAGGAACGGAATGAACATCCGCTTCTGCCACTCAGCATGTTGGCTTGTCCGGCAGAAGGTCATTTCGCTTATACATCGGAGAAAGCACAATACATAGCTCTTTACATCCGTAAAGCGTTACAATATGGTCATGTGGATCCTACTCGTACAGGTTGGCTGTCCGAGCGTTGGAAGGTTGATGAGGAACCTTCGGTTGCTCCGGCTCCAGTTGCATCCTATTCAGGCAATCCCCGGGAGGCTTTTTGGTTTTTTGATAGAGAAATGGTTGAGGCAACCCAAGCCTATCAGGCACGACATCGTCGTAAACTGCCGCAATTGGTCAGCGTGGCACAAGAGGGAAAAGTTGTCCGGCAACGGAACACCCACTTACAGGTACATCCCACATTCTGTCCGGAGGAGGATGGACTTACGTTCCAACTGACTCCAGTCTTTCTCGATACGGTGCCTGGTGAGTCTCCTCGTCTGACCAAATGGACGGGTCTGCCTGTGGGTTCCTCTATCGGTCATGCCAAGGGGAGTCCTTCGATTGCGATGATAACAGGTCCTGCAGTGTTGAGGGACTCTGTCACTTTTCGTGTAACGTGGAATCGGGGAACTCTTTGGACGGATGAAAAGGCTGACATCGTGTTTGCTGTTACGCATCCGGGTGACGATAGCTATAAACCGGCCGTACAGCAGGCCCAGCTGACGATACCTGTCCGATATCAAGAGGGAGAGGTGCAACACATCTCGTTTACCGAGTTGCCTGATATACAACGCGGCACTTGTTCAATTCCGTTGTTTGCCGAGGCCAGTTCCGGATTGCCGGTAGGTTTCTATGTAGAGTCTGGTCCGGCTTATGTGGAGAACAATCGGTTGGTGTTGACCCCTATCCCTCCAAGAACCTCCTATCCGGTAGCGGTGACGGTGATAGCTTGGCAGTATGGTCGAAAGGAACCTACGCCGATTCAGACGGCAGAGCCGGTTAGAAGAACATTCTATATCAAATGATTATGAGAATTGCATCGTATTGTGAAAAGCTGATAGAAAACATTGATTGACAATTTGCTTATGAAGAAAAGAATCTGTTTGTTTGTGTGGATAGCCATGGTACTCTCCACCACGATGACGGCTCAGTCCGTCTATCCCGGCCAGTACGTCGGAAAGTTGAAACTCCCTGTAGCGGCACCCATGAAGGTGCAGGCTTTCGACCTGCAGGACGTGCGCCTGCTGCCGAGCCGTTTCCGTGAGAATCTGGAACGGGATTCTGCCTGGATGGCCTCGATAGAGGTGAACCGCCTGCTGCACAGCTTCCGTACCAACGCCGGTGTCTTTGCCGGGCGTGAGGGAGGCTATATGACCGTGAAGAAGTTAGGTGGCTGGGAATCGCTGGATTGCGAACTGCGCGGACACACCACAGGACACCTGCTCTCGGCCTACGGACTGATGTATGCAGCGACGGGGTGTGAGCTGTTTAAGCTGAAGGGCGACAGTCTGGTGAGCGGACTGGCTGAAGTGCAACAGGCATTGGGTAATGGCTACTTGAGTGCCTTCCCCGAAGAACTTATCAACCGAAATCTACAAGGAAAGAGTGTATGGGCACCTTGGTATACCTTGCACAAACTCTTCTCGGGACTGATAGACCAGTACCTCTATGCCGACAACCGTCAGGCATTAGACGTGGTGACACGGATGGGTGACTGGGCTTATGCGAAGCTGAATCCCCAAAGCGAGGAGACACGCAGACGGATGATTCGCAACGAGTTCGGTGGCATCAACGAGTCATTCTACAACCTCTATGCCCTCACAGGGAATGAGCATTACCGCTGGTTGGCGGAGTATTTCTACCACAACGACGTCATCGACCCCCTGAAGGAGCAGCACGACGACCTGGGTACGAAGCACACCAATACCTTCATCCCGAAGGTGATTGCCGAAGCTCGCCGCTACGAGCTGTTGCAGAGCGAGGAGAGCCGACAGCTATCTGATTTCTTCTGGCACACCATGGTGGAGCATCACACCTTCGCCCCCGGATGCAGCAGTCAGAAGGAGCACTTCTTTGATACCGCCCGCTTCTCCCACTTCCTCAATGGCTATACGGGCGAGACTTGCTGTACTTACAACATGCTGAAGCTGTCGCGCCACCTCTTCTGTTGGACAGCCGATGCCCGCATTGCCGACTACTACGAGCGAGCACTCTACAACCACATTCTGGGTCAGCAGGATCCCGAGTCGGGCATGGTCTGCTACTTCCTGCCGCTGCTCAGTGGGGCACACAAGGTATACAGTACGCCTGAAAACTCCTTCTGGTGCTGTGTGGGTAGCGGCTTCGAGAGCCATGCCAAGTATGCCGAGGCCATTTACTACCACAATGACGAGAGCCTCTTCGTCAACCTTTTCATCCCTTCGGTAGTGGAGTGGAGAGAGAAAGGAATCACCCTCAGGCAGGAAACCGATTTTCCTCGGGAGGAAAAAGTATCGCTCTCCTTGCAGACGAAACAACCAGTGAGAGCGACTCTGCAATTGCGTTATCCGGCATGGAGTGGAAAGCCGGAGGTGCGAGTAAACGGTCGGCGCGTGGCCGTGCGCCAGTCGGCTGGCTCATACATCGCCATCAGCCGTACCTGGAGGGAGGGCGACCGAGTGGAAGTGACCTATCCCATGTCGCTGCAGCTGGAGGCTACGCCCGACAATCCGCAGCGTGCCGCCGTACTCTACGGCCCTGTGGTCCTGGCGGGCGAGCGCGGTACGGAGGGAATGCAGTCACCAGCTCCTTTCTCCAATCCGCAGCTCTACAATGATTACTATAGTTATGATTACCACATTCCGGCCACTCTCCGCACCACCTTGCAGGTAGATGGCAGGCATCCTGACCGTACCATCCGACGCGAGGGCAAGGCGTTGCGCTTTACCACTCCGCAAGGCGATGTGCTCCGTCCGCTGTATGACCTGCACCGCCAGCGCTATGTGGTGTATTGGGATTTGGAAAATTGAAAAGATGGAATGATGAAGTCAATAACAACATAAAGATATGAAGAAATGGATGATGACAGCATGGGTATGGGTTGCAGTGTCAACCCTCCATGCGCAAGAGACAGGGCGACTGGAACTGGCATCGCCCGACGGTACACACACCGTCAGCTTTTGGCAAGAACAGCAGACGAATGCCGTCCGGACGCTGATGTATCGGGTGGACTATCGTCAGACGACGGTGGTGGAACCCTCGCAAGCCGGTCTGCAACTGGACAACCGGGTGTGGGAGATGGCAATCGGTATGCGCAACCTGAAGCAACCGAAGTGTTGGATGGACAATCTGGAGGTGGACTCGGTACGCTACTTCCCGACGGTGGACAACGAGTGGCATCCGCTCTATGGGGAGCGAAGTACGGTATACGACCGCTACAATGCAGCCACCATGTATCTGTCGAAGAAGGAGGGTTCGGGCTATCGGCTGAACATCGAGGTACGGGCCTACAACGAGGGTATCGCCTTCCGCTACTATTTCCCCGAACATCCCCGGGCTGTGTTCCACAAAGTAGTGGGTGACCTGACGGAGTACACCTGGCCGGCAGGCACCATGGCCTGGAGCGAGCAGTGGGCGCAAGCCTTCTTCGAGCGGGTTCCTGTCGGAAATCTGCAACGTCCAGTGGAGCGTGCTTTGACGCTGGAGCTACCGGGCGGCAAGTGGGCGGCTCTGCTGGATGCCGATGTAGACGATTGGTGTCTGACCAAATTTCAGGCTTCGGACACGAAGGAAAATACGCTGACATCGGTGATGTACAGTCCGGTAGATATTGTCACCTACTATGCCACACCGTGGAAGATTGTGATGGCAGCTGATACGCCGGGCGGGTTGCTGGAGCACAATGACATCGTGCAGAACCTGAATCCTCCTTGTGAGATACCCGATGCCGCCCAGTGGGTGAAGCCGGGCACCATCATGCGCGAAACCACCATCTCTACTGAGGGTGCGCTGGCTACTATTGACTTCTGCGCCGAGCACCACATACCTTACATGCTGTTCGACTGGAAGTGGTATATGCCTTGTACCTCGCACGATGGTGATGCCACCAAGGTGGTGGCGAAGTTAGACATGCCGCGTGTCGTGCAGTATGGTAAAGAGAAAGGGGTGGGCATTTGGGTGTATGTCAACCAACATGCTTTGGTGAAACAGGCTCGTGAACTCTTCCCGCTGCTGCGTGAATGGGGCATTGTGGGTGTAAAGTCGGGCTTTGTGCAGTATGCCAGCCACCGCTGGGCCACCTGGGTACACGACCTGGTACGTCTGGCTGCCGAGAACCACCTGCTGATGAACATACACGACGAGTTCCGTCCCTCGGGCTTCAGCCGTACCTATCCCAACCTGTTGACGCAGGAGGGCATCTGTGGCAATGAGGAGTTCCCCGATGCCACGCACAATGTGACGTTGCCTTTTACCCGCATGATCAACGGGGCGGCCGACTATACCATCTGCTATTTCGACAAGCGGTTAAAGACCACCCATGCTCATCAGCTGGCTGCGTCGATGGTCTTCTATAGTCCGTTGCAAACCATCTTTTGGTACGACCGTCCCACCTTCTACCACGGTGAGCCGGAGATAGAGTGGTTTGAGCATCTGCCTACCGTGTGGGACGATTCGCGTGTGCTCGACGGATATCCCGGGCAACACATCACCCTGGCACGTCGTAAAGGGAACGAATGGTATGTGGGTCTGATGACAGGCAATGAAGGTCGTACGGCTACACTCTCCCTCTCCTTTTTGCCGGAGGGACAGCGTTATCTGCTCTCTGCCTATACCGATGGTGGCGACAAAGTGGCTACCGCTACGCACGTGGCTTGCACCTACGGTTGGGTGGATGCCGGTACCGTACTCCGTTTCCCGCTGCAGCCCAGCGGTGGCGCAGCTCTTCGGCTCACGCCGCTCTCTCCGCAGGATGCGAAACGTTATGCTAAGTTCAGGCTTCCCAACTGATGACCCTGTCCTGCCTCAGTGAGGCAGGCACATCAATGAGTCGCTGGTTGCTGCTGCCACGGAACCGGAGCGACTCGTCATGCAGCTCCCGTTCGAATCTGCCGTCCACCAGCACATCGATGTAGGGCAGCAGGCGGGCCAGTTGGGGCCGCAGCCTGATTTGTTCAAACGAATAGCCGGTATAGCACCAGATGCTTTTCCGGCTATTCGTCTTGATGGCCTGTGCCAACCGGGTGAATCCCTCCACTTGATAGAAAGGGTCTCCTCCGCTGAAGGTCACATCGGCAAAGGGGTCGTCCAGGATGCGCCGTACGATCTCTTCTATCTCCATCGGACGGCCGTTGTGTATGTCCCACGATGTAGGGTTGTGGCACCCCGGGCAGGCATGGCTGCAGCCGGCCGCATAGATGGCTGTCCGCAGGCCGGGCCCGTCCACGGTGGTGTCTTCAATGATATCCATTATCCAAAGCATGGCGTCAGGTGTATGTGTCGGTTTATTCGCCGTCGTGTACCACGCGGTCATCTAATTCGGCCAGTTTGGCTCGGTTCCAGCGGTCGGTGCTGCCTACCAGGTAGCCTGTGATGCGTTGCAGGCGGTCGATGCGTGTGCTGCCACAGTGCGGGCATTTCTGCAGATGCGGAGTTGCGTTCTCGTAGCCGCAGTCCAGGCAGCGGTTGCGGTTGTGGTTCACCGATCCATATCCCATGTTGTAGTAGTCCATCATGTCCACCACCCGCATAATGGCCTCCGGATTATGGGTGGCATCTCCATCCATCTCCACATAGAAGATATGTCCTCCACGTGTCAGGTCGTGGTAAGGAGCCTCCACTTCCGCCTTGTGGCGGGCACTGCATTTGTAGTACACGGGCACGTGGTTGGAGTTGGTGTAATATTCGCGGTCGGTGATGCCGGGCAGCAGGCCGAACTCCTTGCGGTCGGCGCGGGTGAACTTGCCGGACAGTCCTTCAGCCGGTGTGGCCAGGATACTGTAGTTGTGCTGATAGTGGTCGGCAAACTGGTTGGCTCGGTCGCGCATGTGGGTCACGATGCGCAGTCCCAACTGCTGCGACTCTTCGTTCTCGCCGTGGTGGTGTCCCGTCAGGGCTACCAGACATTCCGCCAATCCGATGAATCCGATACCCAGTGTGCCTTGGTTGATGACGGAGGCGATGGTGTCGTTGGGTTTCAGCTTTTCGCTTCCCCTCCACAAGCCCGACATCAGCAGCGGGAATTGCTTGGCAAAGGCCGTCTTCTGGAACTCCATGCGTTCGTGCAGCTGGTGTGCCGTGATGTCCAGCAGATGGTCCAGCTTGGCAAAGAAGCGGGCGATGCGTTGTTCGCGATCCTCGATGTCCATGCACTCGATGGCCAGACGTACGATGTTGATGGTGCTGAACGACAGGTTGCCGCGACCGATGGAACTCTTAGGCCCGAAGCGGTTCTCGAAGACGCGGGTGCGGCACCCCATGGTAGCCACTTCGTGCTCGTAGCGCAAGGGATCGTCGGCCTTCCATTCGTCACTTTGATTGAAGGTGGCATCCAGGTTCAGGAAGTTGGGGAAGAATCGGCGGGCTGTCACCTGGCAGGCCCGCTGGTACAGGTCGTAGTTCCGATCTGTCGGCAGGTAGTTCACGCCCCGTTTCTTCTTCCATATCTGTATGGGGAAGATGGCCGTTTCACCTTTTCCCACCCCTTGATAGGTGCAGTCAAGCAGTTCGCGTATGATGCAGCGTCCCTCGGCGGAGGTGTCTGTACCGTAGTTGATGGAGCTGAACACCACCTGGTTCCCTCCGCGTGAATGGATGGTGTTCATGTTGTGTATGAAGGCTTCCATGGCCTGGTGTACACGTGCCACGGTTTGGTTCACGGCATGTTGTATCAGCCGTTCCTCTCCGGTCAGTCCGTCCAGCGGTCGTGTCCGATAGTCATCCATGGGCATCTTGTACAGGTGCTGGTAGTCTGTTCCGTTCAACGCCTCCAGACTTTGCAGCTCCTCTATGAAGCTGCTTCGTACATACGGAGCCAGATAGAAGTCGAAGGCCGGTATGGCCTGTCCGCCATGCATCTCGTTCTGTGCCGTCTCTAATGAGATGCAGCCCAGTATGCTGGCTGTCTCTATGCGCTTGGCGGGGCGTGACTCGCCGTGTCCGGCTGTGAAGCCGTGCTCCAGTATGTAGTTCAGCGGATGTTGTACGCAGGTCAGACTCTTGGTGGGGTAGTAGTCCTTGTCGTGTATGTGCAGATAGTTTCGTTGTACGGCCTCTCGGGTCTCTTCACTCAACAGATAGTCGTCTACAAAGGGTTTGGTGGTTTCGCTGGCAAACTTCATCATCATCCCCGCCGGTGTGTCCGTGTTCATGTTGGCATTTTCGCGGGTCACATCGTTGTTTTTGATGTTGATTATTTCCAGAAACACGTCGCGTGTCTTGGCTTTGCGGGCTATGCTGCGCTGATTGCGGTAGGCAATATACTTTTGGGCCACCTCTTTCCGGCTACTCTTCATCAGTTCCATTTCCACCATGTCCTGTATGGCCTCTACCGTCATCTGTGGGTCGCCCCAGAACGAGATGCGATCCGTTATCTGTTGTATCAACTGTCTGTCTTCGCCCTTTTCGGTGTGCAACATGGCTTTACGGATGGCGGTGGTTATCTTCTCTTCGTTGAAGCCTACTACTCGTCCGTCCCGTTTAATGACTGTCTGTATCATGATTCTTCTATTTTATAGTGTGACTTGGTTGTGAATTTGTGATGCAAATATAATCGTGTTTGTTTATATGTTTTCTATTTTGGATAACTTTTATCGTGTTAAATATGATTAAATCATTAAAAATCAATATTATAAAATAAAAAGTTGGTAAACTTGTATTAAGCTATGTGTTTTATAGTATTACGGTTTGGAGAAAATAAAACGGATGAAACGAAAGGGCTGTTTAGCACTTCCGTATCATCCGTGTAAGGCAATTAGCGTATGTCGGTTGCTTATTTCAGAGCTTCAGCCACCTTCTCCTGCAACTCTTCTCCGTGTAAGCCGCGTGCCAGGATGGTGCCGTCGGCACCTATCAGGACGGTGTGGGGGATGCTGCTGACGGCATACAACTTAGCGCCTTCGCAGTCCCAATACTTCACGTCTGACATTTGCGGCCAGGTGATTCCCAGTTTCTCTATTCCGTTCTTCCAGGCCTCTACGTCGCGATCCAGTGACACGCCAACGATTTCAAAGTTCTGGTTCTTGTATTTCTTGTAGGCTTCTACCAGATTCGGCATTTCGCGACGGCAGGGACCGCACCAGCTTGCCCAGAAGTCAACGAGTACCACCTTTCCCTTACCTGCATAGTCCGACAGCTTCACGGGATTTCCCTCCGGGTCTTTCATCTCAAAGTCGATGAACTGTTTGCCTACGGCGGTCTGTTTCTGGCGTTCTACATTCTCCTTGATACGTATGATGCCTTCATCGTTGTCAAATGTGGCGGGCACCTGTGCCAGCAGTTTGTCCAGTTCTTCCAGCTCCATGCTGTAGTAGGTTTGCTTGAGCAGCATCACACCTACCGGGTTGGTGATGTTCTGTGCCATGGCGCTCTTGGTCACCTCGGTCATCTTTCCATCCAACTCTTCCAATTCTTTCATGGTAGCTTCCTTCTGCTCCTGAGTCTGGGTAGTGTCCTGATAAGCTTTGAAGAGTTCTTTCATCTGTTGGCTCAACGGAGCAATCTGGTCTTGGTAAGCCTGGTAGGCATCGTTGCTGGGCGTACCCGCCAGATGGTCGTTTTCGCTGGTGATGCTCACGGTAATGTTGCCGTTTTCCAGGAAGAAGTCAGTGCGCAGTGCTTTTTTGCCTTCGGCACTGTAGGTGAGGTAGCGATACGCAGTGGTGTCCTGTACACCCTTGAAGGTAAAGGTGCCGTTGGCGATGACTGCAGAATCCAGTTTGACGAATTGGCGTGCAACATAGGTTGCCAGATACACGGTGTCACCATCAGCGGCACCTTCTACTGTTCCGGTTACAGTGTAACCCTTGTTTCCGCCTGCGCAAGCAGCCAGCAGGGCAGATGCGGCGAGCAGGTAACTCAATTTTTTCATCTGATAAATGTATTAGTTAATAGTGGATAATGATTCCGTATGTATGGGCGCAAAGGTACGACAAAGATATGAGAAACGTGCGAGAAGGGGGTGAATAAATATGAAAATCCTCTCCGGAGTACTGTTTCCGAAGAGGATTCCATAGTTTTAATCCTGTGCGTACTTCCGCCTTATTCAGCGGCAGCAGCCTCTTCTGCGGGAGCTTCAGCAGCTTCCTCAGCAGCTTTTGCGGCAGCTTCTTCAGCAGCCTTGGCAGCAGCTTCGGCAGCTTTCTTTTCAGCCAAAGCCTTTGCTTTCTCTTCGTTGATCTTCTTCTCGACCTCTAAGCGTGCTTTGGCCTCAGCTTGCTTGGCGGCATCTTCCTTGGCCTTCAAAGCTTGCAGACCGTTCTGCTTGTTGTTCTTCCAAGCCTCGAACTTAGCTTCAGCTTCAGCTTCGCCGAATGCGCCTTTTGCTACACCACCCAGCAGGTGTTTCTTCATGTAGACACCTTCACGAGAGAGGATGTTGCGTACGGTGTCTGTCGGTTGTGCACCTTTCAGCACCCAGTCCAAAGCGCGGTCAAACTTCAAATCTACAGTGGCAGGATTGGTGTTCGGATTGTAAGTACCAATCTTCTCGATAAATTTACCATCACGTGGAGCTCTTACGTCGGCAATGACAATGGAGTAAAAGGCGTAGCTCTTACGGCCATTTCTTTGCAATCTGATTTTTGTTGCCATTTAAATTAATTGTTTTTTAGTGAATGATTTGAATATGCTATTATCTCGTAATAGCGGCCGCAAAGGTACGCTTTTCCTGCTGAATAACAAACATCTTGGTAACTTTTTCTTTCTTTGGAAGGCTCTTTTCTCGTTTTTTCTGTGCATGGATTCACGGTTTTTATCTATTTTTGCGCCATCGCACCTAATCTATTAGAACATACGTGCCTATGAAGCTACCTCATCCTCTTGTCGCTGCCATCCCTTTGGCGGTACTCATACTGTTGATACTTCTTGTCATCAGGCTGTTTCCTGATGATGCCCTTTCGGGGGCGTCGCAGGTAGCGTTGATGACTGCCACCGCTGTCTGCGTAGCCCTCTCCATGACGCTTTATGGGGTGGAGTGGGGACGTTTTGAGAAGTTAATCAAGCAGACGGTAGGCGATGCGGCTGTCTCTATTCTCATCCTTTTGCTTATCGGTATGATGTCGTCTGCCTGGATGATCAGTGGGGTGGTGCCTACCTTGATATATTATGGAATACAATGGATGTCACCCCTCTTCTTCCTGCCTTGTGCCTGTGTGATTGCATCGGTCATCTCATTGGTGACGGGCACCTCGTGGACCACCATTGCTACCATCGGCATTGCGCTGATGGGTATAGGTGATGCCTTGGGGATACCTTCTGCTTACACGGCGGGTGCCGTCATCTCCGGTGCCTACTTCGGTGACAAGATGTCGCCCATGAGCGACACTACCGTGCTGGCATCATCTGTGGCAGGTGCCGACCTCTTTGCGCACATCCGCTACATGATGTACACCACGGTGCCCAGCATCCTCATCTCGCTGTTGCTTTATCTGCTGCTGGGTTTCAGTGCCGACGGCGAGGTTGTGGAGGTGACTTCCTATCTCGAAGGCCTCTCCCGGGGTTTCCACATCTCCTTGTGGACACTCCTTGTTCCGTTGTTTACCGGCTTTCTCATCTATAAGAAGACCCCGTCGCTTATCACCCTGCTGCTGTCCGCTCTGTCGGCCTGCCTCTGCGCCTTGCTGCTTCAGCCTGAGGTGCTGGCACAGGTGGCCGGTGAGTCGCAGGTGTCGGCCAAGAGCCTTTTCATGGGACTGATGACTACGTGCTACACCCACACCGGCATCGACACCGGTTTCCCTGCCATCAACGACCTGGTGGCTACACGGGGCATGGTAGGGATGCTTGATACGATATGGCTCATCCTTTGTGCCATGTGTTTCGGTGCCTGCATGGTGGCCGGCGATATGCTGAAGAGCCTGACTCACCTGTTGCTCCGTGCCATTCGCAGCACGGCTTCGCTGGTATGCTCTACGGTTGCTTCGGGCGTGTTGCTCAATCTGGTGATGGGCGACCAGTTCCTCTCCATCATCATGAATGCCTCCATGTTTCGGGAGGAGTATCATGAGCGGGGCTATCGTCCGGAGTTGCTGAGCCGTTCTACCGAAGACTCGGCTACAGTCACCTCTGTGTTGGTGCCTTGGACAGCCTGTGGCATGACGCAGAGCACGGTATTGGGTATTCCTACGCTGGTTTATCTGCCATTCTGCTTCTTCAACCTTATCAGCCCGCTCATGAGTTGTCTGGTCGCGCTCCTGGGATTTATTCCCCAGCCTGCCGATACTTCTATTCGCTCATCAGCAACTCCACCAGAGGTTTGTCCTTGAAGGTGTGCCGTCTCTGGTCCCAGAAGCCGAAGTCGGCATCGTAGCACCAGGTGGCCCATGCGATGTTGAACTCGCGGAAGATGGAGAGCATATCTTCCGTCCAGCGGTAGGCCGTATCGCGGTTGACACTTTCCAGTACGCCCCATTCTCCGCAGAAGAGCTGCAGTCCATAGCGTCGTGCCACGTCAATGGCATCGCGGAAGTCCTGACAAATGCGTTCGCGGTTCCACTGAGTGAGGTATTTTCCCAGTTCGGGGCGAAGATTCTCGGGTGCCGCGTCATAGTCGGCTTGCGAGATGAGCTGGCCGGGATAGTGCAGGTGTCCTCTGTACTTGCCGATGGGTGTCCATCCGGCACCATAGTGGGTCAAGGGCATGGGGTCGTAGTAGTGGAAGGAGAGAACGATGTTCTTGTCGCCTTCGGGGATGCGCAGGTATTTGAAGGTACCCGTACTCTGCCATCGGTTGGATCCGATGACCAGCGTACGTTGCGGTTCGCGTGCACGCAGGGCTTTGTGTACCTTTGCAATAATCCGGTTCCATTGCTCGTGTTCGTCGGCTACCGGTTCGTTCATGAACTCGTAGGCTACCGAGTCGTTGCTGTAACCTTTCAACACATCCGATAGCTGATACCACATGTCAATCAGTTTCTGCTGTGCCTCGTCCGAGGTGAAGAGGGTGTTCTTCATTCCCGCATTGGCCGCATTGAAGTTGTGCGAGCGTATGATGTGCAGATCGACAATGGTGCGCAGGTGGTGCCGGGTGGCCAGATTGAGTGCATTGGTCAGCAGTTGCCAGGCTTCGGGGAGTTTGTTGCCCTCTTCGTCCCAAAACTGTACCTCGTCGATGGGGAGGCGTATGAAGTCAAATCCCAGTTCCTCCAGACGGGCGAAGTCATCTTCCTGTATGTGCAGCCGCCGGGCAGGTCCCCGTTGTGCGCTTTGCGATAGCCAGTGGCTGACGTTGGTTCCTCTACGAATCTGGAAGTTGTTGACGTGTTGTGCTATGGCGGGCAGTGACAGACAGGCCATCAGTACCCATGCCAGTGTGGTACAGAATCTTGTTTTCATGGTGGTAATCCTTATTATATATATGTATATTAGTTGACTAATCTCTCCCGGTGCAGATGCAGCCTGTCATTGGTTAGCGGGATAGGTAAAGGTGAACAGGTGTCCTTCCTGCTTTTTTTCAAGCTCTATCCGGTTGGTCTTTCCGGCATAGTCAAATGTGATGCCTTGCTCCATCAGGTTGTTCGTCCGGGTCGGGTCGAACAGGTCCTGTCCGTCAGCATCCAGCGCTTTGATTTGAATAGTCACCGGTATATAATCCGTGACAACGTCACTGTTACTGCAACCGGCCATTCCTGCTCCAAGTAGTGATGTCGCAATCCATAAAATAAGCTTTTTCATACGCAGATAGTGTTTATAAATAAATCGTCAACTCAAGAAGTTACATCTGTCTGAAACCATTCGCAAAGATACGAAAACTGTGTTATAATCGGATATGTATTCCAGAAATATATGCCACAGATTTCGTTTTTCTTTCATAACCGGTATGCATCTCAGATGTACAATCAAGCAGTGGGATAAAATTCTCTCGTTTTTTTTGGTTGCTGAACGCAATTCGCGTAATTTTGCCCATGTGAGGTTTTGCTTTTGTTTTAGTGCACAATATTCAAACTGAATGACAATGAAAGATTTATTGATGGCTCTTTTGGTTTTCATGGCTCAGGCATCCTGGGCACAGAGCTACAGAACAGTGACGGACATCCCTTACAGTCAGAAGACCGATGACTATGCGAAGGAAAGATTGAAACTTGACATCTATTACCAGGAAGGTGCGAAAGAGTTGCCCGTCGTGGTATGGTTTCATGGTGGAGGACTTGTACAAGGGGAAAAGCAAATCCCATGGAAACTGAAGGAGAAAAAGGTGGTTCTTGTGGGTGTCAACTATCGTCTGTTGCCAAACGTCGCTATAGACAAGACATTGGATGATGCGGCAGAGTCGGTGGCGTGGGTTGTAGCGAATATTGCAAACTATGGTGGAGACCCAAAGAAGATTGTCGTTTCAGGACATTCCGCTGGAGGTTATCTTACCCTGATGCTGGCATTAGACACGAAATGGTTGGATAGGTATGGTGTTGATGCCAACTCTATGGCAGGTTACGTGCCGTTTAGTGGGCAGGCTATCAGTCATTTCTCTTATCGCCAAATGCACGGAATCGACAATCTGCAGCCAACCATTGACGAGTATGCTCCCTTGTATTGGGTACGTAAAGACTGCCCTCCTATGGAACTGATTGTTGGCGACCGCGAGTTGGAACTTTTTGGCCGCTACGAAGAGAATGCCTATCTGTGGCGGATGATGAAACTTGTAGGCAACACGACAACAAACATTTATGAGATTGACGGGCACGACCATGGCGGCATGATGGATCCGGGATTCAACATTCTTGAGAAGTTTGTTAAAACCTTGAAGCAGTAACCTCATCCCCCCCCGTTTCCGTTCAAGTCTTGGGCTTCTCTCCCTCCGTAGGATGAAGAACCTTAGAGGTAGGTTCCTTCAGTCCTATGGAGAGATAGGTTCAGTCGTATAGTTAGGTTATTTCAGTCGTATACTTAAATACCGTACAACGGCCGTTGTACGCCTGTACACCGAACGTTGTACGCCTGTACACCGAACGTTGTACACCCGTACACCGAACGGTGAACGGTATTTAAGTATACGACTGAAATAAGCTCAGTATACGACTGAAGCAACCTGATGATACGACTGAAACAAGCTGAGGATTGCCTTCTGCGAATAGATGAAGGGGGTAAGTGAGTGATGGAGGCGGATGGTGCGCAGTTCTTGGAAAAAACGAAAGCATGAGTGAATATTTTTGAGGCGATGGAATGATAACGAAACGAAAAAGATGTATATTTGCGATACCATTGGAAACACATTTATTAAGTAACAGTATGAATATGAATCTGAAAACTTTTTGCTATGCAGTCCTCGCCATCGGGCTGCTTTGGGGAATGACCTCTTGTGGAGGAGGGGGAAGTGACACACCTGCCAATACTCCAGAAAATCCTGACACTCCGGAGAAACCCGAAACTCCGTCGGTGCCGGAGTCGGATACCTTTGTGAAGGGAGCCGACATCAGCTGGGTGACGGAGATGGAAAAAAAAGGACATAAGTTCTATAATGCAGCGGGCGAAGAGCGCGAATGCACCGCCTTGATGAAGGAACTGGGGCTGGGAGCCGTGCGTCTGCGCGTATGGGTGGATCCCAAAGAGCATGACGACTGGTGCAACAAGGAAGACCTGCTGGTGAAGGCCAAACGTGCCAAGAATCTGGGCATGGACGTCATGGTAGACTTCCACTACAGCGACTGGTGGGCCGACCCGGGACAGCAGCATAAACCAGCCTCCTGGAAGGGACTGGGGCTGGCAGATTTGAAGAAGGCATTGGCTGACCACACCAAGGAGGTGCTGCAGGCGTTGAAGGAGGCCGGCGTGACACCGAAATGGGTGCAGGTGGGAAACGAAATACGTCCGGGTATGCTGTGGGATGAAGACAAGGCACTGAGCGGTGCCTCGTGGGATATCAAGGCCAACGAGGTGAAAGACGCGGGATGGAATTCCACCGAAGTGAAGTACCCCATGAACTGGGCCAATCTGGGCGCGTTCGTGGCCACCGGCTATGAGGCGGTGAAGTCGGTTTTTGCCGATGCCATCGTCATTGTTCACTTAGACAACGGCTACGATAACGACCTCTATACCTGGTTCTTCGACGAGCTGAAGAAGAACGGCGGCAAGTGGGATATGATAGGCATGTCCATCTATCCTTACTGGACCATGCAGGAGCATTCCGACTATACAGCTGAACGTACCATCTCGGAGTGCATCAGCAATGTGAACAAGGTCGTGGCCCGTTACAACTGTGATGTGATGATTGTGGAGACCGGTATGCAGTGTGCCGACGGCAATGGCAAGCTGGCCGATGCCTCTGTGCTGGCTGCCGGCAAGACCACGCTGGCCCGCCTGTTGAGCGACTGCCGCGAAAAGACCTCCGGCCGTTGCAAGGGCGTGTTCTATTGGGAACCTGAATGCAAACCCGGTTGGTATGGGTATGCATTGGGTGCCTTTACGGAAGAGGGACGACCGACGGTCATCATGGATGCTTTTAAAAACTGACCTGTCTAACAGAAGTTATAACGTATGACCATGAAACGAATGATTTGTCTTATCTGCACCGCTCTGAGCGTGGCAACGGCTGCCGTTGCCCAGCGGTCGGAAATTTTGTTAGAGAAAAACTGGCGTTTCACCAAGGGAGATGTCCCCGAAGCTGTGGAAACTACTTTTGACGACAGCCGCTGGGAATCGGTGACGATACCTCACGATTGGGCCATTTTCGGTCCCTTCGACCGTTCGCACGACTTGCAGAAGGTGGCTGTGACGCAGAACTTTGAGACGGAGGCCTCGGTGAAGACGGGCCGTACGGGCGGATTGCCTTATGTGGGCATCGGCTGGTACCGCACCCGGTTTGATGCACCTGCCGGCAAGCAGGTGACACTGCAGTTTGACGGTGCCATGAGCGAGGCGCGTGTCTATGTCAACGGACAGGAGGCCATCTTCTGGCCGTTTGGCTATAACTCATTCTATGTAGATGTCACTCCGTATCTGAATAAGGACGGGGCTGCCAATGTGCTGGCTGTACGTTTGGAAAACCGTCCGCAGTCGTCGCGCTGGTATCCCGGTGCGGGTCTCTATCGCAATGTGCATCTGATAGCGACTGAGCCGGTGCATGTCCCTGTATGGGGTACGCAGGTTACCACTCCCCATGTGGCTGCCGACTATGCAGCCGTCCGCCTGCTGACTACGATTGAAGGTTCGGGCGACAGAGACGTGCGGATGGTGACAGAAATAGTGTCGCCTGAGGGACAGGTGGTAGCTAAGAAAGACAATACGTTGAAAATCAATCACGGGAAACCCTTTGAACAGAACTTTGTAGTAGAGAAGCCTGCACTGTGGTCGCCTGAGTCGCCGGCGTTGTATCAGGCAGTCTCCTGCATTTACGTGGATGGCACGTTGGTCGACCGCTATACCACCCGGTTTGGCATCCGCAGTCTGGAGATTGTGGCCGACAAAGGTTTCTACCTGAACGGTCGTCATCGCAAGTTCCAGGGCGTGTGCAACCATCACGACTTGGGTCCGCTGGGGGCTGCTGTCAATGTAGCCGCTTTGCGCCGGCAGCTGACGCTGCTGAAGGATATGGGATGCGACGCCGTCCGTACCAGTCACAACATGCCTGCCCCTGAACTGGTGGAGCTGTGCGACGAGATGGGCTTCATGATGATGCTGGAGCCGTTTGACGAATGGGATATTGCCAAGTGCGAGAACGGTTATCACCGCTATTTCGACGAGTGGGCCGAACGTGATATGGTGAATATGCTGCGTCACTACCGGAATCATCCCAGCGTGGTGATGTGGAGCGTAGGCAATGAAGTGCCTACCCAGTGCAGTCCCGAGGGCTACAAGGTAGCTTCGTTCCTGCAGGATATCTGCCATAGCGAAGACCCGACCCGTCCTGTCACCTGTGGCATGGACCAGGTGTCGTGCGTGCTCGCCAACGGGTTTGCCGCGATGATTGACGTCCCCGGTTTCAACTACCGCGCCCATCGGTATGTGGAGGCGTACGGCAAGCTGCCGCAGAACATCGTGCTGGGGTCGGAAACCAGCTCTACGGTCAGCTCGCGCGGTGTGTACAAGTTCCCTGTATCGTTGCAGAAACAGGCCATGTACGACGATCACCAGTGCTCCGGTTACGATACGGAATCGTGCTCGTGGAGCAATGTGCCGGATGAGGACTTTGCTTTGGCCGATGACTATCCCTGGACCATCGGGCAATTTGTATGGACAGGCTTTGACTATCTGGGCGAGCCATCGCCATACGATACCGATGCCTGGCCCAGCCATAGCTCGGTATTCGGCATCATCGACCTGGCCAGTCTCCCTAAGGACCGCTATTATCTGTATCGCAGCTTGTGGAACCGCGAGGCACAGACGTTGCACGTGCTGCCCCACTGGACCTGGCCGGGTAGGGAAGGAGAGAACACCCCCGTCTTCGTATATACCAGTTATCCCAGTGCCGAACTCTTTGTCAACGGCAAGAGCTACGGCAAGCAGCGCAAACTGTCGGCCGAGGAGGCACACTCCCTGCAGGGAAAAGACTCGCTGTGGCTGCAACGCCGCTACCGCCTGATGTGGACTGACGTGCCTTATGAACCGGGCGAACTGAGGGTGGTGGCCTACGATGCGGCAGGCAAGCAGGCGGACGAGCGGATCGTACGTACAGCCGGGCAACCCCATCACCTGGAGGTGGTGGCTGACAGAGCGCAGCTCGCTGCCGATGGCAAGGACTTGGCCTACCTCACGGTGCGTGTGGTGGACAAGGATGGCAACCTGTGCCCGATGGACAGCCGGATGGTGACCTTTGCCGTGAAGGGAGCCGGTCGCTACCGCGCCGCTGCCAACGGCGATGCAACTAATCTCGACCTGTTCCATCTGCCCAAGATGCCCCTCTTCTACGGACAGCTGACTGCCATCGTGCAGGCCGGTGAACAACCCGGTGAAATCATCTTTGAAGCCAAAGCCAAAGGGGTGAAAACAGCCAGAATCACCTTGACGACCCTCC
>JBJEHI010000105.1:0-30292 GCA_051875915.1 Bacteroides sp.
CAATACGCTTAAATTCAAACAATTAACAGTGCGGTCTAAACGCCTATACCTATATCGGTATTTTTTAGCATTTGCGAAATAAATACCGGATTCGCCACTTTTTTCCTCAAAAAACACATGCTTAACATACTGAATATCAACACCCAAAATATAACATAAAAATACCGGTATTGAATTTTGATTACACCGGGAATATACCGTAGACATTTGCAGCCAAGGATTTTGACCAAAAAAAGAATCCTTGGCTGCTTTTCGTTCAGGGGAAATGAAAGGAGTGTGCCGATGACAGTTCCCCGAACAAAAAAGATTTAATCATGAATCACAAAAAAGTTTCGGTGAGCATCGACTCACTGATGGACAAACAGGAGGTGATGCAGCGGCTGCACATCAGCGAACGAAAGCTGCAGACCCTGCGGAGCAACGGCACCCTGCCCTACACCCGGCTGGGCGGAAAAATCTACTACTTGCGCGAGGACATCGAGGCCGTGCTACGAAACAACTACGTGATGTATCGCCTGCGGGCATGGGGAAAGGAGGAGTGCCATGAATGAGCTGCAGAATCTATACCCCTGGCTGACACCCGCCGAACGCGAAGAGGCCGAACGCCCCTGCATCAGCTACTTCAAACCACCCATCACCAGCACTCGCCCGCACGCCACAGTCAGCCTGGCACAGCTGTGGCGGGGCATCACGGGAGAGACCTGGAAGGGGGTGACGCAACAGTACCGGGAGGCATTGGCACGCACCTGCCCCGACGACCGTACGGGCACAAGCTACACGCGACGGCTGAAGGGACGGCTGTTCGGCTCGTGCACCTTCAGCGGGCAGTTCAGCGTCCGCAAGGACGAGGCACTGCAGCAGCACAGCGGACTGCTGACACTGGACATCGACCACATAGGCCGCTGGCAGGCACGGGAGACGATGTTTGCCAGCCTGCATCCCGAACCGGACCTGCAGCAGGCCGAGGGGGTGTGCGGACTGCGCCATGCCCTGCTGCACGACGAGAAGCTGGGACTGAGGCTGCTCTTCCGCAGCCCGAGCGGCGACGGACTGAAGGTGGTGGTGGCCATCGACACGCAATGGGCAGGACACCGCGAGTGGTTCCGGTCGATGAGCAACTACCTGTGGCAGATGTATCAGGTGGAGGTAGACGCATCGGGCAGCAACCCGTCGCGCTGCTGCTACCTGCCCCACGATGCAGAAGCCGTGCTGTACAGGCCGGACAACGAGTGGAAAAGAAATCAAAATGTATCACAATTAAACGCTACACATTATGACTACAAAAGACAATGAATGGTATCTGCTGAACGAGATACTGGCTGAGGCCAAAAACAGACACATCGACATTGCACCCACCTACAACGATTGGATTCATCTGGGCTATGCCCTGTGCACCGCGTTCGGCGAAGGGGGGAGGCAGGCCTTCCTGGACTTCTCGCACGAACATGCGGACGAGCAGAAGGATGACCCCAACCGGCAGTACGACCAATGCCTGACAAGCGGACGGGGAGAGGTAGGCTTCGGCACCGTAGTCCATCTGGCCAGGCAGGCGGGCATCGAGGCGGGGCCGTCGCCCATCCCGCCGCGCCAGCAGCCCGCTGCCGCCACCTCCCCCATTTCCCCTGTTTCCCCTATTTCCCCCGAGGGCGGGGAGAGGCTGATGTTCACTGCCGCGGAGGCAGAGCAGGCATTGCAGGGGATAGTGGACTACCTGCAGCCCACGCTGCTGCTGCGTTCGATGCGCCTGGTAAAGGGTGTGTACGAACAGGTGATGGTGCTGCTGAGCGTGCTGACCTGCATCAGCAGCACGCTGAAGTTCCGGCTGAAGTACGACGGGGTGAGCACCTTCCTGAACCTCTTCCTGTTTGTGGTGGCGGATGCCGGCACGGGCAAAGGGCGCATGAAGTTGGGGCAGCTGCTGACGGAGGGCGTACACCGGCAGCTGCGGGAACGAAGCAGGGAGCTGGAAAAGGCCTATCAGGCAGAGAAGGCCGAGTGGGAAGCACGGTCGAAAAGCGAGCGGGGCACTCCGCCCCAGCAGCCGCCGCAACTGATGCTGTACGTGCCGGCCAACTGCACCCACACGGCCGTCCTGCAGACCTTGGTAGAGAACGACGGACAGCTGCTGCTGTTTGCCACCGAAGCCGACGAGCTGAGCGACTCCTTCAAGAGCGAGCACGGCGACTACAGCGTGACGCTGCGACGCGCCTTCCACAACGAGTCGGTGAGCTACAAGCGCCGACAGGAGAACGAGTACAAGGAGCTGACAGAGCCGCACCTGGCCGTCTGCATCAGCGGCACCCCCGCACAGGTGCAGCGCCTCATCCCCGACGAGGAGGACGGCCTCTTCTCGCGCTTCAGCTTCTTCACGCTGAAGGCGGCTCCCCGGTGGCGCAACGTGTTTGCCCACTCGGAGGGACCGGGCATCGACCAGCAGGCAAGCGAACTGGGCAGGCAGTACACCGCCTTTCACGACTGGCTGGAGCAGCAGAACCCGAAGTTCGTCCTGACGGAGCAGCAACAGCAGCGCTTCAACCGGCACTTCGACCAGCTGCAGCAGGAGTACCATCAGGCGATACCCAACGGCTTCGACTGCTGCATCTTCCGCACAGGGCTCACCGCCTTCCGCATGGTGATGATCATCTCCCTGCTGCGCATCATGGACACGCACTATACTGATACACGGCTGGAGCAGGTGTACGTGAGCGACGACGACCTGGAGATGGTGCTGCTGCTGGCCCGGGTGCTGCTGCACCACACGTCGGAGGTATTCAAGCAGTACCACCCCGACGGCTGTACGGAAAGCAACTGCACACAGCAGCTTGCCGAGTTCCTGCAAAGCCTGCCTGCCGAATTCAACCGCCAAGGCTATCTGGCAGCGGCACGAAAACTGGGCATCCCGGACAAAACCGCCGAAAAGCACATCGACAAGCTGATGCGGCAAGGCGCACTGGAGCGATGGGCGCACAACCAGTATCGTAAAGATATTTGAGCCCTATCATCCCCCTGTCCGCTCCCTCTCTAAGGGAGGGAGCAGGTAGGGCGTTGGTAGGGCGTTGGTAGGGAGCAGACGGTATGCCCGTATGGCTCGTATGTACGTAAAATAATTTTTGCTTGCAGTTTTTTTGTTTATATCATTTTCTTTCTGTAAGTTTGCAGAGAAAACAAGCTGACTGAGACACAAAAATAAAACTAAATAAAATATTAAATAAAAGAGATGAGGTATTTTATAAATAGCATGTTAGAGAATCACAGTCGTAGGGGCGCAACATTTTGCGCCCTGACACTGACGCTATGCGATTTCAATCGGGGAATGTCTGATTTGACCCATCAATCATTCGCCGGTACTTATCTGAATTTATTATCTAATTACAATAACATATGAAAGAATCATTTTTTGTAAATCTGCTTACCCTCTCTGCAGACGGAGAGGATAAGCCTACCGAAGAGAGTATCCAACATGCCAAGGAGCGCATCTGCGAGGCCTTGATGAATCGATTTGATGAAGACACCTTGTTCTGCAAGATTGCCAACGGCCTGTGGGAGGTATGGATAAAAGAGGAGGGGTATACATACCAGACGACAGCCACGGCCAGAGGAGGCCAACCGCACCGGATTGTCCGATACCGGCTGACACGGTATAAGGTACGTGAAATGGACGATGGTACCCTCACCCTTCAAATCAACGACAAGGGCGTGGCCCACGTCTGCCACACTCCCCTCCAAGCCCTGCGCCTCACCGCCGATGATATGGCACAGGTGACCCGGATGGTACAGGGCCGCCGGGTAGTGGAACGGGACGCTGCCGAACCCTACTGCGGTCCGCGACTGGCCGTAGTGACCCCGGAGAACAGCCATCTGTTCGGCGTTGCGGCCGACGACGTGAGGGCAACCCACGTCCGCTGCGACTATGCAACGCATTGGAGGCGCATCACTCGCCATGCCCACCGCTACCTCCCCCCAGGCACCCGGCTGGCAGAATGGACTGTAGGCCGATTCCTTACACTGGATCCCGAACAGGTCTATGAGATAGCGCCCCGGCTGGTGCTGCTGGAATTTGGCGGGGGAGAGGTTTGCTACAACCTCACCAAGGGGCTTGACCAGCTGACACCCTATAGCACGGCACCCGTCAGCTGCGTGAACCTCATCTTCATCAGCGGCAGTCCCAACGCCAAGTCGGCAGCCCAAGTGTACGAACTGATTACGAACCCCTATCCCGCCTTCAGCGAACCGACGGCCTCCCTCAATCCTCCTCTCCTCAACAGCCTCCTGCTCACCCACAACCCGCAGCAAGACTGCCGCTATACCTCGCCCGACGACCTGCCGGCTATAGAGTCCCTGCTGAGGAGCGGACAAACGAACTACTTCATCATCGTGCCCGAATGCAGCAGAGAAGAGTTTATCACCGAAAAGCGGGAGCACTACGCCCCGCTGTTTCAGACACTCAACTCGACAAACTGCCCGTACAGCATCGTCTACAAAACCGGCCTGCGCAGAGGCAAGCAGAGCCAGACGATACGCACACTGTTCTGCCAGATGCAGACGCAGGAGGGCGGCATCCCGTGGAAGGTGGCACACCCCTTCATGCAGGAGGACGAGTCGGTGATGGGGATAGCTGTCCGTCCGTCCCGCCAGAAGCAGCCGCCCTGCTACTGCGTTTCGTACAACATGACCCCCCAAGGCTCCTTCCGCTCCTTCCGCTTCATCCAAGACCATCCCAAGCTCAATCAGGAGACATGGAAGAGCATCCTGTGGGAGCAGCTCGACGGCGAGCTGCAGGCAGGCAGAAAAGTCAGCCGACTGATAATCCACATCGACAAGAAACTGAACCGACAGGAGATAGAACAGATGGTCCGGACCATCGGGCAACTGGAGTGCAAGCTCACCCTCTACCTCGTCTTCTCCTACAAGTGCACCGAGCGCAGCATCCGGTTTTTCCTGCAGCGGGAGGAAAAGGAGGGCGTAGAGATGCCCTACAGCGGCACCTGCATCCGTTTAGCCCCGAACGACTACTACCTCTTCAGCAGCACGAAGCTGCGCAACGGGGAGTCGACCGACCCGAAGTGCCACTGGCCCCTCCACGCGCAACTCTACAAGATAGAGTCCGGCCAGACGGTGGAGCTGGACGAGACTGAGCTGCAGCACCTGCTGACACAGACCTACCAGCTGTCGCGCCTGAACACCCTGAGCGGCAGCATCGGCAGGCATCCGCACGCACTGGATTATCCCAAGCGGCTGAACTCTGTATGGCAGAGCGACAGCACCCGGACCCACACCGCATACACACCGTGTGTAGGCAACCGCTGAGCCACAGACCCTACCTCTCTCCCCGAGGGGATTTGGAGGATTCAGAGGATTCGGGGGGAATGTCTGTTATAACTGTAGGGGCGCAACATTTTGCGCCCTGAACCCACTGTCGTGTGGCTTTGGGCGGACTATATCATTCCCATCTATTTATGTAAATCCGAAACTTGAGTAACTAATTTACGCAAAACGACGCAAGAATCACCGAAACCGCAGCAGGAAGCCCCAATCATCGTATCTTTACAGTGAGATAAGAAAACAACATGTATCACTAAAAAAGAAAGGAGTAAAACTATGGGAACTATCAAAACCGGTATTTTGGGAGGTTTCAGCGGTCGCGTAGGCACCGTGGTAGGAGCCACGTGGAACTCGGTACACTACATGCGTGCCCTGGCCACCAGCGTAAAGAATCCGCGCACCGACAAGCAGCTGTCGCAGCGCACCAAGTTTGCCAAGACACTGGCCTTCCTGCGTGCCATCACGCCCTACGTGCGCATCGGCTATGCAGGCTATGCCAAGAAGCAGACCGCCTTCAACGCAGCCATGTCGTACATCATGCGCAAGGCACTGAGCGGCTCGGGGCTGGACATTGCCATCGACTACCGCAAGGTGCTGGTGAGCCGCGGCCCGCTGATGCAGGTGTTCAACGCCTCGGTACAGGTGTCCGACGGTGAAGTGACCTTCAACTGGGACGACAACACCGGCATGGGCGACGCCGCTGCTACGGACGTGGCCATGCCCTTAGTGTACAACAAGGCATTAGGCGAGGCCTACTACCTGACCGCCTCGGTGACACGGGCCGAAGAGACACTGACGCTGACCCTGCCCGCCGGATGGGCCGACGCACCGCTGGCCGTGTACTTAGGCTTCCGCAGCGAGGACGGCCGGCAGGTGGCCAACAGCCTCTGCCTGAAGAGCGATGCCTACGAAGGCGATGCAGGCGACACAGGTAGCAGCGGCGACACGGGCGGCAGTGACAACACGGGCAGCGGAGGCAGCGGCAGCGACGGCAACACGGACGACAATCCGTTAGGCTAAACGCACCCACTCCCTCCCCCCCACACACATCGGTCGCCGGGACGCACGTGGACAGTCCGGACTCCATGCCACACAGCAGGAGCCCGGGCTTTTTCTTTCTTCCGGAGAGGAGCCGATGCAAACGTTTGCATCACCATCGAAAAAAAACTTGGGCCAAGCAGCGGAACGGTTCGCCGCTTTCTGCTACATTTGCAGACGGAAACACTTAAAGCTCTATGAACAAACCGCAGATCACCATCAAAGACATTGCACGTGCGCTCAACGTCTCCCCCTCCACCGTATCGAGAGCCCTGAAAGACAATCCCGACATCAGCAAGGAAACACGAGACCTGATACACGCCTACGCCAGCGAGCACAACTACAAGCCGAATGTGCTGGCTGTCAACCTACGCTCCTGCCGGTCGAACACCATCGGTGTCATCGTCCCCCAGCTGGTGCATCACTTCTTTTCGTGCGTGCTCAGCGGCATAGAGCAGGCAGCCTCACAGGCCGGCTACAACATCATCGTGGCACAGAGCAACGAGTGCTACGAGCAGGAGGTACAGATAGTACACTCCTTTCTGGCGGCCCGCGTCTGCGGTGTCATCGCCTCGCTGGCCAAGGGGACTTCGCACTACGAGCACTATCAGGAACTGCTGAACAACAACATCCCCGTGGTGTTCTACGACCGCATCTGCACGGGACTGAAGACCGAGCGCGTGGTGGTGGACGACTATGCCGGCTCGTTTGCCGCCGTAGAGTACATGATACAGACCGGATGCAGGCGCATCCTCTTCTATAGTGCCGACCCCCACCTGGAAATCACCAAGAACCGCCGCAACGGATACCTGGATGCCATGCGACGCTACAAGATACCGGTGGACGAGACGATGATACTGGCCTGCGACACGCGCGAACGCGCCATCTCCATCACCCCCGACCTGCTGGAGAGCGACCGCCGACCCGACGGATTCTTCGCCATCAACGACGAGACGGCGGCGGGCATCCTCTACGCCTGCAAGCTGGTGGGGGTAAAGGTACCCGAGGAGGTCTCCATCTGCGGCTTCTCCGACGGTACCATCGCGCAGAGCACCGACCCCAAGCTGACCACGGTGGAGCAGCACGGCGAGGAGGTGGGACGCAGCGCCTTCGGCATCCTGACGGAGAAGCTGGAGGAGAGCACCCTCAAGAGCAGCAACAAGATAGTGCGCACCAACCTGGTCATCCGAGGGACGACGAAATGAGGACTCAGAAAAAGAATATGTACAATAAAAACAAATGGAACAAACCATGAAAACAAAACCCGATTTAAGTTTTTGGAAGCTGTGGAACATCAGCTTCGGATTTTTCGGCGTACAGATAGCCTACGCCCTGCAGAGTGCCAACATCAGCCGCATCTTCTCCACGCTGGGGGCCGACCCGCATAACCTCAGCTACTTCTGGATTCTGCCGCCGCTGGCAGGCATCATCGTACAGCCCATCGTGGGAGCCGCCAGCGACAAGACGTGGTGCCGCTTCGGCCGCCGCATCCCCTACCTGTTCATCGGTTCGCTGATTGCCGTGCTGGTGATGTGCCTGCTGCCCAATGCCGGCAGTTTCGGTATGGCCGTCGGCACGGCCATGATGTTCGGACTTTTCTCGCTGATGTTTCTTGACACCTCCATCAACATGGCCATGCAGCCCTTCAAGATGATGGTGGGCGACATGGTGAACGAGAAGCAGAAGGGTCTGGCCTACTCCATCCAGAGTTTCCTGTGCAATGCCGGCAGTCTGGTGGGCTACCTCTTCCCCTTCATCTTTGCCTGGATAGGCATCAGCAACACGGCTCCGCAGGGTGTCATCCCCGACTCGGTCATCTTCTCCTTCTACATCGGCGCCGCCATCCTGATAGGATGCGTCATCTATACGTCCGTCAAGGTGAAGGAGATGCCGCCTGCCGAGTATGCCGAGTATCATGGCATCACGGCCGAACAGGAGAAGGAGAAAGTCAGCATGCTGCGCCTGCTGGTGAAGGCACCCAAAGCCTTCTGGACGGTGGGACTGGTACAGTTCTTCTGCTGGTTTGCCTTCATGTTCATGTGGACCTATACCAACGGAAGCATTGCCGCCAACGTATTCGATGCCCCCACCACCACGCACCTGGTAGAGGGTGTCAGCAAGGTGGTGCTCGACACCAAGAGCCTGCAATATCAGGAGGCAGCCAACTGGGTGGGCGTACTCTTTGCCGTACAGGCCATCGGCTCTGTGCTGTGGGCCATCTGCATCCCGATGTTCAAGAGCCGCAAGCTGGTCTACTCGCTCAGTCTGGTGCTGGGCGGCATCGGCTTCATCTCTACCTACTTTGTACACAGCCAGTACATGCTTTTCGTCTCCTTCCTGCTCATCGGTTGCGCCTGGGCTGCCATGCTGGCACTGCCCTTCACCATCCTGACCAACGCATTGAGCGGCGGACACATGGGTACCTATCTGGGTCTGTTCAACGGTACCATCTGCATCCCGCAGATAGTGGCAGCCGCACTGGGCGGCAGCATCCTGGCCCTGTATACGCCCGAGGGTTGCCTGCCTCCCGAGGTGAACATGCTGGTAACAGCCGGCGTGATGCTGATGATCGGTGCCTGCTGCGTCTACCTGATTAAGGAGAAATAGTTCCCAAGCTACAAGCTACGAGCTACAAGCTACAAGCTACGAGCTACAAGTGAAAGGGCAGACCTGTGTGTCTGCCCTTCATGCTGATGGAATGAATACCATGCGTGCGGATTGGGGAGTCCGTCATCAACGGTCTGCAAATAAGTCATCCAACACGACTGATTGATTGACAATGCTGGCATGTTCTCCCCGGGCGATCCCCATCGTCGTAATCATCACCAGTTGGATACTGCGCGTCTTATTGTGCATCTTACTTGCTGCGAAAGCCTCTATCTTATTCAGGAAGTCTTCTTCATCGGTTTTCGTTATGGCATATTTGCCGCCGGTAAACTTCATTTCGCAGAGATAGTCTGTCCTGTCAGCCTTACTTTCCAGCAGCAAGTCAATCTGAGCCCCTTTCCCATCGGGACTCTTTCCGTTCCAACAATAATTCCGGCTAATGGAGGCTATGCGCAAGGTGTCTTGAATTTGAGACAAATGCTCTATACAAAGCAGTTCAAAGGTATCTCCTGCCCAAGTGTAGAAAATGGGAGTGCCATGAACGGAATTCCATATTCCCTTCTTCGCTTGTTTGCCCTGTATGAAGCGCAAGTAGAACAAAGAAAAGAAATCTATCAGCTGATAGACTGTCTCTACACGTTCCTTGCCATAGCGGGGATATGCTCTGATAATGCCTGATTCCATGAGGTTTTCAAGCAACTTGGTCAGCGTTCCACCACTTTTGACATCTATGGCTGCACTAATCTCCCTTTGGGTCATACCATAAAACTGACTGCCCAGAACCTTGACTATATCCACATACCGTTCCTTGCTGGCATAAAGGCCTGCATACACATCCATAAACTCCTGATGTATCTTTTCGTCGGCAAAGAAGATACGGTCTATATTTTCTGTGATGGTCTGGTTGTTGCGCAACTTGTCAAGATAAAAGGGAACACCTCCCAATGCCATGTAGCAGATGCACATCTCGTATCGGGAAAGGCGGAATCCGTTTCGGCGGTAGTACTTCTGGCATTCGGCCAGCGTAAAAGGAGCAAGCTTGATGGTCTCCGTGAGTCGTCCGTGCAGACCTCCATAATCGCGTATGACATTATCAAGCATCCAGCTCGTAGCAGACCCACATACCACCAGAATAATATTTCTCTGGCTATCTGCCCAGGAGTTCCAGAAATAGCCAAGTTCTGAAATCATCTCGGACGACTGAGGACCAGCTAACCAAGGCAACTCATCAATAAGAATCACCTTCCGGCGGGAACGTATGCCTTCAAGCAACCTGCGCAGAAGCAGGAAGGCTTCGCGCCAGCATGTAGGCCTTTCTACCGTGGTGGCATCCAACCCTGACAATACCAACGAATCGTAGAAATGGTCCAATTGCAGTTTTCTGTACGTCTCGTAATTCTTGTCCCCGTCTTTTACATATGTTCCGACAGCAGAGAAGAGTATCTTACTGCCATACACCTCACTGACCAGGTATGACTTACCGATGCGTCTTCGTCCGTAGATGGCGACAAACTCGGATTTCCTGGATTTGTACAAGCGTTCGAGCGTGGATATCTCCACTTCTCTGCCAATGATATTTTGGTACTTCATGCTCCATTGTTTTTTGCTCTTCAAAAGTACAATTTTTAGTTTAAATTCACACAGCATTGACTGAAAAATCAGCGAAAACGAGAAAATATTTTTGAATTTCGCTGATTTTTGAGCATGTATTCCGCGTTAAGGAGAAATAACCCGGCTACGAGTGACGAGCTACGAGCTACAAGCTACGAGCTACAAGTGAAAGGGCGGACACACAGGTCTGCCCCTTCAGTGACAGCACGCACTTGGAGAGATAACGGGCTAATAGCCTGTCAGAATGCGGGATAGCCGGGGTTCTGCGTATAACGGCCCATCGAGAAGTTGTATTGCGCCACCGGGATGGGGAAGTATTCTTCACCGGCATCGAACGCAGCGTTCTGGTAATAGACGCGGTTGTCCTTCTCTGCCTGGAAGTAGGCGGTCATCACCTCACGGGCAATGCCCCATCGCACCAAGTCGAAATAGCGTTCGCCCTCCAATGCCTTCTCCAGACGCATCTCTGTACGCAAGGCCTGACGTGCATAGGCCTGTGTCCACCCGTCGGCCGGATAGAGGCCTATCTTGTAGTGGGCGGCATCCTTCGAGGAGTCGTTGAAATCCTTGACGTAGCGGCTCTGCATGGCACGCTGGCGCACACGGTTGCTGCCCTGCGGCTTGTTTTCCAAAAAGCTGTCGCTGCATCCGGCCAGCAGGAGGGCACATACGGATGCAATACATATAGTCTTGATTTTCATACTGTTCAATTGATAAATTTGGTGTGACATAGTGTGACTTTACCGATTAAAATCCTATCTGGAATCCCAAGGTGAACTGGCGGGGCAGTGCGTAGGGATAGCCCAGTCCCTCAGGGTCGGCACCCTTATAGGCCGTGATGGTGAAGAGGTTCTGTCCCTGTAGGTAGATGCGGGCATTCTGCATCTTCAGCTTGTCGCGCAACGCCTGCGGCAAGGTGTAACCGAGCGTCAGCGTCTTCAGCCGGAGGAACGAGCCATTCTCGATGTGGAATTCCGACACTTCGTGCTCGTTGTTGCCGTTGTCGGTAGTGGGAGCCGGCGTGTCGCAATCGTAGTAACCGGTCTGCTGATAGCGCTCGTATGCCTCGGCTGCCTCCAACAGACGTGTGCCGTGGTTGCCGTTCCAGCACTGGAAGAGGTCGGTATAATACTTGGAGTTGTTGAAGGCATCGCGGATGATGGCTGAGAAGAACATGTTCAGGTCGAAACCCTTCCACTGTGCGCCCAGCGTCAGGCCAAACTGTGCCTTGGGCAGGTCGCATCCCAGCCAGGTGCGGTCGTTGTAATTGATTTTACCGTCGCCGTTTGCATCCTTGTAGCGGATACGTCCTACACCCGGCTGACCGAACTCTACCTGATACTGCTGGCAGTAGGCATCTACCTCGGCCTGCGAATGGAATACGCCCTCTGTCTTGAAGCCCATCCACGAGCCCAGTGCCTGTCCCACGAGGGAGTGGTCGGCATATCCGCCGCCGTAGGAGTAGTAGATGTCATCGAGCAAGTCGGTCACCTCGTTCTTTGAGAAGGTAAAGTTGAAGCCTACATCGTAGCGGAAGTCCTTCCCTATCTGGCTGCGCCAGTTAATCTGTCCTTCGATACCCTTGTTCACCATCTCACCGCCGTTGTACCAGCAGTAGCCGCCCTCGCCGATGGTGGCAATATAAGGTTTCTCCACCAGCATGTCCTTGGTCTGCTTGTAGAAATAGTCGAGCGATACGGTCAGGCGGTTGTTGAAGAAGCCTGCATCGATACCCACATTGGTCTGATAAGTCTTTTCCCATTTCAGGTCGGGGTTGGTGGTGCGGACGCGATAGGCACCCGGTGCCAGGGTGGTACCGTCACCGCTCATATTGTACGACCCGCGGTCGAGACTCATCAGGTATTTGGCATAGAAGGCCTCGTTGTCAATCAGGTCGTTACCGTTGATACCCCACGAACCGCGCAGCTTCAGGTCGGAGAGCCAATCGGCTGCCGACTCCATGAACTTCTCGCGTGAGAGACGCCATCCGGCCGATACGGAGGGGAACCAGTCATAGTTGTGGGCTGCCGACAGACGGGACGAAGCATCCCGACGCAGCGTGAACGAGAGCAGGTACTTCTCGTCATACGTATAGTTCAGTTTGCCGAAGCCGGAGAACATCGAATAGTTGGAAGCACCGGCACCTACATTCTTGTTGCTGGTCACATTACCCAGGTAGAGGTAGTTGGGATCTTCTATCTCCAATCCGGTGCCATATCCAAAGAAGCTCTCGTTGTGGTATTTCTTCGCCTCGATGCCTACCAATGCCATCAGCGCATGACGCTGCCACTCGACGTTGTACTGTGCAGTGTTGGTCCATACCCAATCCACGTTTTTGGCCATCGATTGCGTCAGTTTGTTTACCGTGTCGCGTAGCCAGCTGGGCTCAAACGTCTTGGCGGTTGCACTGTAATAATTCACACCGAAGTTGGTCTTGACAATCAGGTCCTTCACCGGCTCCACCTGCAGGTAGGCATTGCCGAACACACGCCAATACTCGTTCTTGTTTCCCCGGCTGTTCTCAATGAGACGCATCACGTTGGGCGTATCGCCTAATATGTCGTTAATCTGGTCTACATAGACACCCTCCACATCGTACACGGCTTTGGCCGGATGCTGCTTCACCGCATTCTCCTCGGCACCGCCCGGCATATCATGGGATGTCCACCAGTTGACGGCCACATTGCCACCGGCCTTAAGCCGATTGTCCAGAAAGCCATAGTCGCTGCTGAAGCGGCTGTTGAGTCGCTGGAAGTCGGTCCCTTTCACAATACCGTCATGGTCGAGCCAGCTGAGCGAGAAAGAGGAAGAGCCGTTTTCCGCTCCCTTCTGCAACCCGATGCTATAGGTCTGCATCAGGGCCGTACGGTGGATCTCATATTCCCAATCGGTGGTCTGCGGCAATACGTCCGCACCGTTCAGATTCTTGTAGGTCTGCAGCTGTGCCTGCGCCCCGTTCCCGTAGACGGACGACGACGGAGTGGCCCCGTTGTGGGCATACTTGTAGGCCGACCAATAGACATCGCCCCACTGATAGGCATCCAGCAAATCGAGACCGCTCTGGTAGGTCTGCACCGTCAAGGAGGCATTTCAGCAAGATGTTCATCTGCGCCGCCGCCTTCAAGGTGGTCGACACGCTCGTTTTTTCATCATAGGAATACCATGCACAGGAAACGAATGGGAAGAGATTACCCTTTCGGGGCCATCTTGTCACGCAAATCGGTGGGAGTTTCGTCGAACATCTCGCGGTAGCAGCGGGTAAAGTAGGCTGGATTGGAGAAACCGACCTCGTAGGCAATCTCACTGACCGACTTTTCGGTTGCCAGCAACAGTTCGCGGGCTTTCTTCAGCCGCAGATTGCGCACCAGCTCTACGGGCGAATAGTTGGTCAGTGCCTTAATCTTCCGATAGAACTGCGAACGACCCAGCCCCATCTGGGATGCCAGTCGGTCGACATTCAATTCAGAATCGCCCATCTCCCTCTGTACAATCTCCAGGAAACGTGCATAGAACTCGCTCTCCACATCGCCCGCCGTCACGACAGGCTGTTTCGGTGCAGTCACCTCGTCGGCAGCAGTCTGGGGAATTGCAACCGCACTGCTTGTCCACAGTTGCTTGATGCGTTTGCGGTTTTCTATCAAGTTGCGGCAACGCGACTTCAGCACCACACTACTGAAGGGTTTGGCAATGTAGCCGTCCGCTCCGCTGTCGTACCCTTGTGCCCGTTGCTCGTCCAGCGAGCAGGCGGTCAGCATCAATATGGGGATGTGTGAGGTGGACACCTCCTCTTTGATGCGACGACAGCACTCCAACCCATCCATCACAGGCATCATCACATCGCAGATAATCAAATCGGGCACATACTTGGCCGCCAGCCGCACTCCCTTTTTTCCATCAGGAGCCAGCAGCACGTTGTACTCTTCCTTCATCAGCAGTGCTATCATGCGGCGGATGTCTTCGTTGTCGTCAATCACCAGCAAGAAGGGTTCGTCGGGACGTACTTCAGCCGGCTCCTGCCCGATGGCACTTAGCTCCATATCCACGTCATCGGCGGTAATCAGCGGAGCCTCGTCAGCAACCTCTGCCGTCTGGGAAAGATGGACTACCGGCAGCACCACAGTAAATGTAGTGCCTCGGCCCAACTGGCTCTCGACGGAAATGGTGCCATCGTGCAGTTCCACAAACGCCTTCACCAATGACAAGCCGATGCCCGAACCTTGCGGACGCACCTTGTCTACTTGGTAGAAACGGTCGAAGATGCTCTTCAAGTCTTCCTCGCTGATGCCCTGGCCGGTATCTATCACCGAGAAGGTAAGTTCGCGCTCGTTGCCCGAGCAGATAAAGGTAATTCGCCCGTTCTGTGGTGTGTACTTGAAGGCATTGGACATGAGATTGAAGAAGACACGTTCCATCTTCTCCGGGTCAATGGCTAACGTATAATCCTCGGAGAGGGAGAGTTCGATGGACAACTGGATGTCACGCTGCTTGGCCATGTGATGAAAGGCTTCGGCCCACTCGCCTACCAGACGAGCAAAACGGACTTCTGCCAGATGCAGGTTCAGCTTGCCATTCTCATACTTTCTGAAATCGAGTATCTGGTTGATGAGCCGCTTCAGGATGCGTACATTCTTGTTGGCAATCCGCATCAGCGTTTGCTGTTGAGGGGTCAGATTCTCCGCCACCGTCATCTGCTCCACAGGCTCGGCAATCAGGGTGAGTGGCGTACGCAAGTCGTGGGAGACGTTGGTGAAGAAGACCAGCTTGGACTGCGTTGCCTGGTTCAGCTGCTCGTTGAGTGCCTTCTGCATATCGCGCTGCTGCTCCAGCAGGTGGTTCTGCTTCAGCAGCTCCTGCTGGTATTTCTTCTTCTGCCAAAAGGCATGTAGCAGCAGGAAGAGCCATCCAGCCAGCAACAGCAGTACCAAGATGGTGATGTAGAACAGCGAGGTCTGAGCCGAGTGCTGAGTCCAATAGTCATCCACCTGCGACTTCAGCCTGCGTATCTTTTCGGTCTCCTCCTTCAACGATTCGTTCTGCAGCAGGAGGATATCCGCATTCGACAAATCCACGACCGACGACTTGGGCAGGATAAGCCTCCGCTCGTAAGGCTTTCCCTGCAAGATGGCCAACGCCGTACGCACCAGCCGGTATCCCTCCGTGGGATAGAGGAAGGTGGCATCAATCACACTGTCGGCCACCGCTTTGATACCTATCTCGGGAGCGGCATCTATCCCTATCACCTGAAGCTTCCGTCCCTGCTTGCGTGCCACGTGGGAGGCCGCAATGGCCATACGGTCGTTGTGGGCATACACCAAATCTACCTCCTTATATATATGGAACAATGAGTCGCAAACCGATGCCGCATCCTGATAGTTCCAATTGCCGTAGGCCGAAGCCACCACCTGAAGCTCGTTTTGCATAGCTTCCTTGATGAATCCGTCGTGACGCTCGATGGCCGGTGTAGAACCGGCCAGCCCACAGATTTCAATCACCTTTCCTCCCTTACCTGTCAGGTGTCGGGCATAACGGGCTGCCTCGCCGCCGATGCCGGCGTTGTCTACCCCCTGATAGGCAGTATAGGTATCGCCATGGATGTTGCGGTCGAAGATGATGACCGGGATGCCTTTCCCGTAGGCCTCCTTGATGACAGGCGTAATGGCATCGGCTTCATTGGGAGCGGCGATGATGATATCGAAATGATTGTCTATGAAGTATCGGATGTCTGCTATCTGCTTCTCGTTGCTGTCATCGGCAGAACGGATTTCTACCGTCGCTTCGGGATGAAAAATGATTTCACGTCTGATTTCATCGTTACACTTGTTGCGCCAGTCGTCCGAACTGCATTGCGACACGCCCAGTCTGTATATCCGCTTTTCCTGACAGCCCGTCATCAGCAGAAACGACAACAGTGAAAAGAGGAGCAAAAAATTGTGCCTCATGATACCGATTTTTATAAAAATGAATGATATTGCGCACAAAGCTAATCATATAAATGTAAATATTGGGGATTTTACTGATAAAAATCAGTCCATGCAACATTTTCAACAGGCTTTGCACAATTTTTCATAGCTCTTTTCGAAGCATTGAGGTAGCTTTGCAGTGTCAGAACGACAAACGGGCTGACAAGGTTAGAAAAACAATAACTCTTAAAATAGCAATGAATATGAAAAAGGTAAAGACAGTTGGGATGTCGATAGCATGGTTCTGCCTTGGCACACTGATGCTGCACGCCCAAGAGCAGAAAGGTGTAACCGTGGAACACCTCGGCACCAACAACACATTGGTCAGGATAACAGAGGTCGGAAAGTATCTCCTGTTGCCCATACAAGACAACGGAGAAGAGGCTACGGTAAACATTGTCGCAGACGGTAAGCAGGAGCGGAGCATCGTGGCTCGCCTGGCTACACAGAAAGTGGACTATACCGTGCCTCTGGACCTCACCCTCTACCGGGGCAAACAGGTGGTGCTGAACGTACTGACCACGCAAGGCCGCAACAGTGTACGCGAAGCAAAGCAGGATGTATGCTGGAAGAATTTCAGCGTCAGCGACACCTACGACGTGACCAACCGCGAGAAGTATCGCCCCGCCTTCCACCACACACCCCTCTACGGATGGATGAACGACCCCAACGGCATGGTTTACAAAGACAGCGTATGGCATCTGTGCTACCAATGGAATCCGTATGGATCGAAGTGGCAGAACATGACGTGGGGACACTCCACCAGCCGTGACCTGATACATTGGGAACACCACCAACCCACCCTGCTGCCCGACGGACTGGGCACCATCTTCAGCGGCAGTGCGGCCATCGACCACGCCAATAGCACCGGGTTCGACAAGGATGCCGTGGTAGCCATGTACACCTCGGCAGCCGCCAGCCAGATGCAAAGTCTGGCCTACAGCACCGACGGCGGTTACACCTTCACGACCTATCCGGGCAACCCGGTGCTGACGTTAGAGAGCGAAGCACGCGACCCCAATATGTGGTGGAACGAGAAGCAAGGAGAGTGGAATCTGGTGCTGGCTCATGCGCTGGAGAAGGAGATGCTCTTCTTCACCTCGCCCGACATGAAGAAGTGGACACTGCAAAGCAGCTTCGGCAAGGGGCTGGGAGCGCAGGACGGCGTATGGGAATGCCCCGACCTGTTTGAGCTACCCGTTGCTGGAAGCAATGAGACGAAATGGGTGTTGCTGTGCAACATCAACCCGGGCGGCCCCTTCGGCGGCAGTGCCACACAATACTTCGTGGGACAGTGGGACGGACGCAGCTTCAAGGCCGATACAGATGCCCAGGGCAATGTGCCTACCAAGTGGATGGACTACGGGAAAGACCACTATGCCACCGTCAGCTGGAGTGACGGACCTGACGGTCGCCGCACGGTGATAGGCTGGATGAGCAACTGGCAGTATGCAGCCGAGGTGCCTACCCTGCAATTCCGCAGTGCCAATACCCTGCCTCGCGAAATGGGACTCTTCAAGGATGCAGACGGTCAGTACTACATCTCGTCCACGCCCAGCCCTGAACTGGAAGCCCTGCGTGGCAAGCGGATGCAGTACATCCGTCAGCTGAACGTAGGGAAGCGGGCACATACGGTGGCACTGCCCACCCAGAACGACGGCATCTGCGAAATCCTGCTGGAGATGGATGCCCGACATGCCACGAACGTCACCCTGACCCTCTCGAACAAGGCAGACGAAACCGTGACCATGACCTATGATGCAACGAAGAACGAACTGTCGTTCGACCGTACCCGAAGCGGAATCACCGACTTCAGCCAGGACTTCCCCTCGGTAACGGTTGCCCCTACCCACACTGCCGACGGCAAACTCAACCTGCGCATCTTCATCGACCGAAGCAGCATCGAGCTGTTTGAGCAGAGCGGACGCCTGGCCATGACCAACTTAGTCTTCCCCACCACACCCTACAGCACCCTCTCGCTGCAAGCCGAGGGAGGCAGTGCCCGGGTAAACGGACTGACAATCTACGCACTTCAACCCACATTCTAACAATATTCTAACACTATTTGAACAATGAATACCCCACAATCACTCCCTACCGGCCGCAAGAGCCTCCTCCTGCAGATGGCTCCGGTGATGCTCTGTTTCTTTGCCATGGGCTTTGTCGACCTGGTGGGCACAGCCTCCAACTATGTGCAGAAAGACCTCGGCCTGACCGATTCCGAAGCTAACCTATTCCCCTCGCTGGTATTCTTCTGGTTCCTGATATTCGCTGTCCCCACGGGGATGCTGATGAACAAGATTGGCCGCAAGAAGACGGTACTGGTGAGTCTGGCCGTGACCACCCTCTCTCTGATTCTGCCCATCACCGATGACAGCTATCCCACGATGCTGATTGCCTTCTCCCTGCTGGGCATCGGCAACGCCATCATGCAGACCTCGCTCAATCCGCTGGTCACCAATCTCATCAGCGGCGACAAGCTGGCCTCTACGCTCACCTTCGGACAGTTTGTCAAGGCCATCGCCTCCTTCCTGGCACCTATACTGGCCGCCTGGGGAGCCACCACCTACCTGCCCACCTTCGGGTTGGGCTGGCGCTGTCTGTTCGTCATCTATGCCGTAGTCAGCTTCCTCTCCATCTCCATGCTGGCAGCAACCCCCATCGAGGAGGAGGCTGCCGACAAGGCATCCGGTGTAGCGGCCTGCCTGAAGCTGCTGGGCAAGCCGTTCATCCTGCTCTGCTTTCTGGGTATTATGTGCCACGTCGGCATTGATGTGGGTACCAATACCACCGCTCCCAAACTATTGATGGAGCGTCTGTCGCTGCCGTTAGAGGAGGCAGGATTCGCCACCAGCGTCTACTTCATCTTCCGTACGGCCGGCTGCTTCCTCGGTGCCTTCATACTCCGCAAGGTGTCGGCCCGTCACTTCTTTGCCTTCAGTGTGGCACTGATGCTGATAGCCATGGGTATGCTCTTTGTATGCGATACGCTGATGCCCATCTACATTGGAGTCGGTCTGGTGGGATTCGGCAACTCCAACGTATTCTCCATCGTCTTCTCCCAAGCACTCACCGCCTCTCCACGCGAGAAGAACGAAGTCTCCGGACTGATGATTATGGGTCTGTTCGGCGGAACCGTCTTTCCGCTGGCCATGGGGTATGCCGCTGATGCCATCGGACAGGTTGGTGCCGTAGCGGTAATGACTGCAGGGGTGGCCTATCTTCTGTTCTATACATTGAAAATCAAATCATAAACTATTGGGCGAAAAATGTTTCGCCCCTACAAAACTCAAAAACTCATAAACTCATAAACTCAAAAGCCATGAACGATCAAATCATTGTAGGCATAGGCGAAGCCCTATGGGACATCCTGCCTGAAGGAAAGAAGATTGGCGGTGCTCCTGCCAACTTTGCATACCACGTATCACAATTCGGCCTGGAAAGCTATGCAGTAAGTGCCGTGGGCGACGATGCCCTGGGACGGGAGCTGCAGGAGAACTTCCTGCAGAAACAACTGCAGTGTCACATCGAAACCGTACCCTACCCCACCGGAACCGTACAAGTAGAGATTGACCAGGCCGGCATCCCTCAGTATGACATCAAAGAGAACGTGGCGTGGGACAACATTCCCTTCACACCCGAGCTGGAGGCACTGGCCCGCCGTACACGCGCCCTCTGCTTCGGCTCGCTGGCACAGCGCAACGTGGTGTCGCGCGACACCATCCACCGCTTCATCGACACCATGCCCCAGACAGAGGAGAGCCTCATCATCTTCGATGTCAACCTGCGTCAGGGATTCTTCAACAAAGAGATGCTGGACCAATCCATGCAGCGTTGCAATGTGCTGAAGATAAACGATGAAGAGCTGGTCACCATCAGCCGTATGCTGGGCTATCCCGGCACCGACCTGCAGAGCAAGTGCTGGATTCTGCTGGGACGTTATAACCTGAAGATGCTGATACTGACCTGTGGCGTGAATGGCAGTTACATCTTCACCTCGGGCAACATGTCGTTCCTCACTACGCCCCGAGTAGAAGTGGCCGACACGGTGGGCGCAGGCGACTCCTTCACCGCCGCCTTCACCTCCAGTATCCTAAAGGGGCTGCCGGTGGCCGAGGCACACCGCAAGGCCGTAGAGGTATCGGCATACGTCTGCACACAGAACGGAGCCATGCCCACGCTGCCCGAAACATTTATCAAGGAGAAATAATTCAGGTTTCGTAATCAATGAATGGTACGATACGTGTAGGAGGGTGTATCAATAACTTAATTTTGATACACCCTCCCGTTTAGCGATTGACTTTTGTCTTCCTCCTTCCGTCAGATGGAAGGATTCATCAGTAGGCATGTCCGTCGCCCTGCATCTCCTTCGCATCAATCTTCCGCTGGTCGATGCTGCGCCAGGCGTACCAGATATAAGCCAGCACGAAGGGCACCAGAACGGAGACGTAAGCCATGGTGCGGAGGGTGAACTCGCTGGAGCAGCTGTTGGCCAGCGTCAGCGAACTCTGCAGGTCGCACGTAGAGGGATAGTAGGCGGTGTGGTTGTAGCCGGCTGTGAGCAGCAAGGCCAATACAGTGAGTATCGTACCGATGCCCGTCCACCAGATGCCCTTCTCGAAGTCCGGCTTCAGCAGGGTGCGCAGGATGCCCGTCAGCACGGCCACCACGCCCACTAAGAAGAGGGCCAGTATCAGCGGCATGGACAGCAGGTTGTGCAGGTACTTCTGCGGCTCCATATAGACCTCACCGCTCTCGGGACGGACGGCAAATCCGTCGGCCACCAGGGTGCGGACGACAAAGGCCAGGAAGAAGAGCAGGAAGAGCCCCGTATTGAGCCACAAGGCCCGGCGGCAGCGGTCGGTCAGCTCCCGGTCGTCAATGTTGTTGATGAAGTAGAGCAGCCCCAGGATGCGTGCCAGGAAGAAGACGGCGATGCCCAGTACCACGTTCCACAGGTTGCAGAGCGCGTCCAAGCCATGTCCCGCATTGCCCCAGCGGCTGATGACGGGCATCAGCTGGTCGGTCAGGTTGCCCTTGTCGATGAAGAAGGCCGAGCCGGTGAAGAAGGTGGCCACTGCCCCACCCAGCAGCACGGGGCCTACCACGCCGTTAATCACCAGGAAAGTGCGGTAGGTGCGTTGTCCCAGCAGGTTGCCTGCCTTCGACTGAAACTCGTAGCTGACGGCTTGCAGCACGAAGCTGAACAGGATAATCATCCAGAGCCAGTAGGCACCTCCGAAGCTGGTGCTGTAGAAGAGGGGGAAGGAGGCGAAGAAGGCTCCTCCGAAGGTGACCAGGGTGGTGAAGGTAAACTCCCACTTGCGCCCGGTTGAGTTGACCATCATTTTGCGTTGCTCCTCCGTCTTGCCGATGCAGAACAGGAGCGAGTTGCCTCCCTGTACGAACAGCAGGAAGACGAGTATTCCTCCCAGCAGGGAGACGATGAACCACCAGTAGTGTTGAAGAAATAGGTATGCGTCCATTTGATTGATTTATTAAGGTTTTCGCATGTCTGCGACATTGTATGTTTATTTGTAGGGGCGGAACATCTTCCGCCCTGTCATTGTCATCAGTTCTCGGGTCCCTTTCGGATGGCTTTCAGCATGATGCCTATTTCGGCAACAAGCAGCACGGTGAAGAGAATCAGGAAGATGAAGAAGGTTGTCTGCACGGCACCGGCATCCAGCTTGGAGATGGCGGCACAGGTAGGCAGCATGTCCTGAATGGCCCACGGCTGCCGGCCGCATTCGGCCACAGCCCATCCGGCTTGCGAGGCGATGTAGGCAAGGGGGATGGTGAGCAGGGCTATCCACTGCAGCCAGGGTGCCTGCTTCAGGTTGCGCTTGTAGGCAAAGAAGAGTACTACGGCAAAGAAGAGCAGGAAGTAGCCGCCCAGCATCACCATGATACGGAACATGTAGAAGGTGAGGGGCACGTTGGGCACCAGTTCATCGGCCTCCTTGATGTAGCCGTAGCCGAAGTAGGGCATGTTCTCCTTCAGGATGCCGGCAGCCGTCAGTGCGGCCTCGTCATCGCCGGCCTTCTTGGCACGCCGGTATTCGGCAAAGGCGGTGATGGCTTTCCGTCCGCGCTCCATCTTCTCCGATGCGCTGAGGGCTGTGCTGCCGTCCTTCAGCGTATAGCCGCCTTGCAGCAGGTCGTTGATGCCGGGTACGAAGGCCTTCGCGTCGCGTTCGGCCAGCAGAGAGAGCATCTTGGGTATCTCGATGCGCAGCAAGAAGGGGTCCACCCCGTCGGCGGCACTTTGCTTCGCGGGGTTCAGCAAGCCGAACGCTACCAAGCCGGCTCCCGCTTCGCCTTCGTAATAGCCCTCCATGGCAGCCAGCTTCATGGGTTGGCGTTGGGCTACCTGATAGCCCGACTCGTCGCCCGACCATGCTGCCAGCAGGGCAGCACCCAAACCTACCCAGGCGGCCACCTTGATGCTGGAGAGGGCAAACTGCCGGTGACGTTTCTTCAGCAGATACCAGCAGCTGACGCCTACCACGAAGACGGCACCCACTATCCAGCTGGAGAGTACGGTGTGCAGGAACTTGTTGACAGCCATGGGCGAGAGGGCCACGGCGGCAAAGTCAACCATCTCGTTGCGGGCCGTGTCGGGGTTGAACTCCATGCCCACGGGATATTGCATCCACGAGTTAGCCACCAGAATCCACCACGCCGAAATGGTGGCTCCCAACCCCGTCAGCCAGGTAGAGGCCAGGTGGAAGCGGCGGCTCACCTTCTCCCAGCCGAAGAACATCACGGCAATGAAGGTGGCCTCCATGAAGAAGGCTACGATGCCCTCGATGGCCAACGGTGCGCCGAAGATGTCGCCTACAAACCAGGAATAGTTGCTCCAGTTGGTACCGAACTCAAACTCCAGAATGAGGCCGGTAGCCACGCCTACGGCAAAGTTGATGCCGAACAGTTTCATCCAGAATTTTGCGATTCGTTTCCAGTAGGCATTGCCGGTGCGGTAATATACCGTCTCCATGATGCCCATCACTACGGCTAACCCCAGCGTGAGGGGAACAAACAGCCAGTGATAAATGGCCGTCAGGGCAAACTGTGCTCTCGACCAGTCAATCAGTGAGGTGTCAATGTGTTCTAACATGATGATAAGTGATATTAGATTGATAAATTAGGTAATTGATTCCGAAGGGGGGAGGAAGTGGTCAGCGTCCGCGCTCAATCAGTTCCCGGCTGACGAAGTCGCCTTTGTCGGCACCTACGTCGGGATTGTCTAAAAAGCGGGGGAAGAAAAACAACTTGAGTATGAAGAAGATGACAAACAGCTTGATCAGGATAATCAGCCACAGTGTGCGTCCTGTCTTCATGGATCGGAACCCCTCTACGTAGAAGTTCCAGATGCGGGTCATTGTCTGTCTCATACGCTATCAGATATTTGTCACGAACAAAAATAGAGGATGCGTATGGAAAAAGCAAGCAAATGGCCGGTTTTTTCTTGTCAGAGTGCAAAAAGTCTGTCCCGGTCAGCCTTTGACCTCCTGATACATGAAGCGTTTGATGCTTTTCTTGGCCGTCTTTTCAAACTCTTCGAAGTGTATCTTCACCTTGGCTATCTGGCTGTAGGCGGGCAGTTGCAGGTTCAGTTCCTGGCGGTTGGCCTCCATGGCCTTCTCGATGTCCGCCTGTTCCAATCCGTGGGCAAAGGCATCGTCGAAGTCGGGATAGATAAGTGCCACCAGCTTCTCCTTCTGCAACACGATGAGCGACTCGGCCACATAGGGCATGTTGTTCAGCCGGCTCTCAATCTCCTCGGGGTAGATGTTCTGTCCACTGGCCGTGAGCAGCATGTTCTTGCTGCGTCCGCGCACCGTCACGTTGCCCTCGCTGTCCATGGTGCCCAGGTCGCCTGTGTGGAGCCATCCGTTGATGTCGATTATCTGGGCGGTAGCTTCGGGGTTCTTGTAGTAACCCAGCATCATATTCGTGCCGCGGCAGACGATTTCGCCCGCCACCTCGCCCGGTTGCGGCGAGTCGATGCGCACCTCCATGCGCGAGGCCGCCTTGCCGCACGATGCCGGTTTCAGCTTGTCCCACCGGCTGGAGCAGATGATGGGGCCGCACTCCGTCATGCCGTAGGCAATGGTGTAGGGGAATCCGATGTGCTTCAGGAAGCGTTCCACGTCGGCATTGAAGGGAGCGCCGCCGATGATGATTTCGTCGAAGTTGCCGCCGAATATCTCCATGGCCTTGCGCCGGGCTTCGCTCTTGATGCGGTCGTTGATAAGGGGCATACGCAACAGCAGCTTGCCGATGGTGTTGTCGATGCGGGGCAGGATGTCCTTCTTGATGATTTTCTCCACAATCAGAGGGACGGACGAGATGACCCGCGGACGGATTTCGGCAAACGACTGGGCAATGATTTTCGGCGAAGGCATGCGCGTCAGGAAGTAGAGGTGTGCGCCGGCCGAGAAGCCGTACAGGAAGTCGTACACCATGCCGAACACGTGCCCCAAGGGGAGCATGGACACCATGCGGTCGCCGGGACGCACAGGCAGCATCTCGTGGCAGTAGGCAACGTTCGACCAGAGGCTGATGTAGGGCAACATCACCCCCTTGGAGTAGCCGGTAGTGCCCGAGGTGTAGTTGATGACGGCCAGCTCGTCGGGGCGCTGTTCCTTGCGGTAGCAGATGTGCTCGGGGCGGAAGTTCTTGGGGTAGCGTTCGCCGTACAGCACGTTGCGGTGCTCGTAGGCCTCCTGTGCATGCGGGTCGCGGCACACCACGCAGCTGAAGTCGTTCAGCAGCAGGATGCCTGTCAGGCGAGGCATGGACTCTTCGTTCAGGTTCTCCCAGATGGCATCGCCTACAAAGAGCAGCTTGGCCTCGGAGTGATTGACGATGTTGTGGATGTTGTCTGCCTTGAACTCGTGCAGGATGGGGACGATGACGGCACCGTAGGTCACCGTGGCCAGAAAGACCACCCCCCAATGGGCACTGTTGCGTCCGCAGACGGCAATCTTGTCGCCCGGACGGATGCCGGCCCGCTCAAATACGATATGGAACTTGGCTATCTTGCGTGCTACGTCTTTGTATTGCAGCGTGATGCCTTTGTAGTCAGTCAGGGCATTGCGGTCCCAATTCCGGATGATGCTTTGTTCTATATAGTCGATGAACTTCGGTTCCTGTTCCATTCGTTAAATCTGCACATTTTTGGTAAAACTGCGCAAAGATAGGGGTTCTATCAATGCGAAACAAGTAGTTGGGCAAAAAAAGATGATCCTTTCCGTCCTCATTTCTTTTCCGAAATCAACAGTAACTTGTCGCCCAGCTTCAGCTTCAGCGTCCCGTTGGGAATCAGGTACTCCTCTCCCCGTTTCACTATCATCACCAAGGTGCCCTTGGGCAGATTCATCTCCTTCAGTGTATCTCCGCGTGCCAGCACCTCTTCGGTCACGGTCATGTCGCGCAGGTCGGAGTCAATCTCGTCGGGCAGCTCCACACCGAAGTCGTTGCCCGTCTTGGGCATAGGGGTGGAGAGCTTCAGCAGCCGTGCCATGCGCGATACGGTGGTGCCTTGGATGATGAGCGATACGATGGTGATGAAGAAGACGATGTTGAAGAGGGCACCCGCCCCCGGCACCTGTGCCACCACGGGGTAGGTGGCAAAGATGATGGGCACCGCTCCGCGCAGGCCTACCCACGACACGAAGAGCTTCGACCGCACGTTGATGCTGCGTCCGAACGGCAGCAGGCAGAGGAAGACGCTGAGCGGACGACCGATGAGAATCATGAAGACACCTATCAGCAGGGCTACGGCTGCCACCTCCAGCATCTCGTGCGGGTTGACCAGCAGGCCCAAGCAGAGGAACATGATGATCTGGCAAAGCCAGGTAAGTCCGTCCATGAAGGTGTACACCTCCTTGCGGTACATAATCTTGTGGTTGCCCACCATCATGCCGGCAATGTAGACGGCCAGATAGCCGTTGCCCTTCAGCAGGTCGGTGATGGAGAAGGTGAAGAAGACGAACGACAGCAGCAGGATGGGATAGAGTGCCTGGTTGTCGATGTTCAGGTGGTTCAGCATCCGGATAGCCAACTTGCCCAGCACATAGCCGGCGGCTCCGCCTACCAGAAACTGCACCACGAAGGAGCCGGCAATGGCTGCACCGCTCATGCCCGTGGAGGTGATGAGCTGTATCAGCACGATGGTCATCATATAGGCCATGGGGTCGTTGCTACCGCTCTCTAACTCCAGCATGGGGCGCAGGTTGTGCTTCAGGTTAATCTTCTGCGAGCGCAGGATGGCGAATACCGAAGCCGAGTCGGTAGACGACATAGTGGAGGCCAGCAGCAGCGAAGTGAGCAGCGGGAAGTGGATGTTTGTCCAACTCATGCCCGACAGCCACCAGATGAAGAGGCCGGTGAAGAGGGCTGTCAGCAGCACGCCTACGGTGGAGAGCAGCAAGCCTTGGGTCAACACCGGACGGATGTCGGTGAACTTGGTGTCCATGCCGCCCGAGAAAAGGATGACGCTCAGCGACACCATGCCGATGAACTGGGCCTCTTTGGCGTTGTGGAACTGCAACCCCAATCCGTCGCTGCCGAACAGCATACCCACGCCGAGGAATAGCAGCAGGGCAGGAACTCCGAAACGATAGCCGGTCTTGCCGACCAGAATGCTGACAAAGAGCAGAATAGAACCTACTAACAGAATGTTTTCGCCTGTAAAAATCATGTGTCAAGTTTTTTGGGTTATTCAAGTATTTGTTTTATATCAACAGATTGATTGAATGTTGGTTACAGCTGTAGGGGCGCAACATCTTGCGCCCTGAGCCCGATGTCGTGCGGCTTTGGGCGGAAGATGTTCCGCCCCTACACTCGTAGCTCGTAGCTCGTAACTGATAACAGCTCTCCACATCATTTTGTTCATGCGTGCTGCCCCGCTGCTACTCAAACTTCAGTACGAAGCAGGTCTCCTTGCCCGGCTTCAGTGTGAGGCTGCCATTGGAGAGGCGCATAATCTGGCGCGAGATGCTCAGCCCGATGCCACTCCCCCCCTCCTTGGTGGAGAAGAAGGGGATGAAGATGTGGTCGGCAATCTCGGGCGGGATGAGGGGGCCGTCGTTGCTTATCTCTATCCACACCGCCTCCTGCTCGTCGCAACGGGCACGCAGCCGCACATGTCCCGGGTTGTCCGGCGTACGCTCCTGCTGCCCAATGGCTTGTTGCGCGTTTTTCAGCAGGTTGGTTACCACCTGTGCTATCAGGCTCTCGTCGGCATAGAGGATGAGGTCGTCCGGCACCACCTCCACCCGGTAGTCGATGGGATGTCCGCAGGGTTGGTGGCGTGCCAGTTCCACCATCCGTTCGGCAAACTCCTTCACATAGAACAGCGAGGGGGCCGGGGTGGGAATGCGTGTGAACTTGCGGTAGGAGTCGACGAAGGCCAGCAGCCCTTTGCCCGTATTGCTGATGGTTTGCAAGCCGTTGCGCAGCTCCTCTTCCACGTCGTTCGCTGCGTCTCCTTCGTGCGCTCCCCCCCTCTCTGCAGTCAGCTCCAGCAGCGTGTCGCTCAGCGAGGTGAGGGGTGTTACGGCATTCATTATCTCGTGCGTCAGCACGCGGGTCAGCCGTACCCACGAGTCAATCTCCTTCTCATCCAGCTCGTGGTTGATGTCGTTCAGGGCCAGTATGCGCAGCGGCTCCTCGTGTATGTGGATGCCGCTCACCCTGACCGATAGCGCCACCGTCCCCCGTTCGTTGCAGTAGCCGGCTTGCAGCTTCTCTCCCGGCCGGCATCCCTGCAGCACTTCGTACAGGTGTTCGTCTATCTGCCTCAGTTGGCAGATGTGGGTGAATACGTTCAGCCCCAGCAGTCGCAGGGCTTCGTTGTTCTTCTGATACACCGTACCGTTGTCGCTCAGCACCACGATGCCCGTGCTCACGCAATCCAGTATCAGCTCGTAGTACTTCTCCTGCTGCACCGTCTCGCTCTTCACGTGGTTCAGTATGGAGGCTACTCGGTTGAGTGCGCGGTTCACCAGTTGCGCGTCGCTTCGCGTCTCCTCCTCCAGGAAGTGTACGGCATAGTCGTTGTTCTCGATGGCATCCAGCAAAAACAGCACCTTCCTTACATGCTGGCGGTGGCATCGGTAGAGCCGGTAGACGAGCAGCGGCAGCAGCAGGGTCACTGCGATGGCCCAAAAGCGCAGGCTCTCTACACCGCGTCCTGCATCTTCGCCCACATACGAGGCCGCCCACAGCCCTCCGGCCAGCAGGGTAGCCAGCAGGCAGCAGGTCAGCTGCACGGCAAACGAGCGGGCGAGGCGTGTCATTGTGTCAGAAACCATACTTCTTCATCTTATTATAGAGTGTCTGTCGCGTGATGCCCAAGCCGGCAGCCACGGCGGACAGGTTATTGCCTCCCTGTGCCAGGGCTTTCTGTATCATCTGCCGCTCCATCTCCTCCAGCGTCGATGCTCCCGTCGGGGTGTCATCCCTCTGGGGCGTTTGTCGGGAGAGGGTGAACTGTTCGGCCGACAGCCATGGGCCGTCGCCTATGATGACCGCCTTCTCGATGGCGTGCTCCAGTTCGCGGATGTTTCCTTGCCACGGATGGCTTGTGAGGCATCGGCAGGCACTCTCTGACAACTTCAGCAACGGCTTGCCATACTGCTTGCAGAAGCGGTGGACGAAGCGTTCGGCCAGCGGCACGATGTCCTCCGTCCGTCGGCGCAGCGGCGGTATCTCCAGGTGGATGGTGTTGATGCGGTAGAGCAGGTCCTCACGGAACTCGCCCCGTGCGGCCAGCCGGGGCAGGTCGCGGTTGGTGGCGCAAATCAGCCGGATGTCGATGGGGATGGGGTCGTTGCTGCCCACGCGCACCACACACCGCTGCTGCAGGGCCGTCAGCAGTTTGGCTTGCAGGTGGTAGGGCAGATTGCCTATTTCGTCCAGGAAGAGAGTGCTCCGATGGGCCGCCTCAAACTTGCCCGCCCGGTCGGCGTGTGCATCGGTGAAAGCTCCCTTCACGTGGCCGAACAGTTCGCTTTCAAACAAGCTCTCCGTCACCGCTCCCATATCCACGGTCACCATGGGGTGCGTATGGCGTCGGGAGCGGGCATGTATCTCGCGTGCCAGCATCTCCTTGCCGGTGCCGTTCTCGCCCGTTATCAGTATGTTGGCATCGGTGGCCGACACCTTTTCCACCAGCATCTGCAGTTGCTTCATGGCAGGACTTTCGCCCCAGTACATGCCTGTGTCGCCGCTCACGTCAGCACGGCTCTCCGTGCGGGGGGATTCCGGTGATGCAGCGGCTTGCAGCAGCGTCTCCACCAGCTTCCGGTTGTCCCAAGGCTTCACCACAAAGTCGGTGGCTCCCTCCTTGATTCCCTTCACGGCCAGGTCGATGTCGGCATAGGCGGTAAAGAGCACCACGGGCAGCTGCGGTACCTGTCGTTTCGCCTCGTGCAGCCAGTAGAGCCCTTCGTTGCCGTTGTTGATGCCCGAGGTGAAGTTCATGTCCAGCAGCAGCACGTTCCACTCCCTCTCCTGCAGGCGGTGTGGCAGGGTGACGGGCGACGAGAGTGTCACCACCTCTTCAAAATAGGGCTTCAGCAGCAGTTGCAGAGCCGTCAGCACTCCTTTGTTGTCATCTACTATCAATATGTTTCCTACTCTTTTCTGCATATCAGTGTTCGTCAAGTTCGTATTGCATTTTGTTGGCAAAGATACAACAAAAAACTGAGAATGAGGGCAGAATGATGAAAAATCTGTGA
>JBJEHI010000106.1:0-29951 GCA_051875915.1 Bacteroides sp.
GACAATATTTTCCGGAGTGATATTTCCCATTTCTCTTCTTATATTTTAATGTTCCATTTATTGGCCCGCCCTTGTCAGACGAGCCAGATAATCATAATGTTTACCCTCCTTGACCAGCTCGGCCCGAAAACCGTTCTCAGCCGCATAACAGGACAAGGTCTGAAAATCAACGTACAGCCAGTCAAAAGGTTCGCCCTTCACCTCTTTATATTGCATCCGGAAGTTCACTTCGCCGTAATAGTCGCCTGCCAAATCGATGACAAACGAACCGTCTTCCTCTTCAAAGAGGTATCTCAGGTCACTGGAATCCATCCAGACGGCTCCGTCCGGACGGAGCAACGACTTGATACGACGGAAGAAAAGAGGCATATTCTCCAGCCTGCCGATGATGCCCGATCCGTTCATCAGCATCAGTATGGTGTCGTAGGCACCACAGAAGCGGTCATCGAACAGATCGGCCTGCCGTACCTGCTTCACACCCCGCTGACGCATCACTTCGACTGCCAAGGGAGAGATGTCGATGGCCTCCACCTCCTTGCCGGCAGCCTGCAGAGCCAAGGTATGGCATCCGCTGCCGGCACCTACATCCAGTATACGGCCCTCTGCCTGGTCCAAGGCAATCTGCTCCAGCAGCGGCATCTGGCTGTAGGTACGGAAAAGCTCCTTCACGGGTATCTCGTCTTCATCGAACTGCGACGAGAACACCCGCAGGCGGGAGGCATGTCCACGAGCCAAGTAGTCGGCCATAGCAGCCCCCATCGGGTCACGGTCGGGTGTCAGCAACTTCACTTCCTTCATGTGGCCTCCCCCTTCACTTCGATTTATGTCGGTTGGCCCGTTTGCGCCGGATCTCCGCCTTCATCTTGGCTGCTCCGGAGCCATGAAGCCCGGTGATATAGGTTTTCTTTTTCGCTTTGGTCTTCACCTTGTTCTCTTCCTTGGGACGCTCCTTCTTACCCTTGAAGACGATACCTCCCATCATAGCCTCTTCGATGCTCATGTCATTCAGGTTATGCGTTTCTTACTGTGTTATCTGCAGTGCCTCCTCAATCCTTGACCGAAGCCTGTACAATCTCACCGATGTATGTACGCGGCATACCTTCGATAGCAGCCGGTGCCTCCATCTTCTTGCACTGCAATACGACGCTCGGTTCGTTTGTACCGTTCGGATAGAAACGGACGATATAGGTATCTGCCTCCTCCAACGGTGCATACGCCTGCTCGGGCGACAGGATGGTAAATACCACCGGCTTGCCGGCTACCTTACCCAGCGAGCCACCTGCATTGGCAGTCAATGTGGTCATGTTGAACGGTTCGTCGCCTATCACAATCACCAGTTTGCCGGCTGCAGTCTGAATCAAATCGGCAGAGAGTGCAGCAGCATCCACGGTGTGATAGCCGGTAGGTTGTGCAGCCACCGGTTGCGCAGGAGCGGCCTGAGGTGCCTGGACAGGAGCTGCAGGCTGTACGGTCTGTGCCTGCTGAGCCTCTACCTTTACCGCATTCTTCGGCGCAATCACCATCGTACCCGAACTGGCAATCGATTTTTCCGGTTCTTTTACGACCTCCGCAGCTTTCGCTTCGGCCGTCTGGGCTGGAGCATCCTTCGCCGCGCTCAACGCATCGGCCACCTCCAGACAGAGGGCATCCACAAAGTCCACCGTCTTTCTGCGCCATTTGGCCAGTCCCCATACCAACTTGGTCTGTGTCTTGTTCAACGCATACTTGTCTACAATCCACTCCTCGGCTGTATACTTTTCCTTGCCTTCACGATAGACATAACGTATCTTGCCTACTTCCAGACGACACTTTTCGGGGGCGCAGTTTACGGCCAGCTGATACAGGATGCGGGTACGGTCCAGCGAAAGGGCCGTCGAGGAGAAGACAATCCACTCATCACCCATACCCACCAGCAATCCGTTTTCGGGTTCCGTCAGGAGGATGCGGCTGACGTTTTCATTCTTCTTCAACCGGGCATCCATCCACTGCTGCATCCGCTCGAAGATTTCCTGCTGGTCCATGCCCGGAATGCTGAAATCTTTTGAGAAAAGCACCTTCCCGTCTACTTCGGGAACAGCACCTACCAAATATTTACTGTCATCCTTCACCTCTTGTGCATACATCCCGGCCACCACGATAAGTGCCATCCATGCCATAAAGAGTCGCTTCATTGTCTTCATATCCATCTGTTTTTCTATGTTATTTTGAAATATTCTTTTTAGCTCTGCCTTGGCCGGGGAAGGAAGCGGTCTGATTATCCGGCTCTTCCCCCTCCAAATATCGTGCAATATTACAAAAAAAGCCACACAAAGGAGTTCTACGGGCTGTTATTTTATGCAAAAGAGTCCGTTTGTCCAGCCATTTTCCCTCCACAGACAATACGAAAAAAGAGGGAACCGGCATCTATCCTTTGACAGATACCGGTTCCCTCTGTGTCGGCAGAAGACGTATGGCTTCATCAAGCCTGTTCTTCGGCAGCAGCCTCAGCCTCTTCTTCAAAGTCGGTCAGTCCGCTGGCAACCAGCAGATTGTACCACGAAATAAGTTTCTTGATATCGTTGTTGCGTACACGGTCGCGGTCGAATGTGGGCAGCACCTCGGCCAGGTAGTTGCGCAACTCGTCGGGAGTAGCCTTCTTCAGGTCCATGGCTACAGCCGCACCGTTCTCCTTTTTCTTCATCGCAGTCAGCACCTCACGCAAAGGCACATCTTCGTCGTCGGTATACATGGCGATGTCGCCCAAAGAGATAATCTTATCATTTCCATAAGCAGGCTGACGTTTCTTGTCAATCAGAGACTCCACGATCAACATATTCTTACCTTGAGAAATGAGTTTATACAATCCGGGTTTACCGGATATAGACAAAATTGTCTTCAGCATAGTTGTTTCTTTAATTTAGTGATACAATGAATCATTTTATAAAAATGCGGGGCAAAGGTAGTCAATATTTTCAGACAGCGAAGAAATTAATCCGAAAACCTGCGGAATTAACGGAGTTTTATCATCATTTATCACGGTAAAACGGGCATACTTCCGCTTGTCTTCGTCAGCCAGCTGGCTCCGCACCCTGCTCTCTACCGCCTCACGGGGAGCGTTGTCACGCAACATGGCACGGGCTATCCGCAACTCCAACGGTGCATCGACCATCACGACCACATCTACTTCGTTCAGGAAACCGGCCTCAACCAGAATGGCAGATTCAAATGCTACGAAAGGAGCGTGCGCCGACTCCACCCACCTGTGCAAATCGGCCCGTACGGCCGGATGCACAATGCCGTTCACCCGGCGGGTCTGTTCGGGACCTGAGAAGAGATAGGAGGCCAGCAACGACTTGTTCAGCACACCGTCGGCATAAACCTCGGGGCCCAACAGCTCCGTCAGCCCGGTTCGGATAGAGGCATCGGCCAGCATGAGACGCTTTGTTTCCGTGTCGGCTACATAGACCGGTACCCCCATCACCTCCAGCAGACGACAGACCATGCTCTTGCCACTGCCGATGCCACCGGTTATACCTATTCTAATTGGCTTCATGGGTAGTCAACTGCTCTATCAGGAAATCCACCTGAGGCGGATTGAAACGGATATGGCTCACACCTTTGGGATGGTTCTTCAGCTGTACGGTGTATTTGTCCGATCCCAGCCGCAGCAGCTCTTCGTAGGAGACCACCAGATGAAAATCGTCTGCGGTGACCTGACGGAAATTGCCCATACCGACCTGAAAGGTCACTTGCACCTTCGAGGGGAAGGCACGCAGCACCTTGCCTGCCGGGAAATTGACACCCTGCAGCGGTACCTCTACGGTCTTCTCCGTATAGATATCCACCGGCAATTCCAGCTGGATGGAGGCCGGCACAAACTTCACGCCTTTGGGCATGGCTAACGGTATCTGCCGACGAAGTGTGTCCGAAATATCCTCCACCCTCAACGGCTGCGTATAGGCGGCCACCAAGGTATCGAGTATCTCCTCGGAAGCATAAACCAACACGGAGTCCGGCGTAAAGATGGTATCGGAAAGGTAATACTGCCGCCCGGCACTGAGCTTGCCCCTCAGCCGGACAGGCACCCGCTTGGAAGCACCGGTAGAATAGAAATACTCCAGCGTATCAGGTTTGACAGAGAGCAGGCGGGTCGATGCATTCAGCTGGCTCAGAATTTTCTTTTCATACTGCGAAGCCACCTCGCGCACACAATGGTTCCGGCTTCTGCTTTCCGAAAAGTCTATCGTCACCGGATAGAAACTCTTGCCCAACATATAGTTGAGGAGCACGGTCCCTTTGTCCTTCACCTTGACACGGATTTCAGAGGCCGGTTCGGAGGTGATGACGACATTGTCCGGCACCCCTTTCAGCTTCACCGGTATGGCGAACTCCGTCTCATAGTCGTTGTTGAGTGTCTGCAACAACCAGAATCCGCCAGCCACCACAAAGAAAAACAAAAAAATAAAGAACTCTCTGCTATTTTCGCTGAGCAGAAAGTCCTTTACCTTTTCAGCTATCTGTAGATAGCGATGCTTTACACTCCTACGATTGATCATAGGCCTTATCCTTATTTATTTAGCAGCCTGATTGCTGTTTGCATCGGCAGCAGCTGCAAAAATGGAATTCTTGTCCACACGAATCTTTACGTTGGAGGCGATTTCCACTACGACATCGTTGTCATTGATTTCCTTTACTACCGCATGAATACCACCGGCTGTGATTACCTTTTGATTGACCTGAAGCGTTTTGCGGAAATTGGCGATTTCCTTCTGCTTCTTGTTCTGCGGACGAATCATGAAGAAATACATGATGGCAAACATAGCGACCAGCATCAATATCATGCTCATACCGCCGCCATTAGGATTTGCGCCCGGCGCTTGCAGGAGAAAAAGTGTCATTACATTCATAATATACTTGTTTTAAATGATGAGTCTATTCATTAGTTTTTTGTCAGCTTCCCCTCTTTCTTCAGCACATTGACGATGCCATCCAACGTGCCGTTTACAAAGCTGCCGCTCTTGGCTGTGCTGTACACCTTGGCAATGTCTACGTATTCATTCAACGACACACTGACCGGAATATTCGGGAAGCTCAGGATTTCAGCCAAGGCACATTGCATGACGATGACATCCATGAAAGCGACCCGGTCCAAATCCCAGTTGCGTGTATTTTCGCTAATCAGATGGCGGTAATAGTCGCAGTTCAGGATGGTTCTACGGAACAGCCGACGGGCAAATTCACGGTCTTCATCATCCTTGAATTCAGGCAACAGCTCCTGATTGGCACCGTTCTTTTCATCAAAACGTTTGATGGTCTTCAGCACGAAGGTGTCCACAATCTCCTTGTCGTCGTTCCAATAGAGACTTTGGTCCTCCAGCAACATATCCAGGTCATCGTTGTTGAAGATAAAATTCTTATAGAGTTTTCTCCACAGTTCACGGTCGGCCTCATAGGATTTCTCTTCGGCTGCCATATACTCCTTATATATATCAGAAGCTACAATTTTGTCGTACATGCTTTTCACGAAATCCTCGTCATTGGCCCATGTCCGCTTTTGGTTGGCTACGAAATCGGTCAGCTGCTTGTTCACCTCCAGTTGGGCGATGAAGCGGTTTTCTACAAATTTCATATTAGGCGACAGTTCTTCAGGCGAGGGAGCCAACTTCGCTTTGCCGGCATCAATGCGTTTCTGGGCATAGGCTGTGATGGCAATCATCAGCATCAGCAGGTAGTTATACAGGTCGTAAGCCTTAGAGAGGCTAAAGAACAACTCTTTCTCCGCTGCATCCAGGTTTTTACTACCATTCTGATAGTAAGCATACACAATCTGTATAATTTTTAGACGAATAAGGATTCTGTTTATCATACTTCAAGTCGATGTATTATTTTTCGAGTTGCAAAAGTAGGCATTTTTAATGAGTTTACGCAAATAAATCACATTTTTTAATGCTGTAATCGAATATCTGCCCTTTTTCTTTTGACAGTTTAAAAAAAATCATCAAATTTGAGGCCGATTATAACCCAAGGGGAATCCGACGGGGTCTGTTTCTCAGCAGGAGTCACGCCGTCCTTTCCCTGCAAACGAAGGAACTAAAGACATGGAAGAATTTAAAAAGAAAAATGGCACAGATGTAAATGATAAGGAAATCATCTTTTCCCAATCCATCAAGGCCGGCAAACGCATCTACTACTTAGATGTCAAGAAAAACAGGAAGGATGAAATGTTCCTTGCCATCACTGAAAGCAAGAAAATAGTGACGGGAGAAGACGACCAGCAGGTCAGCTTTGAGAAGCACAAGATTTTCCTATACAGAGAAGACTTCGAGAAATTCATCAACGGTCTGATGCAGGCAGTGCACTACATTGAAAATGAGCAAGGCCCTTACGTGAAGCCCGCCTACAAAGAGAAGAGTGAGGAGGAGGAAGCCCCCAACCATACCACCGAAGGTGCGTTTGGCTCGTCCACAGAGGAAGAAATCAAGCTTGACATTGATTTTTGAGGCAAAAACATTTGAAAATTACAAAATAAGGCGTACCTTTGCGCCGCTTTTTTGCAGCATAGTACGGGAAACCGTATCGTGTGATGGTGAATTAAGCAACAAACTACTTAATTTAGAGTAACACAAAAATCAAAAAAAATGAAATCAATTGAAGTAAAAGGAACTGCAAGAACCATTGCAGAACGCTCTTCTGAGCAAGCCAGAGCCTTGAAGGCCATTCGTAAGAACAACGGTGTACCCTGCGTACTGTACGGAGGTGGTGAGAACATTCACTTCACTGTACCTGCAGACGGTCTGCGTAACCTCGTTTACACTCCGCACATCTATGTAGTCGACCTGATTATCGATGGCAAAAAGATAAATGCCATCATGAAGGACATTCAGTTCCACCCTGTAAAGGATACCATCCTGCACGTTGACTTCTACCAGATTGACGAAAGCAAGCCCATCGTGATGGAAGTTCCCGTACAGTTGGAAGGTTTGGCAGAAGGTGTGAAGGCCGGTGGTAAGCTGGCTCTGCAAATGCGCAAGCTGAAAGTGAAAGCACTGTACAACGTGATTCCCGAGAAGCTGGTCATCAACGTATCTCACCTGGGTCTGGGCAAAACAGTGAAGGTAAACGAGCTGAGTTTTGAAGGACTGGAACTGCTGAACGCCAAGGAAGCTGTGGTATGCGCCGTTAAGCTGACTCGTGCCGCCAGAGGTGCTCAGGCTGCTAACAGCTAATCAGCCCTTGCATAAGCAAGATATCCGAAGACGCGGATTAGCGCAGCGTAACGCAGATTCTCTATCAGACAATCGGCGGAGCTGCGATAATCCGCGTCTTGCATTAGCCATCGGCAAAGCTCTATAACTTGAACCCATACAAACAGAAAGGATATGAAATTCTTAATAGTAGGATTGGGAAATATCGGTCCCGAATACCATGAGACCCGTCACAACATCGGATTCATGACCGTAGATGCACTGGCCCGCCAAGAGGGAGCTACCTTCAAAGACGGACGGTACGGATTCACCACGACCCTCTCCATCAAAGGCAGACAACTGCTGCTACTCAAGCCGTCGACCTATATGAACTTAAGCGGTAATGCTGTCAGATATTGGATGCAGAAGGAGAACATCCCGTTGGAGAACATCCTCATTGTAGTCGACGACCTGGCCCTCCCCTTCGGCACCCTACGTCTGAAAGGAAAAGGAAGCGATGCCGGCCATAATGGCCTGAAGCACATTGCGGCTACGCTGGGCACACAGGAATATGCCCGCCTCCGCTTTGGCATCGGCAACGACTTTCCGAGGGGCGGACAGATTGACTATGTGCTGGGACACTTCAGCGAAGAAGACTGGAAGACGATGGACGAACGCCTGCAGACAGCCGGCGAAATCATAAAGAGCTTCTGTCTGGCCGGTATCGACCGCACCATGAACGCATACAACAAGAAGTAACAGAACCATTTAGAGTCTGCTTGAATTTTGTTCAGTCTTCATTTGAAGAAAATTAAAACAGGCTCTTATTAAATCAACTGTACAGTGAGTGAAGCAAGAATAGACAAATGGATGTGGGCCGTACGCATTTTCAAGACCCGCACCATCGCTGCCGAAGCCTGCAAGAAGGGGCGCATCAGCATCAACGGGGCATTGGCCAAAGCGGCCCGTTCGGTCAAGCCGGGCGACATCATCGACGTACGCAAACCGCCTGTCACCTACTCCTTCAAGGTACTGCAGCCCATCGAAAAACGGGTAGGTGCCAAACTGGTGCCCGAGATGATGGAGAACGTCACCCGACCCGACCAATATGAACTGCTGGAGATGAGCCGCATCAGCGGCTTTGTCAATCGGGCCAAGGGGACCGGACGTCCTACGAAGAAAGACCGCCGGAGTCTGGAGGAGTTTACCACGCCGGAGTTTATGGACGACTTTGACTTTGATTTCGATTTTGATGACGACGAGGCAGACGAATGACACCGTCCGCCAGCCAAATGACAATATAATAATATGGAAGAAAATAAAACCATCAAGTGGGGATTTATAGGTTGCGGTGAGGTCACCAAGTACAAAAGCGGGCCTGCCTTCCAGAAAATCACCAATTCGGAAGTAGTGGCCGTCATGAGCCGCAACGAGGAGAAAGCCAGAACCTATGCACAAGAGCGGGGCATCGCCCGCTGGTACAACGATGCCCAGGCACTGATTGACGACGAAGAGGTCAATGCAGTCTACATTGCCACTCCCCCCTCTTCACACGCCACGTATGCCATCATGGCCATGAAGGCAGGCAAGCCCGTCTACATCGAGAAGCCGATGGCCGTCACTTACGAAGAGTGCTGCCGCATCAACCGTGTGTCGCAAGAGACAGGCGTCCCCTGCTTTGTAGCCTACTATCGCCGCTACCTGCCCTACTTCCAGAAGGTGAAAGAGCTGGTAGAGAGCGGAGCCGTAGGCAACGTCATCAACATACAGATACGTTTCGCCCAACCTCCACGCGCCTTGGACTATAACAAGAGCAACCTGCCCTGGCGCGTACAGCCCGACATTGCCGGTGGAGGCTACTTCTATGATTTGGCTCCACATCAGATTGATTTGCTACAGGAGATATTCGGTTGCATTCTGGAAGCTAACGGCTACAAAAGCAATCGGGGCGGACTCTATCCGGCCGAGGACACGCTGAGTGCCTGCTTTCAATTCGACAACGGGCTGGTAGGCAGCGGCTCGTGGTGCTTTGTAGCCCACGACTCGGCACGCGAAGACCGCATCGAGATTATCGGAGACAAAGGCATGATCTGCTTCTCCGTCTTCACCTACGACCCGATAGCCCTGCACACAGAGAGGGGCCGTGAAGAGATTCACGTTGAAAACCCCGTCTACCTGCAGCAGCCCCTTATCCAAGCGGTAGTAGACCACCTCTTGGGCAAGTCGGTATGTACCTGCGACGGCGAAAGCGCCACCCTCACCAACTGGGTGATGGATAAGATTCTGGGCAAACTATAGCCTCCCGTCCACATTGTCAAACCACTCCAAATCCAATCCTCATCATGCATCACGCCCCCATTATCAAGCCCTCTCCGTTAGCCTCCCTGTTTCCCATCCTCTTTCTGGTGGGAATGTTGTTTGCCACCATCCACACCTTTGGCAGCGATGCGCTCAGTGGAGGCAGTCAGGTAGCGCTCCTCACCACCAGTGCCCTCTGCGTCTTCATCGGCATGACCTTCTATCACGTGCCATGGCAGACATTCGAGAAGGCCATGGTCAAGAACATAGCGGGCGTGGCTACAGCCATCATCATCCTGCTGATTATCGGTTCGCTTAGCGGGGCATGGATGATTAGTGGAGTCGTTCCTACCCTCATCTATTACGGTATGCAGATTATCCATCCCGACTTTTTCCTTACCTGCACTTGTCTCATCTGTGCACTGGTGTCGGTGATGACGGGTAGCTCCTGGACCACCATCGCCACCATCGGCATTGCCCTGCTGGGTATCGGAAGGGCCCAAGGCTTTCACGAAGGATGGATTGCAGGTGCCATCATCTCCGGCGCCTACTTCGGCGACAAGATATCCCCGCTGTCCGACACCACCGTACTGGCCTCCTCCGCGACCCACACTCCCCTGTTCACCCATATCCGCTACATGCTGATTACTACCATACCGTCACTTGTCATAGCCCTGGTATTGTTCACTGTCATCGGACTGACCTGCGAGACCAGCGACACATACCACATCACCGAGTTTGCCGGAGCATTGAGCGAAAAGTTTGTCATCACCCCTTGGCTGCTGATCGTACCGGTTGTCACGGGCTTTCTGATTGCCTATCGCGTACCTTCCATCATCACCCTCTTCCTCTCCACCATGCTGGCCGGCATCTTTGCACTGCTGTTCCAGCCTGCCTTGCTGCACGAGATTGCCGGGAGCGAGAACATCTTCCGCGGTGCCATGATCAGCCTGTATGGTAGCACCAGCCTGCACACCGACAACGAGACACTGACCGAACTGATTTCGACCCGAGGGATGTCGGGAATGCTGGACACCGTCTGGCTGATTCTTTGTGCCATGTGCTTCGGCGGCACCATGACGGCCGGAGGGATGCTGAACAGCATTACCAGCTACTTCGTGAAGTGTATGAAGAAGCGCGTCAGCATGGTCGCCTCTACCGTTGCATCGGGTCTGTTCCTCAACCTGGCCACCGCCGACCAGTATATCAGCATCATCCTGACAGGCAAGATGTTCAGCGACATCTATCAGAAGAAAGGGTACGAAAGCCGTCTGCTGAGCCGCACCACGGAAGATGCCGTGACCGTCACCTCACCGCTCATTCCATGGAACACCTGCGGCATGACGCAAGCCACCATTCTGAACGTCCCCACCCTGGTCTATCTGCCCTACTGCTTCTTCAATCTCATCAGCCCGCTGATGAGCATCCTGATAGCGGCCATCGGCTACAAGATATTCCAGCACAAGCAAACGTTTGCGGAGGAAGAGAAAGAAAATAGGCCACATCCTACTGAATAGTTTCTGCATTTTGTCTACCTTAGCAACCAGATATTAATGAAAACCTATTATCATGAAACGTATTTTCTCTTATCTGGGAGCTATCTTACTCTCCCTCAGCACGTATGCGGCTATGAATGTCAACAAGATTGACCCACCCTTCTGGTACACGGGCATGCAGAACCCCGAACTTCAGCTCATGGTCTATGGCGAAGGCATCGGCAAGGCTTCCGTATCTGTCAACTATCCCGGCGTGACACTCAGCAGTACAGTCAAGCTGGAAAGCGACAACTATCTGCTGGTCTATCTGAAACTGGACAAAGAGGTAAAACCCGGCAAGATGTTGCTGACGTTCACCGAAGGAAAGAAAAAGATTGTACAGGAGTACGAACTGAAAGCACGCGCCAAGAAAGGATGCGAGCACTACGGCTTTGATGCCTCAGACGCTCTCTATCTGTTGATGCCCGACCGTTTCGCCAACGGCAATCCGGAGAATGACCAGATAGAAGGTATGGCCGAGTACAAAGTAGACCGCAACGACCCCAACGCACGTCACGGTGGAGACCTGGCCGGCATTGAGCAGCACTTAGACTATTTCTCCGAACTGGGTGTTACGGCCTTGTGGTTCACCCCCGTACTGGAGAACAACATGACCGGCGGTTCCTATCACGGCTATGCCACCACCGACTACTACCGCGTAGATCCCCGCTTCGGCACAAACGAAGAGTACAAGCAACTCATCGCCAAGGCTCACACACGCGGCATCAAGATGGTGATGGATATGATCTTCAACCATTGCGGCGTGGAACATGCCTGGATTAAGGACATGCCCAGCAAAGACTGGTTCAACAATCCCGACTACGAGCACAACTTCGTGCAGACCAGCTACAAGCTGACTCCGCATGTCGACCCCTACACCTCGCAATATGATTTCAACGAGATGAACGACGGATGGTTCGTCACGGCCATGCCCGACTTGAACCAGAAGAATCCGCATGTCATCCGCTATCTTATCCAAAACAGCTTTTGGTGGATAGAGTATGCCGACATCGACGGCATCCGCATGGACACCTATCCGTATGCCGACTACGATGCCATGAGCAACTGGATGAAGGAGCTGAATCAAGAATACCCCAACTACAACACCGTGGGCGAGACATGGGTGACCGAGCCGGCCTATACAGCCTGGTGGCAGAAGGACAGCAAGCTGTCCGCTCCCAAGAACAGCAACCTGAAGACCGTGATGGACTTCAGCTTCTTCGACAAGATCAACACCGCCAAGACCGAACAGACCGAGACCTGGTTCAAAGGACTGGACCGCGTCTACAACAACTTCGTCTACGACTTCCTTTACCCCAATCCCGCCTCTGTACTGGCCTTCATCGAGAATCATGACACCGACCGTTTCCTGGGCGAAGGCGACAACCTGGCCATGCTGAAACAGGCCTCTACCCTACTGCTCACCACCCGCCGCATCCCGCAGCTCTACTACGGAACCGAGGTGATGATGAACGGTGTCAAGAGCAAGAGCGACGGCTATGTCCGCAAAGACTTCCCCGGTGGATGGAAGGGCGATGCCGCTACCGCCTTCACCGCAGCCGGACGTACAGCCCAGCAAAACGAGTGCTTCGACTTCTACAAGCGGATTCTGAACTGGCGCAAAGGCAACGACGTCATTGCCAAAGGCAGCATGACCCAGTTTATGGTACAGAACGGTGTCTACGCATACGCCCGTCAGTATCAAGGCAAGACGGTGTTCATCATGCTGAACGGAACCGATGAAGAGACCACCGTTCCGCTGAAGTTCTATCAAGAGATTCTGCAAGGCACTACCGGTGGCAAGGAGATTTTGAGCGGCAGACAAATCAGCTTTGGAGAAAAGCTGACCATGGCACCTCGCGAATCACTGGTCATCGAACTGTAAAAAACTGACAGATTCACTTTTGAATCATTTGCCAGATTGCAGATAAGGGATTAACTTTGTGCCATAAAAATGACTGATATTGCATTTTCGTATGGCACATAATCCCTCCTCCCCATCTAAGAGCACCTCCGGGTGGCTGGCTCTCAGCCCCCTGGCGGTGTTTCTCTGTTTATATCTGGTATCGTCACTTCTGCTGAACGACTTCTACAAGGTGCCGATAACTGTTGCCTTCCTCTTCTCCTCCTGCTACGCCATTGCGTTGACCCGTGAAGGGAGCATCGAGCAGCGCATCCGGCAATTCTCGGTAGGAGCCAGTGACAAGAATATCCTGCTGATGGTGTGGATATTCATTCTGGCCGGTGCCTTTGCTCAAAGTGCCAAAGCCATGGGAGCCATTGATGCAACGGTCAACCTCACCCTCTGCATACTTCCCGACAACCTTTTGCTGGCCGGCATTTTTCTGGCATCCTGCTTCATTTCTGTCTCCATCGGCACCAGTGTAGGCACCATTGTGGCGCTGACACCTGTAGCTGTAGGTCTGGCCGAAAAGACCGGCATTGCACTCCCCTTCATGGCTGCAGTCGTCGTAGGAGGCTCTTTTTTCGGAGACAACCTCTCGTTCATATCCGACACCACCATTGCCGCCACCAAGACACAAGGCTGCCTGATGCGCGACAAGTTCCGCGCCAACTTTCAGATTGTATTGCCTGCAGCCCTTATCGTGTTGGGCATCTACGTCGTGCAAGGGCTTCGGCTCACCGCCCCCGCCCAGACGCAACCCATCGAATGGATGAAGGTGGTACCCTACCTCATTGTACTGGGAACGGCCATAGCCGGCCTCAACGTCATGATGGTCTTGCTGCTGGGCATCCTCTCTACCGGCCTCATCGGTCTGTTCACCGGTCTGTCACTGTTCGACTGGTTTGGAGCCATGGGCAGCGGCATCACAGGGATGGGCGAACTCATCATCATCACGCTGCTGGCAGGTGGTATGCTGGAGATTATCCGTTACAACGGCGGAATCGACTTCATCATCAACCGGCTGACACGTCACGTCCATGGCAAGCGGGGAGCCGAACTGAGCATTGCCGCGCTGGTCAGCATTGCCAATCTCTGTACCGCCAACAACACCATTGCCATTCTCACTACCGGTCCCATCGCCCGAGGCATCACTATGAAGTATCATCTGGATCCGCGAAAAAGTGCCAGCATACTGGACACCTTCTCCTGCCTGATACAGGGCATCATCCCCTACGGTGCACAGATGCTGATGGCAGCAGGACTGGCCGGTGTCTCTCCCATCGATATCATCGGCAACCTGTACTACCCCTTCTGCATGGGTCTGTGCGCACTGACCGCCATCCTACTGAGGTATCCGAGGAGATATTCATGAAAAATAAAAGATGCTGAAAACGAACGGAACAATATGAAGCATACATTTCACCTTATAGGATTGCTCTTGCTGCCACTCTGCCTGATGGCAGAACAGAAAGAACAACGGACCATCGTGACGCTCGACACCACAGAAGGCGTCATCGTCATAGCCCTCTGCGACGAGACACCGCTGCACAGAGACAACTTCGTGCGAAAGGTCAAGGAGGGTGTGTACAACGGCAGATGCTTCAACCGAGTGATTGCAGGATTCGTCATCCAATGTGGCGAAGAGGAGGCCGAGGATGTGATTCCGGCCGAAATCCGCTATCCGCAACTGCATCACCGTAGGGGAGCTGTGGCTATGGGAAGGTGTACGGACGACCCGACACATGAACTGAAGAGTGCCAGCGAGCAATTCTACATTGCATGGGGAGATGTGAGCAATGAACGGCAACTGCAACGAGACGATTCACTGATGCGGGCATGGAGCTATGGTAACTGCCAGATGGAGAAACAGATGCGCCAGTACTACAGCTCTCATCCCGGCATCCCCTTTCTGGATGGCAGCTACACGGTTTTTGGTGAGGTCGTATCGGGACTCGACGTGGTGGAACGGATTCAGGCAACCACTACCGATGACAAGGACCGGCCGTTGAAAGAGGTGACCATCCGACAGGCAACCGTAACCGACATCTTCCACCCTTCTCGTCAGATGCCGGTCTTGTAAGGCTGGCTGAAATCGGCCCATTGGTAGTAGGTGGCAGTCAGTGCCTGATGGTTGAAGACAACCGTCCAACGGGTGACATCGGTCCCTGCCACCTGGCGGATGCTGGCCGTAACGTCGGCCTCGGACAGGGTTGAATGTTGCTGCAACTGCTGCTCCATCAGCTGATAACGCCGAGACGAGTCTTCCAAAAACATCGACTGCCCCTTGCGGCTGCTCTCGGCCAGATAATGGTTGGTACAGAGCGGAGTATCGGCCACCAGCATCTCATTATCCACCCACTCTACCACCACACTCTTGCCGGTAGCGTCGCTGATGGCCAGATGCAGTGCATAATGGATGTCCGAATGGATGTCATATTGCGAGAGCAATGAAAGGGCCTCGTTCGTCGTTGCAGCCTTGTCCAGCATCAGGCGAGTGGCGGCAGCGGTTGTCAGGTCGGGACGATCGGTCCGCTGATCAATCATCAATGTATCACCTGCCACCAGACTGGCCACGTAAAGTCCCTTCTCGTTCATGCCGTCGAGCGGTGCATAAACAGAAGCCAACAGCCCCATCTGATTCTGTATGCCTTCCGGCTTCCAACCCTCACCGAATCCCAAGAACTGAATGGCACAAGTAGAAACAGAGGCATAACCGTTTGTAGGCCGGGCGTGCACCACAACGATGTCGGACATCTTTTCAGGCCAATCAAAGTTGCGTCCCGTACAGACAGCCCCCGTAGAGTCTGTTGCTGTAATGGAGCTACAACCGTAAGATTGCGGGGTCATACGAGCCTTCACCAGCCCATGTGTCAGGAAGGAGGTGATATAATCAGCCATTTCGGCGGTAGACGAGGCACCCCCCTGTGCCAGAAAGTCATCAAATCCATAGTCGCCTTCATAAGTCAAGGTATAGATACCCTCTGCCACCAGACGCACACTTTTTGCTGCCGCATACTGTTCTCTGAACAGATACCCTACATAGCCCATCACCACCACAACGATGAGGAGCAGTGCCAATACAACTTTCTTCACCATACGATACAATTGTTTCTTGTTATACAAATCAGACGAATACCACAAAAGTAATGTAAAAAACCGAGCAAACGAGAAAAAAGGAAGTTTATTTGGTCTTCCAGGTATAAGATTTTTGTTTTTAATGCTGAATGTTTCGTTTTTGTTACATACATGACATGTATATGATGCCTCCGCCGCCTCATTACCGCTGCTTCGGCCCGACAGATTCGTCAAGCACTTGTGGAGACTTCCATGAGTGCTATGGAGAGGGATTGATATTCTTCCATCACCTTTCTCTTTTTAACTCAAGTTTCACAAGTCTAAAGCTTACAAAACTTGAATAAAGTGACATTTAACATAAGTTCATGGGGCAAGTTACTTATGTTGCTTGGGGATGACTTGCAACCATTTTCACGAAGGTGCCTCGGTCTGCCCGACGGCTTCCTCGAACTTTTCAAAGTCCTGATGCCGCGCACTCATGGCATCTAACTGCCTAAGAATTACACAATCATCTTTGACAAACATGCAGCATTATTGATTTATGTCAAGTTTTAAGAGCCGTGTAATATTCCAATAATATTCAACTTATCAGTTGTGTCGTTCGCTTTTTATTCGTACTTTTGCACAAAGTACTTGAAACTGAAGTTTGAAGAGAGTGCGCAATAGAAAAGGAGGTGACTATGAGAACTGCCAATGAAATCGCTTTCAAACTGAAGGATAGGAAGAACCATGCACTGCCTGTTAACGAGGCCGTGGCTTGTCATCTGTCACAAATGAATCCGTTGCATGATGTCACTTTGGAACAAAATCATAGAATCAATCAGCGGTGAGGATAAGCGGCTCTCACAGCGCAAGCAGGAGGATACCTCCCAGGGTGCTCCCCGCTATGCTTTTGTGGATGTAGAAGTAGGCACAAAGGATTACAAGATACATGACATCGGTGCATGGAGATGGGATGGAGCGATGCTGCATGATGCAGACAAACGGGAACTGATGAAGTTCATCAACCAGGTGGATTATGTATGCGGACATAACATCATCCATCACGACGCCAAGTATCTGTTCGGAGAGGAACCCCACCCATGGGTATTAGTCGATACGCTGTACGTCTCACCACTGCTTTTTCCCGAACGACCTTACCACCGTTTGCTGAAAGATGACAAACTGATGAGCGAGCAGATGAACAACCCCGTCAACGACTGCGAAAAGGCACGCGACCTGCTGATGGACGAGACAGCCCGCTGGAACCTATGGTCTGATGCCAAGAAAAAGATAGTTGCCACATTGTTGCAGGATGTGCCCGAATTTGCCGGCTTCCTGAAGTTTGTCCATGCAAAGGTTGTCAACAAGATACAGATACCGGAAATCATCCGAACAGAATACAAAGGAAGAATCTGTGAACATGCAGATGTCGCCGCTATCCTTGCACAACAACCCGTGGAACTGGCCTATGCACTGGCCTTAATCGATACAACTGACTATCGTTCCGTCACTCCTCCATGGGTGCTGCACAACTATCCGAACGTGGAGCATGTAGTACGACTGCTGCGCCATATCCGATGTAAGGAGGATTGCGCATATTGTCATAGGAAGCTGGATTTCCATTACAACCTCCAACAATTCTTTGGATACAATCAATTCCGCACCTATGAGGGCGAGCCTTTGCAGGAAAATGCTGTAAGGGCTGCTGTAGACGGGAAGTCCCTGCTGGCCATTTTCCCGACCGGTGGAGGGAAGTCGCTGACCTTCCAGTTGCCGGCCTTGATGGAGGGACGTACGGTGCATGGGCTGACGGTGGTCATCTCGCCGTTGCAATCGCTGATGAAGGATCAGGTGGACAACCTGGCGGAACGAGGCATTACGGATGCCGTCACCATCAACGGTCTGCTGGATCCTATCAGCCGCTCCCTTGCCGTGCAGCGGGTGCTGGAGGGGGATGCCTCGCTCTTGTATATCGCCCCGGAGATGCTCCGCTCAAAAACGATAGAGAAGATACTGCTGTCGCGCCATGTGGTACGCTTTGTGATAGACGAAGCCCACTGCTTCTCGTCCTGGGGACAAGATTTTCGGGTGGATTATCTTTACATCGGAAAGTTTATCAGCGAATACCAGAAGAAAAAGCAAGGCCTGCATCCCATCCCTGTATCTTGCTTCACCGCTACCGCCAAACAGAAAGTGATTCAAGACATCTGCGATTACTTTAAGCAGACTCTCAACCTGAACCTACAGCTCTTCGCATCTACCGCCTCGCGTACGAACCTCCACTACTCAGTCATCCATGCCGATACCGACGAGGACAAATATATGAAGCTGCGTTCACTGATAGCCGAGTCGTCCTGTCCTACGATTGTGTATGTTTCAAGGACCAGACGTACAAGGGTGTTGGCTGAGAAACTGTCACGCGACGGATACGACGCACGGCCGTTCAACGGACAGATGGATGCCGATGAAAAGATAGCCAATCAAGAGGCCTTCATGACCGATAAGGTACGCATCATCGTAGCGACATCGGCCTTTGGCATGGGGGTAGACAAGAAAGATGTAGGTCTGGTGATACACTATGACATCTCTGACTCATTGGAAAACTATGTACAAGAGGCCGGGCGTGCAGGACGTGACCCGCATCTGGAAGCGCGATGCTTTGTGCTGTATAGCGATGGAGACCTTGACAAACATTTCATCTTGCTCAACCAGACCAAACTGAGCATCAGTGAGATTCAGCAGGTATGGAAAGCGGTCAAAGAGATGACCCGACAGCGTATGCGCGTCTGCTGTTCGGCACTGGAAATTGCACGAAAGGCCGGTTGGGACGACTCCGTACACGATATTGAGACAAGAGTCAGAACTGCCTTGGCTGCACTTGAACAGGCCGGTTACCTGGAGCGGGGGAACAACGTCCCCCATGTCTATGCAACCGGAATTACCGTGAAGAACATGGACGAAGCCCGGAAACGGATTACAGAATCGATGTTCTTTGAAAAAGAAGAGGTCGAGAAGGCGGTGCGCATCATCAAGTCGCTGATATCGCAAAAACACATTGCCAAGGCACAGGGAGACGAGGCTGAGTCGCGTGTGGACTATCTGGCAGACATCCTCGGATTGAACAAGAGCGAGGTGATATCGGCAGTTGAACGGATGAGGCAAGAAGGCATATTGGCCGATACACGAGACATGTCAGCCTATCTGAACGATGCAGGAGAGTCTGAAAACAAGAGCATACGACTACTGGAAAGGTTCACGAAACTGGAAAGGTACATCCTGAATCTGATTCCAGAAAACACACTTCGGATTTCCTGCAAGCAACTGAATGAGAATGCCCAAAATGAGGGTATCATCACAGCTACCGAAAAAGATATCCGTACCCTGCTCTATTTCCTCACGATCAAAGGATATACCCGTAAAATAGAAGATGCAGCACACCATCTGGAAGTGATGCGGCAAGCTGACAAGGAGACTACGCTGAAGCGTTTTGAAAGACGACTGGAGATTTGCCGCTTTGCCATCGAGTGGCTATATAAACTGACGGCTCTAATGCCGGAGGAACAATCACGGGAAAAGGGAGTGCAGTTCTCTGTGGTGGAGTTGCTGAACGACCTGAAGTCACAAGGCGGGAACCTCTTCAGTTTACCCCAAGACATCCAGCTGGAGGATGTGGAAGAGGCACTGCTGTATCTCGCAAAGATTGGCGCATTGAAGTTGGAAGGAGGCTTCCTGGTATTGTATAATGCCATGGATATCCGACGCATCAAGGATAACCGATTGCGCTACAAGCAGGATGACTACCGTATGCTGAACGAGTTCTACAAGCAGAAGATACAGCAGGTACACATCGTGGGTGAATACGCCAATCTGATGGTAAAAGACTATGATGCCGCATTGCAGTATGTGCAGGATTATTTTCAGATAGATTACAAACTGTTCATCTCGAAATACTTCAAAGACAATCGGGTGAAAGAGATTGAACGCAACGTGACACCCGAGAAGTACGGTCGGCTGTTTGGTACCTTGTCGGACAAGCAGATGGAAATCATCTCCGACAAGGAGTCGCGCTGCATTGTGGTAGCAGCGGGTCCGGGCAGCGGCAAGACACGGGTGCTGGTACACAAACTGGCCTCGCTGCTGCTACTGGAGGATGTGAAACATGAACAGCTGCTCATGCTCACGTTCTCGCGTGCCGCAGCCATTGAATTCAAACAACGGCTGATGGAACTGATAGGCAATGCCGCTCATTTCGTAGAAATCAAAACGTTTCACTCCTATTGCTTTGACTTATTGGGCAGAATAGGCAATCTGGATGATGCCAAGGATGTGGTGGCTCGTGCCGCACAGATGATTGGCGATGGCGAGGTGGAGCCCAACCGCATCGCCAAGACGGTGCTGGTGATAGACGAGGCACAGGACATGGGTGCAGAAGAGTATGCCTTGGTGCGTGCGCTGATGACTGCCAACGAGGAGATGCGCGTGATAGCGGTAGGTGATGACGACCAGAACATCTTTGAGTTCCGTGGCTCCAACTCCATGTACATGGCTCAACTGCTGAAGGAATCTGGCGGGCGGCTGATTGAAATGACAGAGAACTACCGCAGCTCCCGGCATGTTGTCTGTTTTGCCAACGCCTTCGTACAACGTATCCGTTGCCGGATGAAGAGCACCCCCCTCGTGTCGATGCGCGATGAAGAGGGATACGTAGGCATAACCCATCATTCATCTGCTTACATGTACGAGCCTCTGGTCCTGGAACTCACGGCACATCGCACACAAGGCTCCACCTGCGTGCTGACGCAGACAAACGAAGAGGCTGCCATCCTGGTGGCTCTGTTGCGTAAGTATGGATTGCGGAGCAAACTGATTCAAAGCATGGATGGTTTCCGATGCTGGAATATGGCAGAGGTACGCAGATTTCTGAAACATATCGATGCCAGTACCCGTACTTCCCTTATCGCAGACGAGGTGTGGGAAGAAGCCAAACAGAAGACAGCTGCGGAGTACGCCACTTCTGCCAGCCTTCCATACCTTCAGAGATGTATACAGCTGTTTGAACAGACCAGCAAGGCGAAGTATCTGACCGACTTCAAAGAGCTGCTCTTCGAATCGTCCGTAGAGGACTTCTGCGACCTGTCCGGTGCCGATGTGGTGGTATCCACCATTCACAAGTCCAAAGGCAGGGAGTTTGACGATGTCTATATGCTGCTTACCGAACCTCCGCGTAGCTCCGATGAACTGTTTCGACGCTATTTCGTAGGTATGACCCGTGCCAAACGACGACTGTTTATCCACACCAACAGCTCCCTGTTCGACAAGCTGCAAGCAGACCGGCAGCTCGTCAATCCCCACTCCTACGAGATGCCCGACGAAATTGTGCTGCAACTCTCTCACAAAGATGTCAACCTTGGTTTCTTCAAGACCCGAAAGAAAGAGATTCTATCATTAAGGGCTGGTGAGCAGCTCCATTTCGAAAACAACTATCTGTATGCTGACCGGACAGCCACTCCCGTCTGTCAGCTGTCACAAAAGATGCAAGGTGAACTGCGTCTTTGGTCGGAAAAGAATTACCACGTCTCTGCATCCACCATCCGCTTCATCGTAGCCTGGCGACCCAAGAACGCACCGAAAGAAGAGCAGGAACATGCCGTATTGCTGGTTGACCTGACATTAAACAAACATAAATCTAACCGGCCAGCTACCTGCGATGGCGACCGAATCAATAACCGCATCTGACCAAGATTATTAATTATTTCCCATTTTCCACACGACTTTCAGCGAGAAAAGCTATTTTTGCACCTGATTTGCGGAATATGCTGTCGCAATCAGCAAAAGAGGCCTGTTACCAACTTTTTATGTCTACTATCAATGAAAATAAAGAAGATTGCTGTAAGTGAGATTACCCAACGACACCCCGACACACTCTACTGTTCCACAGACAACGAGTACGCCGCCTTGGCCAACAATCTGATGGAACGGTTCGGGTCTCAGCTCACATTCATGAGCGAGAGAGAAATAAGGAACGCATGTATCAGTCTGGCATTGTATTTTGAGGACATCCACTCCGGCACACACCAGCTGGATGCCTTCACACAGATGTACCGCACGATGTACGGCAACTATGTGCCCTTTTACGAAGCAACAGATGCCACTTCGCCCCATGCCGACCTGGATGCCATGAAATTTGTACTTTGGCTCTCCATCGTAGCTGAGCGTAACGGTATGATAGTAAACCCCATGAACGAAGGACTCATGGACATGGCCGAGGCGTTGCTCGACTATTGGAATCATGAGAGACAACACATCTCGCCTAACGAGGAACTGGCTGACTATATCTTCTCAGAAGAGACGCAAGAAGACGCATTCCTCGTGAGAAACGTACTGGTATGGCTGCAAAACCGCAGCTATCTGGGACGATGGTATGCCAATCCGGCCCTGGCAGACGATGACCATTACGGCTTCGGGCAGCTCATGCCCAACTTATCACGCATACAGCTACGCGATGCCAATGAGGCCTGTGCAGTCTTCGAATATCGTTCATGGCCCTTGTCCGTTCCTGCGAGCAGGGTCTACGCCGAGATGATAAGAATAGACATGGAAGATCCTGCGGACGAGATAGCCGCAGATATCGAGCAAATGGGATTTGCAGGGTTGGGTATCTATAAAATAGTGAAGACCGACCACAAATACTTTGAGGTAGAGAACTACAGGGGAGAGAGATTGCCCATCCTGAACATCAGTTTTTCGCACGACATGGAGAGACTGGCGAAAAAGAACACGCATATCCTCGGATCGTTTTTCTCCTACCGAGGCGAATGGTATTCCAACGGCTACTCCTCCGTCATGAAATTGGACGACAGGCAATACGAAGCGCACTGCCAAAAGGAGAAGGAGAAATACGACATGTTGCACAACCATGCAGGACAGTACGACGACCTGATAAAACGGAACAAGGGACAAAGACTCTTCTTCTTCAATCATCCTGAGGACATAAAAGAGTGGATACGGACGGAAATGGGGATAGAAGACACAAGGAGTTTTCCCACATCCGCATTGACTCCCGGAAAAGCATTTATGGTTTTCATCAATTCCAACGGACAAATGACCTTCACGGACAGAGCCGAATGCGTCAAGAGCTCAGACAACTTCTATTACGACAAGGAGATAGCTGAAGAGGAAGGAATTGCACTGTGCCTGCAGACCTCGTGCAGCAATCCGGACATGGCTCTCTATCTCATCAAGCACAATCTGCTGCCCGATGCCATGTTCAGTGATATCCGAGGCAAGGAACATGGCAGAGTGTTGCTGCAGGAGAATCTGGATTTCATGGCACGATGCATGAGACGGGATATCGAAACGGACGAGGTAGTCCGCCGGAGACCCGAGCATAGCCAACTGAAAGCAACCAATGAAGACGGCAACCAGAAGGTCAACTACGAGACCTTCGTCAACATGCTCAGTCAGGAAAAGAGCATCCGCAGCAAAGCCTGCAAGGAATGGCGGGTAGTGAAATGCAACAAAGCCACTACTGTCATACGTGATGTCAGCAAACGAAGAGAATTCTCCATGCCGACCAGCAGTCTCTATCAGGCATACACAGAGATTGACAAGGATGACATCCAAGTGGCTACGCTGGCTCCCTACGTCGGTTCCACCAACGCTCCCGCCGCATCTGCATTGCTATATAATACGGTAGGGAACGGAAAGCAGAGAAACGAACTAAACAAAACCATGAAACAAATCATCCGATTACTTGGGAAGAAGCCCTAAAGTCTTTGTCTTTGGTAGCCGTTTGGACTTTTGCAGGAAGTAAAATGTAAAGAACGTTTACTGTGTCCGATTCCTTGCAGAAAGAGGAAAATCGACGTTTGTAAGTATTTGGTTATCAACCTGTTAAGAAGGCCAACATTCAGTCGTATTCTGAATATGTTTCATGATACGACTGAATGGCATTCATGATACGACTGAATGTATTTCATGATACGACTGAATGATGCTCCCCTTAGGAGTGACCCTCTGAGAGCCCCTTTTTGTCCGAAATGATTACTATTCTTCCTTTCAGCTGTAATGTTTTGGTATCAACATTCATATTGCCTATCCTATTGTCATCCTGAGTCCCCTTACACTTTGTGTGAAACCATCCGATGATGACATTGTAGGGGCGATAGGCGAAAGGCTTTCAAGCACGCACATATATAGAACAAGAGCAGTCAGTTGACACCAACTAACTGCTCTTTGCTGGCGGAGAGACAGGGATTCGAACCCCGGGAACCTCTCAGTTCAACGGTTTTCAAGACCGCCGCAATCGACCACTCTGCCACCTCTCCAAGAGGACTGCTTTCTCAAAAGCGCTGCAAAGGTACGACTATTTTTTGAATATGCAAACATATTCTCATTTTTTCAATAAAAAAATTCTTTTCGCACACCGCTCGAAGAAAATCCGGGGAGTCCATACGTTATCACAAATTATTGCGTAATTCTGGAAGATTTTTATAACCACTTTATTTGCAAGTGATTCAAGGGGCAAGATAAAAATGAGGTAATGATTTGGCAACCGTGTCTATTTCTTCGTTCTGCTTCGAGTTGCTATCATTGTCACTCGTCTTGGTGCAAAAGTAGTAATAAAAATCGGAAATACATCAAATAGTTTCAGTAAACTTCTAATTGAGGCTAATACTATCGTCTCGCAGCAACTACCATATAGAAGAAAACGGGCATCGGCACCAACTTGTGGTTGGTGCCGATGCCCGCATATGAGTTAAGGATGGTCAGCCCGAATGGGTCGAGACATCAGGCTGACGGTTTACCGCAATAGCTCTGCGGCGGTGTCGCAACGCCAAGATATTTTATTTTTCCAAAGGATTATAGTATTGAGACCAATCTTCGTTCAAGCGATGGAAGCCTTTCTCGCTGTTGTCCATAATTATAATGCGAGCACCGGTATTGCGAACAAAAGCTCCGGCATTTTGGTAAATGTCGCGCTCAAACTGTTTCCAGTCTTCCTTCTTCATATTCTTGCGGTTCCAATCGTAACGAAGTATCGGCTGTGGTTTTTGGGTAAGACCTTCGGCTTCAAATACGAAATTGTGTTCATTATCCTCAGCTTTGAGAATTAACCCTTTAACTCCGTTCAGCTTCCACGGACCATATGGCAGCGGAATGTCGTTGGTATAATAGACTTTCCACTCTCTGCCTCCGAAAGTGCATTGGGCGGCATGGCAATGATACCCCATAACAGTAGCAGTGTCTTCAAGTACATATTCCCACGCCTGAATCGGAGTATTCTCTGTGTATTCAATCACCTGAGAGGTATAGGGAATACGGTTGGTGACAATCGTCTTTGAGTCACCGTGATTGACAAGAAGGTCAAAACCTACATAATTTTCGGGCACAGTCTGAAACTGCATGGTAGTTTTGAGTTCTTTCGTGTTTTGAATGTCAAGCTCTCGCAGATTACGGCTGAAGAAAGCATTGTACTTACGTCCAAGTTGTAAATCCATGAGGTCGTCATGACTGAGGGAATCATCTGTTTCGGTAGCTTTGTATTTGATCCGATAGGAGATGGTGAGATAACAGGAGTCAAGCGTCTGAGACTTGTCCGTGTCCTCATGTGCGAGGGTGAACGTAGGTGTATCCATCGCATAAGTAACTGAGATTTGTGCGGAAACCTTCATGCATGCTAACATCAGAGTAGATGCTAATACAATAATTAATTTCATATTGCTTAATTTTATTGTTAATATAATTCGGTTATATAATTCTGAATCTCACGCCGACCATGATTGTACGACCCCGGAGAGAATATTGGCTTGAATACTGGATGACACCGTTGTCGTTGTAGCGGCGGAAGACACAGCTGTTCAACAAATTGCTGCAATTCAGGGATAAAATAGTGTTGCCGATAGTATATTCCATATTGCAGTTGAGAAATGTATTGTTCCGATAATTCGTTGAATAATCATTATAATAATACATTACAGCCGGTGTTATGCTCAATTGCTTGCAGGGCCACAACACCAACGACGTAACATTCGTAAAAGTATGTTTTGCATTACCGTTGGCTGTTCCGTCGGTGAATGTCTTTGACAATGAAAATTCATTTGATGTATCAAATGTAATCCAATGCGCAAATGATGCGTTGAAAGAGAGCTTTGCACGCATGTAATTGCTCCAGCCTGTATGCATGACATCGTCAACGTAATACTCACTCTGGCTTGTACCTATGGCAAACGATTCACTGATTTTGGAGTTCCATCGGAAAAAGCCTTTGGAAAAGGTCTGTTCACCCTGCCAGATGTTACTGGCTGTGGTATATGGCAACCGTATATATTCAATGACATCATCTGTTATTTCATATCCGTTAGATAGCTCGTTGTGGGCATACGCATGAGACAGAGTTACCCCACCAAACAACATATCAAGCACACTTGTGTAACTTGCACTCAAAGCTGTTTTTACGGTCCTGCTAATCTTTGCTTCAAGCTGATAAGGGTTGGAGACAGTGGTGCGATGGTCAATATATCGTCGCTGTACCATAAGCGAAAGCGGTGTCGGCATGGATTCCTCAAGCAATGATGTCAAGGAAAACGACAGGCGTTCTGACGGCTTGAATGTTATATTGGTATAAGGCTTGAGAGAAAGGAAGGTCTTGTTATATGCCCATGCTCCATCATCAGAATTATAATATTTAACTCCAACAGGAACATATATTAGCCATTGGAAACGCTGACCGTAATGTAAAAAGAATTTCGGTGTCACGTATGCTCCGATTTCCCATGTGCGCTGATTGCCGGAACCAGGATTTTGAGATAAATCCAATTCAGTTTTAGCTTGCTGCCATCCAGCGGCAAAACCGGCATTTAGGTTGAACATAAAATGAGGGACAGCAAATGCTACAACCGAGGCCGCGCCATCTGAGCTGAATTTACGCTGTCGCACCATTTGGGTCATATCCCTGTCTTGAATCCGCAAGGTTCCTTGTTTATCATTATAATTGACATGCAGTGTTGCCTCGCCAATTCCACCGTGAGGCGTTTTATAATTTATCGTCAGTGCATCGTCAATATTGAATGAATGTCCTAAAAAATGCTGTTGAATCAAATCGTTAATTGAACCGTCTCCTTGGGGGAATGAAGCACTTGCCGCAAAAGAGTTTTTCATATAGTGATTCTTGCCATTCAGTTTATAGACGGAATGCCCACCGATAAAGTGCTGCCGCATTTGGGTGCTGTTGGATTCATCTATGACATATCGAGAAACACTGTCGGCAAGGTAAACGGTTTGTTCTGTCGCATCTCGTTTTTCCTTGTCAAACAGATAATTGAGATTGAATGTCAGCGTCCTGTCCTCATTCAGTTTGAAAAGTTGATTGACGGATAAACTATGTGAATGGTTATCATAGGTAAATCTATTATCCAAACTTGGGGTTTCCGGAAAGAGAATCCCCGTGCCGTGTGTAGAACTTGATGTCAGAGGTGCGCCAACGTCTTGCCGCAAATCATTGCCAATGTTGTTTGCCTTATACACAGAAAGGTTCTGAGCCTTACGCCGGAAATTCATCAGGTTGGCGGACGCATCCCACGACAATTCGGGTTGACTGCCGATTGCCGTCTGAATGGTGGATGACCAGATACCGAGGGCATTTTGCTTAAGTTTTATGTTCAAGGCAGGGGCGTTGCCGGTTTTTACACCTTGCAGCAATTTCACATCCTGATGATTTTGCAATACCTGAACGGAACCTATATCGTTGACATCGATATTTTTTGTTGCCACTCCGTAATTACCGCCCAGCATATCAAGTCCCTCGATATAGAACTCATTTATCCATTGCCCGTTGTAGGTTATCTGACCGTCGGCTTTTACCTCAATGCCCGGCATCTTGTGCAGCAAGTCTTCAAGGGTCTTGTCATTTTTGCTACGATAGGTGGCAGCCGAATATGAAATTGTATCGCCGGACTGTCTTATTTTCTTAGCGGTGACAACTACCTCTTTTAATTCAAGGGTGTTGATAATTGAATCAAGCTGCTCATTCGTCTGTTGTGCTGATATAGGCAAACAAACAAATCCTGACATGACCACAAGAATAAGTGATACAGCTATATGTTTTACAATACAGAACATAGTGATATAATAGTGGCTACATGTGAGAAAATGTTATAGGTAGTGACAGTGCATAAGAAACCGCTTTGCCATCTATAATGGCAGGATGCCATTTTCCACTCGTCATTTCAATTATTCGTAAAGCCTCGGCTTCGTATTTGTCATTCTGTGCATCGGGGACATGAGCGTCAACAACGTTCCCATTTTGGTCTATGACGAACTGGACATTCACCAGTCGAGGTTCATTCAATCTATTATCAGCCTGATTTGGCGGATACATGATATTTTCAATGATAAAAATAGTAAGTGCGGTTTTGCCACCTATAAACTCCGGCATAGACTCTGCTAAAGCGGTATGTGGCTTTTCATACGCTTGACTATTGTGGAATGAGAGAACAGATTCTATCATTGTATCATTTTTAACCGAAGTCAGAATTTCAGCGGATATGGGTAAAGAAACAATCATCAGTGAAATCACGATTGCCGGAATAACACCTATCGCAATAAACGGTACCCATTTAGAGGAACGTTTCTTGCTCATGATTAGTACACGCTTGCGAAAGCTGTTTTTGCCTGAGGTAAAACTGTTGACTAACGGAATTGCTCTGCGCCCGATAGCCTTGACAATGAGCAGATGTTGATAGTCGTATGTGCTGATGCCGGAATCCAAAACTTTTGAATCCGCCTCGAACTCGTGGTTGAGCCTCACAAGCTGCCGTGTCAGCCATGCAAATGGATTATACCACTGAAATATGCAGAACACATCGACAAAAAGCACATCTATCCAGTGTCGTTTTTCGGTATGTGCCTTTTCATGGAGGTAAATGCTGCCTGTTGTTTCGTCGCGTTCTGAATCGTGCATGAAAATATAGTTGCCCCAACTGAACGGAGCTATCGCAGTATCTGTCAGACGGCATATTGTTAGACCGTCAACATCCCTTTTCTCGCTTTTGCATATCATGCTTGCAATACGTAGAAGCGATATTGCCTCTCGGGATAGAAGAATGACTATGCCCGCGGAGTAAAAGAGTAGCACCCATGCAATCCAAATGGCTGCGTTATCTTTATTGCCGGCGTCCGTCGATGGAGATATTCCGATATTGACCGTATCTTTCAATGCGTCCAAAGCCGGTTTCTCGGTTACGGTGGATATATCAATCGGCACCTGAACAATCCCGTTTTTCATGAACAATGGCGATATTGCAGCTAACAATATGCAGCATATCAGTATTTTACGGTTGAAACTGAACCGGGTGCATCTGTTCACTACCTGATGCAATACCGGGTACAGCATCAGGATGACAAGCGAGGCAACGAGTGAGTAAGCAAACAATACGCCCATAGTCAGTCGGTTTTAGACGTGCGCGATTTCTCCACTTCATCGAGCAGTCGGCGAAGGTCTTCCACGGGGATATTGCCGTCCTCTACGAATGAAGATACCACACGCAGGTATGAGTTCTTGAAATAACGCCCAATCACGGACGAAAGAGTTTTTTTGCCCATATCCTCTTCGGCTATGATTGCGTGGTATTGATACGTCTTGCCGTGTTGGGTATGTCCGACATATCCCTTTTCTTCGAGGGAACGAACCATCGTAGATATTGTATTGAAGTGTGGTTTCGGGTCATCGTACATATCAACGATTTGTTTGACATACAGCGGCCCGTGTTCCCAGAACAGACGAAGCACTTCTTCTTCCTTTGCGGTCAATTTTTCCATTGTGATACTTTTTTGATGCCGCAAAGATAAACTATAATTCCCAGTTTGAACTATAAGTTGAAGTTAAAAAGTTGTAATCGCATCACGATAAAGTCTTATTGCTCACGGAACAATACTTAAAATATAGTTGAACAACAATGGATTAACTATAAAACGATGCTCATTGAGAGTGAA
>JBJEHI010000107.1:0-29852 GCA_051875915.1 Bacteroides sp.
ATCTCGAAGGTCCCTTTTTCAATTATTCTAATAAATCATTTTAGAGGAAAGGTAGGAAATATCTGTAAAACTACCAACATTCCAGGTCATCGGCTATCTCTTTCAGCTTGTCGCGGGTGAAAACGGGCTCCTTGATGCCCGCCCGTTTCTGCGAACGGTAGTCGGCGAGCAGCCGGAACGCATAGTTGCCCAGCAGGACGATGGCGATGAGGTTGCACAGGGTCATCAGTGCCATGGTGAGGTCGGCCACTCCCCACGCCATCTCCAGCGTGGCCATCGCACCAAACAGAACCATGCCTCCCGACAGGAGGCGGTAGACGAACAGTACCCAGCGACGACGTGTCAGGTAGAAGATGTTGTTCTCGCCGTAATAGTAGTTGCCCAGGATGGTGCTGAAGGCGAAGAAAAAGAGAGCCACAGCCACAAAGATGCCTCCAGCCGGACCTATTTCGCGGTTGAGGGCCTCTTGGGTAAGCTGTACTCCGTTGTACGAACCATCTATCGGGGCACCGCTGAACAGAATGATGCAGGCCGTACACGAGCAGATGATCAGCGTATCGGTAAAGACTCCCAACGTCTGTATGAGGCCTTGCTTGACGGGGTGCGAGGTATGGGCAGTAGCGGCGGCGTTGGGTGCCGAACCCATACCGGCTTCGTTGCTGAAGAGGCCTCGCTTCATCCCTTGCATCAGGGCTGCGCCTACTCCTCCGCCGGCAGCCTGCTCCCATCCGAAAGCATTCTCCAGAATAAGGCCGAGGACATCGGGCAGATGGGTGATGTTCATCAGTATCACGATGACAGCAATGGCGATATAGCCCAAGGCCATGAAGGGGACAATGATGCTGCTGACGCGGGCAATGCGGTGGACACCGCCAAAGATAATGGATAGGGTGGCCAATGTGACGCAGCTGCCCATGAGGCGGTGGTCAAAGCCGAAGGCCGACTCAAAAGCCGCACACAGCGTGTTGCTCTGTACGGAGTTGAATGCCAGTCCGAAAGTGGCAATGATCAGTATGGCAAACAAGGAACCCATCCAGGGTTTTTTCAGGCCACGGCGCATATAGTAGGCCGGACCGCCTATGAAGGAATCTTTGCCTCTGACTTTGTAGAGCTGGGCCAGTGTGGACTCGACAAATGCACTTGCTGAACCGAACAGGGCGATAATCCACATCCAGAAGATGGCTCCCGGGCCACCGATGGCAATAGCGGTTCCTACGCCTGCCAGGTTGCCTGTTCCTACCCGGCTGGCCAGTGAGATGGCGAAAGCCTGAAACGAGGAGATGTGTTTCTGATGTCCTGTACCTTTCAGAGCCGAGTCGCCCAGCAGGCGTACCATCTCGCCTATCATGCGGAACTGCACGAAGCGGGTTTTTAGGGTGAACCATCCGGCACAGCCCAACAAGGCGGCAATCAGGAGATAGCTCCATAAGAAGTCGTTCAATAAGTTAATTGTTTCCATAAATCAATTTGTTTAGATGCTTGTCAGTAATTTGGGTTCTCTTTCAGACGGAAACGGAATTTATGTTCCGTAAATACACTCTCTACAATGCCGTAGCGTATCAGTTTGGCCAGCAAGTGTTCGGCACTGCGTCGTGAAGTGCCGCTCAGGCGGCAATAGCGGTTCAGTGAGAGCGATTCGTTCTCGCCCAGCAGGTTGAGCAGCAGCCTTTCCTTGTCGGTGAACTCCATCAGTTCGCCCCGTTCCTCTCCCTCTTGCTGCCATACCCGCAGGTGAACCGGGGTTGCCAGTATGTTTTCGTCCTTGATGCGCAGGTAGGCCAGTGGCTTCCCTTGTTCGTCTTTGGCATACACAGGCTTTCGGGGACTTTCGTCAATCTCTACCAACAGCACGGTGCGCCCCTCTACGGTGTAGCTCTGCATCCGGCACTCCACCTGCGGGATGCAGTAGAGTTGCGCCGCCGCTTCCATCATATATTTTTCTTCTTCACTTCGGATGCCGGCTATTTTCCCGTTGTCCTTGACTCCTATCAGCAGCCTGCCCCCCTCGGTGTTGGCAAAGGCTGACAGGCTCTTGGCAATCTTCCTCGCATCCGATATTTCGAACTTGAAATCCTGTTGCTGATGCTCTCCTTCGGCAATGAGTGAATGTATATAATCAGTATCGGTAATCGTTTTCATGGCTACAAAAGTAGATAAAAAACGGGTAAAAGCCTGTTTTTAGAAGGATTTTGCAGAATATTTCAAAAAAAAATCGTTTTTCTCTCTTTATTTTCAAGAAAGAGTGTATTTTTGTCGGACAATATTAACAAGTAACAAGCAAGGATTATGAAAGAATTAGTTGAAAAGGTAGCTGAGCTGTATGCTGCATTTGAGAAAGATGCAAAGGCACAGTTGGAAAATGGTAACAAAGCTGCTGGTACCCGCGCACGTAAGGCTTCTTTGGAAATTGAGAAGGCTATGAAGGCATTCCGTAAGGCATCTCTGGAAGCTGCTAAATAAGCAGTTCCTATTCAAGAGAAAAATTTAAAAAAAAGGCTGCCAATTTTCTTGGCCGCTTTTTTTTGTCTGTATACGTTACATTTAGTGATGATAAAAAAATAAGTTGGTACGATTTACTTCAAAAAGATGAGGTATTACATAAGATGACATATTCCAATCGTACCAAGTTATTTTTTTATCGTCACTTAGTTTCATCCGGTCATGAACGAGCAGGTTCTACAGAAACTGAAGATATTGGCTGAGTCGGCCAAGTATGATGTCTCTTGTTCCAGCAGTGGAACCGTGCGCAAGGGGCGTGCCGGCGAGTTGGGCAACACGGTGGGCGGATGGGGCATTTGCCATAGCTTTGCCGAAGACGGTCGCTGCATTTCGTTGCTGAAGATTATGCTGACCAACTACTGCATCTACGATTGTGCTTACTGCATCAACCGACGCACCAACGACATTCCCAGAGCCACCTTCGCAGTGAGCGAACTGGTGGAACTGACCATCGAGTTTTATCGTCGCAACTACATCGAAGGACTTTTTCTCAGCAGTGGGGTAGTGCGTAACCCCGATTACACCATGGAACGTCTGGTGCGGGTGGCCAAAGACCTGCGCACCATACACCGCTTCAACGGTTACATCCACCTGAAGAGCATCCCCGGTGCCAGCCCTGAACTGCTGAACGAGGCGGGGCTGTATGCCGACCGTATGAGTGTGAATGTAGAGATTCCCAAAGAGGAGAATCTGAAGATGCTGGCTCCGGAGAAGGATCATCAGAGTGTCTATCTCCCGATGGGGTATATCCGTCAGGGGGTATTGGAGAGCCGGGAGGAGCGTAAGAAGTTCCGCCATGCTCCCCGCTTTGTCCCGGCGGGGCAGAGTACTCAGGTGATTGTCGGTGCCACGCCGGAGAGCGATAAGGAGATTCTGCACCTCTCGTCTCACCTCTATCAGGATCCCTCCATGAGGCGTGTCTATTACTCGGGCTATATCTCTGTCAATAGCTACGACAAGCGTCTGCCTGCTTTGAAGCAGCCTCCGTTGGTGCGCGAAAACCGTCTGTATCAGGCCGACTGGCTGATGCGCTACTATCAGTTTCAGGTAGAGGAGATTGTGGACGATGCCCATCCGCAGTTAGATTTGGAGGTGGACCCCAAACTGGCATGGGCGTTGCGTCACCCGGAGTTGTTCCCGGTGGATGTGAACCGGGCTGACTACGAGATGCTGTTGCGGGTGCCCGGTATCGGGTTGAAGTCGGCGCGGTTGATTGTGGCCTCGCGCCGCTACGCGCATCTGGGTTTCTACCAGTTGAAGAAGATGGGCATTGTGATGAAGAAAGCTCAGTATTTCATTACCTGTTCCGAACTGCCTGTGCTTCGTACCATACACGAGCTGACTCCGCAGGGAGTGCGCTCGCTGTTGCTGCCGAAGCCCCGTTCCCGAAAGGAGGATGAGCGTCAGCTGGAGTTGGACTTTGGGGAGGAAACGGAGTGAGCAGAAAAAAACACCCTCCCAACCGTTCGCTTACGGAGGGAGGGAGTCACACAAAAACTAAACTAGACTTAACTAAACTATTCTATTGGGGAGTTTCACAACTCCTATCTGTTCGGTGCAAAAGTAGGAAAACATTTTTTAATATGCAATAAGTAACTTCAATATTTCTACTAAAATTCATATTTTCTATACTAAACGTCGTAATTTCCCGTCAACTCCGTTGGTTCAGGAACTCTTGGAAAGCCTGCTTGTAGCTGTCGCTCACCGGTATGTAGGTCTTTCCGAAGACAATACGCCCACGGTCGATGATGCGTATCTTTTCTTTCTGTACGATGTACGAGCGATGTACGCGCATGAAGCGTGAGGTCGGCAGCAACTCTTCCATCGCCTTCATGCTCATCAGTGATAGGACGGGCTTGGGCGTGTCCTCCTCGTATATTTTGATGTAGTCCTTCAGTCCCTCTACATACAATATCTTGCTCAGCTCTATCTGCACCAGTTTATAGTCGCTTTTCACGAAGATGCTTTGCACCTCGTCATGCGGCTGTTGCAGCAGTTCGAACCATTGCACAGCCTTGTTGGCGGCTTGCAGGAAGTCTACGTACGAGATGGGTTTCAGCAGATAGTCCAGTGCATTCACTTTGTACCCGTCGATGGCATACTGCTCGAATGCGGTGGTGAAGACGATGCGGGTGTGAGGCGGCACCATCTTGGAGAATTCCAGTCCGTTCAGGTCGGGCATCTGGATGTCCAGAAACAACAGGTCTACCTGCTGTTCGGGAAGCTCTTTCATGGCAGTTACCGCGCTGGAGTATTTGCCTGCTAACTGCAGGAAGGGTGTTTTGTTGACGTAGCTCTCCAATAAATCCAGAGCTAACGGTTCGTCGTCAATGATGGCACATGTCAGGTTCATACTGTTTGGGTATTGATGGTCAGGATAGATTGATATTCTTTCATTGCCTCGTCGGTACCTTTCTTCCATTCATACCGACCGGGATAGGTCAGCTCCAGGCGTTTTTTCACCTGTTCCAATCCGATGCCGCTTCCGCTCTTGTCGGCCTGGTTCTTGGGATGATAGCTGTTGGCAATCTCGCACCGGATGAAGCCGGATGATTCGCTGAAGCGGATGCGGATGTAGCTGGGTTCAGTCGGCGAGATGCCGTGCTTGAAGGCGTTCTCAATCAACGAGATGAAGATGAGGGGAGCAATCTCCGTCCGACTGTCGGGCGAAACGTCGAAGTGGGTCTCTACCGTCACATTGGAGGCCAGCCGTATGCGCATCAGTTCGATGTAGTTGCGCACAAAGTCCATCTCCTTGTTCAGCGGCACCAGATTCTGTTGGTTGTCATACAGTACATGGCGCAACAGGCGGCTCAACTCTTGTACGGCAGCCTGTGCCTTGTCGGCATCAAAGGCTATCAGCGCATAGATGTTGTTCAGGGTGTTCAGCAGGAAGTGGGGATTGAGCTGGCTGCGCAGATTCTTCAGTTCAGCTTCGGTACGGCTCTTCTCTGCTTCGCGGCGTGCCGACTCCAGCTGTGTCCATCGGCCGCTCATCTTGATGGCGGCACTCAGCCCCACGGTCAAAACCATGGAGAAGACATCGCGCAGGAGGATGATCCATTTGGGTGGACCGATGTGCCGCTTCCCATGTCCGCCCATGGCGTTGATATGGGGCATAGAAACAATCTCCTGCCACACGTGTGCTCCGGCAGCCACACACAATATCAGCAGTACGTTCAGCAACAGATACTGGCGGGTATGCCCCTGGAACAGGTATCTGGGTATCAAGCAGAAATAGTTGATATAGAATACGATCAAAAAGGAGAGAGGGATGATGCTGCCGTGGCGCAGGTACTCCATCCATGTGATGGAGAAGCCGCTACGGCTCCACATGAAGAAGGGGAAACCGAATACGATTCCCCAACCGATGACGTGTATGAAGACTTCGATGAACCGAAGCCGATTGTTAGATACCTGTTTCATAGGTGGCAAAGATAGTGTAATTTGAGTGAAGAACTTTCATGCTTGCATGAAAAAGTTCTTTCGAGATGCCTATTCGTAACGGATGGCCTCGATGGGATCCAGATCGGCAGCACGTTTGGCAGGGTACCAGCCGAAGAAGACACCGGTAACCGTACATACGGCAAAGGACAAGACGACACTCCACGGCTGTATGAAGATGGGCCAATGGGCGACACTGTTCACTATCCAGCTGGCTCCGCATCCCAGTATCACGCCGATGATGCCACCGGTGATGCTGATGAGGATGGCCTCAATCAGAAACTGGCTCAGTATGTCGATGCCACGCGCACCTACCGACATGCGGAGGCCGATTTCGCGTGTACGCTCGGTTACACTGACGTACATGATGTTCATGATGCCGATGCCTCCTACTACCAGCGAGATGCCGGCAATGCAGGCCAGCAGGATGGTCATCAGGTCGGTGGTGGAGCTCATCATGCTGCTCAGCTCCTGTTGGCTTCGGATGTTGAAGTCGTCGTCGTCGCTCTCCTTCAGCTTATGGTTGCGTCGCAGCAGTGCGGTGATTTCGTCAATGGCATTCTCGGTCATATCCTCCGTCAGGGCAGAGGCAAACACCTCACTCAGGTAGGTCTGTGCCAGCAGGCGTTTCATCACCGTACTGTAGGGGGCCAGCACGATGTCGTCCTGGTCCATACCCATGGAGTTGTATCCTTTGGACTTCAGCACACCCACCACGCGGAAGGGAATCTGGTTGAAGCGGATGATGCGTCCCACGGGATCCTCGCCGCCGGGGAACAGGTTGTCCTGGATGGTCTTTCCGATGACGCACACCTTGGCCGAGGTCTGTATATCCGATTCGGTGAACATTTCGCCGTTCTCCACATTCAGCTGACGTATCTCCAGATAGTCGATGGAGACGCCGCTGACCGACGACGGATAGTTGTTGTTGCCTGCAATGAGCTGTCCGCTGGACGATACGCTGGGGCTGACAGCCGCCACATAGCGGGTCTCCTCGCAGAGCGACTCATAGTCCGTCAGCTTCAACGTTTGCATGGCGCTGGGGTCTTGACGTACACCGCCACGCATGTCGGCACCCGGTCTGATCATAATCATGTTGGAACCCATCTCGGCAATCTGTGCCTGGATGCTCTTCTTCGAGCCTTGTCCGATGGCCAGCATCGTGATGACCGACGCTACGCCGATGATGATACCCAGCATGGTAAGGAAAGCCCGCAGCTTATTGTTGTTCAGTGCCCGCAGGGCTATTTTGAATAAATTTGTTCCGTTCATACTTTTCTTGTTCGCGTTGAGTTGATGGTTTCGTTTTTATTCCTCCTGCTTAGGCAGGGCGGCCAGTGCCTGGGCGGCATCCAGCACGTTTCTATTGACCTCGTCGCTCTTTATCTTGCCGTCGCGTAGCACGATGTTACGGCTGCTGTACTGGGCTATCTCAGGGTTGTGCGTCACAAAGATGATGGTGCGTCCCTCGGCATGAAGCTTCTGGAAGAGAACCAGTATCTCGAAGGAGGTACGTGTATCCAGGTTACCCGTAGCTTCGTCGGCCAGGATGACGGAAGGGTTGTTGACCAATGCACGGGCAATGGCCACGCGCTGCATCTGTCCGCCGGACATCTGGTTGGACTTGTGTTCCAGCCGGTCTCCCAGACCTACCGCCTTCAGTGCCTCGATGGCACGTCGGCGGCGTTCCGAGGCCGAAACCGACGAGTTGTACATCAGCGGCAGTTCTACATTCTCCACCGCCGTGGTCTTGGGTAGCAGGTTGTAGTTCTGGAAAACGAAACCTATCTTGCGGTTTCTCAAGATGGCCCGTTGCGGCTTGCTCATGGTGCGCACCGATATGCCATCCAGCAAGTACTCTCCGCTGGTGGGGGTGTCCAGGCAGCCCAGCGTGTTCAGCAGCGTGGATTTGCCTGAACCCGACGTTCCCATGATGGTGACAAACTCTCCCTCCTGAATGCTGAAGGATACCCCTCGTAGGGCGTGTACTGTTTCGTCGCCCACCTGGAAGTTGCGCCTGATATTCTGAAGTTCAATCACAGTCTTGCTCATACGCTCTTCTCCTTTATTTGCTGTTCTTCTTCTTGCTGCCCGGAGGGCCTGGCATGAAGGGGCTCTTCTCGCTGTTTCCGGCACCCAGGGCCGACGGTGCTGCGTCCATACTGCCCAGGGTCGCCTCGGTCACTACCTTCATTCCTTCGCTCACACCGCTCAGTATCTCGGTGTAGATGCCGTTTGAGATGCCTGTTTCTACCGGATGGGCGGTGAAGGTGTTGCCTTCGCGTGCCCATAGCTTGTGCTCGGCGTTGCAGTCGTTCACTACGTCCTTCTCGCTGATGAGCGGTGCCTCCGGTGTGAATCGCAGTGCGCGTGAAGGTACGCACAGCACCCCTTTACGGTCCAGTGTGAAGATGGTGACGTTGGCTGTCAGGCGTGGTTTCAGCTTCAGTTCGGGGTTCGGAGCCGAGATGACCACCTCGTATGTCACCACCGTGGTCGATGTGCTGCTGGTGCTGCTTGACGAAGAGTCGCCCAGCCGGATCTGTGTCACCACGCCTTCAAAGGTGTCATTGGGGTAGGCATCTACGGTAAAGACGGCCCGCTGTCCTTCTTCCACACCACCTATATCTGCTTCGTCCACGTCGGCCACCACCTGCATCTGCGTCAGGTCGGCGGCAATGGTGAAGAGGGTAGGAGTCTCGAAGCCGGAAGCCACGGTTTGTCCCTCCTCTACGTCGCGACTGATGACTACGCCGTCGATGGGTGAGTTGATGGTTGCATAGGATAGGTTGCGCTCGGCTTTGGCCAGTGCGGCACGGCTGCTGTCGAAGCTGCTTTTCGCCTTCTCGTAGTTGTACACCGACTGCTCATAGTCGGTCGTGGCAATCAGCTGCTTCTCGTGCAGTGTCTTGTTGCGTTCATACAGTTTCTTCTGGTACTCATATTCGGCCTTGGCACCGTCATAGGCGGCACGTTGCGAGGCCAGTTCGCTTTGCAGCGTCACGCGGTCCATTTCAGCGATTAGCTGACCTTTGGTCACTACCGAGTTGTAGTCTACATAAATCTTGTCGATGATACCGCTTACCTGCGTACCGACTTCCACTTCCGTCACCGGTTCGATGGTTCCGGTCGCTGTGACCGATTCCGATATCTCGCCTTTCTCGACGACGGCTGTCTCGTAGGACACTTTGTGCTTGGTCTTGGAACCTCCAAACATCCACACACCGATGCCTGCTACGACAATGGCCCCTGCGGCCAAAAGGGTTACTTTCTTCTTGTTCATATCCGTGATGTTTTGTTGATTTTTAGTTGGTTTATCTTCAGATGGCCATCGCCTCGCCCTGGTAGAAACGGAGCAGCTGCATATTCAGCAGTGCCATGTATTTGGATTGCAAGGTCTCTTGCTTGGCACTCAGCAGGTTGTTCTTCTCCGTCAGCAGTTCCACCGTATTTTTCATGCCCAGGTTGAATTGTTCCTGTACCAGGTCGTAGCTGGTTTGCGAGCTCTTCAGTTTCTCCAAGGCGGCGGCATAACGTTGCTGGGCACTGTTGGCATCTAACCACAGCCCTTCGATGGTTTTGTAGAGTGTCTTCTGCTCGTCCAGCAGGCTCAGTTCCGAAATCTGTTTCTGTATCTTTGCCTTCTGGATGGCACTTTTCGTCTGCCGGTTGTTGAAGATGGGTACACTCAGTGAGAATCCCAGTGAGTTGTTCCAGTTTTGCTTGATTTGTTCACTGAAGGTGAAATCCGTGCCGTTAGCATGGCTGGTTCCGATGCCGGCAGTCAGGCTCAAGGTAGGCATGTAGCCCGCCCGTGCAATCTTGATTTCCAGGTCCGAAGTCTCCACATTCAGCTTGCCGGCTTCAATCTCGGGACGGTTGGCCAGTGCGGTCAGGTAGACATCTTCCTTCTCGGGCAGCGGTGCCAGCACGTTCCGGTCGTTCAGGTCGGGCAAATCCAGTGTCATCTCTTCTCCCTCAATCTCCAACAGCTGTTTCAGTTGCAGCTTGTAGTCGGCCAGCGTGGCTTGCGCTACCACTAACTGATACTTGTCGTCGCTTACCTGTGCCTCCAACTGAGCCAGATCGCTCTTAGCGATGCTGCCTGCTTCAAACAGTTGTCGGGCTCGTTCGCATTCGGCCCGGCTCACCTCCAGTGTTGACTGGTTGACGGCTACCGCCTCGTTGGCATAGAGTATTTGTATATAGGCTTGTGCTATCTGTTCTTCAATGTTGTTTTCGTCTTGGGCTACGGTCAGGTCGGCAATGCGGCTGTTCAGCTGCTGCTGGCGGATGGTGTTCAGCCGCTTGCCGCCGTTGAAGAGGGTCCACGATGCATCAATGCCGTAGCTGCCGTTGAACGAGGTCTTGCTTTGCGTACTTTTTATCTGGTCGCCGTCAATGATGGTGTTGGTTTCGCTCTCCGGTCGGTTCACCATTCGTTGGCTGGTAGAGAACTGAAGGCTGGGGAAGAGGGCGGCCTTGGCACTCTTCACGTCCACCTCTGCACTGGCTGCGTTCAGTCGGTTCTTGCGGATGCTGATGTTCTTCTGCAAGGCATAGTCGATGCAGGTCTGCAGGTTCCAGCTGGCAGGCAGGCTCTCTGTCGTAGGGCTTATGGCTTCTACGGTCTGGGCGGACAGCTGTATGCCGGCCAGCAGGCAGCAGAGTGTGATAGTTGTTTTTCTTACATGTGTCATACGTTTCAATAATCTTTGGTTTCCGTGTTGCAAATATAGGGCAGGCAATTGAAGCTGAAAAATAAGATAGACCAATGCCTCTTTTTTGTCTGTATAGCTCCCTTTTTTGTCTATTTTGAACCATATCGCGCCTTCTGTCGGCAACCGGCAGAATCGTCTTTCACACGCATGTTTTGTGACAAAGGTTTGATTATATGCTGAAAAGCATGTATCTTTGCGCCCTGTAACTCAATCGGTTTATTCGGGTTGGCCTGTCTGAGACCGGTGGGTTGCCTGACAAGCAAATATTGAATATACCATACATTATATATTATATGAAAACAGCATTGATATCCGGAATCACCGGTCAGGATGGCTCTTTCTTGGCAGAATTCCTGTTGCAGAAGGGCTACGAGGTACATGGCATTTTGCGCCGTTCTTCCTCTTTCAATACAGGACGCATCGAACATCTCTATTTCGACGAATGGGTACGCGATATGAAACAGAAGCGCACCATCAACCTTCACTATGGTGACATGACCGATTCTTCATCGCTCATCCGCATCATCCAGCAGGTACAACCCGATGAAATCTATAATCTGGCTGCACAGAGCCACGTGAAGGTTTCGTTTGACGTGCCCGAATATACCGCCGAGGCAGATGCCGTAGGTACCCTGCGTATGCTGGAGGCTGTCCGTATCTTGGGTCTGGAGAAGAAGACCAGAATCTATCAGGCCTCTACCTCCGAGCTCTTCGGTAAAGTGCAGGAGGTGCCTCAGCGCGAAACCACTCCCTTCTATCCGCGCAGTCCTTACGGTGTAGCCAAGCAGTATGGATTCTGGATTACCAAGAACTATCGCGAGAGTTACGGTATGTTTGCCGTCAATGGCATCCTGTTCAACCACGAGAGCGAACGCCGTGGTGAGACGTTCGTTACCCGCAAGATTACGTTAGCTGCCGCCCGTATCGCTCAGGGTTTTCAGGACAAGCTCTATCTGGGTAACCTCGATGCACGCCGTGACTGGGGATATGCCAAGGATTATGTAGAGTGCATGTGGCTCATTCTGCAGCATGAGACTCCTGAGGACTTCGTCATCGCTACCGGCGAGATGCATACGGTTCGCGAGTTTGCCACATTGGCTTTCCGCGAAGTGGGCATCAATCTGCGCTGGGAGGGCGAAGGTGTCAACGAGAAGGGTATCGACACGCAGAGCGGAAAGGTGCTGGTTGAGGTTGATCCCAAGTATTTCCGTCCGGCCGAAGTCGAGCAGCTGTTGGGCGACCCCACCAAAGCCCGTACCTTGTTGGGATGGAATCCTCAGCAGACACCGTTCGAAGAGTTGGTCAAGATTATGGCAGCACACGACATGAAGTTTGTTCGCAAACTCTATCTGCGCTCTCAGCAAGTATAACTAAAGATATCATCGTATGGAAAAAGATGCAAGGATATATGTGGCCGGACATCGCGGTTTGGTAGGTTCTGCCATCTGGAACAATCTGCAGCAGAAGGGGTATACACACCTCATCGGTCGTACCCACAAGGAACTTGATTTGTTGGACGGTGAGGCCGTACGCCGTTTCTTTGACGAAGAGCAGCCCGAATACGTCTTTCTGGCCGCAGCGTTTGTAGGCGGCATCATGGCCAACAGCCTTTACCGCGCTGATTTCATCTACAAGAACCTGCAGATTCAGCAGAATGTGATAGGCGAGAGCTATCGTCATGGAGTGAAGAAGCTGCTCTTCCTGGGCAGCACCTGTATCTATCCGCGTGAAGCTCCCCAGCCCATGAAGGAGGAGGTGCTGCTCACCTCGCCGTTGGAGTACACCAACGAGCCCTATGCCATTGCCAAGATAGCCGGCCTGAAGATGTGCGAGAGCTTCAATCTGCAGTATGGCACCAACTACATCGCTGTGATGCCCACCAATCTGTATGGTCCGAACGATAACTTCGACCTGGAGCGCAGTCACGTGTTGCCTGCCATGATACGTAAGGTTTACTTGGCTCATTGCCTCAAGGAGAACCGTTGGGAGGATGTACGTCGCGATTTGAACTTGCGTCCGGTGGAGGGCGTCAGTGGTGCGAACAGCGATGAGGAGATTCTCCGGCTACTGGCCAAGTATGGCATCACCTCCGAGGAGATTCGTCTGTGGGGTACCGGTACGCCGTTGCGCGAGTTCCTTTGGAGCGAAGAGATGGCCGATGCCAGTGTCTTCGTCATGGAGCATGTCGACTTCAAGGATACCTATCGCTCGGGCGAGAAGGATATCCGCAACTGCCACATCAACATCGGTACAGGCAAAGAGATTACCATCCGCCAGTTAGCTGAATTGATTGTCAAGACAATCGGCTATCAGGGCCGACTTACCTTCGATGCCACCAAGCCGGATGGTACGATGCGTAAGCTGACCAATCCCTCGAAGTTGCACGCCTTGGGATGGCATCATCAGATTGACATTGAAGAGGGCGTTCAACGCATGTATGATTGGTATCTCCAGCATACGTCTCAGAAGTAACTTTTCCCTTATCCTAATTAGACAGACAGGTACCCTCTTCGGTACCTGTTTTTTTTGCTTCACGGAATTATTCCTGATTTTACCACCTAAAATTATGGAATAATTCCTGTTTTTATGCCTGCAAATAACGGAATAATTCCTGAAGCAGTCGTTTGATTAGGGCAAAATGCTTACCTTTGCAAGCGTAATAAAGAATATCCACATGCTTTACAGAAAGTTTACATCGCAGATTGAGAACCACTTGCGTAACCAGCCAAACAAAATATTGTTGGTTAACGGAGCAAGGCAGATAGGAAAGTCATACCTTATCCGATACGTGGGTAGACGTATGTTCCCTCATTTTATAGAAATCAATTTGAAGGAAGATAAAGAGGGGCAGGGCCTGTTCGCCACTGTCAGAAGCACGGCCGACTTTTACCTTCAGTTGGGAGCCATGGCAGGAAACAATTTGGGGAAGAAGGAAGATACACTGATTTTCCTTGACGAGATACAGAGCTATCCCCATTTGATGACGATGCTGAAGTTTCTGAACCAGGAGGGTCGTTACACATACATTGCCAGCGGATCGCAATTGGGTGTCGCTTTGTCACAAACGGCATCTGTACCTATTGGAAGCATCTCGGTGGTTGAGATGTTCCAACTCGACTTTGAAGAATTCCTTCTTGCAATGGGTTGTTCGCAATCAACCATCGACGGTGCTCGGTCGTGCTATCAAAACAACATGCCATTGAACGAATCGTTGCATAACTACTTTTTGCAGCAGTTTCGGATTTACCTTCTTGTAGGTGGCTTGCCTGAAGCTGTAAACAAGTTTCTGGAGGCGCGAAACATCACGCACGTGCGTGAGGTGCAGCGGGATATACTCAACTTATATAAAATTGACGCATCACAGTATGATGCGGAGCGACGACTGGTTATCCGGAAAATCTATGATATGATACCGTCAAACATGGAAAATAAGAAGAAACGCATTATCGTCAATCGTATTGAGAATAGGGCAGGGCACAAGCAGTTCAGCGATTACGCTGAGGAGTTTGAATACCTCACCAATTCGGGTATCGCTACCTCTGTACAGGCCATAAGCAACCCGCGCTTTCCACTGATAGAGTCGGAAAGCAAGAACCTTATTAAGCTTTATCTGAACGATGTCGGGCTGTTGACCAGCATCCTCTATGGATTGAATATCAATGCTATATTACGGGATGAACGCAGCATCAATCTGGGATCCGTCTATGAGTCGGTGGTGGCTCAGGAACTCCGTGCACATGGTAGCAGGCTGCATTACTATGATAACAAGCAACGTGGCGAGGTGGATTTCCTTATTGATGACTACAGCACGCTGAGTGTTCTGCCTATTGAGGTCAAGTCTGGTAAGGATTACACTGTCCATAGTGCCCTTGATAAGTTCCTCACAACTCCTGATTACACGATATCTCGTGCGTTTGTATTGAGCAATCATCGGGAGGTGGAAACCATCAATCGTATAACCTATCTGCCTATATACTATTCGATGTTTATCATGGACAATGGCAACATCCGTCCTGATGATACGATAGTGCCCGATGTGCCGTTACCGCAGCTGTAATTTGGTCATATAGGTATATAAAAAAAGAAGGGTATCTATCCCAGACACCCAATCTTTATTAACCTTAAATCTAATACCATGAAAAACACAGTGCAAAGGTATGGGTTTTATGTTATACAACATAATAATTCACCGATTTTCTTTTTGTATTTAACTCTATTTAAACATTAGGCCGCTTTAGCCACAAGTTACAGGCTGCAAGCTACCTGTTTTTAAGAGGGGTTGAGGCGAAACTGTATGCTTGTTCGATGCCGATTTTTATAAATAATGCCACATGTTCGATGCCGATTTTTGAAAAATATTGCCTATCTTTGCTACCGATAATTCCAAATAGCATTAGAAATGAAGTATTTATCTCGGAAAATAGACGAAGAGTTGCTGCTGTGGAAAAACGAGGCGCATTTGAAACCCTTGTTGCTGCGCGGAGCACGTCAGGTTGGTAAAACATCGGCTGTACGCCATTTGGGCCAAACATTTGAATATTATGTGGAGATTGACCTTAATGAACAATGTGACTTACATCCGATTTTTAATCAGGGATTTACTCCTCAGCAACTGTGTAGCCAGTTGTCGCTCATTACGGGAATCCCTATTGCGGAGGGACGGACTTTGTTGTTTTTAGACGAGATACAGGCCTGTCCTGCGGCTATCAATACGTTGCGATACTTTTATGAAAAGATGCCAGGACTTCATTTGATTGCTGCAGGTTCACTGTTGGAGTTTGCCTTGCGTGATTTGCCTTCATTTGGAGTAGGACGAGTGAGGTCTCTTTTTATGTATTCTTTCTGTTTTGAGGAATTCCTGTATGCCATGGATCGTGCTGATTTGGTCGAAGCAGTGCGACAGGCTTCTCCCGACAAGCCTCTGTTTGAAGTTGTACACCGTAAGTTGTTGGAATACCTTCGCATTTTTCTGGTGATAGGTGGTATGCCCGAATGTGTATCCCTTTATGTAGAGACGAGTGATATGTTGCAGTGCCAACGTGTTTTGCAGGAATTGGTTACTTCCTACGAAGATGACTTTAAGAAATATCATGCCCAGATTCCGCTGGGGGTGTTGAAGGATGTGTTCCGCTCGGTCGCTCTGCAGGGATCGGGTAAGTTTGTCTATACGCAGGTAGATTCAACCTATAGGTTGCCTCAGGTTAAAACAGCCCTGGAGCTATTGCAAATGGCTGGATTAATTTATCCGGTGGTACATACCAGCAGCAATGGTGTACCGCTCTATGCTGAAGCCGACGAAAAATACAAACGATTCATTTTGATGGATACGGGATTGCTTCAACGTATCTTGCACCTGAACCTGCAGGATATTCTCTTGTCAGACGACTTGAAGATGGTGAATCGTGGCGCATTGGCAGAAACTTTCGTGGGGTGCGAACTTGTGAAAGCTTCTTCACCCTATTCTGTTGATCCGCTTTATTGTTGGCACCGGGAGAAGAAGGACTCAAATGCCGAGGTGGATTATGTGGTGGACATGGGCGGAATTATCTATCCGGTGGAGGTGAAAAGTGGTTCCAGGGGCTCTATGCAGAGTATGCGTATCTTCCTGAAACAGAAGGGACTGAATAGAGGTATACGCACCTCTTTGGAGAACTTCGGACAACTGGATGATACACTGATCATCCCACTCTATGCGATTGGCAATCTGTTTACACAGGGCTTTTGAAATATAGAAGCGGCTTCGTTGTATCTGAAATTGCTGTATGCAGAACAGCATGGGGCGTGAGCGGTCTGTCTCAAAAAAAGGAAGGAGATGAATCGCTGTCGTAGCGTCCATCTCCTTCTTGATGTAACCCATTAGAAATAACTACCGCGTTCGATGAGGTTTTAGTCACGGCAGTGTGCCTTTATTCACCAGACTCTGTTATTACCTTTATAAGGTAGTAGTTTGTATCTGGAGTAAACTGATACTCGGTATCTGTGATGTATCCATTCAGTATAGCTACAACGTCTGTGTCTGGAACTCTCTGACCATCAAAGTAATCAAACTGCGTACATCCGGTAATCGATTCTTCATTCGTTGCATTGCCTGCGATACTCTCTTCGTATTGACTGTTCCAGAAACTGTGTGTCAATGTCGCATTGCCTGCCAGTCCGCCTACGATACCTCCGGTGTAGAAGGTACCTCCGTCTCCCTCTATGATGTATTCTTTTGCGCGTATGTCCACACCACCTTCCATAGTAAGTGTATAAAAACTCCAGCAGGCATCAATGGTCGTGTCATCGGTTGCGTAGCCCACAATACCACCTACGTAAGCTGCTCCGTTGTCCAATATGCCCGTGGTACCTTGAGGATTGCCATAATTGTAGCATGCACGAATGGAACTGCTACCGCTGGCGTATGCTACCATACCGCCGAAGTAGCTCATCGGTCTATAACTCCACAGCCGGTTGCCACCGCCTCCGCAGCCCAATATGTGGCTGTTCTCCATTTTACCAATCAAGCCGCCCATGTTGATGAAGGGACCGAGAATGTGTGATTCATTCCGGCAGTTTTCGATGAATGAGTTCTCGGCATATCCAGCCAAAATGCCGAACCAACCATAATCCGATGTATCATCATTAAACGATGTGCCCGTTAAGTAGAGACGAAGATTGGAAACTGTACATCCGTGCAATTCACCGAATACTCCGGTGTATTGCTGGCAACGAATTGTAGGAGCTCCCTCAATCATGTGGTAGTTTCCATCGAATGTAGCACCGGTCAGTACAATCGGCTCCCACTCCATGTTCACATCGCTCATGTTGATGTCTGCTTCCAATCGGTAATTGGCGTTAGCGTAGGATCCGGTTTTGCCGTTCAGACCGAATTTGCATCGTAGCATCAGCGAATAGAACTGCTGGGCCGTCTCAATACGATACGGATTCTCTGCTGTTCCGGCATTTTCTTCGTTCTCGTTTGCAAAATCTACAGGGCATACAAATTCGGTACGTATGTTATACATCCTTCCGGCTACAATCTCTTTATTGTCGTTAATATTGCCGTTCATGTAGTAGGTGTGTCCGCTGGCATCCGTTGCGGTAAACGAAGGCGTGTATCTGATTGGATACGCCTCGTTGTTTCCCTCACCCACATACGTAGTGGGCAACACATAGAAATAGACAGTGACGATGCCGGATGCATCGGCCTGAAAATCTCCGTTAATCGTGATGTTGTCCGACTGCTGTATGTCTGTATAATCACCGTTGTTCTGATTCTCTTGTGAATTAATCAGGTCACCTAATTGTGCGTTCGGATAGGCCGAGCGGATGCGTTCGGGTACGCACGAGGTCAGCAACGATGCTTTCTTGTAAAACGCACCGCTTGTCTTCATCGTTACACTATTCAGTGCCGATACACCGTCAGGCAGCGAAAACTGCACCTTAAGCAGGGTCACTACATGCTTGAACTGAAATGCGGTAATCCCCTCCTGGTACTGGGTCTCTCCGAACAGAACCTGATAGGCATCGTTCAATTCTCCGTTTTGGTTCATGATGCTGATGACCACGTTGCCATCCTGGTCGGTTGTCATTAGGTTTGCATCACCATACACCGCGCAGAGCTGGTCGCCTTTCGCATATCCGTAGGCTGGTGTTCCTGCAAAGACGGCTTTCTGGGTACCTGCTCCCTCTTGCAGGGTGAATGGGGTTCCTCCTGCGTTGTTGGCATCAAACACCTGGATGTGGTCACCCTCTTCCCATGTCACTGCTACTTCTGTCCCGTTGTCCTGAAGGTTCAGGCGGGTGGATGCTTCGCCTAACGAAGCACCCAGTCTGATTTCCTTACCCGCAGCAGGTTTCTCCTCCTGCACATTCTCCAATCGGTCGTCACATGCTGTACAGAGCAGCAGCAACAACCCTCCATGAATCAGTATATCTTTTGTTTTCATTGTTTGCTCTATTCAAAAGTTTCTATTCCTGTTTACCAATCTTCTGCCGGAATGTTGGGTACCGACGAATTGTTATCCTTGAAGGGACGGCCTTCCGAGTTGAATGTCCATACACCGTTCTGCATGGCACTGTTCATTTCGGCTATCTGTTCCTCCGAAGGAGTCGCTCCGGTTGCTACACTGATGCAGTTTGTGAAGCTTCCGGTTCCGATGATATCCCATGATCCGGAGGTCCAGCAGGCATTTAAAGTACTTAGTCCGTCTTCGTCGTATCCTACCAATCCACCCATACAAGCGGCCTCTGGAGCCGTCAGGTTACCGGTGTTGTAGCAGGCTTCGATGGTGCAGTCGTTGCGGATATAGCCTACCAGACCGCCCATGTATTCTACTTCCCCTCCCGAAGTTAGGTTCCCTTCGTTGCCGCAAGCTACCATGGTGGTGGTATTATAGTTTTCCAGACTGCCCACCAAGCCTCCTATTCGGTGGGCATACGGAGTCACGGTTGTTCGGTTCGTGATATGGACAAGATTCCCATTCCCGCTGAATGTACACAAAACTCCGAAATAGTCCGACTGATTGGTGTGTGTGAAAGTAACCGAAGAAAAAGCCAGTGTCAAATCTTTTACCGTTGCATCGTTAACGTACTCAAACAGCAATGAGCCTGTGCTGGTGGAGGTGATGCTTCCACCAATTGTTTGGCCATTTCCATCGAATTCTCCGTAGAATCCTCCGGGAGTCCAAGGCATCTGATTGGTCAAATAGATGTCGTTCATCAGTTTGTAGCGACAAGTCTGATAACGGACCCCATTCTTGTTTACCAAATCCAATCGTGTACGCATCATCAACGAATAGAGGTCATCTTCTGTTCGCAGTTCGTATGGCTCCGAATCTCCGTCTACCGTATTTTCGTTCGGGAAGTCTGTCGGCATGTACAGTATGGCATTCAACCGATACATCTTGCCGCTTTCCTCCAGCAAACGTTCATTGAAGCTGTTTGTACAGTACATTTTCACCCCTCCTTCAGTCAGGGCTGTGATGACAGGTTTTACATGGTAAGTGCTAAGCCATTCATTATCCTGATAATAAAAACGAGCAGGAAGGATATAGAAATACACAGTCACTTCTCCGTTTTGGGAAGCAAATGTGCCCGTCACGTTGATGCCCTCCCGAACCGAATTGGGGTACGTACCATTCTGCTCTTTTTCCATGGAATAGAGTAAATCACCGCGATTGACCAATCCTTGCAGATTGGAGGCATCCGATGGCTTCTGATTGATTATCAGCGTAGCCTGTGTGAATAACTCCGAATTGGTAAGAGTCACTTGACTCAATGTCTCTGTCGTCGGGATGACTATCTTCAGCAGGCTTACCACATGCTTGAAGTGGAATGCCGTACCGTCTGCACTGAACTCACTTTCGCCATAGAGCAGCTGGTAGCGGCTGTCCAACTGGCCGGTCTGGTTGCTTATGTTCAGCGTCAGGTTCTTGTCGTTGTCCAGGCTGTAGGCATTCGGATCGCCAAATACGGCAGAGAGTATCTCGCCCTCCTCGTAGGCTTCACCTTCCGGTGTTCCCACAAAGGTGGCAGCAGAGGTACCTGCACCGCTTTCCAATGTAAACGTAGTGGAACTGCCGTCTGCACGGAATACTTGGAACGAATCTCCTGCCTCCCAGGTTGACTTGAGCTTGCCGTTCTCGTCCGTCAGTTCCAGGCGGGTGGACGAATCATCCAGCGAAGCCGTCAACCTGATTTCCCGGGCGGCTTCTGAGGGAGTGGCGGGTTGCACCTCTTCCCATCGGTTATCGCATCCGGCCATCAACAGGAGCGATAAGCCGGCACCTAAATAAAAATATGTTGTTTTCATACTGTTCAAAGTTTATAGTTAGACCCTGATTACCATTCCTCTTCGTCGATGTCGGGTATCGTGGTACTGCTGTTCTTACCCGGTTTGCCTGTCTCCTTGAAAAGCCACTCGTGGTTTTGCATGGCTGCATTCATTGCGGCAATCTCTTCCAGTGTAGGCAGCGCATCTACGAGGTAGCAGTTGGTACAATTTCCTTCACCAATCAGTCCGATGCCATTGGAGCTGGTTGTCCAGCAGGCATTGACAGAGTTGTCTCCATCCGTCATCCTACCTACCAACCCACCGGCAATAGACGATGCGTTGACAACGACCTCGCCTGTGTTGTAACAAGTCTCCATTGTGAACTGCCCTTCGCTTTCGGCTACCAGACCTCCCATGAATTCAGGCTCTTCCGTTGACGAAATGGTTCCTTCATTGCCACAGGCAATGAGTTTCGTATCCGCATGGACGTAACCAACCAGTCCGCCTACACGTGGTGCGTGAGCCTGTATACCGGAGCGGTTGATGCAATGAATAAAGGTTGCTCCATACGAATTTCCACACAATACGGCACTGTTCATGGTGTATGAGGAACCGAAAGAGATGGAGGAGAAATCCAGCGTCAGATTCTTGATGACACAATTGCTATTCAAGGCATCGAATAGCACAGCTCCTCCGTAGGTAGATGTAATGCTGCCACGGAGGGTCTTCCCGTTGCCATCAAGGGTACCATCGAAGTAGAAGGGGTTCCAAGGCATCCGGTCGGTCAACTCGATATCGGCCATCAATTTATACGAACAATCTTTGTATAATCTCTGTTGTGCATTTTGCGCATAATCTTTACAGCGCAACATCCAGTTATAGAGGTCGTCTGCTGTCCAGAGTTCATAGGGCTGGTTTACTGTGCCGTCTGCCTCTGCTTCGTTATTGAAATCAGTCTGCGTAAACATGGAGGGGTGGAGTTCGTACACCTTGCCGGCCTTGAGCTCGTGATTGGAGTAAGTATTGGTTGATACCAGTGTCTCACTGTCCACATTCACTGCACTGACTGATGGTGTGGTAAATAGTCCGGAGTTGGCATTGTACCAGTCTGGCCGATAGGTCTTGACAGGCAATACATAGAAATAGACGGTCACCACACCGTTCTCCGGTTCAAAAGGTCCGGTTACGGTCAGTTGGTTACGGTCGATATCTCCGTACTTGCCTTGATCGCCCTTCTCATACGAATAGACCACGTCACCCGGTTTTATATTTGATACATTCTGTGCATCGCTTGGCAATGTACCACACACCAACGTACCCTTCGACGAGAGGTCGCCCCCTTTCAGTGTGACCGATTGCAGACTCTTTTCGCTCGGGATGGTTACTTTGACGATGGAGGTCAGGTGCTTCATGGCAAAGTAGGGATTGGTGCCTTCCTTATAGGTGGTGCTGCCCCACATCAGCTGGAACCGTTCGTCCAGTTGTCCCGTCTGTCCTTCCACACTCACCGTCAGGTCACCGTCCGCATCCACTACGGGCAGGTTCCCTTTGCAATAGAGCGCATAGAGGGTCTCTCCTTGAGTGTAACTCATATAGTCAACTAACTCAAACTGGGCAGCTGTGGTGCCGGCTCCTTCTACCAATACGCAGGGTGTAGTAGCGGTCCCATTGTTGGCGGAGTAGAGCTGAAGCATATCGTCTGCCGTCCAGGTGAGGTTTATCGCGTCATCCGTCTCGTTGTATCCCAATCGGGTGGCCGAGCCTTCTGCAAAACCGGCACCGATGCGCAGTGTCCGAGCTTCGGTTTCACCGCCCAAGGGCGAATCGTTGATGATTTGGTCATCGCTGCATCCTGCCCCTATCAGGGCAGCGATGCATAGTGTCAAGATATGATTGTTTTTCATTGTTTCTCACTGTTTGATTGTTACAGAAAACAGGTGTGTTACCACTCCTCTTTGGGAAGTGAGGGTAGGGTAGTGTCCGTCACAGGTTCAAATGTTCCTTGGTCGGTGAACTTCCATCCGGTGGAGGCGATACCGCTGTTCAGGGCAGCTATCTGGTCGGCATCGGGGGTAGCTCCGGCAAAGGAGAAGCAGTTCGTTGCCTCACCAAAGCCTGTTGCCGTGCCCATGGCCTCTTGCCAATAGCTGTTGCTCACGGTGCCTTCGGCATAGCCTACGAGACCACCTACATAAAGCGGACTGCCGGATCCCGTATAGTTCTCGTTGTACACTACATCTTCCAAGGTAGCCGTTGAACTACTCCAGCAGTAGGAAAGCTGTGCTTCATCTTCCAATTGGCCGGTTAATCCACCCAGATGGAGGGTGTTCCAACCGGATAAACGGTCTATTGTAAAGGAGCCTGTGTTGTAGCAACCCACTATGCTTGTTCCCCTTGATGCATACGCTACAATGCCGCCCATTACTGATGCAATGCTTCCGCAAGAGAGGTTCCCTGTATTATAGCAGGTCTCGATGGTGCTATACCAACAGTAGCCTATCAATCCGGCAAAATAGCCATAAGCATTACAGCGCAAGTCGGTGCGATTGCCACAGCCGGTGATGGTTGAGAAATTCGTATTGCATGCTAACAATCCCGACTGATAGACATTCTCCGAATAGGTCACTCTGTCAAAGTCCAATATGAGGTTGCGGACTGTGCCATAGTCTATGGATGAAAATATGCCTTGATGGTCACCGGAGGCAAAGGAAATGTTCCCTTTCAAGGCATAGCCGGCACCGTCAAATACTCCGTCACCATACGGAAAAGCCTTCCAAGGCATTTCATCATTCAGGGTGATGTCATTTACCAATTGATAGCAGCAACCACTGTAACTCCTGCCTGACTGCGTGCTCTCATCGAAGTCCATCAGACCAAAATTGGCGCGATACATCAGGCTGTACAGCTGTTCGGCTGTAGAGATGCGGTAGGGGTTGGCTTCTGTTCCGGCACCCGCTTCCGTCTCGTTGTCAAAGTCTGCCAACCGATAGAGGGGTGAGCTGACCTGATAGGTCTTTCCGGCCTCAATCTCTCTCTGAGCGACTGAGGCGGTGGATACATACGCCGCCCCTGCGCTGTCCGTTACGTAGAAAGAGGAAGTGAAAGTGAAAGCGCTCGACGTTGACCAGCCTGAACCGTAGCCCTTCACCGGCAACAGGTAGAGGTAGACCGTAGCGATGCCATTGGCATCTGCTTCGAAATCTCCTCCTATCGTGAGTTCGCTTGCATGATTCTGATTGTCATAGCAATTGACCACATCACCCGACTGGAACGTTCCGGCATAATCGGAAGGAGACTGGAACAGTACCAACGTAGCAGAGGTCGATAAGCTGCTGTAGGAACCTACATGCACCTCCTGCAATCTGTCCACCCCTTCGGGTACCTGGATGCGGAGTTTCAGCATGGTCATCAGGTGCTTCATGGTGAAGTTGATGGGTTGTCCCTCGTGATAGACGGCCTCGCCGTAGAGGTATTGGAAGCGGTCGTCCAGCCAGCCGCTCTGCCCTTCGATGCGGAGGGTCAGGTTGCCTTCGGCGTCCATCTCATAGCTGTCCGAGCCGTCGAACACGGCATAGAGGGTCTCGCCCTCCTGATAGGCATTGGCGGGTGTGCCCACAAACGAGGCGATGGAGGGATCCGTACGCTCGGCCTCCGGGTCGATGGTGAAGATGGTGCCTTCACGGTTGTCCATGCTGTAGACCCGGAAGGAATCGTAATCCTGCCAGGTGTAGACCAATTGGTTGCCGGTATCTGTGATGCCCAGACGGGTTTGTCCCTCTACCGAGACACCCACACGCACCTCCGTACCCGCAGGTTGCGGGGTATGGGGCTGGTCCAGTTCTTCGTACCGGTCGTTGCAGCCACCCAGTATCCCTGCCAGGGCGATGGCTGCGATAGATATGATGTTTGTCTTCATAACGTGCATATACTACAATGTTTGTTCGTACCTGTTGTTAATTACCACTCTTCGATGTCGGACGGCGGAACGGTGGTTCCGTTGACATCGGTCAGATGGCCGTCTTGCAGGCTGAATATATAGCCCGATCCTGCAATGCCCTCGTTCAATGCCTGTATCTGCGCTTCCGTCGGCATATAGCCGTCGAACGGTGCGCACGCTTCCAAGGTTGGCGACAGGCTGGTCGCTCCAAAGCACTCCAACGGATTCTCTTCCGTACTTTGCCAGTAGCTATTGCTTATAGAATTGCAATTGTAGGCTCCTGCCAAACCGCCAGTCACCCATGTCTTACCTTCAGGACATGCCACATTCATTCTGGCCCAACAACTATGGATGATACTTTGCGAGGCACTTTTTTCCGTAATGCTACCAACGATGCCACCTATAGTTAAGGAATTAGTTGATTCAGGATTTATTCCCATCCATCCATCGCTGTAGCAGCCTTTGACATCGCTACCAGCACCGCTCATTGTACCTGCTATTCCACCCATAGTAGGTAAATAATAACTATTGGAGTCTATTGAACCTTGGAATCCGCAGTACTGAATTTGAGTTCCATAGGCATGGCCTATCATACCACCTGCAGACATAGCTCCACATTGAATTCCGATTTTACTTGCTGAATTGCAATGGATTACCTGGCATCTTTCCAGATAACCTGCCAATGCTCCAAAATAACTGAGCCAACCCTGTGGTGTCATGACGCAACAAACAAGATTTAAATCTTTGATTGTATAACGACTTACGTATCCAAATAAACCACCTTCGTACACGTCTCCCACATTGGTAAGAATCAAGTCTCCGCTTATTGTTTTCCCATTTCCGTCAAATACACATTCCCAATCATAATATTGATAGTAATTTAAACGAATAGGAGACCACTCTGCACGGTTATCCAGGAAGATGTCATCCGTCAGCTTGTAGCTGCAGCATCCGTAAGGAATCCCCTGTTGGTTTCGAACTCGTAGGCGCGTGCGCATCATCAGGCTGTAAAACTGGTCGGCATTGGCTATCTCGTATGGGTCACCGGCCATTCCTTGCACGGTGGCTTCGTTGTCGAAATCCACCATTTCAATCCAATCCTCCATCGGCAGACTGTACACATTTCCTTTTAGTTCACCCTTCCTATTATAATAGGTGGCCGATGCTAATTCTCTTCCCTCTTGGTCGTTCATCAGGACAACGGGGGTGATTCCTGAATCGCTCCCTGCCTGATCGTCTCTGTACAACTCGGCATCCAGCATGTAGGCATAGAGGGTCACCACACCGTCTACAGGGGTAAACGTGCCTTGAATATCCAAGTAACCGGAGTTATTGCCGTTGTCTGAGTAGGAGTAGACCAAATCACCCACCTTGAAGCGGTTCTCTGCATCGTGCGGAGCCTTGGTGAGCACCAAGGTGGCTTTCGGCACCAGGTTGTCATCCTTCAAGCGAACGTTGTGAATCTCCGTCACCCCGTCGGGCACGCGAATCTGCAGGCGCAGGGTGGTGATGAGGTGCTTGAAGAAGAAGCTGGGTTGCTCGCCCTCCCGATAGGTGGCCTCACCGTAGAGGAACTGGAAATCTTCCCGCAGCGTGCCGTCCTGTCCTGTCAGGTCGAGGGTCAGGTTGCCGTTCTCGTCCAGCGTCAACGGATTCTCCGTGCCGCCTTGGGCGTTGTAGACGGCTATCAGCTGCTGCCCGTTTTCGTAGGCAGTCTGAGGTGTGCCAGTGAAGGTGGCCGAGGTGCTGTTTGCCCCCAGGCCGGCGGCATCCACCCGGAACAGGGTCTGCTGGCTGTGCAGTGCGTCGAATACGGTGAACGCATCGTTCTCCGTCCAGTAATAGTCGAATTGTGAGTCGTTGTCCTCTATCGTCATGCGGGTATCGGGAGCGAAAGAGGCAGCTACTCGTATCTGCCGGGCCTCGCCCTCTGTTACCGTCGGTGTCTGTTCGGCCCAATCGTCGCTACAGGCGGCTGTCACCCACAGGGCGGCAGCGCATATACCATATAAATATCTATTTTTCATACGTCTTCTGTTTTGAATGAGTAAAGGTTACCACGGGTTGACCGGGTTAGAGGGAATACCGTTTCCTTCCAGTCTCTTCAGGCTGCCCTCTTCGGTATATTGCCATCCGTAGGAGAGCAGGATCTGATTCATCTCCGTAATGGTTGATGCCCACGGATAGGGGTTGTTTACGGCGAAGCAAGACTGCAAGGTGTACACGCCATCGTTGTAGATGTAGGCAAAGTCATCGTATTTCGAGGGCTTGGTCGGTACATTGTCTGTTCTGACCCAACATCCCGTCAACGAGGAGGCGGAGTCTATCTCACCGCAAAGCAAACCCATGCAGACGTTGTCTGTTGCCTCCAACACACCGGCGTGGTAACAGGCGACCAGCGTACAACCGAATTCGGCCCGTCCGCAGATGCCACCTGCGCTCCAGTAGCGGGTTTCGCTGATGCTGCCCTGATGGCTGCAGGCTAAGAAGTTGCACGTCTCGGCCATGCCGACCAAACCTCCGACACGCCACTCCGATGAGCAAGAGCTGCCTCCTATGTGAGCGGTTATCGTGGCTTTGCTGTGGCAGTTGGTGAACTGGGTACCGGTAGCCCATCCGCAGAGGGCACCCAGATGAGGCAATACATAGCCATCCTGGTTGAGGTAGGCCGGCTCGATGCTGCCTGCAATGGTGATGTTCTGCACCGTGGCGTGCTGCAGACTGCCAAAGAGACCACCGCGACGAATCTGCGAACTCATCTTGAACGTTCCGGTAATGGTATGGCCGCCACCGTCGAACTTGCCTTGGAAGGGGTATGTGTTGCCGATGGGAATCCATTCGCTCACATCGCTTGCATCCAAGTCGGCTGTCAGCACATAGTTGCAGTTCGCATAGGGACGGTTGGCCTTCTTCTCCGTGAGTCCCAACTCGATGCGTCGGCTCAGCGACTTCAATTGGTCGAAGCTGGTAATCTGGAACGGTATGCTCTGGCCGTCGGCCACGGACTCGTTGGCGAAGTCAACGATGCCTGCTACATCGCCGGGGCGCAGCAGTACGACGTCACCCGTGTAGGAGCGAACCTCTCCTTCGTCCTCCAACCATACGTAGATGGTGCGCGAGCTGTAGCTGCGCAGGTTCTTCACGATACCCTTGACACGTACATTGCCGTTGACGACATAGAGGTTGTTGATGGTGACACCCTTGTTGACAATCAGCGTATTGTCGGCCGTGGTGGCTGTCACCTCGTTGAAGGTAGCCGTCTCTGCCGTTGCATTCAGCGTCACCGTGGTGGTAGGCAGAGAGATTTCAAACGAAGGAGGATCCACATTGGCGGGTGCTTCCGGAATGGCAATCACTACGTTGGATTGGCTTGCTGTGGAAGTCTCCGGGTCGGAGGCTACTTCCTGGTTGTCGGTAATCACGATGGTGTTGGAGGTGCTTGACTCTGAGGCCACAGGCACCTGGTCGAAGGTAATCTTCACACTGGACTGCTCTTCGGACACTTCGGACGAGGAGCCGGATGCCGTAATGGTTGCCGGAATCTCGATGGCTTGGCTTACTTCCACCGTGGTGGCTTCCGTATCCGGGTTGGATACGGTGAGGGTAGCGTCCACGGCTGTGTTGCCGGTGGCTTCTGCTTCTTGGGCGGCAGCTCCCAACTTTTCGTTCAGCCCCTTCGTGTCACTGACCTGGGCCACCGTGGCATTGTCACCTACCGGGAAGGTCAATGAGGGCATCAGAATCAATTTGTTCCGTGTCGGAACGATGCTTGTACGCTTGTTGAAATAGGCCAGCTCACTCTCACCGTTGTACACTGCTACTTGATAGTTCAGCTTGTCTGTGCTGACCGGCAGGGGAATGAAGAAGTACTGGTTGACAGGCTCCGTCTGGGAGTCATCGCGGTAGGTGTAGGTCACTGTTTGACCGCCCGTCATGCCGTCAGAGGCACCTACAGAGGAGCTGGCAATGATTGTGTACTCCTTTCCATCTTCCGTCTGGGTTGTCGGTGTAAATGTACCCGAGAGCCGGCTCGTCGGTGCGGTAACCACAATCCTACAGCCTTCCGGACCAATCTCGCGGATGAAGAGGCGCATCACGGCAGTCATGTTCGTGAACTTCACGGCACCGTTCTCAACCTTTCCCGTCATGGGCATGTGGCTGGGAGTCTCTTTCCCAGACTTGTACGTGTTGCGTTCGTATGTCGCTGATAAGGATATCTCGTCACCGGTTCCATTCTCAGGCAGGATGTCATAGGGAGCAAAGGCATCGGTCAGCGTGGCTCCCTCGCTGACAGTTCCTGTGAACGTTCCGGATGCATCTCCGGTCTCGCCTGTAAAACTGAATTCATGTGGTTGGCCATTTGCATCAAGGACGGCAATCTTATCGTCCTTTATCCAAGAGAAGGCACCCGCCTCATCCAGTGATGACCGGCTCGAAGCTTTTGTCTCGGCCTCAGCCCTCAGCACCACCTGCTTCGGTTGCGTGGTCTGGCTTTCGCTCCATTCCTGTTCACTACATCCTATCAGCAGTGACACTGCACAGCCTCCAAGTGCCATGCATAGGTATTTGTTGCTTCTCATATATATGTACTGTTAATGTTATGATTATGCTGCTACTTCGTCGTCGTCCCATCCGCCGTTCTCCGGATTGGAATTCTCACCGGATGAACCTGGATTGGTCGGATCGGTGGGGGTTCCTTCGATTATTTCTATACCGGTTAACTCATTTTTGTTCCCCAGCTCTCCGCCATTCTCGATTATAATCTTACGTATCAGAGCTTCATTGTCCCTGACCACTTGAGTGACTTTACCCTTAATGACTATTTCGCTTTCCTTTTCAGACTGCTTTATTCTCAATTTTTCAACTGTCCCATTAATGGCTATTTTGCTTACGTCACCCACAGGTGCAGCAGTCACTTCAAGGGCTTCGATCTTGACACCCGCGTTGACCGTCAGGTCGTTCAATGTTGTTTTGACACTCGCTAAGGTTGTGTGTGTCTCCGCAACATGAATTTCTACATCAACCGTTTTTGTAATTACTGCTATCTCTTTTTTTATCTGTTTTTGCGGTAGGATAATTTTCGTAATGATTTGTTTTTTACCTGTTGCGGTACGTGTCGTGGCTCTCGTGGCTTCTGGCAGACGGATTGTGACATGCTCTGAAGGTGCTTGTAGAATATTGAACGTCAGCTCGGATTCGTCTGGAATGTTAGCCGGCAAGGTAACCTCGCCGCCAATATCTTCGATTGCTACTTCGAGCTTGACGGGCTGCGATTCTGCTGCCGCATCTATAGCCTGAACGATTGCTGTTTTAGCCGCCTCCGAATCCGCAACCGTCTGGTATTTGGTTTCATTCCCGGCTGAAACCGGTTCCGACGGTAAGGTTCTGGCAGGAAGGATATAAAGTGTATTTCGATTGATGGCACCTTTTATTTTCATGATGGGTATTTAGAAGTAATTGATTACCAATTGTTTGCAGTTAATACGGTAGAAAAGTG
>JBJEHI010000108.1:0-7250 GCA_051875915.1 Bacteroides sp.
CCAAAGGCTACGCCAAGCCCTACGCCACTGACCCTCGCCAAGTCATCCGCATCGGCATGAACTTTTCGTCAGAGACCCGCACCATAGCCGAGTGGAAAATCCACTCGTGCTAAAAGTCGTGCGGCATCTCTTGTGAAATTGCATTAAAACTTATGGGCACTCTTTGTGCGTTTCACCGTATAGAGGATATTCCCATTCTTGTCAATCATACGTAGTTCCAGACTCTTCTTGTCTGCCGAGATAATAGAGAAACCCGGTTCGGGGCTGCAGAACAGCGTCCCCTCTATGGGCTTTACTTTGCGTGCTAACGAGCCAGCTGAATTGGTGACGTAGTCCGTGTCACTGCCTTCAGCACGTACATGCTGGAAGTTGTGGATGTGGCCGCATAGATACATGTCTACCCGATGTCGGCGCAGAATCGGATCCAGACGCGACTGCATATCCTGCCGCTCGCTGTCCGACTTGGATGTCTCGGCATAGATAGGATGGTGACCGGCTACGATTATCCAGTCTTCGTCGGCCACATTCAGCACACTGTCCACCCAAGCCAGCTGCCGCTGGTAGTCCTGATGACAGGCATCGGGGTATTGCAAGCTGTCAGTGCGGTATTTGTCAATCATCGGTGCGGTGTCTGTCCACACTACGCGCAGGGTCATTCCCTTCTTTTCAAATCGTTTGGTATAGTAACGTGCCGGCATCTCCCAGCGTCGGCTGACGTGCGAATAGTCGAGCACGGCCTGTGTGTTGCCCCGGTATTCGTGATTGCCCAGCAAGGGAAACCAGTCAATCATCAGTTCGGGGTGCGCGTAAATCAGTTCGTAGTTGGTCATCCAAAGCGGATCGTTGATGCTCTGTACCCCCTCGAAATGGTGCACGTCGCCTGTCGCCAGCACAAATTCGGGGCCTACCTCTTCGGCCATTGTGCCCATTCGTTCGGCGATGGGCTTCTGGTCGTAATACCCGTTCCGACCCAGGTCGTTGGCTACATAAAAATTGAATTTACCCTTATAAGGGGCGTAATCGATGCTTTGCGCATGGAGGGTAAGGTGCATTGCCCAAGCCATCATCAGCCAGGCCGCTCTTTGTACAAATCGTTTCATTCTAATATAATATGTATAAGTTTGATGTTTATCCGAGGTGAACCATTCGGCAATTCACTCTTGCAAAGTTACTCCATCGGTGTGAAAGAAAAGGTTACGGAAGTGTGAAAGGAAAGTGACAAAAGCGTTACTTTGACGAAAGCACATAGAAATGCCATCTCGTCGGTATCAACGGGAGCTGTGACACTTTGTTTGAAAGAAAAACTTAGTTAAAAATAGATAATTACTCGTATTGCATTGATATTTCAAAAATTATCAGTATCTTTGCAGCCCGAAAAAGTGTACAGTAGAATTAATATAACAATAACATATAACTAAAAACAATTAAAATGCCTACAATTCAGCAATTAGTAAGAAAAGGACGCCAAGTGCTGCTTGACAAGAGCAAGTCTCCGGCCTTGGATTCATGTCCTCAAAGACGTGGCGTTTGCGTGAGAGTGTACACTACCACTCCGAAAAAACCGAATTCAGCTATGCGTAAGGTAGCTCGTGTGCGTTTGACCAACGGTAAAGAGGTTAACTCTTACATTCCGGGTGAAGGTCACAACCTGCAGGAACACTCTATCGTATTGGTGCGTGGCGGTCGTGTGAAGGACCTCCCCGGTGTACGTTACCATATCGTTCGTGGTACATTGGATACCGCAGGCGTTGCAGGTCGTACGCAGAGACGCTCCAAGTATGGTGCCAAACGTCCGAAGCCGGGACAGGCTGCTCCCGCTAAGAAGAAATGATAAGGCGGCCAAGTTTTAAAAACAGGTAAAATTAAAGTAATAACTTACGTTTTAGTTTGTTGGAGATGCTAAAGGTTGAGTAAATTTCCCGGTGGGGAAGTTGAAGAAGACAGAAGTAAACAACCAAGAACGAAAACACTATTTTTCAAACAAATGAGAAAAGCAAAACCTAAAAAACGCATTATCCTTCCGGATCCTGTGTTTAACGATGTGAAAGTTTCCAAGTTTGTGAATCATCTGATGTATGATGGCAAGAAGAACACTTCGTATGAAATCTTCTACGCTGCATTGGAAACAGTGAAGAACAAGATGCAGAACGAAGAGAAGTCTGCTCTCGAAATCTGGAAGAAAGCGTTGGATAATGTGACTCCTCAAGTGGAAGTGAAGTCTCGCCGTGTGGGCGGTGCTACCTTCCAGGTTCCTACCGAAATCCGTCCGGATCGTAAGGAGTCAATCTCTATGAAGAATTTGATTATCTTTGCCCGCAAGCGTGGCGGCAAGTCAATGGCTGACAAGCTGGCTGCTGAAATCATGGATGCATTCAATGAGCAGGGCGGTGCCTTCAAACGTAAAGAAGATATGCACAGAATGGCTGAGGCTAACCGTGCATTTGCTCATTTCAGATTCTAATCAATCATCAATATACGCATTAGAAAATGGCTAAGCACGATTTACATTTGACAAGAAACATCGGTATCATGGCTCACATCGATGCCGGTAAGACGACAACTTCTGAACGTATTCTGTTCTACACGGGTCTGACTCACAAAATCGGTGAGGTGCACGATGGTGCAGCCACGATGGACTGGATGGAACAGGAGCAGGAACGCGGTATCACAATTACTTCTGCCGCTACTACTACGTTCTGGAATTATGACGGCAAGAAGTTCAAAATCAATCTGATTGACACTCCGGGACACGTTGACTTCACGGCAGAGGTTGAACGTTCGCTGCGTGTGTTGGACGGTGCTGTCGCAACTTACTGTGCAGTAGGTGGTGTGGAACCCCAATCTGAGACCGTGTGGCGTCAGGCTGACAAGTACAATGTGCCCCGTATCGGTTATGTGAACAAGATGGACCGCTCTGGTGCCGACTTCTTTGAGGTAGTTCGCCAGATGAAGGATGTGTTGGGTGCTAACCCCTGTCCGGTAGTGATTCCTATCGGCGCAGAAGAGAACTTCAAGGGCGTTATTGACCTGATTAAGATGAAGGCCATCCTGTGGCACGACGAGACCATGGGTGCCGACTATGATGTGGAAGAGATTCCTGCCAACCTGCTGGCTGAGGCCGAGGAATGGAGAGATAAGATGTTGGAAAAGGTGGCCGAGTTTGACGAGGCACTGATGGAGAAGTACTTTGATGATCCTTCTACCATCTCCGAAGAGGAAATTCTCCGTGCACTGCGTGCCGGTACGTTGAAGATGGAAATCGTTCCGATGCTCTGTGGTTCTTCTTTCAAGAACAAGGGTGTTCAGACGCTGCTCGATTATGTATGTGCCTTCTTGCCTTCTCCGATGGATACACCCAACATCGTGGGTACCAATCCTAACACCGGTGCCGAGGAAGACCGTAAGCCCGATGAGGATGAGAAGACTTCTGCTTTGGCATTCAAGATTGCCACCGACCCCTATGTAGGTCGTCTGACATTCTTCCGTGTTTATTCAGGAAAGGTTGAGGCTGGTTCGTACATCTTCAATACCCGCTCTGGCAAGAAGGAACGTGTTTCCCGTCTGTTCCAGATGCACTCAAACAAGCAGAATCCTGTTGAGGTAATCTCTGCCGGTGATATCGGTGCAGGTGTAGGTTTCAAGGATATCCGCACGGGTGACACCCTCTGCGACGAAGATGCTCCTATCGTACTGGAGTCTATGGATTTCCCCGAACCGGTTATCGGTATCGCTGTTGAGCCTAAGACGCAGAAGGATATGGAGAAACTGTCCAACGGTTTGGCCAAGCTGGCTGAAGAAGACCCGACATTCACCGTACGTACGGACGAGCAGAGTGGTCAGACGGTTATCTCCGGTATGGGTGAGCTCCACTTGGATATCATCATCGACCGTCTGAAACGTGAGTTCAAGGTTGAATGTAACCAGGGTAAACCTCAGGTTAACTACAAGGAGGCTATCACGAAGACCATCAACCTGCGCGAGGTTTACAAGAAGCAGTCGGGTGGTCGCGGTAAATTTGCCGATATCATCGTAAACGTTGGTCCGGTAGACGAGGACTTCAAGGAAGGCGGCCTGCAGTTCGTAAACGAGGTGACTGGCGGTAACATTCCTAAGGAGTTCATTCCTTCTGTACAGAAGGGCTTCCAGACAGCCATGAAGAATGGTGTGTTGGCAGGATTCCCCTTGGATTCGCTGAAGGTAACGCTGCTCGATGGTTCGTTCCACCCCGTAGACTCCGACCAGCTTTCGTTTGAAATCTGTGCCATTCAGGCATACAAGAATGCCTGCTCTAAGGCCGGCCCTGTCCTGATGGAACCTATCATGAAGCTGGAGGTTGTTACTCCCGAAGAGAACATGGGTGACGTCATCGGCGACTTGAACAAACGTCGTGGTCAGGTAGAGGGTATGGAGTCCAGCCGTTCGGGTGCTCGCATCGTGAAGGCTATGGTTCCGCTGGCAGAAATGTTCGGTTACGTAACAGCCTTGCGTACCATCACCTCCGGTCGTGCCACTTCTTCTATGTCTTACGACCATCACGCACAGGTATCTACTTCAATTGCGAAGGCTGTGCTGGATGAAGTAAAGGGACGTGCCGATCTTCTTTAAATGAAATAACTGAATTCCGTAGGTTAGCGAATGACTCTTAACCTACGGAACTTCATCTTATAATAACAATACTAACTTAATAAAAGTAATGAGTCAAAAAATTAGAATCAAACTGAAATCTTACGACCACAACTTGGTTGACAAGTCAGCCGAGAAGATTGTAAGAACGGTAAAAACTACCGGTGCTATCGTGAGCGGTCCCATTCCTCTCCCTACACACAAACGTATCTTTACCGTAAACCGTTCGACTTTCGTAAACAAGAAGTCGCGTGAACAATTCGAGCTCTCTTCGTACAAGAGACTGATTGACATCTATAGCTCAACAGCTAAGACGGTAGATGCTCTGATGAAGCTGGAGTTGCCGAGTGGTGTGGAAGTAGAAATCAAAGTCTAAGTATTAAATTTTAAGTGAAATGCCAGGATTATTAGGAAAAAAAATCGGAATGACATCCGTTTTCAGTGCCGAGGGTAAAAACGTACCATGCACTGTTATCGAAGCAGGTCCTTGTGTTGTTACTCAAGTGAAAACTGTAGAAAAAGACGGCTATGCCGCTGTACAGCTGGGCTTCCAAGACAAGAAGGAGAAGCACACTACCAAGCCCTTGATGGGACACTTCAAGAAGGCCGGAGTAACTCCCAAGAGACACTTGGCTGAGTTCAAGGAATTTGAGACTGAACTGAATCTGGGTGATACCGTTACGGTGGAACTGTTCAACGATGCACAGTTTGTTGATGTTGTAGGTACTTCCAAGGGTAAGGGTTTCCAGGGCGTTGTTAAACGTCACGGTTTCGGTGGTGTAGGTCAGACTACTCACGGTCAGCACAACCGCGCTCGCAAGCCGGGTTCTATCGGTGCATGTTCTTATCCTGCAAAGGTATTCAAGGGTATGCGCATGGGTGGACAGCTCGGTGGCGGTAGAGTAACTGTTCAGAACTTGCAAGTATTAAAGGTAATCGCGGAACACAATCTGCTCCTCATCAAGGGCTCTGTTCCTGGTTGCAAAGGTTCAATCGTTTTAATTGAGAAATAATGGAACTTAGCGTATATAACATTAAAGGTGAAGACACAGGAAGAAAGGTTACGTTGAACGAATCTATCTTCGGAATTGAACCCAACGACCATGCTATCTACTTGGATGTGAAACAGTTTATGGCTAACCGTCGTCAGGGTACGCACAAGTCGAAGGAAAGAAGCGAAATCAGTGGTTCTACACGCAAGATCGGTCGTCAGAAAGGTGGCGGCGGCGCACGTCGTGGTGATATGAACTCTCCGGTTCTCGTCGGTGGTGGTCGCGTATTCGGTCCGAAGCCCAGAGACTATGAGTTCAAGCTGAACAAGAAGGTGAAGGCTTTGGCTCGCAGATCGGCTTTGGCTTACAAGGCTCAGAACAATGCCATTGTAGTTGTTGAAGATTTCAGTTTCGAGGCACCGAAGACGAAGGAATTCATTGCTTTGACAAAAAATCTTAAAGTTTCTGATAAAAAGCTGCTTATGGTTTTGCCGGAAGCAAATAAAAACGTATATTTGTCAGCTCGTAATGTGAAGGGTGCCAATGTGCAGACTATCTCAGGTCTTAATACTTACAGAGTATTGGATGCTGGGGTCGTTGTGTTTGCTGAAAGTGCTCTTTCTGCAATCGACAATATCTTAATGTAAAAAGGAGGCTTAGATAATGGGAATTATTATTAAACCGTTAGTGACAGAGAAAATGACAGCGATTACCGAAAAGGCTAACAACCGTTTCGGCTTTATCGTGCGTCCTGACGCTAATAAATTGGAAATTAAGAAGGAAGTGGAAGCCCTTTACAACGTTACTGTAGTTGGTGTGAATACAATCCGTTATGCCGGCAAAAGCAAGAGCCGCTATACACGTGCAGGTATCATCAACGGCCGTACAAATGCCTATAAGAAGGCTATCGTTACGTTGAAAGAAGGAGATACTATTGATTTTTATAGCAATATTTAATAGAAATGGCAGTACGTAAATTTAAGCCCACAACGCCGGGGCAAAGACATAAGATTATTGGTACTTTCGAAGAGATTACTGCACGGGTACCAGAAAAGTCTCTTGTATTTGGTAAGAAATCTTCAGGTGGTCGTAACAACGTAGGTAAGATGACCATGCGCTACATTGGTGGCGGTCACAAGAAGGTAATCCGTATCGTAGACTTCAAGAGAAATAAGGACGGCGTACCTGCAGTGGTTAAAACAATCGAATACGATCCGAACCGTTCGGCTCGCATCGCTTTGTTGTTTTATGCAGATGGTGAAAAAAGATACATTATCGCTCCCAATGGATTGCAAGTTGGTGCGACTCTGATGTCAGGTGAAAATGCGGCTCCCGAGGTGGGAAACGCACTCCCTCTTCAGAATATTCCGGTAGGTACCGTAATTCACAACATTGAATTGCGTCCGGGTCAAGGCGCTGCCTTGGTTCGCTCGGCCGGTAACTTCGCTCAGTTGACTTCAAGAGAAGGAAAATACTGCGTTATCAAGTTGCCTTCAGGTGAGGTTCGTCAGATTCTCAGCACATGTAAGGCCACTATCGGTAGCGTAGGTAACTCGGATCATGGATTGGAAAGCTCTGGTAAGGCTGGACGTTCTCGTTGGTTGGGTCGTCGTCCGCACAACCGTGGTGTTGTTA
>JBJEHI010000109.1:0-29256 GCA_051875915.1 Bacteroides sp.
AATACGCTTAAATTCAAACAATTAACAGTGCGGTCTAAACGCCTATACCTATTCCACCATATAGCGGCAGTATAACATCAAACAAATAGTCTTCAGCCAGCTTTGCTAATTTCGCTTTCTCACGACTTCCTCTGAATGCCTCATCACAAGCGCCATCGATATAATCCGTCAATTGACCTCGCAATGTAGCATCCTCGCAAAGTTTCTGTAAGGTCTCTTTGAAATCCTTTCCAATGGTACAGATAATCTCATCCATGCGTGTTCCGATGTTGATTTCATAAGTTGTATCACCTGTTTCAGGATCTTCACCCCGTTCAATAAGATTGGGAGTCAGATAAGCCTTCACAGTCGTCAGTATCATTCGCTTCCGAATGCTACCCTCTTCTTCTTCAAACAAACTGGGAAGAATTTGGTCGGATAATGATTCGGTATGCAACAGCACCTTATTCAGTTTTCCATGCACATTATGAACGGAGGTCATATTATCATACTGCTCTTTCAGGTAGCTGACATTTTGCACAAAGCGCAATGGATAACCACTATAAATCATGATTATCACAATCTGATTGGATTTGGGATTAACAGCTATGCTATTGTCTTTAAAAATCGTTCCAGCGAACTTGCCTTTTAACAATTTGATAAACTTTTCACGGAAGTTGGTTGGATCATCGTATTCAGGTAAGCAGATTTGTACACCCTGCCCCATTTTGGTAGTCATCTGTCCTTCGGTAACTTTTCCAAATTCAGCTTGATTAAACTGTAAGAAAGCCCTACATGAGTTAACAACTTGATCCAAGTAGGTATTCAACTGTGCATCGGTCGGATACTCCTGCTTGATGCGCTCCAAAATATTCACGCCCAGCAACTTTTTGGCTGCATCCTCTTCAGCCAATTGATTCAGTTTGGCTCTTATTAAAGATTGACTATTATTGGAAACAAAATCAATCAACGAAGAGGTATTCTCTTCGATACTCTCATCTTTTTTAGGAGTACCGATGGAAGAAGCTCCTCCCAACTTATCATAAATAGCCCAGAAACAAGTGGGAGCACCAGACTCATTGACAATACGTTTGAATTGCTCCAGATTCTGCTGCTTGATGCTACTTTGCAAATCCTCATCGGCCAGCAAAAGTTCATCCACATTTTGGCGCACCTCTTCTGGGGCATATCGTTTGTCTATCACTTCCACATTCCCTGCATTGTTCTCGTTTCTGACTTTGCAAGCAGCTTCCGCCTGAGCCTCTGCATCCGTAGCGGCTTGTTTGATGAAATTCTCCAATCGTACCACCTGATTGTACATTTCATGCAGACGGGTTACGATTTCTGCCAAGAGTAACTTGGCGTAATCGCATGCCTCCATTTTGGTAGCTAAAGCATAGTCTTTGCTCACACATGTGGTATATTGCTGAAACTTCTCTTTTGCTTTTGCAAACAACCAATTGGCAAGGAAACCAACATCCTCAAATGTAGCAGCCAAACGTTGGCACTCTGCATAGTTCTCTGTTTTCTCATTGTTCAAGGCAGCTTTCTGCTCATCAATCTTCGGGATGCGCTCACGGGTGGCTTTTTCCAATTCGCCTAAGTAAATACGGATGCGTTGCAAGGACATTGGTTTCTTATCATGTAGCCCTGTTATCCACTCATTGAACAATTCCTGTTCGATGTTTTTGATAATGACTGAGGCATAACGTTTCACCTCTTTTGTTTCCTTCATGGAATTGAAGAAGCCTTTTACGCCTAAATCTCTAAAATTGGAATCGTATGCCGCTTTGCAAATCGTCAAGAAATTACCAATCCAAAGATGCCGGTCATTTTCTGTCTCAAGCACATCATTGGAAAAGAATTGGCAATAGTCAGTCCAATATTTATCAAATGTATCCCAATCATCCGTCCCGGCAAAATCAGTTACCGGACTTTGTAGGGTCAGGTGGTTATAGTCCAACCAAAAACGTTCTCTTGCAGCAGGTTGACGCACTTCTTGCGCATAACCCACTCCGGCAGTCTCATCATCAACCGATGCATATCCACGACGGTCTATCCAAGTGTTATAACACAAGGCTGTCATGGCACTCTGCACAGATTTATCAAACGAATACTCCTTGATTTCAGACTCAGGGTATTCAATCCGTTTCAGTCCAAAAGCCATGAAATTGCGTGCATGTACATTCTCATTGGCAGCATTCTTTTCAGGCGGTGTTCCGGCATTCTCCATTTCGGAGATTCGCCCTAACTGGCCACCTTCGGTTTCTCCTGGCACGATGCGCTGGTATAGGAAGTCGGCGACAGTATCGGGCAAGGTAGAATCCTTTTTCAACACCAAATCGGCTTCGTTACGATTGGAGAAAAGGTAGGCACGCTTGAACGGCTCTGCATGCATTCCATCCACCAAGCGTTGTACTTTTCCTGTCTTTGCATTTTTCTGTCCACTGACATCCAATGGCTTGTAATTGCCTAATGCAAGCGCATTGAGTTCCTGCAAAGCTGCATAGCCATTGCCATGGTAAAAGCCTTGTACATTGACATTGTCTTCTACCAAGATTTCGGGTACATATAAATACAAATACACATCAAAAGCTCTCCCCATCGGAGCAATAATCTTGTGTAGCTGTGCAATTGCATCGATAATGGAACCCGACCCGGTGCCTCCGGCTAATCCGGCACAAAGATGGAAGGTAATGCGCCCTTCTCCATGCTGTGTGGTCATATTAATAATACGGTCACGCAAGACCGCAGAAAAGCCATTTACAGGGTCGTTGGTAATATTGTTGGCCAACAGGACACGACCAAAACGACGACGTTGTCCACCAATGCCAGCATCAATGATGGCGGAAACCTGATCGTCCTGCATCAATTGCCGGTCATCCTCCGAGATAAAAGACTTAATTCCCGGATAGGCATTCAAATTGCTCAATACATGACCACCGATGCCATGGATATTCACCTTTTCACTTGGAGAGAGACTGACATCGTTTCCCATATAGTTCCAAGACGCATCATCGTTCAGGTCTTTTTCGTCTGAATCCACATAGATATACGCCAAATGAGTATCTCCAGTCAGTTCATTGCTACCAAACTCTTCATAAATACGCTTTCGCATGGCCCGAAGAATCTTTCCTCCTGTTCCTCCTAAGCCAATAAGTAAATGATTAGCCATACATTATTATATTATAAGATTAATATTTCTTTAAAAACCACTTCTCGAACGATTCGCATGTGGGTAATGGGTTGAATAAGAAGTAGTTTGACGTTTTGTCGCATGGGTAGAGCCAAGACTTTTTATTACCAAAAACGCCCCTACGACTACAAATGCCAAGCACCAAAGTAAGCGGCGAACGATGAACCACCTTAAAAAGGTACAAATTGTTTGGCGCATCACCTCTGGTAACTCTGCTGCCGTGTAGCCTGTAAATTCACCAGATTGGAAGAAATGGCCTAACACGGGGTAAGTATCTACCAAGTTTTCTACGATTTGCGTAGATTGCCGGGCTGTCACTTCCTGATTGTTTTGGAAGAACGGTTGCATCAGTTGCTGGACTTCTCCCGCAAAGAAATCGCTGATATGAATAACCTTAATAGCACCCATGATTAAGGTGCATTGGAAAGACAAAAGGAAAAAGAGCACAATGCCAACAATATAGCTAATGGGAGTCATTGTTGCACTCTTGTACCATCCCCTGATTAAAACAAAAAAGAGGACAAGACATACAACAGTAATCAGGACCCCATAGAAGAGGCTACTCAGCGAAAATTGAAGTAAATCGAACAAGCCCATGATGTCATGTTTTTCATTCAGGAAAGGCTCGTTCCTGCGTTCAGATATATGTAAAAAGAAAAACGTGAGCCTGTACCCGTTGCTCGTTCTGCATTGGAGGCCTTCGCATTGCCCATCGTAGCTAAACGAGCAACGCAGAGCCCACGCTGATATGTGAAGCGATAGACTGTGCCTACAACTCACGTGCAGACACAGTTATCCATGTGCTAACATACCCATGGACATCTACCGTTGCTTCGTCTTGGCTACGATTGAAAAGTTGCGAAGTTCCCAATGCCAAGAACAAAGCGTTAAGTAAACGCCTTTCATATTGCCAAAATTCTCAGTTATCGCCCATCCCTGCTCCACCATCCGAGTCTGACCGAATAGTGGCATCAGCGTGGACTACGTTTCAATACCTTCTGTAAATCAACCCAAAAGTCAATTGAATTGTTTGAGAATCATTGCAAATATAGAGAGTTAATTCGATAAGTGCAAAATTTTCTTGTCTGTTTTCTTTGTGTCTGCTGAAAAACATAGTATCTGGTCTGAAACATGTCTGCTCTTATCCCGCACAAACTTCTTCACGTCATCTGTTCTGCTACTTTGGGATTCTCGTCCTCAAAGGGTTTATATGAAGAGGTTGACATTGGCCTGTTCGGCACGTTCCATATAGCTTGCCACTCCACCTACGGTCACATTGTCAAGCAGCTCCTCACGTTTGATGCCCATGACATCCATCGACATCTGACAGGCAATAAACTCCACGCCGTTGTCGATGGCCTGTTGACGAAGAGATTCGAGTGAATCAACGCCCTTCTTTTTCATCAGGTAACGCATCATCTTGGCTCCCATGCCCATCATATTCATCTTGGAAAGTGCCAGCCTTGTGCTGTCAGAGGGCAGCATCCAGCCAAACATACGACCAAAAATATCCTTCTCTACCCTTGGCTTGCGTTCCTTCTTGATGGCATTGAGCCCCCAGAAGGTAAAGAAGATGCTCACCTTCTTGCCTGTGGCTGCTGCACCATTGGCAAGTACGAAAGTAGCCAAGGTCTTGTCGAGGTCGTCGCTGAAGAGGATGAGCGTCTTGTTCTGAGCGCCAGCCTGTGGCACGGCAGTCTCGATGGCGGCAGTTGCGGCCTTCTCAATCTCTACGATGTGAATGCCTCCCTCTGACCGCTTGCCGATGAAACGGTTTCCCGTACAGCGGCACCATGCCTCGGCATCACGTGGGAAACCTGCATCGGTTGCACGAATCTCGACGTGCTCACCAGCCAGGAGTGCGTCCATTGTCTGCTTCATCTTGAGGACAGGTCCGGGACACTGGATGCCACATGCGTCCACTTTGATTACTTTCACATTATTGCTGTCTGCTAAATTCGCGGTTGAGGTATTGTCTCCTTTCGTGTCAAAGCCTTCAGGAGTTGTGGTTTTGGCTGTAGCCGCTTTGTAGGTCTTCAGTCCACCAATGAGGTTGCGCACTTCCTGATAGCCGTTTGCTTTCAGTATATTGGATGCCAGATAGCCTCTCAATCCTACGCCACAGAAGAGCCATACAGGACGGTTGGCCGGAATCTCGTTCATGCGTTCGCGCATATCATCAAGCGGAATATTGATGGCTCCGGGAATGGTGCCTAAAGCATATTCATCGGGGGTACGCACGTCTACCAATGTAACCTTGCCCGTTTCTGCCTGCTGCAACTCGCGCCAATAAAGAGGCTGCATCTTGCCAGAGAGAATGTTGCCGGCTACATAACCCGAGATGGCTACAGGATCCTTGGCTGATGAGAATGGAGGTGCATAGGCATGCTCCAGGCGGGTAAGGTCACCGACAGTTGCGCCATGCTTAATGGCAAGTGCATACTGGTTGATGCGGGTGTCTACACCGTTATAGCCCACAATCTGGGCACCATAGAGATGTCCGTCGGTCGGTGAGAATGTAATCTTGATATCCATCTGCAAACTGCCGGGATAGTAGCTTGCGTGGGATCCGTTGTGGATGGTGACAGAGAGATAAGGCATCTGCATCTGCTTTAACCGTTTGGCCGGCAGGCCGGTAGAGGCGACGGTTAATTCAAACACCTTCGCGATGGACGTGCCGATGGAGCCTTCATATTTCACTTGATTGCCCGACACCATATTGTCGGCCACGATACGTGCCTGACGGTTGGCCGGACCTGCAAGGAAGTTGAACCATGGTTTGCCGGTAATGGGATGTGGATATTCGACTGCATCGCCTACGGCATAGATGCCGGCGACGGATGTCTGCAGATATTCATCCACCCAGATGCCACGCATCTCGCCGATTCTAAGTCCGGCCGATTCGGCCAGACGTGTCTGGGCACGCACGCCAATGCTCAGGAGCACCATATCTGCCTGAAGGCGGATGCCCGACTTGAAGTGAACGGTCAATTCCTCGTTATCGCGCGAGAAACTCTCCACAGCCTGTTCCAGATAGAGCTTCACACCCTGTTGCTCAAGATGCTCATGCACAAGAGCAGCCATGGAGTAGTCAATAGGTCCCATTACTTGAGGGGCCATCTCCACTACAGCCACCTCCGCCCCAGCGTGCTTGAGGTTCTCGGCCATCTCCAGCCCGATAAATCCACCTCCCACGATGACCGCACGACGCACTCGATGCGCTGTCATATATTGCTTGATACAATCGGTATCGCTCACATTGCGAAGCGTGAAGATGCCCTCGCTCTGAATGCTGGGAAGAGGTGGAACCACAGGCGATGCACCTGGAGAAAGCAAGAGTTTGTCGAACGTTTCGGTATATTCCTTACCCTCGGCTGTGCGTACGGTCACCCGTTTGGTTGCAGTATCGATGGCTGTCACCTCACTTTCGGTACGTACATCAATATTGAATCGTTTGCCAAAGGCTTCGGGCGTTTGGACAAAGAGACGGTCACGCTCTTCAATCACTCCTCCGATATAGTATGGCAGTCCGCAGTTGGCATACGAGATGTATTTGCCTTTCTCAAAGAGAATAATCTCTATATCCTCGCTGAGCCGTCGCATACGTGCGGCAGCAGTAGCGCCACCGGCTACCCCACCTACAATGAGGTATTTTTGTCTTGTTGCTGTCATCGTTGGTTCCTTCTGACTATTTTGAATACTGATTGATAAGATGCTTCAAGTCGACCAACCGCATAGCTCCACTCTGTCGCCAGATGTCCTTTCCGCTCCTGAAGAGCATGAGTGTGGGGACAGACTGAATGCGATATTGCATAGCAAGTGCTTCATTCTTGTCTACATCCAGTTTTATTATACGGATGGTGTCGCCCAGTTCGTGCTTGAGCTGTTCCAATACCGGATGCATCAGTTTGCAGGGCCCGCACCATGTTGCAAAGAAGTCCACCAGAGTCAACTGGTCACCTTTTATAATGTCACTGAAGTTTTCCATCTTTTTAGTTGGTTTGATTGTTTTCTGATTTCGTTGGCAAAGATACGTTATCTCATGATAGACAAACAAATGATTTCATCAATATAACAATAGACAGAGGCTATATTACCCCTTCGTCGTGGAAACTGTAGTAGCTCCCGTCGGTCACAATCAGGTGGTCGGTCAGGCGGATGTTCATGGTGCGGGCCGCTTGCTGTACCATCTCTGTCAGCCGTCGGTCATCCGTGCTGGGTCGTGTGTTGCCCGAGGGATGGTTGTGTATCAAGACCAGTTGTGTGGCACGTGCCAGCAGTGCTTCGCGCAGGATGGTGCGCACATCGGCACTGGTCTGGTCGATGCCTCCCCTGCTGATGCGTATCTTGTCGATGACTTTGCTGGCTTGGTTGAGCAGCAGGATCCAAAACTCTTCGGTGGGCAGGTCGCAAAGCAACGGGTGGAAGATGTCGTAGATGTCGGCCGAGGAGCGGATGACCGCCCGTTCGTTGCGTTGCCATTTGCGCCGTTTGCCCAGCTCCAGTGCCGCCATGATGGTGAGGCTCTTGGCCGGTCCCATCCCCTTGAAGGCGGCAAAGTCGCGTATCTCCCATTTCCCTAACTGGTTCAGGTCGTTTCCCGCTGCCGACAGGATGCGTTGCATCAGGGCCACGGCACTCTCATCGGTGTTGCCCGAGCCGATGAGGATGGCCAGCAGTTCGGCATCGCTCAAGGCTTCTGCCCCCTTCTGCATCATCTTTTCGCGCGGTCTGTCCGCTTCTGCCAGCTGTTTCAGAGTCAGTTTCTCAGCCATACACTTCTAATTATAGAAATTCTTTTTGAACGCTTCCGCTTCGGTGGACTGGTGCCGTATGCAGCGGCTCCACCAGGCACGCAGGAAGCCGGTGCCATAGCCGATGAGCTGCACATACGAGGCGGCTACGCTATATGCGCCGATGCGCAGGCTGTGGTTGCGGATAGTGGCATCCACACCCACCAACAGGGCGTAGAGCAGCAGGGGTGTCAGACTGTACAGGCAGAAGATGCTACCGGCAATCAGCAGCAGCGTGCCCAATGTGAAGAGGGCGGGCAGCAGGTGTACCAGCTTCAGCGAATCGGGGTATTTCTTGTAGAGGTTGATGCGTGCCATGCCCGAATTGTGTACCTGCTTGAAGAACTTCTTCAGGTCGGTACGCCGTTTGTGCCATACCCATGCCTCGGGGAAGAGCCGGCAGCGGTAACCCTCCTTAAAGATGCGGATGCTCAGGTCGATGTCTTCGCCGAAGCGCATGTGCGAGAAACCGTCCAAAGCGTGATAGACATCGCGTCGCAGCCCCATGTTGAAGCTGCGGGGGTAGAACTTGTCCATCTTCTTCTTGCCACCTCGGATGCCTCCTGTGGTGAAGAAGGAGGTCATGGAGTAGTTGATGGCTTTCTGCATCGGGGTGAACGACGGATGGGCCTTGTCGGGACCACCGAAGGCATCGGCCGGACGCTGCCGCAGTTCCTCCTCGATGGCTTGCAGATAGTGGGGAGGCAGGATGCAGTCGGAGTCCAGAATGAGGAGGTACGTACCACGGCTGCGCTCTGCTCCGTAGTTGCGCGTCTGTCCCGGTCCGGAGTTCGGCTTCTGGTAGTAACGGATGTCCAACACCGGTTCGTATGACTCCACCACCTGCCTGCAGGGGATGGAAGAGCCGTCTTCTACCACAATGACTTCAAAGTCGTGGAAGGTCTGCTCGCAGAGGCTCTGCAGCAGTTCGTCCACCTCCTCCGGACGGTTGTATACAGGTATGATGAATGAATACTTCATGTCGGGGGGTTACAGATAGTCTGTGATGCTACTTAGTTTGATGCCGTTGGAGCTTTTAATCAGAATGGTCTTGCCCGTCGGCCGGTTGGTCTGCAGCCAGGCAATGAGTGTGGCCGCATCGGGGAAGTGAGGGTACGTGTGGCGGGTCTGCGCGAACTCACTGCCTACCAGCCACACCTCATCGAATGCACAAGCCTCCAGATAGTTCACAATCTTCTGATGCTCCTCTGCGCTCTCTTTGCCCAGTTCGCGCATGTCGCCCAGAATCAGCAGTTTCTGCGGGGCATCCATCTTCTTGAAGTTGCCGATAGAGGCCATCATGCTGGTGGGGTTGGCATTGTAGGCATCGATAATCAGGGTGTTGTGTGCGGTCTGCTTCAGTTGTGAACGGTTGTTTTGCGGCGTGTATCCGGCCAGTGCCTTGTCAATCTTGTCCGCCTCTACACCGAAGAAGCGTCCGATGGTGACGGCGGCCAGTGCGTTGGCGAAATTGTATTCGCCTATGAGCTGTGTCTTCACTTCGTGGTTCTCTCCCTCTTTCCCTGCCTTCCAGCAGAAGGTCAGGTAGGGCGAGTTGCCCGTCACACGGCCGTTTACATAGAGCTCGTCTGCACTGCCGTAGCAGATGGGGTTCAGCCCGAAGGCAATCTCCTGCAGATAGGGATTGTCGTGGTGGAGGAAGATGGTAGAGTCGCCCCGCCGGCGCAGGAAGTCGAACAGCTCTCCCTTGGTGCGGATGACACCGTCGAAGGAGCCGAATCCCTCCAGATGGGCTTTGCCCACGTTGGTGATGATGCCATAGTCTGGCTCGGCTATCTCCACCAGCTCGCGTATATCGCCCGGATGGCTGGCACCCATCTCGATGACAGCCAGCTCGTGGTCGGCCTGCAGGCGGAGCAGTGTCAGCGGCACCCCGATGGAGTTGTTCAGGTTGCCTTGCGTATAGAGGATGTGATAGCGCTGTGACAGCACGGCAGCTATCAGCTCTTTGGTAGTCGTCTTGCCATTGGTACCCGTGATGCCGATGACGGGGATGCCCAGCTGCCTGCGGTGGTGGCGAGCCAGCTGTTGCAGGGTCTGCAAGCCGTTCGCTACCAATACGTAGCGGTCGTCACCGGAAGGCAGGTAGGCGGCCTCGTCGATGACGGCATAACGGCAGCCGTTCTCCAAGGCTTTGGATGCAAAGGCATTCCCGTTGAAGTTGTCTCCCTTCAAGGCAATGAACAGGGCGCCTTGCGGACAGTTGCGGCTGTCGGTAGTGACCTGGCCGCAGGTTGTGAACAGTTGATAGAGGTTGGTCAGTTCCATTGTATCTGTTGTCTATGATTATACATATAATATAGGTTGCTTTGTGTCACGCTTCATTCGTTGCGGGTTGCTTCAGCGGCAATGTCAGCACAAAACGGGCACCCTGACGGTATGTGGCATCTACCTCCAGCCGGCCTCCCATCTTTTCGGCACTCAGGCGGCAGATGGAGAGCCCCAGCCCTGTGCCCGGCACAAAGTTGTCAAGCTTGGAGAAGCGTTCGAACACCTGTTCGTGCTTGTCCGTCGGAATGCCGATGCCTGTATCTGCTACGCTGAAGAGGATGTGCGTCTGCGTGTCATCCCGCTGCCAGCCAAGAAGTATCTCGCCCTTGTCGGTAAACTTGTAGGCATTGGCCAGCAGGTGCGAGAGAATCAGGGCGAGGCGCGTCGGATTGCTAAGGAAAATGAACTCCTCTGCCTCGCACGCTACCCGCAGGTTGATTTCCTTGCCAGAGGTGTGAAGCCCCTGCAGAGCCTCGTGGCATAATGCAGAGGCATCGGTGGGCGTGTCGGTGGGAATCTCCACATCGCTGTCCAGGCTGGAGAGGTCGAGCACGTCGTCTATCAGATGCAGCAGGTGGTCGCTGTTCTGTTCGATGATTTGGGCAAACTCCTGCGTCTCGCTCTGCTGACTGTACATGCTGCCGATGATTTGCGAGAATCCCACGATGGAGTTCAGCGGGGTACGTATCTCGTGGCTCATGTTCTGTATGAATTCGGTCTTCATGGCACTGGCCTTTTCGGCCACGCTCTTGGCCTGGGCCAGTTGTCGGCCATACTCCTTCAGCTCTTGGTTCTTCGCCGACAGTTCCCGTTGCGATGCCTTCAGACGCTTGTTCATTTGGTGCTCTCTGTAGAAGAAGACAAGCAGCAGCACCAGCAGGATGCAGAGTCCCACGATGGTATATCGCTTGTTCCTCATGTCGGTGCGGTGCATGGCGTGTGTCAGTTCGTTCTTCTCGTTGTTGAGCCGCTCCACATCCAGCATGGCGGCAAACTCGCCCGTCGTGATGTCCTCGTTCACGCGGTTGATGGAGTCCAGCTGGTTGATGTAGCGTTCAAAATACGAGGCCGCCTCTTCGCTATTGCCGACTTTCCGCAGCAGTCTGGCCCGGTTGAGCAGGCCTGTGTAGTAGTTGGCTTTCCGCTGGTTGTAGAAGAGGTCCAGCGAGTCTTGATAGACCAATGCCTGTCTGTATTGCCCCTGTTCTTCGTAATACCTCCGCATGGCCATATGGAATTCCGATGATTCTTTCCATACCTCTTTGTGGCTTTTTCTGAACTGCTGGGCCATCAGCAGGAATTCCCGCTCTTTCTTATAATCCTTGATAAAGTTGTAGTATTGGGCCTCTCTCAGGTAATACTGAAACTGCTGCGAGGGGGTTCTGATCAGTTCTCGTGCCTCGTCCAGTATCTGCCGTGTCCGTTCGGGCTGCTTCAGGTTGCAATAGTACGTTGCCAGCTGGAAGTAGTTGCGGGCCAGGTTGTAGCTTTTGTCCGGCTCCTGTTTGTTGATCTCTATCTGTTTCTCCTTGTATTGGGCGGCCAGGTCGTACATGCCCTTCTGTCCGTAGATGTTGCTCAGCGAGACGTATGCGTCTGCCATGCCGGGCATGTATTGCTGCTTGGTAGCCTCTTTCATCATCTTCTCCGTTTCATACAGGGCGATGTTGTATCTGCGCTGGCGTGTGTAGTAGGTAATCAGCCGCTGCGACCAGATGAAGAAGTAGTATTTGGGCTGCTGGGTCTGCATGGCAAACTCCTTCACCCGGTTGACGTAATCGACCAGACTGTCCACATCCTTGTTGTTGTAGAACAGATAGTCCACTTTGGTGCTCAGTGCAACGGCTTGCATCCGCTGGTCATGCTTCTCCCCCGCCATGCGGAACAGCGTATCGGCCATGCTGAGGACGGTGGGCGATCGCAGCTCGTTCTTGCAACGTTGGTAGTAGGCATATAGGGTGCTGTCTACGTCAAATTCCTTGGCGACATCCTTCTGCTGGCCTCGGAGAGGTATCGTTCCAAATAACAGGAACAGAATCAGCATGGGTAGGTGTATGTCTCTTGTTCGTAAGTTTTGCACGTTCAAATATTGGTTTTGGCACAAAGATAGTGCAAATAGAGTGAAAAACGTTCATGCTTGCATGAAAAGTTTTCCGAGATGCAGCCTATCTTACAAAAGGCAGACAATTTTTGAAGATATACGCATTTGGGAATTGCTTTTTTGTATACTTTTGCAGAGCGTTAAACTAAACGGTGATTTATGAAGGAACAATTCGACAAGACATTGAACGTAAACGGCAGCTTGCTGCATCTCTCCACTCCCTGCGTAATGGGTATATTGAATGTGACGCCTGACTCCTTTTATGCTGGCAGCCGGATGCAGACAGAGCAGGAAATAGAGCAGCGCGTAAGGCAGATTTTAGATGAAGGGGCTGCCATGATAGATATAGGTGCCTATTCGTCGCGGCCGGGTGCAGCTGATGTCTCGCCTCAGGAGGAGATGGAACGCCTGCGCAGGGGATTGCAAGTCATCCGGCGGGTGAAGGAGGATGCCGTGGTGTCGGTTGATACATTCAGGGCCGATGTGGCACGTATGTGTGTGGAGGAGTATGGAGTGGCCATTGTCAATGACATTGCGGCCGGTGAGATGGATAAGGAGATGTTTGCCACCGTGGCACGTCTGCACGTCCCCTACATCATGATGCACATGCAGGGCACTCCGCAGGACATGCAGAGCCACCCTCATTACGACAACCTGATGAAGGAAATCTGCCAATACTTTGCCCGGCGCGTGCAACAGCTGCGCGAATTGGGGGTGGCAGACATCATTTTGGACCCTGGCTATGGTTTCGGGAAGACGCTGGAGCACAACTATCAGCTGCTGGCTGCCATGGACGAGTTGCGTCTGTTCGGACTACCGCTGCTGGTAGGCGTGTCGCGCAAGTCAATGATATACCGTCTGCTGAATACCACACCGCAGGAGGCGCTGAACGGCACCACCGTCATCGATACCATCTGTCTGCTCAAGGGAGCAGATATCTTGAGGGTACACGATGTGCGCCAAGCGGTGGAGACCGTGAAGATAGTTGAGGAGATGAGGCGTCAGGGGCAGCTAAACGACCCGAAAGCTTGATGCAAAGCGAGGCTTCAAAACAGAATATAAACAGAACGGAACATGTTTTTTGAATTTGGTATAAAGGACTTTATCGACATCCTGCTGGTGGCCCTGTTGCTGTACTACTCGTACAAGCTGATGAAAGCATCCGGCTCCATCAATGTGTTCACCGGCATTCTGGTGTTCATCTTGATATGGCTGGTGGTGTCGCAGGTGCTGGAGATGAAGCTGCTGGGCTCTATCTTCGACAAACTGGTCAGTGTGGGTGTCCTGGCGCTGATTGTTCTCTTTCAGGAGGAGATACGGCGCTTTCTGCTCACGTTGGGCTCGCATCGTCATGCCAGTGCGCTGGCGCGTTTTCTGACGGGTGCCAAGCGGGAGAAGCTGGAGCACGAGGATATCATGCCCATCGTGATGGCCTGCATCAGTATGGGAAAGCAGAAGGTGGGTGCCTTGATTGTGATGGAACGCGACATGACGTTGGACGATGTGGCACGGACGGGTGAAATCATCAATGCCGACATCAGCCAGCGGCTGATAGAGAACATCTTTTTCAAGAACAGTCCGTTGCACGACGGTGCCATGCTCATCAGTCGCAAGCGCATCAAGGCTGCCGGCTGCATCTTGCCCGTGTCACACAACCTGGACATCCCCAAAGAGCTGGGACTGCGCCATCGGGCAGGGATGGGTATCTCGCAGGTGTCGGATGCACAAGCCATCATCGTGTCAGAGGAGACCGGCTCCATCTCCATGGCTTACAAGGGACAGTTCTACTTGCGTCTGACTGCTGAGGAGCTGGAGAGCCTGCTGACAAAAGAGAGTCGATAGATACATAAACAGAGAATCAAGATTAGAACAACCGATATGGATAGAAGAAATTTTTTGCGGACAGGCGGATTGGCCATGCTGGGTTCATTGGCTATGCCTTCGTTGGCTATGCCCGAGGCCATGCGTAAAGCCTTGGGAGGAGCCGATGAGAAGAGTGCCGTAGCGGCTGCTATGGCCCACTTCGGAGTAAGCGAAGCCGACCTGAAACGGGTGATGACCGCTGCGTTGGAGAAGGGAGGCGACTACGTAGACCTCTACTTTGAGCATACCTTCAATAATGGGGTATCGCTGATGGACGGACAGGTAAACAACTGCAACTCGAATATAGACTTCGGAATGGGTGTCCGTGTGCTGGCGGGCGACCAGACGGGCTATGCCTATGTAGAAGGGGTCAATCTGGATGAGATGCTGCGTGCTGCCCGTACGGCTGCCCGCATTGCATCGTCGGGAAAAAAGACCTTGCCGGTTGGACTGGTGGAAAAACAATTGGCGCACAGTCGCTATGCTGTAACCGAGCCTTGGGAAGAGGTGAACCTGAAGCGGAAGATTCCTTATTTGGAAAAACTGAACGAACGCATTTTCGCGCTGGATAGCCGTGTGCGCAAGGTGCAGGCTTTCCTTCAGGACACCACTTCTCATGTGCTCTTCTGCAACTCTGAGGGTGTCTGCTACTACGACTATCGCCCGATGGCTTCGCTGGGTGCCGTCTGCATCATGGAAGAGGAGGGCAAGACGGAGAACAACTACTCAGCCCGTGCCTATCGTCGCGGATTTGAGTTCGTCACTGATGACTTGATTGAAGTGCTGGCGCATGAGGTGGTGGAGCGGACGGCCATCCTCTTCAAGGCCGTGAAGCCCAAGGGAGGCGAGATGCCCGTCGTGATGGGGGCAGGCGGTTCGGGCATTCTGCTGCATGAGGCCATCGGACATGCCTTTGAGGCTGATTTCAATCGGAAGAATGTCTCCATCTTCTCCGATCAGCTGAATAAGAAAATCTGTAACGAACACATCAATGTGGTGGACGATGGTACCATCCCCTTCAACCGCGGCTCGGTGAACTTCGACGACGAGGGTGTAGAGGGTCAGAAGACATACATCGTCCGCGAAGGGGTGCTGACCAGCTATTTGCACGATCGCATCAGTGCCCGTCACTATGGCGTTGCCCCCACCGGCAACGGACGTCGTGACACCTTCCGCAACATGCCTATCCCCCGTATGCGTGCCACCTATATGGAAGCCGGCAACATGAAGGAGGAGGACATCATCGCTTCGGTGCAGAAGGGCATCTACGTGGACAACTTCACCAACGGACAGGTACAGATTGGTGCCGGCGACTTCACCTTCTTCGTCAAGTCGGGTTATCTGATAGAGAACGGACGGCTGACGCAGCCCATCAAGGATGTCAACATCATCGGCAACGGGCCGAAGGCATTGGCCGACATTACGATGGTAGCATCGAACGACAAGATTGACAACGGCACGTGGACGTGTGGCAAAGATGGGCAGTCGTGTCCCGTCACCTGTGGTATGCCCTCGGCATTGGTCAGCAAACTGACGGTCGGTGGTGAGTAAGTATGGAAAACGGCCTTGTATAACATTAAAATGGAATAAGAATGATTAGCGAACAAAATAAGAATCTGGCCCAATGGGCCATGGAGTATGCGCTGAAAAGCGGTTGTCAGGCAGCTAAACTGGTGCTTTACTCAGATTCGAACGCCTCGTTCGAGTTGCGCGACGGAAAGATAGACCGCCTGCAGCAAGCTACTGAGAACGGTCTGAGTCTGAGTCTCTATGTAGACGGTCGTTTCGGCTCGTTCTCTACCAACCGTTTGGATAGAGGTGAATTGAAGAGCTTGATTGACAACGGCATCGAATCTACCCGCTATCTGGCGAAGGATGAATCGCGGATGCTGGCCGACCCGAGCCGTTACTATAAGGGAGGCCGACCCGACCTTTGTCTGTTTGATAACCGACTGGCCGACATCAACCCCGATGAGAAAGTGGAACTGGCGCGTCGGGCCGCCGATGAGGTGATGGGCAAGGACGAACGCATCATCTCGGTAGAGACATCGTATAGCGATGGTGAGAGTGCTGAATACCGCCTGATAAGCAACGGTTTTGAAGGAGAGAAACAGAGCAGCTGGTGCTCGCTCTCGGCCAGCGTCTCCATCAAGGGAGAGGGTGAAGCACGCCCGCAAGACTATTGGTACGACTCGGCCCTCTTCTACGACAAGTTGCTGAAGAGCGGCATAGGCACACAGGCATTGGAGCGGGTATTGCGCAAGTTGGGACAGAAGAAGGTGGCATCGGGCAAATATACGTTGGTGGTCGACCCGATGAATGCAGGCAATCTGCTGCGCCCCATGATGAATGCCCTGATGGGCTCTTCTCTGCAGCAGAAGAACTCCTTCTTGCTGGACAAGCTGGGCAGCAAAGTGGCTTCCGACCTCTGCAACCTGCGCGACGAACCCCATGTGGTAGGAGGAAAAGGCTCCTCTTATTTCGACAACGAAGGGGTGGCTACCCAGCCGCGCGATATCTTTGAACAAGGTGTGTTGCGTACCTACTTCATTGATACGTACAATGCGAAGAAGATGAACGTAGAGCCCACCATCAGTGCCCCCTCGCGCGTGGTGTTGAAGCCGGGCAGCAAAGATTTGAACGGGCTGGTAACCGATGTAGAGCGTGGCATTCTGGTGACAGGGTTCAATGGTGGTAACAGCAACAGCAGTACGGGCGATTTCTCCTACGGTATCGAAGGCTTCCTGATAGAGAACGGCCGTCTCACCCAACCCGTCAATGAGATGAACGTGACGGGCAACTTTCTGGAGCTGTGGAGCGGACTGGTGGCTGTGGGCAACGATCCGCAAGACCGCTCTTGGCTGATACCTTCCTTGGTCTTTGAAGGAGTGAACTTCAGCGGCTTGTAAGCTGTACCTTTAGTTCAGCATCAGACTCATGTAAGGATGTTGCGGGGCCAATAGCTTTTCGGTAAGCTGACTGATAGAGAGTGTCGGGTAGTCGGACGATGCCAACTGACCGACACTCTTTTTGCATTCCCCCTTCTCTATCCGATAGCATCCTTCGTTGCAGGTCAGTTCCTTGTCTGTCAAGTAAAAACAGGCAGATACCTCGGGATGCCGGGCAGCATAGCGTTGCAGCATGGCAGAGGCATTGATGAGACGTGCCATGCCCAGTGGCCGGCTACCTGCTTCCTCATGAGCCGGGGTGATGATATCCACTCCTTGTAGTTTCTTTTCGTGACAGATGCCTTCCAGCAATGTCTGGCCTGCAGCATACGTATCTGCCATCCAGTCCCCTGCTATCCAACCTTGACCATCGGCTTGTGGGTAGAGCAATGCGATGGCAGTCGCTTTCCCGTTGTGTTGCAACAGCGCATAATACCCTTCGCTCAGACGCAGGTCGGCCAGTATGACGCGAAAATCCTCCTCTGTATGCAGCAGGTAGCAGGAACGCTGCTGCTGCATCTGATGGAAGTATTCATACAACTCCTTTCTGTCAATGTTGCCATATACGATGTGATATCCGGACGGAAGCATAAAGTCTGCTGAAGGTACGAAGGGTTTGACCTGATAACGGAAGAGCGAAGCGAAACCAAATCGGGCATAATAGTCGAACAGCCAAGGTTCGGCAGGAATCAGTGTAGCCAGCTGGATGCCTCTTTCGTACATGTGTGCAAAGCTATCAGCCAGCAAGGATCCCATGATGCCTTGATTGCGATAGTCGGGATGGGTGCAGACCCCAGATATGTAGGCCGTCGGGATGACTTCCTCTTCCCAGCTCATGGGATAGGGTATCATTTGCAGGGCTGCCACGCTGCGTCCCTTCCGCTGTGCGGTGATGTTGATGTCGTCGCGGTAGCGGAGGCGGAAGTATAAATCGGTAAATGCCTCACTGTCGTGGAAGCAGCATTCCCACAGTTGTCTGGTCTCTTCTTTTTCGGTTGGCATCGCTGTATGTCTGTATGGTGTTTACCACTTGATTTCTCCTATGGGGTCCTCCTTCAGGCAGGCGACGTATTTCTCCAGAATAAGGGCTGGCTGATAGGAGAGTTTGGCCTTGCGCAACCCCTCGATGCCAAGGTCTTCCTCCCGATTGAGGTAGGTATATTGTCCGGGGATGTGGTTGGCAAACTCGTAGTTAATCATGGCGTATGCACCGTCGATGCGCGTGTCGGCCTTCTCTACGTGTACGCCGAAGGTGTCCCGATTGATGGGCATCCCAAAGGTGAAGGCGGCGATGCGTCCCTCTACATAGAGGATGCCTCCAGTCAGTCCCAACTCCTCAAAATGATGGAGGGCATATACCAGTGCCTGCCGTTCGTTGCCCGTCCCCTCCTGTTGGTCGCAGTTGTTGGCTTTACACCATTCCGCTTCCAGCTCCAGGCACTCTTGAATGTGGTCGGGGGTGATGGGGCGGTATTCGTAGTTATAGGTGCGCTTGAATTTGTTGACATGGTTGCGCTTGGCCTGCAGTTTTTTGCCTGCCAGCGTGGCCAGGTCGGTACGCAGGTAGAGGTAGTCTGCATAGTCGCGGTCGGCGGTGAAGCAGAACTGGCCAGGCATCAGCTGCTCCAGCTCCTCGCACATATTGGCGCAGATACCCAGCAGACAGAAGGGTTGCCCTTCCTGATGGGCATCTTCACGCAAGGCACCGATAGCCTTCTCCAACGCTCCGTCGCCGATGGGCATCATATACACCAGCTTGCCGTCGGCCCAGAACTTCAGTAGCAGGAATCCTTCGAAGATGGCATATCGGGTGTGGTAGAGGAAACGCCAGCTGCAAAGGTTCGAGAACGACAAGTCGCAGTTACGGCGGGGACTGTTCAGGGTATAGGCCGTGATGAGCGGCCTGTCCTGTAGGGTGATATCATGAAAGGTAATCATGTGTCAGAGATTATGAGGAGTTAGGAAAGCAGCCCCAATAGGCGAAGAATGGCAGGAGTGAGCAGTGCCGTGAGGATGCCGTTCAGTGTCAGTCCAAGGCTGGCAAAGGCACCATACTTTCGACTAACCTCCATGGCGGCCGATGTCCCCACGGCATGGGCAGCGGTTCCCATAGAGATGCCTTGTGCCATGGGGCTTTGTACGCGGGTCAGCTGCATCGTCTTGAAGCCCAATATGCCACCCAGCAAGCCGACGCATACCACGACGGCTGCCGTCAGCGAGGGAATGCCTCCCAATGAACTGGCCACCTCCATGGCAATGGGGGTAGTGACCGATTTGGGAGCCAGCGAATAGATGACCGCTTCCGAAGCACCCATCCAGCGTGCTGTCAGCACGACGGATACCACTCCGACCACACAGCCTGCCAGTTGGGAGAGCAGAATGGGGAGCAGTTGCTTCTTGATGGTCTCTAACTGCAGGTAGAGGGGAACACCCAGTGCCACGACGGCCGGCTTCAGCCAAAACTCAATGAGGTGTCCTCCCTCGTGGTAAGTCTCATAGCTGATGCCTGCCATCTTCAGGAAGGCAATCAGTGCGGCGATGGTCAGCAGGATGGGGTTGAGTAGCATGATGCCTGTTTTCTTCTGCAACAGCTTGGCCAAGAAGAAGATGCCGAATGTGATGGCCAGCAGGAAAAATTCGTTTTGTAGGAAGTCCATAGTTGGATAGTTGTAGTTCTACGATTTGTGGGGACGGTGTGCAGGCGATTTCTTCTGCAACCGTTTCAGCTTCAATGCCGACTGATGTACCCAGCCTGTGACGACGATGACCAGTGCCGTGCTGACCAATGTGGCTGTTACGATGGGCCAGAATTGGGCGGCAATGATGTCGAAATAGAGCATCAGGGCCACGCCGGGTGGTACGAAGAAGAAGCCGAGGTTGGCTACCAGAAAGTCGGACAAGCCTTGTACCCAATGCAGCTTGATCCAGCCAAGTTTCAGGAAGAGAGTCAGCAGCAGCATACCTATGATGCTGGAGGGAAGTTTGATGTGGGTCAGGTAGATGAATAGTTCACCTAACGCCAGACATCCGAACAGAATGGCACATTGACGTATCATTTGTTTACTTCAGTAGTTTAGCAGATGAATAGGGAAGGAGAATGAGCATGCAAAGCCGCCATCCTCCTTCCTTCTATTTTCCTTTGTTGGTATTACATACGTTCAGGTACCTCGATACCCAGCAGCCCCATACCGAGGCGTACCACTTTGGCTACGTTGGCCGACAACGTCAGTCGCAGCACCTTAATCCGCTCATCGGCTTCGCGCAAGATGCTGAAGTCGTGGTAGAACTGGTTGTACTCCTTCACCAGGTCGTAGCAATAGTTGGCGATAACCGATGGACTATAGTCTTGCCCTGCCTGACGCACGATGGCGGGGAAGTCGGCCAGCATCTGTATCAGTCCCTCTTCCTTGGTGCTCAAGGCGATGTCTGTGTCCAGCTGTTGCGGGATGCAGATGCCTGCCTCGGCAGCCTTGCGCAGCACGGATTGGATGCGTGCGTATGTGTATTGGATAAAGGGACCAGTGTTGCCGTTGAAGTCGATAGACTCCTTGGGGTTGAACGTCATGTTCTTGCGGGCATCCACCTTCAGGATGAAGTATTTCAGTGCACCCAATCCTACGATGCGTGCGATGTCGTCGGCTTCGGCTTGCGTCAGTCCGTCCAGCTTGCCCAGGTCTCCGCTGGTCTCTTTGGCCGTAGCAATCATCTCGGCCATCAGGTCGTCGGCATCCACCACGGTGCCTTCGCGGCTCTTCATCTTTCCTTCAGGCAGTTCCACCATGCCATACGAGAAGTGTACCAGATTCTTGCCCCACTCGAATCCCAGTCGGTCCAGCAGGATGGAGAGTACCTGAAAGTGGTAGTTCTGTTCGTTGCCCACCACGTACACCATTTTGTCGATGGGATAGTCGGCAAAACGCTGTTCGGCGGTACCTATATCTTGCGTCATGTACACCGAGGTACCGTCCGAGCGGAGCAGCAGCTTGTGGTCGAGTCCCTGCGGGGTGAGGTCTGCCCATACGGAGCCATCCTCCTTACGGTAGAAGAGTCCCTTTTCCAGTCCTTCCAGCACCTTCTTCTTACCTGCCAGATAGGTGTTCGATTCGTAGTAAATTTTGTCAAATCCCACGCCCATCATGCGGTAGGTCTCGTCAAATCCCGCATACACCCAATCGTTCATCTGCTTCCACAGTCCGCGCACGTCAGGGTCGCCTGCTTCCCACTTCACCAGCATCTCGCGTGCCTCCTTCATCAGAGGCGATTCGGCTTCGGCCTTGGCTTTGGCGGCCTCTTCCTCCATGCCTTCGGCCAGGTAGCGGGCCATCAGCTCCTTCACTTCCGCCTTATAATGCTTGTCAAAAGCCACGTAGTAGTCGCCTATCAGGTGGTCGCCCTTCTTGCCGCTCGATGCGGGTGTCTCTCCGTTGCCATATTTCAGCCATGCCAGCATCGACTTGCAGATGTGGATGCCGCGGTCGTTCACGATGTTGGTCTTCACCACGCGGTTGCCGTTGGCGGCCAGTATGTTGGCCAAGGCTCCTCCCAGCAGGTTGTTGCGTACATGTCCCAGATGGAGCGGCTTGTTGGTATTGGGCGACGAATATTCAATCATCACCAGCGGTGACTGCTCGTCGGCTCTCTTCAGTCCATACTCGGCATCCGAGTGGATGGTGTTGAGCCGTTCAATCCATGCCGAGGTGGCGATGGTGATGTTCAGGAATCCTTTCACAGCATTGAAGTCGGCCACGGCCGGTTCGTTCTGTTTCAGGTATTCGCCCAGTTCGTTGGCGGTCTGTTCCGGGCTTTTGCGCGACATGCGCAGGTAAGGGAATACCACCAGTGTGAGGTGTCCTTCAAACTCTTTTTTGGTTTTTTGCCATTGTACTTGTCCGGCGGGTATCTCCGCGCCGTAAAGGGCTTTCAGTCCGTTGGATACGGATGTCGCTAATCTTTCTTCTATCGTCATGATTCCTAAAGTATTTTCTGGTTTGTTTGGGAGGTGCAAAGATAGTGCAATCCGCAGAGACAATGAAATTAGTGCGCCAAATTTTTGCGTGAAACCACCGCTTCGCACTCATTTTGTGCCGTTGTCCGTGCCAACATAGGTCGGACAGGATGGCAAGTGAGAGACATTGAGCGGCATTACCAGCATTCCTTCAGGTGATAAGGAAAGCGGGTGTAAATGATATGGACGTGTCTCAAAATAGAAGATTCTTGATGTAGCAGTGTGCAATCTCGCAGATTTTCTCTACTTTTGCACACCTAAATGCGTTCAAAACAAAAAGATTAGAGAATATATGGAAAAAAAGTTCAAACGTACTACCGTTACATCGGCTTTGCCGTATGCCAACGGTCCCGTCCACATCGGACATTTGGCTGGCGTCTATGTGCCTGCCGACATCTATGTGCGTTACCTGCGTCTGAAGAAGGAAGAGGTAATCTTTATTGGCGGCAGTGACGAGCATGGCGTTCCCGTCACCATCCGCGCCCGCAAGGAGGGCATCACTACGCAGGATGTGGTAGACCGTTACCACTCGCTCATCAAACGCTCGTTTGAGGAGTTCGGCATTTCGTTCGATATCTATAGCCGCACCACCAGCGACATCCATCACAAATTTGCATCCGACTTCTTCCGCAAGCTCTATGACGAGGGCAAGCTGGAGGAGATTACCGAGGAGCAGTTCTGCGACGAGGTGACCGGCGAGTTCCTGACCGACCGCAACATTGTAGGCACTTGCCCGCGCTGTGGGGCGGAAGGGGCCTACGGCGACCAGTGCGAGAAGTGCGGTGCCACCCTGTCGCCCGATGAACTCATCAATCCCACCAACAAGAACAACCCTGGCCACGGCCTCGTGAAGCGCCCTACCAAGAACTGGTACCTGCCGCTGGGACAGTATCAGGAGTGGTTGAAGCAATGGATTCTGGAGGGGCACAAGGAGTGGCGTCCTAACGTATATGGCCAGTGCAAGTCGTGGCTCGACATGGACTTGCAGCCCCGTGCCATGACGCGCGACCTGGAGTGGGGCATCCCCGTGCCGGTAGAGGGAGCTGAGGGCAAGGTGCTCTACGTGTGGTTCGATGCGCCCATCGGCTACATCAGCAACACCAAGGAGCTGTGCGATGCTCAGCCCGAACGCTGGGGTAGCTGGCAGCAGTGGTGGCAGGATCCCGAGACACGCCTGATACACTTCATCGGCAAGGACAACATCGTGTTCCACTGCCTCATCTTCCCCGTTATGATGAAGGCGCACGGCGGCTATATCATGCCTGATAACGTGCCGAGCAACGAGTTTCTCAATCTGGAGGGCGATAAAATATCGACCTCGCGCAATTGGGCTGTGTGGTTACACGAGTATCTGCAGGACTTCCCCGGCAAGCAGGACGTATTGCGCTATGTGCTGACGGCCAACGCGCCCGAAACGAAGGACAACGACTTCACTTGGAAGGATTTCCAGGCGCGTAACAACAACGAACTGGTGGCTGTCTACGGCAACTTCGTGAACCGTGCCTTACAGCTGACCAAGAAATACTTCAACAGCACGGTGCCTGCCTGCGGTGAATTGACCGACTACGACCGCCAGACGCTGAAGGAGTTTGCGGACGTTAAGCAGGAGGTAGAGAAACTGCTTGATGCCTTCAAGTTCCGCGATGCCCAGAAGGAGGCCATGAACCTGGCCCGCATCGGCAACAAGTACCTGGCTGATACCGAACCTTGGAAGCTGGCCAAGACCGACATGCAGCGGGTGGCAACCATCCTGCACATCTCCTTGCAGTTAGTGGCCAATCTGGCCATTGCCTTCGAACCCTTCCTGCCCTTCAGCAGCGAGCGTCTGCGCAAGATGCTCAATATGGAGAGCTTCGACTGGGCCCAGCTGGGCAGCGACAACTTACTGCCTGCCGGTCATCTGCTGGCCGAGCCGGAACTGCTCTTCGAGAAGATTGACGATGAGGCTATCCAGGCACAGACCGACAAACTGGAGGCCATCAAGAAGGCCAATGAAGCAGCCAATTACCAGGCTAACCCCATCAAGCCTCTCATCACGTTCGAGGAGTTTGAAAGGTTGGATATCCGTGTAGGTACGGTATTGGAATGTGAGGCTGTGCCTAAGATGAAGAAACTGTTGAAGTTCCGTATTGCCGACGGCTTGGAGGATCGGACCATCGTGAGCGGCATCGCCCAGCACTACAAGCCGGAAGAGCTGGTAGGCAAGCAGGTGCTCTTCATTGCCAATCTGGCTCCGCGTCAGTTCAAGAACGGGCTGGTGAGCGAAGGCATGATTCTTTCGGCCGAGAACTATGACGGCTCGTTGGCCGTTACCTCTCTGCTGCGTGAGGTGAAGCCCGGCAGCGAGGTGAAATAACCGTTTTCTCTGCATGGAAAAGATATTTCTCTATAACCTGGATTCTCCGAAAGGTAAGCTCATCCGCCGCCTTTGCGAGCAGATGGGCATACCCGTAGACGAGGTGCCGCGCGAGGACTACACACAGCCCATAGGTGTGGTGGTAGGAATGCCGGGCTTCGTGCGTCATGCCTCTGTGTATAGCGGTCCGGCCTTCACGGACGAGATGATGCTGTTCCGCGGCTTTGACGATGCGATGCTCAGCCGCTTTCTGAACCGCTATCGGCAGGCCGGTATCGACAAGGTGGACTTGAAGGCGAGCCTGACACCGCACAACGTGTTGTGGAACTCTTTCCAGCTGCACGACGAACTGCTGCGTGAACACCGTCTGATGACAGGAGATTAAGTAGAATGAAAAGACAGTGGATAGTCACAACGGTCAATCTCTGAAGGAGAAGACGGCAAAAGGCCTCTTCTGGGGCGGGGTGAGCAACGGCATGCAACAGCTGCTGAACCTGCTGTTCGGCATTGTGCTGGGACGTATGCTGTCGCCCTCGGATTATGGTATGGTGGGGATGCTTACTGTCTTTTCGGCCATTGCGGCCGCCTTGCAGGAGGGAGGCTTCATCTCGGCGCTGACCAACCGCAAGGAGGCGACGCAACGCGACTTCAATGCCGTCTTCTGGTTCAGCCTGACGTGTAGCCTGACGCTCTATCTGCTGCTCTTCGTGGCCGCTCCGTGGATTGCCGCTTTCTATCAGACCCCCCAGCTGGTGCCGCTGGCCCGTCTCTCTTTTCTGGGCTTTGTCATCTCCAGCCTGAGCATTGCGCCGCGGGCCTGCCTGTTCAAGCAGATGCGCACCAAGGAGACGACCCTCATCTCCCTCTCCAGCCTACTGGTGTCGGGGGTTGTGGGCATCGTGCTGGCAGCCTGCGGCTTTGCCTATTGGGGAATTGCTCTGCAAAGCATCGTGTTCGTCACGGTGATGACGCTGCTCAATTTCCGTTTCTCTCGTTGGCATCCCGACCGCAGCTTCGACTTCCGTCCCATCCGCGAGATGATAGGGTTCAGTAGCAAGATTATCGTGACCAACATCTTCACCATCATCAACAACAACCTCTTCTCCGTGCTGTTGGGCAAGTTCTATTCGGCACGCGAGGTGGGCAACTTTACGCAGGCCAACAAGTGGAACACCATGGGCCATACCTGCATTACAGGTATGATCAACGGCATTGCCCAGCCGGTGCTGGCGCAGGTAGCCGATGACCGCAGCCGTCAGCTGGCCGTCTTCCGCAAGCTGCTGCGCTTCACCGCTTTTGTCTCTTTCCCTGCCATGCTGGGGCTGAGCATCGTGTCGCACGAGCTGATAGTACTCGCTCTGACCGAGAAGTGGCTGCCCGCTGCCGGCATGTTGCAGTTGCTCTGCCTGTGGGGGGCGTTTGTGCCGTTGGCCACGCTCTTCTCCAATCTGATTATCAGCCGGGGGCGGTCATCCATCTACATGGGTAGCACCGTCTGCCTCTGTGTGATGCAGCTGGGTGTGGCCTGCCTGATGCGTCCCTACGGGCTGGAGTGGATGTTGCGCCTCTTCGTGGCGGTACACATCGGCTGGATAGCAGTATGGTTCGCTTTCGTGCATCGTGAGATAGGGCTGACGCTGGGACAGATGCTAAAGGACATCTCTCCCTATCTGTTGCTGTCGGTGCTGCTGACAGCAGGTGCCTATTGCGTGGCACGTCCGCTGGACGGCCTTTGCCTACGCCTACTGGTCAAGGTGGTGCTGGTGGCTGGTCTGTATGCCTTGGTGTTGTGGAGGTGGCAGTCGGTCATCTTCCGCGAGACGCTTCAGTTCCTGTTCCGAAGGGGGAAGGGAGGCGGCCTATGATGCGCATCGCCTATATACTCTCTGCCTATACCGACGCACCCCATTTGCGCAGGCTGGTGGATGCTTTGGACGATGGGTGGGCCGACTTCTATGTGCACATTGATCGCAAGGTGGACGATGCCCCTTTCCGCAAGCAGCTGGCCGGACGGGTTACCTTCGTGCCTCGTCATTGGATTAGTTGGGGCGGATGGGAACAGGTGGAGTATCAGAAGGAACTGCTGAAGGCGGTGATGCAGAGCGGGGTGGAGTATGGCAGGGTGGTCTGCCTGAGCGGGCAAGACTATCCGTTGTGGAGCCGGCAGGCCATCCGCAGCTATTTCGAAACGCACATCGACCAGGAGCTTATCATGGGAATGAACCTTACTCGCTCGGGCGAGGCACGCTTCCTGCGACGGGTGACGCACTATCACCCCTTTCGTGACCTGCCGTGGCGTAACAGCTGGCTGAAGAACAAACTGGTGGTGGCCGGTCGCTGGCTGATGCGCCTGCTCCCTTGGCGGAAGCCTGTCTGCGTGATGTTGCAAGGGGGAAAGGAGGTCGATGTCTACTTCGGCTCCGACTACTGGGCACTGACGGGGGTATGTGCCCGCTTCGTTTACGACGCACTATGTCGGGAGAGGGAGGTGGTACGCTATTTCCGCCATAGCTTTGTGCCCAGCGAGATGTGCATACAGACCCTCGTCTTCAACTCTCCTTTTGCAGGCAAGGCCATCCGCTATGAAGGAGCCTATCGGGGGCTGTATGCGCTGACCCCCCTACACTATATAGAATATGGAAAGTGCATCAAGCTGCTGACGGCGGACGACTGGCTCCGCTTGCGTGAGTCGGGCAAGATGTTTGCCCGCAAGGTGGTGAGCGGTCGTTCAGACGCTTTGGTCGGTCTGATTGATGCAGAAAGGGAAAAAGGTGAACGATGAGCAAGATAGCAGTCATAATCGTATCGTACAATTTTGAACGCTGGATGGAGCGTTGCTTGGGCAGCCTGCGGCGTTCGTCGCTGCAGGCCGAGGTCATCGTGGTGGACAACGCCTCGCAGGACCGCACAGTGCCGTTGCTGCGCAGCCGCTATCCCGAGGTACACCTCATAGAGAGCCATACCAATCTGGGTTTCGGACGGGCCAACAACCTGGGCATCGCCCGCGCCATGCAGCAAGGGTGCCGAGCCGTCTTCCTGCTCAACCAAGATGCGTGGGTCGGTGAGCGGACGCTGGAGACGCTGCTGCAGCTGTCCGACCGCTATCCGCAATACGGCATTTTGTCGCCCCTCCATCTGACCGGTCGGGGCGATCGGCTGGAGGCTGGCTTTGCAGCCTATACAGGGCTGGACAGAGATGCCATACCTCAGGCTGATGGAGAGGCAACACTCCGCCCCGTCTCCTTTGTCAATGCAGCCTTCTGGCTGATTCCGCTGGCTGTACTGAAGCAGGTGGGCGGCTTCTGTCCGCTCTTCTACCACTATGGCGAAGATGTGGACTACATCAACCGGGTGCGTTTTCACAGTTATGCCGTGGGTTACTCGCCTGCCGTCTCGGGCTGTCATGACCGCGAGGAGCGTACCGTCACGCGCGAGGCATTCCTGCGTTCGGAGCAGGTTTATCTGCTCTCTGAATACGCCAACATCCGCCGTCCCTTTGTGCAGGCTTTTGCCTATGGGGTGCTGGCAGGTGTCAAGAAGACGTGGAAGGCACTATGGGCCGGTCGGCTGGCAGATGCAGCCGCCTTTCTGCGCATGACCTGTCAGGTGGCCGGGCGGACAGGTGAGGTTGTCCGCTACAGAAAGCAGAACCGCCAGCAGGCACCGTCGTACATCCATCTTCCATCCTGAAAAGAAACATACTGATTATGATACAGAAAAAAGAATATGCTCCCATTCTGATCTTCACCTACAACAGGCCGACACATACCCGCCGACTGATAGAAAGCCTGCGCACCAATGCAGAGTCCGTAGAAAGCCCGTTGATAGTCTACTCCGATGCCGCCCGCGAGGCAGTTGATGAGGCATCGGTGGCCGAGGTGCGCCGCTATCTGCATACCCTCGACGGCTTTGGCTCAGTAGAGCTGGTGGAGCGTTCCGCGAATTGGGGGCTGGCCCGCAACGTCATCGACGGCGTGACCACCCAAGTAAACCGCTACGGGCGGGTCATCGTGCTGGAGGACGACCTGGTGGTGGCTCCCTACTTCCTACGCTTCATGAACGAGGCGCTGGAGATGTATGCCGACGAACCTCGGGTAGGCCATATCCAGGCGTGCGACTTCACGCAGGATCCTTCGTTGCCCCCCACTTTCCTCATCAAGTGGACAGGCAGCTGGGGATGGGGCACTTGGGCCAGGGCCTGGCAGCACTTCAATCCCGATGGTGCCGCCCTGCTCCGCCGCCTGGAGGAGGAGAAGCTGACGCGCACCTTCGATTTCGGGGGTACCTACCGCTTCACCCGCATGTTGCGCCGGCAGGTGCAAGGAAAAAACAACTCCTGGGCCATTCGCTGGAATGCCAGCCTCTTTCTGGCCGGCATTCTGTCACTGAACGTGGGACGCTCGCTGGTGCAGAACACCGGTTTTGACGGTAGCGGTACCCATTGCGGGGGAGGAGGACTCTACGATTCCCGCCTCTGGACCCGTCCGTTGCCGCTGGCCCGCATCGAGCCGGTTGAGGAAAATCAGGATGCCCGCCGCTGCTTTGCCCGCTACTACCACCGTACCAACTGCTTCTGGGCAAAAGCCGTCCGCCGCATCAAACGGACGCTGAAAGGCGACTTTGGAGCATGATAATGGCATTCATAGGATAGTTTTTCCATAGAAAACACTACCTTTCCTCTAAAATGATTTATTAGAATAATTGAAAAAGGGACCTTCGAGAT
>JBJEHI010000110.1:0-28701 GCA_051875915.1 Bacteroides sp.
ACCCAAGACCCCAACATTAAAAGTGTTGTGCTCTACCTGCTGAGCTAGCGAATCAATCCCTTTGCGGTTAAGCGGGTGCAAAGGTAGGAAGTTTATTTGGAACGAACAAGTGTTTTGCTGTTTTTTTAGTCCTGCTTGGCCAATTCGAAGAAAAACGCTACATTTACACGCTGATTCGAAGGGACGGACAACTGCACCACCGAAGGGGGGAGGAGAGAGCCGGCCAAAAAGATGCGTTATTATACATATATTATATATACTTTCAAAAGATTACATAGTAGCATGGCAACAGTAGACGACAAGAAAATCATTTTCTCGATGGTGGGACTGAACAAGACCATCCAGCAGAACAACAAGCAGGTACTGAAGAATATCTATCTCTCGTTCTTCTACGGAGCGAAAATCGGTATCATCGGTCTGAACGGATCGGGTAAATCAACGCTGCTCAAGATTATCGCCGGACTGGACAAGTCCTATCAAGGTGAAGTGGTGTTCTCGCCGGGGTATTCGGTAGGATATCTGGCTCAGGAACCTTATCTGGATCCGGCCAAGACGGTGAAACAGGTGGTCATGGAGGGTGTGCAACCCATTGTGGACGCGCTGGCTGAGTACGAGGAGATTAACCAGAAATTCGGTCTGCCCGAATATTATGAGGATGCAGACAAAATGGAGAAACTCTTCACCAGACAGGCCGAACTGCAGGACATCATTGACGCTACCGACGCCTGGAATCTGGACAGCAAGTTGGAACGGGCTATGGATGCCCTGCGCTGTCCGCCTGAAGACCAAAGCGTAGAACATCTCTCGGGAGGTGAACGCAGACGTGTGGCACTGTGCCGACTGTTGCTGCAGAAGCCGGACATCCTGCTGCTGGACGAGCCTACCAACCACCTGGATGCAGAATCCATCGACTGGCTGGAGCAGCACTTGCAGCAGTACGAGGGAACGGTGATTGCCGTGACACACGACCGCTACTTTCTGGACCATGTGGCCGGATGGATTCTGGAACTGGACCGCGGTGAAGGCATCCCCTGGAAAGGCAACTACTCCAGCTGGCTGGAACAGAAGACGAAACGGATGGAGATGGAGGAGAAAACGGCCAGCAAACGCCGGAAGACGCTGGAACGTGAGTTGGAGTGGGTACGCATGGCTCCCAAGGCACGTCAGGCCAAGGGAAAGGCCCGTCTGAACTCGTACGACAAGCTGCTGAACGAGGATGTGAAGGAGAAAGAGGAGAAACTGGAAATCTTCATCCCCAACGGTCCGCGTCTGGGCAACAAGGTGATAGAGGCCAAGCACGTGGCCAAAGCCTTCGGAGAAAAGCTGCTGTTTGATGACCTGAACTTCATGCTTCCGCCCAACGGCATCGTGGGTATCATAGGCCCTAACGGTGCAGGAAAAACAACCCTGTTCCGCCTGATTATGGGATTGGAGAAGGTAGACCGAGGCGAGTTTGAAGTGGGCGAGACGGTGAAAGTGGCCTATGTGGACCAGCAGCACAAGGACATCGACCCCAACAAGACGGTATATCAGGTGATTTCGGGTGGCAACGAACTGATTCGGATGGGAGGACGCGACATCAACGCCCGTGCCTATCTGAGCCGCTTCAACTTCTCGGGTGCAGACCAGGAGAAGCTGTGCGGCGTGTTGTCGGGCGGTGAACGAAACCGTCTGCATCTGGCTCTCTGCCTGAAGGAGGAGGGTAACGTACTGCTGCTGGACGAGCCTACCAACGACATCGATGTGAACACACTGCGTGCTTTGGAAGAGGGCCTGGAAGATTTTGCCGGCTGTGCAGTCGTCATCAGTCACGACCGCTGGTTCCTGGATCGCATCTGTACGCATATCCTGGCCTTTGAAGGTGATTCGAACGTATTCTTCTTCGAAGGCTCGTACTCGGAATATGAAGAGAACAAGCTGAAGCGTCTGGGCCGAGAAGAGCCTACGCGCGTGCGATATCGCAAGCTGATGACCGACTGATAGATAGTCCGGACAGACAGCAGTGAGGGGAGTGTGCCCATCGTGAAGAGAGAGAGGCATATTCTCCTCACTGTTTTTTTATTCAATCCCGATATAATTAACACTTTGATACAGGAATCAACTGTTTTCTTTGCCTTGTCTTTCAAAATTTATTCATATTGTCATGCGTTTATTTTAAGAAAAGAGTTATATTTGCCACATAAAAATTTTATAATTAACTTATCTATTAACAAACAAACAGCGTTATGAGAAAACAACTTATTCATTTCCTGTTGGTGGCAGTGTTGTCGGCATTCAGTGCCGTGACATATGCCCAGACTACCGTGAAGGGTCAGCTTGTCGATGCAGAGACAGGCGAACCGTTAGTCGGTGCAGCCATCAAGGTTGAGGGAACTACACAAGGTTCCGTAACCGACATAGACGGTTACTTCAACCAACGTGTCGGGAAGAACAGCACCTTGGTGTTCAGTTACATCGGTTACAAAGAACTGAAAAAGAAGATTACACAGACCGGTGCGACGGTCAATCTGGGTACGATACAGATGAAACCCGATGCCGTGATGCTGACAGACGTGGTGATTACCTCTTCCGTAGCCGTGGCCCGCAAGACACCTGTCGCTCTCTCTACGGTAGACCCCGTCTTTATCGAAGAGAAGCTGGGTACCCAGGAATTCCCTGAAGTGTTGAAATCTACTCCGGGTGTCTATGCCACCAAGAACGGTGGTGGATATGGTGACTCTAAAATCAATATGCGCGGTTTCCAGGCAGCCAACATTGGTGTGATGGTGAACGGTGTACCCGTGAACGACATGGAGTGGGGAGGTGTTTACTGGAGCAACTGGGCCGGACTGAGCGACGTGACCCGTTCGATGCAGACACAGCGTGGTCTGGGTGCCTCCAAGGTCTCTTCTCCCTCAGTGGGCGGTACCATCAACATCGTGACTCGTACAACCGACCAGAAGAAGGGCGGAAGTGTATCTTACGGCGTCGGCAACGACGGTGCCAATACCATTCTGTTCAACGTATCTTCCGGTCTGACCAAAGACGGATGGGCATTCACCATCTTGGGTGGCAGACGTTGGGGTGACGGATACATACAGGGTACAGAGTATGAGGGCTACAACTGGTTTGTCAACATCTCCAAGCAGCTGGGTGACAACCACACCCTGTCGCTGACCGGATTCGGTGCTCCGCAATGGCACAACCAACGTTCGGCTTATGACGGACTTACCATTGAAGGCTGGCAACAGGTACGCAAATATATGCCCGACGGACAGCAGTACCGATACAATCCCACATACGGATTCGGCAAGAACGGCGAACGCTTGACTTCTGCCAAGAACTTCTACCACAAGCCGCAAATCAGCTTGAACCATCAGTGGCAGATCAACGACCACTCTTCACTGAGTACCGCACTCTACGTATCCATCGGTGAAGGTGGCGGCAACAAGGGTCTCGGCCTGACCTCTACCGACGCCAACAACTGGTACGGATGCAGCAACGGTGTACTGAATACGGCCTTCCGTAATGCCGACGGTACATTTGCCTATGACCAGATTCAGGAGTTGAACGAACAGAGTGACAAGGGTTCGGTGATGGTGATGACCAAATCAAAGAACTCGCACCGCTGGTACGGATTGCTCTCAACCTATACCTCGAAGCTGAACAAGAACATCGACTTCTACGGTGGCGTGGATTTCCGTTATTATAAAGGTATACATACCAACGAAATCACAGACCTCTACAACGGTCAGTACTATACCGACTCCTACTATCGTGGCCGCGTGAAGGCTTCGAACAATGCCGCTGCAGCGAATCCGGCCTGGCAGTATGAGAAACTGAGTGTGGGCGACGTAGTATATCGTGACTACGACGGCTACGTGATGTCTGAGGGTGCCTTCTTCCAGATGGAGTACAACAAAGACAAACTTGCCGCTTTCGTGGCTGGTTCGCTGTCGAATACAGGCTACTGGAGAAAGGACCGCTTCTATTACGACAAGGAGCACGAAAAATCGGAGACACTGAACTTCCTGGGCTACACCATCAAGGGTGGTGCCAACTATAATCTGACCGAGAACCACAACGTATTCTTCAACGTGGGATATATCAGTCGTGCACCCTTCTTCTCGGGTGGTGCCTTCCTGAACAGTACCGTCAGCAACGAGACGAACCCTGATGCCATTAATGAAAAAATCTTCTCGGCCGAAATAGGTTACGGCTTCAAGAACCGCTGGCTCTCAGCCAACCTGAACGCCTACTATACCTTGTGGATGGACAAGACTACAACCAAGACGGGCGACTATACAGATGCCAATGGCAATACGGACCGCTACATGTTCAACATGGCGGGTGTGGACGCCAAGCACATCGGTGTGGAACTGGACGTGAAAGCACGCCCGCTGCGCTGGTTGGAACTGACCGGTATGCTCTCTGTAGGCGACTGGAAGTGGAACAGCAACGCAACCGGTTACTTCTATAACTCGGCAGGCGACCCGCTGAAGGATCTCAAGGGAACGGTAGCTTCGGGCATCGGAGCAGAGGACCATGCCAAGTTTACCATCAACCAGAAGGGGGTAAAAGTGGGAGGTTCGGCACAGACCACAGCGGCCATCGGTGCCAACGTCAACCTGATGAAGGGCCTGCGCGTGGGACTGGACTATACACACTACGCCAACCTCTATGCCGACTATCAGCTTTCGTCCAGCAACATTCTGGCCAACACGGAACTGAACGTCAACGATCCTTGGAAAGTGCCTTCGGGTGGCCAGTTTGACCTGAACGCCAGCTACAAGTTCAAGATGGGCAACTGCAACGCTACATTGGTGGGCAACGTGAACAACTTGCTCGACTACCAGTATATAGTTGATGCCTATGACGGTGGTACAGGCAAATGGCAGGATGCTTACCGTGTATTCTATGCCTTCGGACGCACCTACTCCGTGAAGCTGAAAATCAATTTCTAACCATTCAAAGCAACATTCGAGATTATGAAGATCAATACTAAGTTTTTATACGCAGCCATGGCTTCCATGGTGTTGGCCGGTTGTGGTGACGACTGGAACGAAGACAAGCTGGATGGTTTCGGCAAATACGAAGAAACCGACGTGAAACAGTTGGAACTGACGCTGACTGATGCTGACTACAAAAGCATTGCTACCAACACGACCAACAAGAGCCTGGCTTCGGCTGCCGGCTTGTCGGGCGAGCTTTCCAAACTGACCAACAACAAATATTTCACTGACGAAATCAGTGCTTCTACCTATATCCCTGCCTATCTGGCAGCTACTTATCCCACAGCGGATGACAAATCGTCCGTTAAAGTCACTTACAATCAGCTGGTTGGTGAACCGGCTTATCTTGCCGCCTTTGGCAAAGCTGAGGTAGTAGATTTGGCTGAAGAGGCTTACGAATCTGTATGGGGTGACAAGGTACAGGCCTATTTCCTCACTCCGAAGACAGAAGGCAAGATTGCCAAGTTGCTGAAAGAATCCATGCCGGATGCCGCAATGGGCGATATGGCACTGGTCAACTATGCTTACTCAGAGGTTGAGCCCAGCATCGGTGGAGGTTCGGCATCGGAGAAGGTGGTGTGGACACCGTTGAGCTTCCCCAAACGCGCTTCCGGCACAAACTGGAACTTTGTGAATATCGGACCCATCGACCTCTCGGAATATAAGGGACAGACCGTCTATGTAGGATTCAGCTATACCAGCAGTGAATCGGTATATGCCAAGTGGGAACTGAGCAACTTCAAGGCTCTGTCACTGCCCTATCTGGATGTGCTCTTCTTCAAGAAGCAGGACGACGGTTCGTTCAAGAAGATTATCAAGAGCAGCGAATTTGAAGCAGGCGAATACGTCATTGCCGCAGCCATCCCCAACGGTGGATACAATCTGGTATCGACGCTGTCGAAGAACTATGGCTATATGCCGGTGAAGGCCATTGACAACATGGGAGATGTCATCTCTGCTGACGAAGCCGAAAACTGTGTACTCACGTTTGAAGCTGTAGACGGTGGCTATACGATGAAGGCTCCCGACGGCCGCTATATGTCGAATGATACGGGGCGTGAGAACTATACACTGGCAGCCGAGATGGTTGATGGTAACTTTGTATGGGACGTTGCTGTTCTGCGCAACTCGGATGCAGTGGCACTGACAAACGTAGCTACAGGCAACACCATGAAGCTGAACTACTATGCCAAGGGTAACAGCTATAGCTTTGGCTGCTATCCTGAAAGCAAGCTGCAAGCGGCAAGCTGTCTGGCTGACCCTGCCAATGCCGATGCCAACTTCACTACTTACGATGTCAATCTGGGAGACCTCTCTGCTCTGTGGAAGTATGACACCAAGTACAACTGCTGGGTAGGCTCTGCCGGCAAGGGACAGGTAACGGAATCTTTCCTGGTGTCGCCTGCCATTACGATTGCCGAAGATGCTGCCCTTCCTTATTTCACTATAGATGAGGCCTTCAAGTTTGCAACGGCTGATGCCAGCGACCTTACCATCTGGATTTCGACCAATTACAAGCCGGAAGCAGCCACGCGCGCAATGACACGCAGCGTATCGGCCAACAAGAGTGCCATCTATTCGTTTGACGGAGCAGACTGGGCCAAGGCAACGGTAACGGATGCTACACTGGCTGTGCTGCAACCGGCCGACTATGCCGTGATGGGTAACAACATTAATCTGGTGAAGTATGCCAACTTGAACTATCCGTATGCCAAGGCAGATGACAAACTGGTAGTTGTCTATGCACAGAGCAATCAGGTAACGGCCAAAGAGCTGGTGCACAACGGTACAGAATGGGTCGAAACAACAAAGGTGGCTCAAATGACCGACCAGTTTGTGAAGTCGGAAGGTGTATGGAAGTATGACCCCAGCGTAGTCATCACATTGCCTGCCGGAAAGGGTCAGGAACTCTCTACTCTCTTCTTCCAGACCGCGACAGACTGGGTATGGGAGAACATTGACGTGCCGGCCGGCTGCACTGCCAAGGGTCAAGGTTACGTGACCAGCTATGGAAACAATGAGTATTACTGCGGTTGCTCGGCATACCAAGGTAACGTAGACTGGCGTTTCAGCGCTGCACAGAGCCAGGCTCCGGACAAGTATGCAGGCATGTCGGATGCCGACTTCCTGCAGACGGTGAAGGAACGCTACATCGAAGTGATGGGACATGTTCTGGGCATCCTCTATCCGAGCGCACAACCCGTTACCGGTGTGAAGGTGACGTACACCATCAACTTTGCCGTGTACACGGGCGTGACAACCAACTGGACCATGCAATATGAATTGACCGGTATAGGGCAGTTTACCTATATCGAAGACTCACTGAAAGAAGTTGCATAATATTTTTCCATAACCCACGAGGCCATTGTCACCGCACCATCGGGTGCCAGGGGCAATGGCCTCTTTCTTATCTGACAACACCTTATGAGAAGATTCCTATTTCCTCTGTTGACCGCCGTGCTGGCCGTCTGTATGACAGCATGTGGAGGCAGTGATGACGAAAGCCATCCTACCATCGAAAAACCGCAGGAGACCACCCAAGAGGGGGCGAAGGTCTATGTTTTGAAAGGCTACAAGGATCCGGTACAGGGATATGTGACACTGAAGCCTGATGGATATAGCGATGTGATTTATATCAAGGAGCAGTCCCTGACCGGCAAAGGGTATGCCTTCCAGTCCTCTACATCCAACCGTCTGGATGCCATGAAGCAGCCAGACACTGAAGGAGAATGGAGCGATGCCATCGCCATAGGCAACGGGCAGAGTTGCTGGATCCGTCATCAAGAAGGTTCTCTATACAACTACCTGAAACTGCGTATCATGGAAGTAGAAGGGAATGACGTGACGGTGGAGTATATCACCACTGACATTACCTCGCCCGTTGCAGAGCCCAAACCCGAAGAGAACGTCAACGCCAATGCGCCTGCCGAGGGACGGAAGTACGTCACCGACTACTCGATGCCGCACCTGGATGCCTCGCTCTACTATGTGGAACATGTGCTGACCGTTGACAAGGCTGACGTACTGAACTATGCCTATCAATGGGACAATGCCATGAAACATACGGCTTGGGTGGCCTTCTACTTCGACAAGGTGACCAATGGCGATGTTACGGGACGTACCGACGCATGGGATGTGGATCCCCTGCTGCCTGTAGAGATGCAGACCAACAACAGTCATCATACCAGCGACGGGTTTGACCGCGGGCACCTGGTGGCATCTGAAGACCGCGTCTTTTCCAAAGAGGCCAACCAGCAGACTTTCTACTTCAGCAACATGTCTCCGCAGTTCAACTCCTTCAACGGAGGATATTGGATAACCTTCGAGAACAAAGTACGCAAATGGGCCCGCTCGGGTGCCTTTGACAAATTGTATGTCACCAAAGGCGGCTCGCTGCGACAATTGCTCAAGGATAACAAAGAGGGAAAAGGGCAGGACGGACAGGTTCCTGCTACCGATGCCAACGGTTTCACCATTCATGGCTTGGCTTGTCCGAAATACTACTTCATGGCCCTGCTGGGCGAGAAAGATGGACGGTATCAAGCTATCGGATTCTGGGTGGAGCACCGCGATGACTATGGATACAACAATGACAAGCAGGCCCCGGTCAGTGTAATGAAGGAGACGGCTGTCAGCATCGACCGTCTGGAGGAACTGACCGGTATCGATTTCTTCTGCAACCTGCCGGATTCTGTTGAGAACGAGGTAGAGAAGGAGTATACAGCCGACGGCTGGAGTTGGTAAGCATCTTCCTTTTCTATATGCAAAGCGCGGATCACGTCTGACAGAATTTACTTTCTGCCGTACGCAATCCGCGCTTTGTATGTTTGTCCCTCGTGAAGATTCCCGAGGGAAGCAATCCGAATGGACTAATCAAACAGACTTCTGAACTTCTTGAAGATTTTTTCCTTTACAGAGGTGTTGGGCTTGAAGTTGTCAGAACCTTCCATCTCCTCCAATGCCTTCTTCTCGTCCTTGCTCAGTGCCTCGGGCACATAGATGCTGATGTTGACCAGCAAATCACCGGTTCCGTATCCGTTGACATTGGGTATGCCCTTGCCACGCAGACGCAGCACCTTACCCGGTTGAGTACCCGGTTCAATCTTTACCTTCACCTTGCCATCTATGGTAGGTATCTCTACCGCACCACCCAGCGCAGCCGTTGGGAAGCTCAACAGCAGGTTGTATATCAGGTCATTTTCGTCTCGAATCAGTTCCTTGTTAGGTTCCTCTTCCACCAGTATTAGCAGGTCACCCGGCACGCCGTTATGCTTGCCGGCATTACCCTTGCCACTCATGGAGAGTTGCATGCCGTCGGCCACACCGGCAGGAATCTTCACGCTTACTACCTCTTCACCGTAGACGATGCCTTCGCCTCCACACTCCTTACACTTGTTCTTGATGATTTTACCCTCGCCACCGCAGGTGGGACAGGTCGTGCGGGTCTGCATGGTGCCCAGAATGGTCTGCTGGTTGCGGATAACACTTCCGCTACCCTTACAGGTCGGACAGGTCTCCATGCCGCCGTTGCCTTCGGCACCTGTACCGTGACAATGCTGACATGTCACATATTTCTTCAGCTTGAACTTCTTCTCTACACCGGTAGAGACCTCTTTCAGATTCAGCTTCACCTTCACGCGCAGGTCACTTCCACGAAAGACCCGTTGCTGTGCGCCTCCTCCTCCAAATCCTCCGAAGCCACCGAAACCTCCGCTGTGTCCGCCAAAGATGTCACCAAACATGGAGAAGATGTCGTCCATTGACATGCCACCTCCACCGAAACCGCCAAACGGTCCGCCATTGCCGGCAGCTCCGCTCATGCCGGCATGGCCAAACTGGTCATACCGTGCCCGTTTATCGGGGTTGCTCAAAACGTCATACGCCTCTGCGGCTTCCTTAAACTTCTCTTCGGCCTCCTTGTCACCGGGATTTTTGTCCGGGTGATATTGGATGGCCTTCTTCCGGTAGGCTTTCTTTATCTCATCGGCCGAGGCGTTCTTCTCGACTCCCAGCACTTCGTAGTAATCTCTCTTTTCCATATTCGGATCTGTTTGCTTTGGGTGGTGATTATTCTCCTACCACCACTTTGGCGTGGCGGATTACTTTTTCATTCAGGGTATATCCGGTCTGTACACAATCCAGAATCTTGCCTTTCAGTTCCTCCGACGGTGCCGGAATCACAGCAATGGCCTCGTGGAAGTCAGTGTCCAGCGGCTTCTCCTTTGTATCAATGGCTTTTACACCATTTTGTCCCAGCACAGTGATGAATTTATTGTATATCAGCTCCACTCCTTCGCGGATAGCAGCCACGTCGGTAGCCTGTTCCATATTCTTCAGTGCACGTTCAAAGTCATCCACCACCGGCAAGATACTGGTCAGACTCTTCTCGCCGCCGTTTAGGATGAGTTCAGCTTTCTCCTTCAGCGTACGCTTGCGATAGTTGTCAAACTCAGCTGAGAGACGCAGGTACTTGTCCTTCTGTTCATCCAGTGCCTGTTGGACCTTCTCCAGCTCCTGCTTCAAGGCTTCCTCAGGAGTCAGTTCCTGTTCTTCCTGTGCTTTTTCTTCCTCTTGCGGTTGCGCTGCAGCCTCCGTTTCGGGAGTGTTCTCATTCATCAGTTCTTCTTCGGAGTTGATTTTCTTTTCGTTTGCATCCATATTATTATCTTTTCTTTTATGATTCTTATGATTCGGTTTAAAAAAAGTTCTTTTCATATTTCATTTCATTCAGTCAGATCAACACATTACGGTTTTCTGACAGCAAAAACTTTGCCAAATACATTTCTATCGGTTAAAACGTGGCAAAGTTAACACTTTTATGTCAGATTGGCAACTTACATAAAAAATACGGCTAATATATGGTTATTCGCCGGAAATGCCGTATCTTCGCAAGAAATAAGAAAACTGATATGTTGATATGGCTGTTGAAGCGAACCAATTCACGCAGCCTTATACTTGCGTCATGACCATTACTGAACTACAACAACGATACGCTGCTCACCCTCAGGTAGAGGGGATGCTGCGACTGCTGGACAACCCGTCCCTTCATCATATATATTGTCACGGCCTGTGTGCATCATCGGCTTCGCTCTACGCTTCCGTTTGGGTGCAGAAAGTCCCGTCGCCGTTCGTCTTCATCTTAGGCGATTTGGAGGAGGCCGGCTATTTCTATCATGACTTGCGCCAGATACTGGGAGAAGAACAGGTACTCTTTTTCCCCTCTTCATTCCGTCGCGCCATCAAGTATGGGCAACGGGATGCAGCCAATGAGATTCTGCGTACCGAGGTACTGAGCCGGTTGCAGAAAGGGGAGAAAGGAATGTGCATCGTCACCTATCCCGACGCACTGGCCGAGAAAGTGGTATCCTGCCGGACGCTGGGTGACAACACCTTGAAGATGAAGGTGGGCGAACGGGTGGACATGCAGTTTATTACAGATGTACTGCGAACGTATGGATTTGAATATGTAGATTATGTCTACGAGCCCGGCCAGTATGCCCTGCGCGGCAGCATCATCGATGTATTCTCTTTCTCGTCAGAATATCCCTATCGAATCGATTTCTTCGGCGATGAAGTGGAAAGCATCCGTACCTTCGAGGTAGAGAGCCAGCTGTCGAAAGAACGGCAAGAGGCCATTGTTATCGTACCCGACTTAAGCCGTACGTTGGAGCGGGGTGGAGATGGAGGAATGGTCTCCTTTCTGGATTTCCTTCCTGCAGACTCCATATTGGCCATGCGCGATTTTCTTTGGTTGCGCGAGCGCATCCAGACCGTACACGACGAATCGCTGACCCAGCAGGCCATTGCCGCACGAGAGGCGGAAGAGAACGGCTCCATTACGCTGGAAGGAAAACTGATTGACGGCGGTGAATTTACGTTGCGGGCACTCGACTTCCGGCGGGTTGAATATGGCAACAAACCGACAGGAACCCCTGAGGCTACCCTGAACTTCGACACTTCGGCACAACCCATCTTCCATAAAAATTTTGACTTGGTGGCCGACTCTTTTAGCCACTACCTGGCACAAGGCTACACCATATATATATGTAGTGACAGCGTGAAGCAGACCGACCGCATCCGTGCCATCTTCGAAGATCGGGGAGATGACATCCGCTTTACGGCGGTGGAACACACGCTGCACGAAGGATTTGCCGACAACACGTTGCGCATCTGCCTCTTTACCGACCATCAGCTGTTCGACCGCTACCACAAGTACAGCCTGAAGAGTGACAAGGCTCGGGGCGGTAAGGTGGCTTTGTCATTGAAGGAACTGAATCAGTTCACCCCGGGTGACTATGTAGTACATACCGACCATGGAGTAGGGCGCTTTGCCGGTCTGGTACGCATCCCTAACGGAAACACCACTCAGGAAGTGATGAAGCTGGTCTATCAGAACGAGGATGTCGTCTTTGTCTCTATCCATTCGTTGCACAAGGTATCCAAATATAAAGGAAAGGAGGGGGAGGCTCCCCGACTGAACAAGCTGGGTACTGGTGCCTGGGAGAAGCTGAAGGATCGCACCAAGACGAAAATCAAGGATATAGCCCGCGACCTCATCCGGCTCTATTCGCAACGCCGCGAAGAGAAAGGCTTCCAGTACAGCCCCGACAGCTTCTTGCAACGCGAACTGGAGGCTTCGTTCCTCTATGAGGACACGCCCGACCAAAGCAAGGCTACTGCCGATGTGAAGACAGACATGGAGAGTGCCCGCCCCATGGACAGACTGGTGTGTGGCGATGTAGGATTCGGTAAGACCGAGGTGGCTGTACGTGCAGCCTTCAAGGCTGTCTGCGACAACAAGCAGGTAGCCGTACTGGTGCCTACTACCGTATTGGCCTACCAACATTTTCAGACCTTCAAGGAACGTCTGAAGAATCTGCCTTGCCGGGTTGAATACCTGAGCCGTGCGCGAACTACGGCACAGGCTCATGCCATTGTCAAAGCACTGGCTGCCGGTGAGGTGAACATCCTGATAGGCACCCACCGCATTCTGGGCAAGGACGTGAAATTCAAGGATCTGGGATTGCTGATTATTGACGAGGAGCAGAAGTTCGGCGTCAGTGTCAAAGAGAAGTTACGCCAACTGAAGGTGAATGTGGATACGCTGACGCTGACCGCTACGCCCATTCCGCGTACACTTCAGTTTTCGTTGATGGGAGCACGCGACCTGAGTGTCATACAGACTCCTCCTCCTAACCGATACCCCATACAGACGGAGGTACACACGTTCAACGAAGAGGTCATTACCGATGCCATCAACTTCGAGATGAGCCGCAACGGACAGGTATTCTTTGTCAACAACCGCATCTCCAATCTGCCGGAGCTGAAAGCCATGATAGAACGGAACATTCCCGACTGCCGCGTCTGCATCGGACACGGACAGATGGAACCGGCCGAGCTGGAGAAGATTATTCTGGATTTTGTGAATTATGACTTTGATGTACTGCTGGCCACAACCATCGTCGAGAGTGGTATTGATATCCCCAATGCCAACACCATCATCATCAATCAGGCGCAAAACTTTGGCCTGAGTGACCTGCATCAGATGCGTGGTCGGGTAGGACGCAGCAACAAGAAGGCCTTCTGTTACCTGTTGGCACCTCCGTTGTCCTCGCTTACGCCCGAAGCCAAACGCCGGCTGCAGGCCATAGAGAACTTTAGCGACTTGGGCAGTGGCATACACATTGCCATGCAGGATTTGGACATCCGAGGTGCAGGCAATATGCTGGGTGCCGAACAGAGCGGCTTCATAGCCGACTTAGGTTACGAGACCTACCAGAAGATTCTTACCGAAGCTGTACGCGAACTGAAGAATGACGAATTTGCCTCCCTCTATGCCGAGGAACAGCAGGCAGCCGATGGCAGCGGCAAGATTTCGGGCGAGCAGTTTGTGGAGGAGTGTCAGGTAGAGAGCGATCTGGAACTACTGTTGCCGGCCGATTATGTGACGGGAAGCAGCGAACGGATGCTGCTCTATCGTGAACTGGACGGACTGACGTTGGATGCCGATGTGGCTGCCTTCCGCTCACGACTGGAGGACCGATTCGGCCCTGTGCCACCAGAAACCGAAGAACTGCTTCGCATTGTTCCCCTTAGGCGGCTGGCTGCTCGTCTGGGTGTGGAAAAGGTCTTTCTGAAAGGGGGACGCATGACGCTGTTCTTCGTCTCCAACCCCGATAGCCCATACTACCAGAGTCAGGCGTTCGGCAAAATGATAGCCTATATGATGAAGTACACCCGTCGGTGTGACTTGCGCGAGCAGAACAACAAGCGCAGCATGGTCGTGAAAGAGATCGCCTGTGTGGCCGAAGCCGTCACTGTGCTTCAAGAGATTCTTACGATGGAATGAAAGGAAGAGATTCGTTCACCGTTTTAAGAACCTTTTGATTATCCGGATATACTTCCGTACGATGTATCGCCATCCTGCATCCCCATACCTGTACATGACATACGTGAAGCCACGTTTTACGTAATCCTTTTCAAACTGCGTACGCTTGGGATGTATCACAGACGGATGCTGGAGGTTTGGCTGAAGACAGTTGTCAAGCTCTGCAGGTATAGTGTTGAGTTTGTCCTTGACTGCTTCAAATATCTCACGCCCTTTAGGAGTATTTACAAGGACAAGGTTACATCCTTTGTCATCTTGATTGATATTCGGGTCTGTTTTCTCCCAACCCCAAAAGTCGGCAAGGGTGATGTCGCTTGGACGAGTAGTATTGCAGAAGTGGCACTTGCCGCAACTGTGACGGAACATGATGTGCTGATAGAAAACGTATGTAAAATTCATTTTATACCCCCCCCCGAATGTAAATGTTTCTTTATGCGCTTTCCATCCGAAGCGTTCCTTGTCCCTGAAATTTACCATTGTAATTGTGTCGCCTTGCTTCTTCTCCAAGTAGGCAAGATAGTCTCGCCAGATATATGGAGCAGGAACGCCATGACATACGATGTCGATTAGTACGAGATTCGCTCTCAACGTCTTGCCTACATACCTGTTGAGTCCTGATGTCTGGCAGGGAGTTCCAGAGAATAGTACTGTCAAACCGTTTTTTAAATCTTGCCTGACTTGACGGAATACTCCCGTAAGATTGCTCTGTACATATTTGCTGCCCCGGAACTCGTCACGTTCCTCTTTCGTAGTGGCACGTTTGTGTGCTACACGAAAATGGTCTTTGTAACCTGCGCCATATACGATGCCCCCTTGTTCAAGAATATAATCGGAGATTGCAACGAATACTGCACCGCTGCGACTTTTCATTATCTCGTTCATATCCTTGTGACGAGCCGCATACACATCTGGCTTTGGCAAGTTCAATGACTTGTCATAGTGGTCATTGAAGGCGCAGACCTTTTCACACAGTCCACAATCGGTACATTTGGATTCATCCACCTTGGGGTAGGAGAAACCCAACGCATCCGGCTCCATTGTTATTGCATCATGATTGCAGATGCTGGCACAGGCAGTGCATCCGCAACAATCAGCTGGGTCATTTATTCTTATCATATTTTCTACTGATTATTGTTTTTACCTTTGATACTACAAATTGTCTTTCCCTTGCTGTACATCCTACATAAAATTCCACTAACAGAGTAGAAGAAACGGTTATAACGCTCAATGCAATGAAACTCCATAAGTTATCCTGGAATGTACTTGCAAGCACGAACGGAATAACAGCAGATAGTATAGTTACCACTATTACGTTGAGATAGACTTTCTTAATGAAAGCTCGTGCTTTCAGTCCTATCAACCCTCGAAGCATGTACAGGCGAGATGCAAGGCAGAACTGAGAAATCACAATAGCCACTATCAGTACAGTTTCAGGGATTGCACCAAGACGTAAGAGGACGTATGATATAGGGAGATTCAACATCTGAAATCCTCCTACAACCAACTGATAATTGCGGATTTTACCTGTGGCAAGCATCGCGGTAATGAGCGGGCTTGATATGGATTCGCACATTCCGAATATCAACACTAATTGCACAAAAAGCACTGTGTGTTCAGGAGCTTGACCGAGCCATAGTTGGAGGATATAATGTGTGTTGACAATGACTGGCAGCGAAAGTAGCAACAATATATAATAGGAAAGCCTTGCTCCTTGAAACAACAAGGTCATCATGTATTGACGGTCTCCTGAAGCGTATGATTTGGTTATCTGTGGATTCAAGGCTGTCATGAAATTGGTCACAAATGAGTGGATGGCGGTATTCACTTGAAAAGCAATGCCACGTGCAGCATTGACAGCAGGGCCGCAGAACAGGTTTATCACAATATTACCACCTTGGTCTCTGAACAGAGCGGATGATGAGCCGATGAAGTTCCAACCGGCAAATCCGAACATTTGTTTCAACAAGTCATGATCGTATATGAAATGATATGTACATTCCTCGAATCGCTTTTTGCAATAGACTCCATATATTAGCCTGATAATGATTGCTATCGTAGCAAGCATGATAGCATAGAGTATCAACCTATCTATTGGTGATATAACGATGCAATAAGCTACTATCAGTTTGCTGATAGCCTCGAAAATACTAATATATGCGAAAGCAGACATCCGTTCATGGGCTATAATAGCTGCATTGTAGGGGATGCTTATCAAGTTTATGACGAATGTAAGCAGCGATAATTGATATACCCAATTTGCTGCATACATTCTACTATCAGATATCACCATCTTGTTGTTCAAGAACCATAATCCAATGGTTTCTGCCAATAGCAGAACAATAGTGCAGAGGCCCAATTGAATGGTAACAGACGAAGAAAACACTCTTGCAAGTTTCTCCTTATTTCCGGTGCCCAATTCAAATGTGATGAATCTCGATATAGCAGCCGACAATGATCCCGACAACATCGAGAACATCGCTACGACACCACCGACCACATTATATATACCATAGTCCTCCACGCCCAATGCACCCAGTACCACACGGCTGGTGTACAACGACACCACCATGGTTAGGAGCATACGGAAATAGAGAAGAAGGGTGTTCTTCGCTATGCGTTTACTGTTTGCCGATGATTGATCAGACATGGGTACATCATTCTTACTTATATATATCACTTCAGTTTTTCTGTTCCTTTTGTCATGCACAAAATTAACTAAATAAATTTAGAATCCCAATGAAACGAATAAAAACTGCACTCAAAATACACGCCCATTCCCAATCATCAAACTTTATGTGGTATATTGGGGAGTAGAAAAACAGACAGAATAAATAATGTGTCCGAATTGTACAACCACATGTGTATTCTTTTGTCTATTTTTGCATCCCGTAACCCAAAACACCATTGGAGGAGTAAAGGATGGCTTGTACAACTGCATACATAGAGTTCGTCTGTTCCCAACTGGAAGGAGCAGGTATAGTCCGTGCCAAAAAGATGTTTGGCGACTGGATGATTTACATCGACGAGAAACCGGTTATTCTGGCTTGTGACAACCTGTGCTACGTAAAGATGTGGCCCGAGATTGCCGACCTGATGAACGATGCATGGACTGGCTATCCCTATCCAGGTGCCAAGGAACACTACGTACTTGACATTGAGCACCGCAATCTGGCCCTGAAGGTGGTGAATGCGCTCCTGCCCATTGTTCCTTTCCCCAAAAAGAAAAAATAGCGGAAAGGGAAGATAGTCGTTTTTTTACGCTATCTTTGCAGGCATGATTGAAGATACGTACAAAACCATTGTCGCGCCTTCCGAAGGAATCTATACGGAGAAGCGCAGCAAATTTATTGCAATAGCCTTGCCCGTTCGTACGGTGGAGGAGGTGAAAGCACATCTGGAGGTGTATCAGAAGAAATACTACGATGCCCGCCACATGTGCTATGCTTATATGTTGGGGCATGAACGGAAAGATTTCCGTGCCAACGACAACGGAGAGCCTTCGGGTACGGCAGGCAAACCCATTCTGGGACAAATCAATTCCAACGAACTGACAGACATTCTGATTATTGTGGTGCGCTACTTTGGCGGTATCAAGCTGGGTACCAGCGGACTGATTGTAGCTTATAAGGCGGCTGCAGCCGAAGCGCTGGCAACGGCACAGGTGATAGAAAAGACGGTGGATGAAACGGTGGACTTTCTCTTCGAGTATCCTTTCATGAACGATGTGATGCGTATTGTGAAGGAGGAAGGACCCGAAATTGTGGCACAGGGCTACGATATGGATTGCAGCATGACACTGCGTATCCGCTGTTCACTGATGCCCCGCCTGCGTAGCCGGCTGGAGAAAGTAGAGACGCTGCGGTTTGCCGACCTTTAGGAGAACCATCATCCAAGTACATGCTATCAATCACATAAGAATAAATACTCAATAAACTCGATACGATATGTTCAATGCAACCAAACGTGAGCTGGGCGAACTCTATACATTCTTTCGCCTGCTGGCCGACGGATCCGTCTGCATGGGGACACCTGATGCAGGCAACAATGAAGCCAGACGGATGCCCATCGCTCTGATACAACGCGAGGAGCACGATGGCACACGCCGCTACTACATTGAATCCGAACAGATACGGATGGTAAGTGGCGAAGTGGACAAGGAAAAACGGTTTGTACCCGCTGCCGATAAAGAGGAGCACAGCTTGTTGCGTACCGACTTCGATGAAGCAGCCTGCCTCATCCTGACTCTCCTGAAAGGAGCATCCGGCAACGATGTGGAGGTACCGGATGCCCTGGAAGCCTTTTTGGACGAAGCAGGCATCTATGACCTGGAGGCCAAGACAGATGACCGCACCGACTTCTCGGTAGCCTTTTGGCACGTTGACGCCCCTCTGTCGGGCTTCAATGTACGCTGTAGGCTTGCTCCCATGAATCCGCTGCTCGACGGTGGACGTACAGCCAACCTGAAGTTGGAACAGAGCGGGGTGAAGTTTGCCGTACCTACCGTCAACAAGATTAATGCCCTGCCCGAATCGCCTACCGAGGTGACCGAACGGATGCTGATGATTGAGCGGCTGGGCGGTGTACTGAAATATGCCGATGTGGCCGACCGTGTGTTCCGCTGCAACCTCCTGATGATAGACCTGCACTTCCCCCGTATGCTGGCCGAGATGGTACGCTTGATGCATCTGGAAGGCATCAGCCGCATCTGTGAGCTGACAGAACGTATCAGAGAAATCAATCCGTTGAAAATCAAGGACGAACTGATTGCCAAGCACAGCTTCTATGAGTACAAGATGAAGCAGTTTCTGCTGGCATTGGCTTTAGGTATGCGTCCAGCCAAGATATACAACGGAACCGACTCGGCCGTGGAGGGTATCTTCCTGACCGATGGCAACGGCGACGTGCACTGCTACCACCAGTCCGACCGCCGCACCTTTGCCGAATTTCTCTATCGAAACAGCCGGCTGGAAAAAGGCTCGCTGGAGAAAGACAAATATGGCTTTCTGGAACGCGAGAACGGTACCTGGTACTTCAAGCTGAATGTAAAGATAGGCTTGGTAAAGCGGTGATGGACTGCTATGTAGCGATCTCAATTTGTAACTTATAATTCACAATATATATTTAAATAGAAATAATCCATGATTACAGTATCTAATGTTTCCGTGCAATTCGGGAAGAGAGTATTGTTTAATGAAGTAAACCTGAAGTTCACCAGCGGCAACTGCTACGGCATCATCGGTGCCAACGGTGCCGGTAAGTCCACCTTTCTGCGCACCATCTCCGGTGAACTGGAACCCAACACCGGCTCCATCACACTGGGGCCTGGCGAGCGTCTATCCGTGCTGAGTCAGGATCACTTCAAGTGGGATGCCTACACCGTGATGAATACGGTGCTGATGGGACACACCGTACTATGGGACATCATGAACCAGCGTGACGCCCTCTATGCAAAAGCCGACTTTACCGACGAAGATGGTCTGAAGGTATCTGAGCTGGAAGAGAAGTTTGCCGAGCTGGACGGTTGGAATGCCGAAAGCGATGCGGCTGCCTTGCTGAGCGGACTGGGCATCAGTGAAGAGAAACACTACCTGCTGATGAGTGAGCTGAACAACAAGGAGAAGGTGCGTGTGATGTTGGCACAGGCCCTCTTCGGCAATCCGGACAACCTGCTGCTGGACGAGCCGACCAACGACTTGGATATGGACACCGTTACTTGGTTAGAGGAGTACCTTGCCAACTTCGACCACACCGTACTGGTGGTAAGTCACGACCGCCACTTTCTGGACTCGGTATGTACACACACGGTAGACATTGACTATGGCAAAATCAATCTCTTTGCCGGTAACTACAGCTTCTGGTACGAGTCCAGCCAGCTGGCTTTGCGTCAGCAGCAGAACCAGAAGGCCAAGGCCGAGGAGAAGAAAAAGGAACTGGAGGAGTTCATCCGCCGCTTCAGTGCCAATGTGGCCAAGAGCAAACAGACCACCAGCCGCAAGAAGATGCTGGAAAAGCTCAACATCGAGGAAATCAAACCTTCGTCGCGCAAGTATCCAGGCATCATCTTTACCCCTGAACGCGAGCCGGGCAACCAGATATTGGAGGTGTCAGGACTCTCCAAAACGCTGGACGATGGCACCGTACTCTTCCGCGACGTCAACTTCAACGTGGAGAAGGGCGACAAGATTGTCTTCCTCTCGCACGACCCGCGTGCCATGACTGCCCTCTTTGAGATAATCAACGGCCATATACAACCTGATACGGGACACTACAACTGGGGTGTCACCATCACCACCGCATACCTGCCGTTGGACAACACCGCCTTCTTTGATACCGACCTCAATCTGGTGGATTGGCTCAGCCAGTTCGGTGAAGGCAACGAGGTGTATATGAAGGGATTCCTGGGACGAATGCTCTTCTCGGGTGAAGAGGTGCTGAAGAAAGCCAGCGTACTCTCCGGCGGTGAGAAGATGCGTTGCATGATTGCCCGTATGCAGTTGCGCAATGCCAACTGCCTGATACTGGACACACCCACCAACCACTTGGATTTGGAGTCCATCCAGGCCTTCAACAACAACCTGAAGACCTACAAGGGAAACATCCTCTTTGCGTCGCACGACCACGAATTCATCGAGACGGTAGCCAACCGCATCATCGAACTGACCCCTAACGGCATCATTGACAAGATGATGGAATACGACGAATACATCACCTCCGACCACATCAAGGAGATGAAGGAGCGTATGTATCGCAGCTGAAACTCTATTTACATAACCCCCTGACACGAAGAATATGAAAAAAAGAAACCGACAAACCGTACTTTTACTTTGTTTGACCCTTGTATTCACCAATTGCAACAGACAGATGACTATCGACCAGCAAGTAGATGCGCTCTATGACAAGATGTCACAGGAAGAGCGAATTGCCCAGTTACGAAGCACCTATATGGATGCCCTCTTTGACGAACAGGGAGAACTGGACACCACCCGATGCCGTGAACTGATACCATACGGCATCGGTCACTTCTCACAGTATGCCAGTCAGGCTCCGACCGATGCCAATGTATTGCGCGACCGCGTGGCTGCCGTACAGCAGTGGCTCATCCACCATACGCCCAATGGCATACCAGCCCTCTTCCACGAAGAGGTACTCTCTGGCATCAACACCAAGGATGCCACCATCTATCCGCAACAGATAGGCCAGGCCTGCTCGTTCAATCCCGAACTGGCTGAGATCAAGACCCGTCAGACCGCATCCAACCTACGCAAGATGGGTGGTGTCCTGTCACTCTCGCCTATGGTGGACGTGGTAAGGAATCCCAGCTTCAACCGGCTGGAAGAATCGTACGGAGAAGACGGGTATCTATCGGCTGTGCTTGGTACAGCCTTTGTGCGAGGCCTGCAGCAGGGTGACCTGAAGAGTGGGGTAGGTGCCTGCTCCAAGCACTACCTGGGCTACGGTGGAGGTGGCGACGCTGACGAGAAGGAACTGATGGAGGAGATTCTGCTACCTCACGAAACCATGATACGACTGGCCGACTGCAAGGCACTGATGCCTGGCTACCATGCCGTAAGGGATACCAACTGTGTGGCCAACCACTGGATTCTGACCGACATCTTGCGTGGTTACTTAGGCTTTGACGGAATGGTGGTGAGCGACTATACCGCTATCGACCAGATTCCCGGTTTGGAGTCGCCGATGGAGAAGACTGCAGCTGCCATTCAGGCCGGCAACGATGTTGACTTCCCCCACGGTGCCAACTACCAATATCTGCAAGAGGCCCTTGACCAGGGACTGGTGAAACCCGAAGCCTTCGAACGTGCCGTGAAGGATGTGCTGCGATATAAGTTCCGTGCAGGGCTGTTCGATGCCGATGCGTACCTCTATAGCAATGAGCCAATTACATTGGACAGCCCCGAGGAACGGCAGACGGCCTATACACTGGCTACCCAGTCGGTCGTGCTGTTAGAGAACAACGGCCTGCTGCCCCTCAACGGACAGAAGCGTCTCTTTGTCACCGGCCCCAATGCCAACTCCATGTGGGCCATGTGCGGCGACTACAGTTTCCCGTCCATGACCTATTTCTGGAAGATGAACGACGGCGACCTGGACCATCCGCACGTGGTAGGTCTGTTGGAGGGACTGCGCAACCGCAAGCCGGCAGCTATGGAGGTCAGCTATTCACGCGGATGCGATTGGACGGAAGAGGTTGAGACTCGCTACACCGAAGGGGGCGACCAGCGTGCCTGGGAATATAGGCTGCTACATCGGAAAGTAGACTCTGGTGAACAGGCCAATCGGGAGGAGGCCTTGCGGATGGCCCGCGAAGCGGATGTGATTATTGCCGCCATGGGCGAGAATGTGATGCTCTGCGGCGAGAACCGCGACCGTCAGGGACTCCGTCTGCCCGGTATGCAGGAGCCGTATGTAGAAGAGCTGCTGGCCACCGGCAAGCCGGTGATACTCATTCTGTTCGGTGGCCGCGCACAGGTCATCTCACAGATAGCCCCCCGCTGTGCAGCCGTCATCCAGGCATGGTATCCGGGCGAAGAGGGTGGAAATGCAGTGGCCGACATCCTTTATGGCAATGTCTCTCCATCGGCCAAGCTCAGTGTCAGCTATCCCAATGTGGAGCTCTACGACCCCATCTGCTACAACACCTCCGTCCGTCAGGACAGTCGGGTGGCATGGCCTTTTGGCTACGGCTTGAGCTACACCACCTTCCGTTACGACAACCTGCAGATGCCCGACGAGGTCCGTACTACCGACGATAGTTTCACCCTTTCGTTTGACGTGACCAACACCGGCCAGCGGGATGCCGACGAGATAGCCCAACTCTACCTGTCGCCTGCTGATGAGTCACAACCTATCCGTCCCATACAGCTGCAAGGGTTTGCCCGCGTATCACTCCGGGCTGGAGAGACGAAGCGCATCTCCATCCAGGTATACACCGAGCAACTGGGCTACTACAGCCACAAGGATGTCCGCCAATGGAACGTGGCACCGGGTCGCTTCACACTGAAGGTAGGGGCCTCGTCGCAGGACATCCGGCTGCAGCAGGAGCTCAAGCTGACAGGCAATCCGTTGGCGAAACCCCTGCGTGACCACTACTTCTCAGTGAGTCGTATCGAGTAAGCCACGGCAAGGTTCACACCAACTTGAAGCGGATGCGCAGACGGTGGTCGGCTTCGTCCCAATCGTGACTGATGATGCGGAACGTACCAATCTCAGCGGTATTGGCTACATGGGTGCCTATACATAGGCACTCATCGTAGTCGCCCACCTTCACCACCCGCACGGTGTCTGAGGCATTGTCGGGCAGGCGCTCCATATCGAAGCGGCCTTTGGCCTCGTCTTGCGTAATGTATTCGGTCGTCACAGGCAGATGGCTGGCTATCACTTCGTTGACAGCCTCTTCAATCCGCTTCACCTCCTCGTCAGAGGGGCAGGCCGACAAGCGGTAGTCTAACTTGCTCTTTTTACGTTCGATGTGGGCCGATACAGAGCGGCCGCAGTCAAACAGACGAATCATGGTCTGATTGACTATGTGTTCACACGTGTGCATGGGTGGAAACTCCTGTTTGTTGTGCTCGTTGAGCAATGGTTCGTTTGCCATATTAATGAATGATTTATAGTGATGTTCTACTTACTTTTCTTGCAACAGTTCCTCCATCTTCAGAATCTCGTCGCGATATTGGGCAGCCTCGATAAAGTCTAACCGCTTGGCAGCCTCCTGCATCAGCTTACGGGCCCGCTCGATGCTCTTCTGCAGCTGCTCGCGGCTCATGTATCTGACAATCGGGTCGGCTGCCGTTGCAGCAAGTGCCTGTTGCTCGACGTACGGACGCGGCGCAGCGGCTGTCGGCTTGGTTGCAGCCGTCTCTTCAGTGGGGAAGGGGTTGGCAGCGATATTCTTCCGAATCTGCTGGGGTGTGATGCCGTGCTCTTCGTTGTACTTCAGCTGCTTCTCGCGTCGGCGGTTGGTCTCATCGATGGTCATCTGCATACTATCTGTCACGCGGTCGGCATACATGATGACCTTTCCATTGACGTTGCGGGCTGCACGGCCTGCGGTCTGCGTCAACGAACGATGCGAGCGCAGGAATCCCTCCTTATCCGCATCGAGTATGGCCACCAACGACACTTCGGGCAGGTCCAGTCCCTCGCGCAACAGGTTGACACCTACCAGCACATCGTATTCTCCCTCGCGCAGTGCATTCATGATGCGTACCCGTTCAAAGGTCTCCACATCGCTGTGGATGTAGTTGCAGTTCACACCATTGTTCAGCAGATACTCCGTCAGCTCCTCGGCCATGCGCTTGGTCAGCGTGGTGACAAGTGTGCGCTCGTTCTGCTCGATGCGCTGCTGTATCTCCTCCATCAGGTCGTCTATCTGGTTGTGGCTGGGACGTACCTCGATGACGGGATCCAGCAGACCGGTGGGGCGTATCACCTGTTCCACCACCACGCCTTCCGACTTCATCAGTTCGTAGTCGGCCGGTGTGGCACTGACGTAGATGGCCTGCTTGGCCATGGCCTCGAACTCCTCGAACTTCAACGGACGGTTGTCCATGGCCGCCGGCAGGCGGAAGCCATACTCCACCAGATTGACCTTGCGGGCACGGTCGCCTCCATACATGGCACGTATCTGGGGGACACTGACGTGGCTCTCGTCAATGACAATAAGGAAATCGTCGGGGAAGAAATCGAGCAGGCAATAGGGACGTGTACCGGCCTCACGACCGTCAAAATAGCGCGAATAGTTCTCTATGCCCGAGCAATGACCCAATTCGCGCAGCATCTCCATGTCGTACGTCACCCGTTCCTGCAGGCGTTTGGCCTCCAGCATCCTTCCTTGTTCCTCAAACCAAGCCACCTGCTTGTGCAGGTCGTCCTCTATGGCGTGAATGGCACGCAGGGTCGTCTCCTTCGTCGTCATGAAGAGGTTGGCCGGATATATCTTGTAGTCGTCAAAGGTAGCGAGGGTGACTCCGCTGACAGGATCCACCTCCTCAATGCCGTCTATCTCGTCATCCCAAAAGGTGATGCGCAACAGGTTGTCATCGTAGGCCAAATAGATGTCTACCGTATCTCCCTTGACGCGGAAGTTGCCCCGGTTCAGTTCCATATCGTTGCGTATGTAGAGGCTGTCCACCAGGTTGCGCAGAAAGACGTTGCGGCTGTACGTCTTGCCCCGTGCCACCTCGATGACATTCTCGTAGAAGTCCGCCGGGTTGCCCATACCATAGATGCACGAGACGGAGGAGACCACCACCACATCCTTGCGCCCCGACAGGAGGGACGAAGTGGCAGCCAGGCGCAGCTTGTCAATCTCGTCGTTGATAGAGAGGTCCTTCTCTATATACGTATCCGAGGAGGGTAGGTAGGCCTCCGGCTGGTAATAGTCGTAGTAGGATACATAGTACTCAACGGCATTGTGCGGGAAGAACCCCTTGAACTCCGTGTAGAGCTGGGCAGCTAACGTCTTGTTGTGACTCAGTATGAGCGTAGGTTTGTTGACGGCAGCCACCACGTTGGCTATGGTGAAGGTCTTGCCCGACCCCGTCACTCCCAGCAACGTCTGCGCAGGCATACCCTGACGCACCCCTTCAATGAGCTGTGCGATGGCCTCCGGCTGGTCGCCGGTAGGCTGGTAGGGAGATATCAACTCAAACTTATTCATTGTCTGTTCCTGTTAATGCACTTTTAGTGACGCAATATTCGGCAAAAACTTTGATATATACAAGCAGATAAGGGCATTTGTCCGCGAAAACGCCCCGTTTGTCTGCTTTTTGAAAAATTAAGGTTCGTATCTTTGTATTATTCGGCATGAAGCCCTATCTTTGCACATTATTTGAATAGAAGTAATGAAAAAGAACATCCTTATATCCCTGCTGGCCGCCCTGTTGCTCACCTCGTGTGGTGAATACAACAAGCTGCTGAAAAGTACAGATTATGAGTATAAGTACGAGGCGGCGAAGAACTACTTCGCCAACGGCCAGTATACCCGGGCAAGCGTATTGCTGAACGAGCTGATAGCCATCCTGAAAGGTACCGACAAGGCGGAGGAGTCCCTCTATATGCTGGGTATGTGCTACTACAACCAGAAGGATTATCAGACTGCCTCACAGACGTTCATCCAATATTACAACGTATATCCACGCGGCACCTTCACCGAGCTGGCTCGCTTCCATGCCGGAAAGGCACTCTATCTGGACACGCCCGAACCCCGTCTGGACCAGTCGGGTACCTACAATGCCATCCAGCAGCTGCAACTCTTCCTGGAGTACTTCCCCAACAGCACCAAGAAGGAGGAGGCACAGAACATGGTCTTTGCCCTGCAGGACAAGCTGGTGATGAAGGAATACATGTCCGCACGACTCTATTACAATCTGGGCAATTATCGGGGCAACAACTATCTGTCGTGCGTCATTACGGCACAGAATGCCTTGAAGGACTATCCCTACACCAACCTGCGCGAGGAGCTCTCCATCCTGATATTGCGGGCCAAGTACGAACTGGCCGTGTACAGCGTGGACGAGAAGAAGACCGAGCGATACCGCGAAACAGTGGACGAATACTATGCCTTCAAGAACGAGTTCCCCGAAAGCAAGTACCTGAAGGATGCAGAGCGCATCTTCAAGGAGTCGCAGAAGATACTGAAAGATTAATGGAAATATAACTATACTTACTAAAATCGATAACAAGTTTATGGATTACAGAAAATCAAACGCTCCTACTACTACGGTGACACGCGACATGATGGAACTGTGTGCCGATACCGGAAATGTGTATGAAAGTGTGGCCATCATCGGCAAACGTGCCAACCAGATTAGTGTGGAAATCAAGACAGACCTCTCCAAGAAGTTGGCCGAGTTCGCCTCTTACAACGACAACCTGGAAGAGGTATTCGAGAACCGCGAACAGATAGAGATCTCCCGTTACTACGAGAAATTGCCGAAACCTACCCTGCTCGCTACGCAAGAGTACATCGAAGGCAAAATCTACTATCGCAACCCCGCCAAGGAAAAAGAGAAACTGCAGTAATATGATACAACGTATTCAGTCTGTCTACCTGCTGGTAGTGACCGCGCTGCTGATAGCAGCCATGTGTATGCCGGTGGGACGCTTTGTAGAGCCGATGGGCATAGGCAACATCGTATTCAAGCCGCTGGGCCTGAATGCGATGACGGGAGAGTGGCAATCCACGTGGGGGCTGTTCGGCATCCTGCTGTTGGCAGCCATCATAGCTTTCTGCACCATCTTCCTGTTCCGCAACCGGATGCTGCAGGTGCGCATGACCGTCTTCAGCAGTCTGCTGCTGATAGGTTTCTACATCGCCTTCGGCGTCTTCTACTTCATGCTGAAGGACAACTATGTAGGGATGAGCTTCCAGCCGGGATGGGCTTTGTGCCTGCCTATAGTGGCCATCATACTGAACTACCTGGCCTTCCGCGCCATCTATCGGGACGAACTGATGGTGAAGGCTGCCGACCGTCTGAGATAAGTGGACGAACGGAGTGGAGGACTATATGGTCAGGTGCTTGCCGTGGGAGAAGTCATGGTGCTCATTGGAGAATACATACCCCAACTGATTGGTTAGGCATCGGGTGCTACCTATCTTGACATTGATATTGGTGTGCGAATGTCCGTATATCCAATATTCAATGTCACTGTCGGCAATATAGTCCTCCAGTTCTACGGTGAACGCTCCGTTTGCCTTGCTGCCCTGAAACTTAGGGTGGAGCATACGGAACGATGGCACATGGTGGGTGACTACAATTTTATGGGCTGCTTGCGAATGTGCCACAGCATCCTTGATAAAGGCGAGACAACGCTCATGCTCGGCATTGAATTGGGAGTATGTCATCAGCTCACCTTTATATAATATACGGCGGAAGTCGCTTACCACCTGTTCGGTGAAATAAGCGTCTTCCAAAATAATCCTCGACCAAAGGGTAGAGAGGATAATGTCGGTGTCGCCAATCCTCACAATACCATTGTAGTGACTGAATACGTTGGGACGTATCTCCAAGAGATAACCTTCTGGCAGTGTTGCCACATCGTAGTATTTGTAGAACTCATGGTTACCCATGCAGCAATGCACCTCCTTGAAGTTCTCCGATGCCCAGTCCCAAAAGGGATGTCGGGAGTAGTTTTCATCACTGAGATAACCGATGTCTCCGGCAAGCAGCAGGATGTCGCCCGTTACCTCCAAGGGATGGGTCTTCAGATACCTCCAGTTGTCGGCAAACTCCAGGTGCAGATCTGATGCGTATTGTATCTTCATATTGGTCATGCTTCTATAAACAATTCGTCCAGTTG
>JBJEHI010000111.1:0-28522 GCA_051875915.1 Bacteroides sp.
ATCTCGAAGGTCCCTTTTTCAATTATTCTAATAAATCATTTTAGAGGAAAGGTAAAAAACTTTAGAGATATACGAAAATTTTTAATTACTTATTTTATTGATACATAGTAAATTGAATCCTTTTTAAGGCTTGACTATATATATTTATTAAACGGTTCTTAATCAATAACTATCCAATATTTTGCGATGATACAAGAATATCCTATTTCCTGTAAACTCGCTTTAAAAATGATGTAAAAATAGGAAGTCCATCCTCTTCATCTGTCCCACGAAAATTCACGATGTTATATTCTTCACTATCGAACCCATAAACCCACACCCTGCTATCACCAGACTTATGCACAATACTGAAAGCCTCGATATCTACATTATCGTCTTCGGTTCCATCGGAGCAACTAAAATTATCTAATCTCAAAGAGCCCTTAACAGTTAATTCAACACCAACAAAAGATGCTGAATAAACAGGAACAGCATCCTTAACTAGAAAACTCCCATGAGGAGTTATTACCAATTTATCACCTATTACCCAAGTCTCCTTTTTAACATGAAAGAATGTCTCACTACCATCAAAGTCTATCTCCTCAAGATAATAAAACATAATATACTTATTCTCAAACGCATTTTGAGTAAACGAAGAATAAGGATTAGACAAAAAGTAGTTGTGCCCTGAAACAATAGGCGATATGTTTTTAAACTGTCTGCGCAATGCCTTTAAACCACATGCTTCACCCCAATAACCAAAGTGAATATCCACGACCTGTTCATCAGAATTCTGTTCAAGGAAATATGAATCGATAACAACTTGTAGGTCAATAGTCTCTATCAATTCACCATCTAAAAAATTTCCACATTCAATTTGGCCATCTGGGCGAAAATGAATAAGAGTTCCTGTAAAAATTCTCCCTATAGTTTCTCCAATCCACACTGACCCATCAGGCATGAAATGATACCCCATATATGGTGCTGCAATATTATAATATGTACCGCAGTCTTTACACCCAATAAAGAGATCTGAGATATCATGAGTGTCTTTGTCGTTTTTAATTTTAAGCAAATTATCATTGCGATTATACCGTGTCATATAAGAAAAGAACCATAAAGCAAAGTCCGTGACATCAACTTTCAGTTGGTTATTCACATAATACCCAAACTCCTTAAGTTTACCTTGCTCAACACACATTCCCCAGCCATTTCCTTGGTTATTATTATACTGAATAACATGCATATAAAGGTGGTGACTAATCAATGTAGGGCCATCAGGTAAAGAGTTCCTAAATGTACTTACAATATAAAAGTCATTATACTCTCTCTTCCCTGCACCATGCGGAATGAAGGAACCTTTTGAATAGTAACCCCAACCACGATACGTACTTCCATCGGGAAGCACATAATTTGATACTTCTTCAATATTCATATCATTTATCTTTCAAAATTTGTTTTATAGATAGTTCATAACGTTCTTCTCCCTTTTCTAGGCGAAGAATATCATATGAACCCTGTTTATAATTCCATATTCTATCATATGTTACAGGGAGGAGTTCATTACCCGTTGTGTCGATAATTCCCCATTTACAGTTGGAATCCTTATTGCCACTTGATTCCTTTCCAATTTTGACCCTTGTGACACCAAGACAATACCGCTCAATCAAATCGTACTTACCAAATGGCACGACAATTTCTCCATTTAAAGTGATAACTCCAAATAGACCTTGAGGCAATTGTAGAACAACAGGATTATCACCTTCTTGTGAAAAGATTGTAGCATTGCGGGTAATGCGAAGATAGTCAGAAGCACTCATAGAAATATGTTTTGAAATTAATGATGAAAAGATTTTACATGTGTATTAAAGCACCCTAATTGAATGTCTATTAACAGCAGAATTATGAGTATAACGTAGGCTGTAAGGCTTCAAAGTTGTCGACTTCGATAGGATATGGTTGGGGGAATCGGGAGAGTCGGAAAGGATGGCACGCTCCTTCACTTCGCGCAGGATGGGCAAGCAGTCGCGCATACGCCGCTCTATCTCTTCAAGCTTCTCTTCCCAAACGAGACCGTATCTATTTTGTTTTTTTTGCAACAGCTCGAGCAAGGCACTCTTCTCTTCGTTGGTCAGCCCTTCGAGTTGCAATATCTTTTGTTGCAAGGCATGCTTATCCATCTTGTTGTTTTCCGTATAAGTATGGCCTAAGCTCCAAATGACCAAGGATTCATGTTCCTAAAGGTTCCATCTACCGTGTGGATATAAAAAGAGTGGAGCTTGCACCTTACCGCTCGTTCCACTCTCTGAGGCCTTCGACTGCCTGACTATTCGAAACGAGTAGTGCGAAGCCCCACCTTCTATGGATATACAATACACCCTGTCAAGCACCTTGACGGAGCAGGACATAACGCCTGCCGTCAAGATACAATCGGGGCATGACGTATCATCATACCATATAGGGGGCGTCCACTACTGCTGTGTGCTTAAATAGTCTTGAAAGTGTCGAAGTTTCAGAGAGTCAAAACACAAAGCGTATAGTTAACGCCTTTATACCCACAAAGTTTCACAGAATGGAGAGTGGCACATTGGCCATCAACCTTCTGCGACCCTGAAGCAGCTGTTGTCAGACAGCCCCATCAGCACCACAAAGATATAGGAAAAAGATGAATATAACTAAACACCCCGTAAAACTTTAATAATTTCTAAAGATTCATGCAGCCAGTACCACTTTTAGTACTACAGTTCCAGTTATATTCTACCGCTGTATCACTTATGTGGTACGTCTTAATCCTAACCCAATTTTAATACCACGTGCGACAAACTGCAGTGGTACGCTTGTGATAACGGTGATTATTGCACCGAAATAAGTGCTTTTTTGATGAAAAAACAACGGTTATCTGCCACAAATCTGCCATAACATGCAAAAAAACGCCCCAAAATAACTTGTTTTGAACCCACTTTTTCATAAAAACGGGTCATTTTTATGTTAATGATTGTAAATCTCAAAATATCTGCCACACTATTTTGTCATTTAATCCATTTATACAAAGGAGATTAACGGGAAGTGTGTGGCAGATGGCAGATAAACAAAACTTGTCACGCGCGTGCGCGCGCGAGAGAACACACGCACGGATGAAAAGAATTTTTTGGAGCAATAGATAGGAGAAGCTTCCGATTCTGCTTATATTTGCAAAACGAGAAAAACGAGCCATGATATACAGCATCCTACTTCTGTTTCTGCTCCTTCCGTTGCGTCTCTCTGCACAGACGGAGATTGCTCCGGACAGTCTGCCACTGATGCGGGTCGGTACGTATCTGATACCTCCGGCCACAAAACCGGTATCGGCCGATACTCTGTTGCCCATCCCCGCCTTGCCCTGGAGCTTGCAGAGAGACAGCGTCGTGGTGATGCCGCATATCATTCTGCCCCGCTACCCGTCCGGACTCCCCTACTATACCGACCCTTCGGCCATGTTCTGGGGAGACTATCTCACCCACGGCCGTCTTTTCCGCTACCGTTACGGACTGGTAAGCGGTTTTGGAAGGCAATACACCCTACCCGGCATCGGCCGCGTCAACGAGAGCGGTGTACGTATGTATCACGAACTGAACGACAGACTGACCCTACTGGGTAACCTGACTGCCACCCAACTGAATATGGAATTCTTTCATGGACATGCACTGACGCTGGATGCCGCCTTGCACTATCAGCTGAACGACCGGATGACACTGAAGCTGTTCGGCAGCTACGACACGGGCAATCCATACGACTTGTATGGAAGACAATTCGGCGGCACATTGGATTGGCAGATGACGAACCGCTTTGGCATAGAGGGAGGTGTACGACGTAACTACGACCCGCTGACCGGCCGCTGGCAGACATTGCCGGTGGTCATGCCCTACTACAACTTCGACCACTTTCAGATGAAGCTCGACGTAGGCCCTATCCTGTTCCAGATACTCGAAGGAGTGATTCAGAAGAATCGAAGCAGCCACCGAGGCCCCACCGTTGCACCTCCACGCGGAGGGTTGCGCTGAGTCAAGGTACTCCTACAGACACGATTGATGGAAACGTTTCCGATAGGCCACAGGGGTAAGCCCTGTGGCAGCCTTGAACACACGGCTGAAGTAGGCAGGATCGTCAAAGCCCAACTGGTAAGCCACCTCACCCACCGAAACGTTCTCCGTAGCCAGACGCAACTGAGCACGCTCCATCCGCTTCTGATGGAGATAGCCGAAAGGAGTAGTGTGCATCTCCCGACGGAACAGGCGAATCAAGTGGTCGCCCGACATGCAGGAGAGGTCGGCCAGCTGCTCCAACGACAGCTTGTCCGTCAGATGGGTACGCAGATAGTCAAACACCTTGACCACCCGTTCGTCCTTCGTATGCGGATGGAGAGAAGCCTTTCGGATGAAAGCCGCCAGCAAAAGATAGATGATGGCACGTGATTCAATCCGCTCAGCCAACCCACGCCGTTTGTTTTGCAGGGTACAACGAGACAAGGCCGGCGTGTTATCATACGACCGGGGTTCATACTGCTGCAGCTCCATGCCGGGGCACAAGTGGCACAGCCTCTGTATATATCCCAACATCCGTTCATCGGCCTCAATTTCCGTAGGCAGGTCAAAATCTTCCAACACATTGTACTCAGATTCGTTATATACGTGTACGTAATAGTGGTCAAACTCCTCATGACACTCATAGCTGTGCAGGGTGAAGGCGGGAATAATGTACATGTGGCCGGGGCGCAAATCGTGCAAGCGGTCCGGCAACTCGATGCGGGCATGTCCGCGGGTGACGTAATAGATACGTGTAAAAGGACTGCAGACATGCTTGTAGTTCCAGTCGGCCACACAATGTGCCTCACCCACGTGAAGTACCAGAAAGTGCATTTGGTCAATATCGTTGTTCATGGCTATGCTGTTTTTCCGACAACAAAAGTAAGTCTTTTCCCCATAGCCTACAAGCATACAAAGCGGCAATGTCGATAAAGTACAAGCATCGGACGGTATCGTGAAACTTTATCCAAACCGTAAGCCGTAATTTTGCTATCAACTAACAACCCTATAGAACAACCGGACAGAGGAAGAGAACCGGCATCGGCATCCTCTGCCCACAACAACGTACAGTATGAGTAAATATCCTAAAATTGGAATCAGACCGACTATTGACGGACGCCAAGGCGGTGTACGCGAAAGCCTGGAGGAGAAGACCATGAGCCTGGCAAAGGCCGTGGCCGAGCTGATATCAGCTTGTGTAAGATACAAGGACGGCACACCGGTGCAATGCGTCGTGGCCGACGGCACCATAGGACGTGTGGCAGAGAGTGCCGCCTGTGCCGCCAAGTTCGAGCGGGAAGGGGTAGGCGCCACCATCAGCGTGACCTCCTGCTGGTGCTACGGATCGGAGACGATGGACATGAACCCGCATTGGCCCAAGGCCGTGTGGGGGTTCAACGGTACCGAACGTCCCGGTGCCGTCTACCTGGCAGCCGTACTGGCCGGACATGCCCAGAAGGGGCTGCCGGCATTCGGCATCTACGGACACGACGTACAGGATGCCGACGACAACACCATCCCCGCCGATGTGGCTGTGAAAATAGTGCGGTGGGCACGTGCCGCCATCGCAGTAGCCCAGATGCGGGGCGAGAGCTACCTCTCCATCGGCAGCCAGTGCATGGGCATTGCAGGCAGCATTGTCAACCAGGAGTTCTTTCAGGAGTATCTGGGTATGCGCAACGAGAGTGTGGACGAAACGGAGATACTGCGCCGCATGGACGAGGGCATCTATGACCACGAGGAGTTTGCGAAGGCCATGGCCTGGACGGAGCAGTGGTGCAAGGCGAACGAAGGATGGGACAAGAACCGACCCGAACGACAAAAAACACGCACGCAGAAGGATGCTGACTGGGAGTTTGTGGTGAAGATGACCCTCATCGTACGCGACCTGATGCACGGCAATCCCCGCCTGCGCGAGATAGGATTTGCAGAAGAGGCCATCGGACACAATGCACTGGCAGCCGGATTCCAAGGGCAGCGGCAGTGGACGGACTGGAAGCCGAACGGCGACTTTACCGAAGCCTTGCTGTGCAGCACCTTCGACTGGAACGGCATCCGCGAAGCCTACATCCTGGCTACCGAGAACGACTCGTGCAACGCCGTAGCCATGCTCTTCGGCAACCTGTTGACGGGCTGCGGACAGATGTTCAGCGACGTACGCACCTACTGGAGTCCCGAAGCGGTGAAGCGCGTCACGGGCAAGGAACTGACCGGGCGGGCAGCGGGAGGCATGATACACCTCATCAACTCGGGTGCCACCACGCTGGATGCCACCGGCCAAAGCGTGAATGCCGCCGGAGAGCCTTGCATGAAACCCTGCTGGGAGATGACCGAGAGGGATGCGGAGGCCTGCCTGAAGGCTACCCAATGGCCGCCTGCCGACCGCGACTACTTCCGTGGCGGCGGCTTCTCCAGCCATTTCCTGTCCAAAGGCAATATGCCCGTCACCATGTCGCGCCTGAACATCGTCAAGGGGCTGGGTCCTGTGCTGCAGCTGGCCGAAGGATGGACGGCCGATGTGGATCCCGAAATATTCGATACACTGAACAGACGCACCGACCCCACCTGGCCCACCACCTGGTTCGTACCCCGGCTGTGCGACAAGCCGGCCTTCAAGGACATCTACTCCGTGATGAACAACTGGGGAGCCAACCACGGTGCCATCAGCTACGGACATATAGGAGCCGACCTCATCACACTGGCATCCATGCTGCGCATACCGGTATGTATGCACAACGTGGATGACGAACTGATATTCCGTCCCGCCGCCTGGAACGCCTTCGGCATGGACAAGGAGGGTGCCGACTATCGGGCTTGCCAGACCTATGGCCCTATCTATAAATAGTGACAAATCGCTGCAGGGGACGGGCCGCTGTGTCCGCCCCCTTTTACTTTTTTCCAGACCGTTACACCCCACACTGAAACAGAGACGTAATCTGTTTGTCACGTTCTCTTCAACTTTCCGAAAACGGCATGTCATACCATACCCCTACTTTTGCGGCAAAATAATAAACGCCAAAAAAGTATGAAACACAACTTATTAGTGAAAATTTTCATCGGAATACTACTGATGGTAACGGCTCTGCCCGCACTGCGGGCCGAGGAGAAAGAGATTGTAGGCAAGCTGGGTACGGTAAGAGGCCGCATCATCGACAACAGCAACCAGACCCTGCCGGGGGCTTCCATCTACATCGAACGCCTGCACACCGGCGTGACCAGCGACGTGAACGGATACTATACGTTCAGCAACCTGAATCCCGGCACCTATAAGGTGAAGGTTACCTACGTGGGCTATGCCCCAACGGAGATGACACTGACCATCAAGGCCGGCAAGACCGTAGAAAAGGACTTCGTACTGAACGAAGGAGTAGAGCTGCAAGAGGTAGTGGTAGGCGGAGCCTTCCAGGGACAACGCCGTGCCATCAGCTCGCAGAAGTCCATGCTGGGCGTGGGCAACGTGGTCAGCGCAGACCAGGTTGGCAAGTTCCCCGACTCCAACATCGGCGACGCACTGAAGCGCATCAGCGGCATCAATGTGCAGTACGACCAGGGCGAGGCACGTTTCGGACAGGTACGAGGCACATCGGCCGACCTCAGCTCGGTGACCATCAACGGCAACCGCATCCCCTCAGCCGAAGGCGACACACGCAACGTGCAGCTCGACCTGATACCGGCAGACATGATACAGACCATCGAGGTGAACAAGGTGGTGACCCCCGACATGGATGCCGATGCCATCGGCGGCAGCATCAACCTGGTCACCAAAAATTCGCCCTACAAGCGTTTCATATCGGCCACAGCCGGTAGCGGCTACAACTGGGTGAGCGACAAGATGCAACTGAACCTGGGTCTGACCTACGGACAACGTTTCTTCAACGACAAGCTGGGCGTGATGCTCTCGGCTTCCTATCAGAATGCGCCCAGCGGATCGGACGACGTGGAGTTCGTGTGGGACAAGGACGTGAAGACGGGCGAACTGACCGTGACCGACTACCAGCTGCGCCAATACTATGTGACCCGCGAGCGACAGAGCTACTCGGCTGCATTGGACTGGGACATCAACGCCAACCACAAGCTGACCTTCAAAGGCATCTTCAACAACCGCAACGACTGGGAGAACCGCTACCGCGTGACGCTGAAAGACCTGAATATGGATGACAACGAATGCTCCATCAACAACAAGGCCACGGTGCGCATACAGACCAAAGGCGGTACGCCCGACAACCGGAACGCCCGCTTGGAACGCCAACGCACGATGGACTTCACACTGGGAGGCGAGCACTTGTTCGGCAAACTGAGTGCCGACTGGAGCCTGAACTACGCACGTGCCTCGGAGGAACGACCCAACGAACGCTATATCGACTACCAGTTGAAGAAACAGAAATTTGACCTTGACCTGAGCGACGAACGCTGGCCGTTGGCCACTCCCCAAAGCGGCAGCACCATGGTACTGGACGACAGCTTCAGCCTGAAAGAGGTGACGGAACAGCAGGAAGACATCAAGGAGGAGGACTTGAAAGCGAAGCTCGACTTCAAACTGCCGCTGAAGAAGGGACTCTTTGGCAACACGCTGCGCTTTGGCGGCAAGCTGGTGCGCAAGAGCAAGGAGAAGGTGGTAGACTTCTATGAATACACACCACTGGATGAGGATGGCTTCGACAAAGCCAGTCTGGCTGCCGCCGTCAACCAGAACCGTAGCGGCTTCATGCCAGACAACGACTACTTGGTAGGTACGTTCGTCAGCAAGGAGTATCTGGGACATCTCGACCTGAACAACGGCAGCCTCTTCGAGAAAGAGCAGGTAGCCGAAGAACTGGCAACCAACTACAAAGCTCGCGAAACCGTCTCTGCCGGATACATCCGCTTTGACCAAAAGCTGGGCAAGGAGTGGGAGCTGATGGTAGGTCTGCGCCTGGAGAACACCCATGTGAAGTATCGCGGTAGTCAGTACGATGCGGTGGATGATGTCACGACCCGTACAGGCTACGAGAGCGACAGCTACACCAACCTGTTGCCCTCCCTTCTGGCCAAGTGGAACGTGAACGATGACCTGAAGATACGTGCCTCGTTCACCAATACCATCGCCCGTCCGAAGTATTCTGCCCTGGCACCCAACATCAGCATCGACCGCAACGACAACGAGATTACCTTGGGCAATCCCGGGCTGAAGCCTACCGTCTCCTACAACTTCGACCTGAACGGCGAATACTATTTCCAGTCAGTCGGACTTGTCAGTCTGGGTGTCTTCTACAAGAAGATTGACGACTTCATCGTTGACCAGACCCTGCGCAACTATGAGTGGAACGGCAATGTCTATACCAAGTTCAGCCAGCCCCGCAACTCGGGCAATGCCGACCTGCTGGGTGTGGAGGTGGCCTATCAACGCGACTTCGGTTTCATCGCTCCAGCCTTGAAGTGCATCGGCTTCTATGGCAACTACACCTACTCCTACTCCCGTGTGAAGAACTTTAACTTCGAAGGCCGTGAGAACGAGAGCGGTTTGCGCCTGCCCGGTTCGCCCGAACATACAGCCAATGCTTCACTCTTCTTCGACAAGAAGGGCCTGAACATCCGCCTGAGCTACAATTATGCCTCGGCATTCATTGACGAAATGGGTAGCAGTAGCTTCTACGACCGCTACTACGATGCCGTGAACTATCTGGACCTCAATGCCAGCTACACGTTCGGCCGCAAGCTGAAGACCACCTTCTATGCGGAAGCCACCAATCTGCTGAACCAGCCCTTGCGCTACTACCAAGGTACCAAGGAGCGCACCATGCAGAGCGAACACTACGGCGTAAAGGTCAATGCAGGTGTCAAGATAGCCTTCTGAAAACACCCGAAAATACATTCCTGTTCATGGGAGATGTGCCGTGCAAAGCTGTCAGAAGCCTGCGGCACATCTTTTTTCATTCCATCAGCCGATCATCAGATGGCAGATATACTGCTGCATTTCCGCTGTGTGCCGCTCCACACTCTGCAACAAAGCGAACTGCGCACGGGCACGTACCAGATTGTGGTCGGGTGAGGAAATCTTGTAATAGACATCTCCGTTGAGGTAGTCAGCCAGAAAACGCACGCACTGCATATAGGGGAAGAGGGCGGCCGCATAGGGCAGATTCTCCACCTCGACAGGCAGCAGGAAGGAACGGGCCGATTGCAGATAACCCTGTGTGAAGGCACGGAAGATATCCATACGAAAAGAGATGCGGCTCAAGTCGGATTCATCCTCGGATGCAGTATTGGCAGCAGTGCGCAGGAAGTCACCGTAGTCGGAGAAAACAAAGGAGGGCATCACCGTATCCAGGTCGATGACACAGAGCACCGAGCCGTCTTCGTCGAACATCATGTTGTTGACCTTCGTGTCGCAATGACAGATACGCTTTGGCAACACTCCCTCACGGTGCAGACGCTCGGCCTTACACATGTCCTGACTACGCCGCTCCAGTTCATCCAGCAAAGGGCGCACACCCGCTACCCTGCCGGCTGCATCGGCCTGCACCGCCTCGCAGAGTTGCTGCCAACGGTACTCCATATTGTGAAAATCGGGGATGGTCTCCTCCAGCTGTTCGGGCAAGTCGGCCAGCATGGCCTGAAAATGTCCGAAGGCCACTCCGGCCATCCGGGAAGAGTGTTCGTCAACCACCTGATAGGTATAGGCGCGAGGTATGAAACGCATGACACGCCAATATTCGTCCCCTTCCCGGCAATAGGTCTTGCCCTCTGAGGTCGGTACGAGCTGCAACACCTTCCGATTCAAATCGGTTTCACCGCTCTCCTCCAGCCGCCGGCGTATATGCCGAGTGACACACTCGATGTTGTACTGCAGCCGGTCGACATGCTGGAAGATGTGATGATTGATGCGCTGCAACACGTAGTCGGGTGCCAACGGTTCGGCTGTCGTCACGCGATAGGTGTCGTTAATCAGTCCTTCACCCAGAGGAAGCACCTCACTTACAGTCCCCTCCAGACAAAAACGGGACAAGACATGATTCCATTTTTCCATATTCACTTGTTATTAGCGGTTCCTATTCTTTTCAGCAGGAGGGGTACAATCATCCCCTTCCTTCTACCGGACAAAGATAAGGAATATAGTAGGAAAAAGGAAGGGGAAAGCAGGAAATTGCACTATTCATAGAGCTTCACCTTGCGATCCAGCTTGTAGCGTGCCTTGATTTCAGCCGGTATATAGCGGAACTGGTTGCGACGCAGCACGTCCAGCACATTCTCATCGGGATGGGCTGCCATGTACAGATTGACCCTCTGAACATTGCCCATCTGAAAATTTTTATTCCAGATATCCATAAAAGAGCGCAACGGCAACGAAGCATTCTTGTCGCGTCTGCGCAGCGAACGACGATGCAGATGATAGACCTCGCCCTGCAACGGTTGCTCGCGAGGCGACAGCAGCGTGACTGCGCAGGGTTGGTTAAGGCGTTCCATCAACTTGACGCGCGTCTCCAGATTGATGGGGAGGCCATCATGAATGCAGATGGCATCGAGCACGGCATTACGTACCTTCAACTGACTCCAGCATTCCGTTCCATTGACCTCGGCCGCCTTGATGGTGCAACAGAGCGCATAATCGGTACTGTCAGACAGACAGATATCCATGCCTCCCAGTCCCTTACGGTGCATATAGACCCGACCCGGGCGTCCCGACTGCATGGTCCAGATTTCCGCATTGGTTTTAGGATCCATCATGCAGTGCATATTAGTGTCAATAAAGGGATGTAGTCCCTTCCGGTTGACATAAAATATCTCCACCTCCTTGGGATAGAGGATGAGGTATCCGCCCAATGAGAGCTGAAAATCCTTCAACAAGGCTTCGTTGATGCGTTGCAGACAAGCCGTAGGAGCCTCTGCTGTATCCAGAAGCTCATGTACCAGTTTTACCATTGTATCCATACGATTTTATCTTTTATTGATTCACAATGTGTCTGTCACATTGCTGTACAAAGATAAAAAATAAATCGATATAGGCAATCGGCTACAAAGTGTTAAAGAATAGCGCATACAGTTCGTAATACGCTATCTCTCAACACTATGCAAATAGTTAAATATTTATAACAAGGATACTGACCGATTGGAGAAGCCAATCAATCGGCTGCCTGATGTACGGTGAGTTGCGGGAAGGGGAAGCCGATGCCTTCACGGTTGAAGGTCTCGTAGATGGAGCGGTTCATATCGAAATAGACATCCCAATAATCGGTTCCCTTCACCCAGACACGGATGACAACATTCACACTGCTGGCATCCAAGGCATGAAGGGCCACAAAAGGGGCGGGTGCCGACAAGATACGGGAGTCGGCTGCCATGATGCGCCGTACACACGCCTCCACCTTACCAAAGTCCTCACCATACTCTATACCGACTATCCACTCGATGCGACGGTTCTCCTCGCGGCTGTAGTTGACAATGGAACCGCTGCTGATAGAACCGTTGGGTATGTAGACCACCTTGTTGTCGCCGGTGGTCAGGATGGTGTGAAATATCTGTATCTCGCGCACAGTGCCCGATGCGCCTTGTGCCTCTATCCAATCTCCTACCTTGAAGGGACGGAACAGCAGCACAATCAATCCTCCGGCAAAGTTCTGCAGATTGCCGGAGAGTGCCATACCTACTGCCACACCGGCCGATGCCAGCAAAGCAGCAAACGAGGTAGTCTCTACACCCAGTTTACCGACAACAGCAATTATCAACAGCACCGTCAACAAGATATTGACCAGACTCTTGGTAAAGGTCTGCACGCCGGCATCCACCTTACGGCGTGTCAGTATATTGGCTACCAACCGATTGATGAAAGCCATGAGGAAGCGACCCACCACAAAGACAATCAATGCTCCTATCAGATGGCCACCGGCAGACACACCCCAAGCGAAGAGCTGTTCCAGCAGCTGGGCCACCTTACCGCTCCCCTCCCCTGTCTGCGCGGCAGAGGAGGCGGCAAGCAGCCATACAGGGAATGTGAACAGACTATTCATGCAGCAGATAGGTTTTAAAGTCAGCAAAATCGCGTGTCATAGGCACGCTCTGCTTCTCTCCGCGCAAGAAGGCCTGCAATTTCTCGGGAATGGCTACCGGTTGACCGATAATCTGCTCTACGGTATCCTTGAACTTAGCCGGATGGGCTGTCTCCAGGAAGATACCTGTTTCACTGGGACGCAATCCCTCCATCAGTGCCCGACAGCCACACGCACCATGCGGATCCAGCAGATAGCGGTATTGCTGCCATACCTGCCTCATGGTGTCGGCTATCTGTTCGTCACTGTAGGTTGCACCGCTGATGTCGGCACAGATGGCCTGATGACTCTCTCCGTAGAGGTCGAGCACGCGGGCAAAGTTGCTTGGAGCACCTACATCCATGGCGTTGGCAATGGTAGCCACCGACGCACGAGGAGCGTACCGCCCCGTCTGCAGGTATTGGTAGAAGATGTCGTTGCGGTTATTGGCGGCGATAAAGCGTCCCACAGGCAGCCCCATCCGTTTGCCGAAGAGGCCTGCCGTGATGTTGCCGAAGTTTCCGCTGGGCACACACACCACCGGAGCCGCTGCTGCATCTGCACCGCACATACGCTTCCACTGCGCGTAGGCATAGAAGTAGTAGAAGGCCTGCGGCAGGAAGCGGGCCACGTTGATGGAGTTGGCGCTGGTCAGCTGCATGTGGTCGTTCAGTTCCTTGTCCATAAAGGCAGCCTTCACCAGTGCCTGGCAGTCGTCAAAGGTACCGTCTACCTCCAATGCCGTAATGTTCTGTCCCAGAGTAGTGAACTGTTTCTCCTGTATTTCGCTCACCTTACCCTTCGGATAAAGCACATAGACGTGAATTCCCTCCACACCCAGGAAGCCGTTGGCTACGGCACTACCCGTGTCGCCGCTGGTGGCCACCAGCACATTCACCTGTCGTTTGCCCTCCTTACGAATGAAATAGCCCAGCAGACGAGCCATAAAGCGTCCACCCACATCCTTGAAGGCCAAGGTCGGTCCATGGAACAGTTCCAATGAGTAGATGGAATCGGTCACCTTCACCAATGGGACATCGAAGCTCAGCGTGTCGTACACAATCTGCTTCAGCGTATCGGCAGGAACGTCTTCTCCAAAAAAAGCATCAGCCACCCGATAGGCTATCTCCTGAAACGAGAGACTCTCAATGGTGTCGAAAAACGACTGAGGCAAAGGCCGGATGGTACGGGGCATAAAGAGTCCCTTATCCGATGCCAGTCCCTTTACAACGGCCTCCTCAAGGCTTGCCTCGGGAGCCTGTCTGTTTGTACTGTAATAGTTCATATATTTTCTTTTTATCAATCAAGTTCTGCATTTGCTTCATCCTCTGTAGGGGCTACAGATTGCATCAACCCATCAGGGTAGCGACATGAACGCTTGTATGAATCCGTCCTCCTTCAGCAGGCCATAGCATCCGTTGCAGGTAGCCACTTCGTCGAATGTCTGCACGGCATCCGGCTTGATACCGCGATGCCATATCAGGAAGGGCACCGGCTCGGCCGTATGTGTACGGTGCCGGCAGGGCGTAGGATGGTCGGGCAATACGGCGATGGCCACCGGTTCCTGCCACTCCTTTACGGCTTCATAGATGGGACCCACAGCCCGGCGGTCCAGATTCTCTATGGTCTGCATCTTCAGCTCCACATTACCTTCGTGCCCGGCCTCGTCGCTGGCCTCTATGTGCAGGTAGACAAAGTCTTGCCTGCGCAGCGCCTCCAATGCGGCTGCCACTTTGTTCTCGTAGTTGGTATTGTACAGACCGGTTGCTCCCTCTACGTCCAACCGGTCCAAGCCTGCATAGTAACCGATACCCCGTATCAAGTCTACAGCAGAGATGACCGAACCCGACTTCACCTGAGGAAACCTTTCGCCCAGCAAATCCATCCGAGGCCGATACCCTCCGCCCCAAGGCCAGATGCTGTTAGCCGGATCTTTGCCTTCACGGATGCGCTTCAGATTTAGCGGATGGTTCTTCAGGACCTCCTGCGAACGCAGAATCAGATGGTTCAGCAACGATGCCGTTTCCGTCGCCGCATCGTTCTCGGCCTTCACAAGCAACGGACGGAAAGGTTGCCCTGGCACATCGTGAGGCGGTGTGCAGACAATGTGTTTGTCTCCCCCTTTTATCACCAGCAGGTGCCGGTACTGTACTCCAGTATAGAAATGTACCCGTTCATCTCCCAACTGCTCCTGCAGATAGCGCACCAGCACATCGGCCTCTTCCGTCGTAATGTGACCTGCCGAATGATTTTTGATTTTCTCGTCCTGCACACAGATGATGTTGCAGCGCAAGGCCAGGTCACCCGGTTGCAAATCGATGCCGATGCTGGCCGCTTCCAACGGCCCGCGTCCTTCGTACACACGCGGCAAGTCGTATCCAAGCACCGACATGTTGGCCACTTCACTGCCCGGATGGAATCCCGGAGCTACTGTCACCAGACGTCCGTTGCGTCCCTCCCGAGCCAGTCTGTCCATATAGGGTGTATGTGCCGCTTGCAACAGCGTCCGGCCTCCCAATTCTTCTACCGGCCAGTCGGCCATGCCGTCGCCCAGTATGATGATATGCTTCATCTCGTCTTCCTCCTCTATTTATCAGCATCACACATTGGCTATGCTCATGATGTCGGCAAACACACCGGCAGCCGTCACACCGGCACCGGCTCCATATCCCTGAATCATCATCGGATATTCCTTGTATCGTTCGGTAGTCAGCAAGATAATGTTGTTGCTACCCTCCAGACCGTAGAAGGGATGCGTGGCATCCACCTCTTGCAGTCCGACAGATGCCTTGCCATCCTCCAGACGAGCCACGAAACGCCAACGCTTTCCTTCAGCTTCCAGTACCTGCCGCCGCGCCTCGAAGTCGGCATCCAGTGCAGGCACCTTCTGCCAGAAGTTTTCCAGCGTACCTTCAAAGAAGTCGTCGGGCACGAAGAGATGCTTCTCTACATCACTCTGCTCAATGCGATAGCCTGCCTCACGAGCCAGAATCACCAGCTTGCGGATTACGTCCGTACCGCTCAGGTCGATGCGCGGGTCGGGTTCGGAATAGCGCTCCTCCTGTGCCAGCCTGATGGTGCGGCTGAAAGGTACGTCAGCACTCAGCTTATTGAAAATATAATTCAACGTTCCGCTCAACACCGCCTCAATCTTCAGTATCTTGTCGCCACTGTGTATCAGGTCGTTGATGGTATTGATGATGGGCAATCCTGCACCTACGTTGGTCTCGAACAGATACTTCACGCCACGCTGACGGGCTATGTGCTTCAGTTCACGGTAGTTTTCATATTCCGACGAAGCCGCTATCTTGTTGGCAGCCACCACGGAGACGTTGTGCGACAGCAGGTCGCGATACAGCGAAGCCACACCGGCACTGGCTGTGCAATCAACAAACACCGAGTTGAAGATGTTCATGCCGATGATTTCGCTACGCAGCGTATCCAGCGAGCTTTCCTTCCCTTTCGCCTTCAGCTCATCACGGTAGTTAGAGAGTTCGATGCCTTCACGGCAGAACAAGGCTCTGGAGGCATCGGCAATGCCCACCACATTGAGTTGCAGTCCGTTTTCCTGCATCAGTTTCCAACGTTGACTATGTATCTGTTCTATCAGACTTCCACCCACCGTACCGATGCCGCAGATGAAGAGGTTCAGCACCTGATATTCGGAGAGGAAGAAGGAGTCATGTATGACATTCAATGACTTGCGCAGGAAGCGCGACTCTACCACAAACGAGATGTTTGTCTCGGACGCTCCTTGGGCACAGGCTATCACGCTGATGCCGTTGCGTCCCAGGGTTCCGAACAGTTTGCCTGCAATACCCGGCGTATGCTTCATGTTCTCACCTACAATAGCTACTGTGGCCAGTCCCTTCTCCGCCTGGACGGGAGAGATTTCTCCCATCTCTATCTCCTTGGCAAACTCCTCGTTCAGTACGCCACAGGCCAGATCGGCATCGGCATTGCGCACACCGATGGAGGTGGAATTCTCCGAAGATGCCTGCGACACCAGGAACACACTGATGCCATTCTTGGCCAACGCCTTGAATATCCGGTAGTTCACACCGATTACACCAACCATACCCAGACCTTGTACCGTAATCAGACTGGTGTCATTGATAGAAGAGATGCCCTTGATGGCCTTGCTGTGTGGATCGGATACCTTCTGCTTGATGACGGTACCTGTCCCCTGAGGGTTAAACGTATTCTTTATCCAGATAGGGATGTTCTTGTGACACACAGGGTAGATGGTGGGCGGATACACTACCTTGGCACCGAAGTTGCACAGCTCGGTGGCTTCTACATAACTCAGTTCATTGATTGTATAAGCAGTGGAGATGACACGCGGATCGGCCGTCATAAATCCGTCCACATCCGTCCATATCTCCAGCACCTCTGCATCCAGCGCTGCCGCTATCACTGCTGCGGTATAGTCCGACCCTCCACGTCCCAGGTTGGTAACATCACCGCTCACCTTGTCCGTGGAAATAAAACCGGGCACCAAAGCCCGTCGGGGTCTGTGAGCAAAGGTACGTCGAATCAGTTCGTTGGTCAGTTCGGCATCCAGTACATGTTTGGAGTGCTTCTTCTCTGTCTTCATGAAGCTGCGCGAATCGTACCATTCGGCACCGGTCAGTTCGGCTGCAATGATAGAGGAAAGTCGTTCACCATAGCTTACTATCGTATCACTCGTCTTGGGTGACAGGTCGCGAATCAGATAGATGCCTTGGAAGATGTTCTTCAGTTCACTGAGCAGTGCATGTACGCGGGCCAGCAACCTCTCCCGTGCATCGCCTGCAGGAATGACAGCTTCCACCATCTCTTCATGCCGGCGTACCATCTCGCAATATCCCTCTTCGTAAGCCGCATCACCCTGAGCAGCCATCTTTGAAGTACTGATCAACTGGTCTGTAATACCGCCCAAGGCAGAGACAACCACGATGACCGGCTCGTTAACGGACTCAACGATGCGCTTGACACTCAAAATACTGTTGACGGAACCTACGGATGTCCCGCCGAATTTCATTACTTTCATTATGTTGTATAGTTTGTTGTTATCAATGTACTGACCGGATGACGAAGCGCAGCCATGCACATTGCCCTCTGCCCGGTCTTTTGATTAAGTTAAGAATTGATGCTGAAAAAACGTGTATCGCGTAGAAACACAAAATACTATCCCTAACCCCGAGGGGTTGTGGTGAAGGTACACATGGATGTGACTGTATGTAGATAGTACTTGTTCATATTCGTCTTGTTTCTTACACTTCTGAAAAGTGCCACAAAAGTAGCAATAATTATTTTCAAACTATCACATTTTCCCACTTTTTTGTGATAAAAACACGAAGAATCAAGAAAAATGAAAAGAAATGTGCTGATATGCACATATAAGCGGTGATATTATAGCATGACAGCAGTGCGCATACTGATTGACTTTTTGATAACAGGGACTATACATCTATCGCGTATAAGAAAGTAAGAGTGGCTATTTAACCCATAAAGGAGAGGAAAGGGCTTCGTTTTGTCAATCCGTCACTGACAGAAAGGGGAATTTGCAGACAAACAGAGAAAGGAGACTTATGTGCGTCTACCTGTGTCCGCCCGCAAACGATATGCAGGACGGACACATAAGGCCTACGGACACTGAATAAATTACAAAAACAGATACCTAATTAACGGATGTCGTTTCAGTGGCTCTTTTTTCCAGCACTTTTTTTAGCTTATAGGATGTCAAGCAAATTCCAATCGGTGTATTTTCATCCATACGTTTGTACGTTTTGGTCTCCACACGAAGTTTATAATAATATCCTTCTTCAAACGTGAACCCCTTAATTTCAGTCTGACTATGAGCACACCATACATCATCCCCTTCTTCTTTCATCATCATACCGGGAAAAGTTAAACCGGTGTCATTCCTGTATTCAACAGCATCCGGAGCAATCTCCACAGTAATGGTTTCCTTGATAAATTCATCATCATCACAAGCCGAAAGGCTGATGTTCGCCAGAACTAACAACAGGGCAATATACATTGCCCACTCAATTTTCTATTTCATTAATGTAATTTTCTTCATACGTGTATGTGTGTTTATATAATTCGGTTGCAATATATGCTTTAATTCTGAAATGAACAAATTTTTTTTAAATACTGCAAATATTGCACACTTTGCGAATAAAAGAACATTTTACCAAAGCGATATTATCTGATGAAGTGAACCTGTTTATATAAGGCAGCATCAACGTCTATTCGACGATTGTTAGTAGACGCCTTTACCGTTCAACGCAGGCTGAACGGTTCACAAAGATATCTTCGATAGCAAAGTATAGTAGCTTCATCGACCGTTCAGCCTACGTTGAATGGTAAAGGATGCATCCTTCTATAAACATTCCGACCGTACTACAAGTCCAAAAAGAACAGACGATTTCTTCTATTCTATCCCTCTCGTGAATGAACTTCTCCTAATATTTCCTACTTTTGCAGAAGTATAGTGATTTGAAAGAAGAATATGGCAAAGGAAAAGAGCATCTATGTATGCAGTCATTGCGGACAGGAGTCCGTGAAATGGCAGGGCAAATGTCCTGCTTGTGGCGAATGGAACACCTTCGTGGAACAGGTGATACGAAAAGAGGTACCGACGACGAAGGCTGCAGCAACCCTGGCTAATGTGGGACTGGAACGTGGAAAGACACATCCCGTAACACTGAATGAAATAGAGGCCGGCGATGAGTCACGCATGGATATGCATGATGCCGAACTGAACCGAGTGCTGGGAGGAGGACTGGTACCGGGTTCGTTGGTATTGATAGGAGGAGAACCGGGCATCGGCAAGTCCACTCTGGTTCTACAGACCGTGCTGAGGATGCCAGAACGGCGTATCTTATACGTCAGCGGCGAAGAGAGTGTCCGCCAATTGAAACTGCGGGCCGACCGTCTGAGCCATACTTCGAGTGATTGCCTGATTGTGTGTGAGACCTCCTTGGAGCAGATACTCATCCATATTAAAAACACACGTCCCGAACTGGTCATCATCGACTCGATACAAACCATCTATACCGAAATGGCCGAATCGTCTCCCGGCAGTATCACACAGGTACGTGAATGTTCCGCGGCCATTCTACGCTTTGCCAAAGAAAGCCATACACCGGTCATTCTGATTGGTCACATCAACAAGGAGGGGAGCATTGCAGGTCCCAAAGTATTGGAGCACATCGTTGATACAGTACTCCAGTTTGAGGGTGACCAACACTATATGTATCGCATTTTGCGAAGCATTAAAAACCGATTCGGCAGCACGGCTGAACTGGGTATCTATGAGATGAGGCAAGACGGACTGCGACAGGTAAGCAATCCCTCAGAGCTGCTGCTCAACCAAGACCATGAGGGAATGAGCGGTATAGCCATTGCATCGGCTATCGAAGGAATCCGTCCCTTCCTGATAGAGGTACAAGCATTGGTCAGCAGCGCGGTCTATGGGAACCCACAGCGTTCGGCTACCGGGTTTGATATCCGACGCATGAACATGCTGTTGGCCGTATTAGAGAAGCGGGTGGGATTCAAATTGGCTCAAAAAGATGTATTCTTGAACATCGCCGGGGGACTAAGGGTAAATGACCCGGCTATCGACTTGGCTGTCATCAGTGCCATACTCTCCTCAAATATGGATGCAGCCATCGAGCCACAAGTCTGCATGGCTGGCGAAATAGGTCTGAGTGGCGAAATACGTCCAGTCAACCGAATTGAACAACGCATCACTGAAGCAGAAAAATTAGGATTTAAACAATTCATACTGCCACGCCATAATATGCAGGGGCTGAGCATAAAAAAACCGGGAATAGAGTTAGTCCCGGTTAAAAAGGTGGAAGAGGCTTTCCGAATCCTGTTCGGATAAGAGCGCCCTACCTATGCTTCACCTTTGATAGAACCGAAAGGAGCTATCACGGTACGATCCGGTGTATTGATGGGGCCGAAGGTACGTTCATATTTGCCAATGTTGTCTTCCAACGCCTGAAGCAAACGCTTGGCATGTTCTGGTGCCAAGACAATACGCGACTGTACACCGGCTTTCGGCATACCTGGCAATACACGTACAAAATCGAGTACAAACTCCGAACTGGAGTGTGTGATGATGGCCAGATTGGCATACGTACCCTGAGCCACCTCTTCTTTCAATTCTATCTGCAGCTGTCCGTTGTTCATTTCTTGTTTTTCCATAAGTTTACCTGTCAGTTAAAAGGGTGACCCCGGTCACAGAGCCACCCTTGTGCAAAGTTAATCATTAAATTATTTCAGCTTTCGCTTATTCTTCCACTTTCTCATCAACGGCATAGTCGAGAACAGTCTTCTTGTTGGCCAACATACGGTCGTACTCCTCTTTCGAACCAACAATAATCTTCTCGAATTCACGCTGACCGGTACCTGCAGGAATCAGATGACCACAAATCACATTTTCCTTCATACCTTCCAGACGATCCACCTTACCATTGATAGCGGCTTCGTTCAGCACCTTCGTTGTCTCCTGGAAAGAAGCAGCCGACATGAAGCTGGAGGTCTGCAGAGCGGCACGAGTGATACCTTGCAGAATCTGGGTAGATGTAGCAGGAACTGCATCGCGTACCTGAACAGGTTTCATATCGCGGCGCTTTAGCATGGAGTTCTCGTCACGCAACTTGCGGGCAGTCACAATTTGACCCGGCTGCAATGTCTGTGAATCACCGGCATCTACAACCACCTTCTTGCCCCAGATACGGTCGTTCTCTTCCATAAAGTCCAACTTATCTACCACCTGCTGTTCCAGGAAGCGGGTATCGCCCGGCTCGTCAATCTCGACTTTACGCATCATCTGACGTACAATAATCTCGAAATGCTTGTCGTTGATCTTCACACCTTGCAGACGATATACGTCTTGAACCTCGTTCACAATGTATTCCTGTACAGCCGTGGGACCCTTGATGGCCAAGATATCAGCCGGTGTGATAGCACCGTCAGACAAAGGAGTACCGGCACGTACGTAGTCGTTTTCCTGTACCAAAATCTGTTTGGACAGAGGTACCAGATACTTCTTCACCTCACCGGTCTTCGATGTAACGATGATTTCACGGTTACCACGTTTCACCTTACCCATCGTCACCTCACCGTCGATTTCTGATACGACAGCCGGATTGGACGGGTTACGTGCCTCGAACAACTCAGTGACACGAGGAAGACCACCCGTGATATCACCAGCCTTACCTACAGCACGCGGTATCTTGACGATGACTTCACCAGCCTTGACTTTCTGACCGTCTTCTACCACCACGTGGCCACCTACCGGCAAGTTGTATGTACGAATCAATTCACCATCCTCAGTCATGATATGGGCACTCGGTACCTTTGTCTTATCCTTTGATTCGATGATGATGATTTCGCGCAAACCCGTTGATTCATCGGACTCAACCTTATAGGTAACGTTCTCTATCACGCCCTCAAATTCAATCTTACCGGTAGCTTCCGTAATGATGACTGCATTGAAGGGGTCCCAACGGGCAATCAGTTTACCCTTTTCTACCACTTCGCCATCAGCAGCATACAAGGTAGAACCGTAAGGAACATTGTGCGTAGAGAGAATGATTCCGGTATTTACATCCACAAAACGAACCTCAGCCAGACGGCCCACAACTACCTTGGCAGGTTCGCCCGCTTCGTCAATCACATCTACTGTACGAAGCTCCTCAAACTCCAGACGGGCTGCATTTTTAGCCACGATACTTGCATTGGCTGCAATGTTAGCAGCCGTACCACCGGCATGGAAAGTACGCAATGTCAACTGTGTACCCGGCTCACCGATGGACTGTGCTGCAATGACGCCTACAGCTTCACCCTTGTGAACCATGCGGCTGGTAGCTAAGTTGCGGCCATAACACTTGGCGCAGACACCCTTCTTGGATTCGCAAGTCAATACTGAACGAATTTCAACGCTTTCAATCGGAGATTCTTCAATCTTCTGGGCAATGGTTTCCGTTATCTCCTCACCACCGGCAACAATCAGCTCACCAGTAGTGGGATGAACGATATCATGTACAGACACACGACCCAAGATGCGCTCGTAAAGTGTGGCTATCACTTCATCGTTGTTCTTTAATGCCGTACATACCAGACCGCGAAGCGTTCCACAATCTTCTTCGTTGATAATCACATCATGCGATACGTCAACCAAACGGCGAGTCAGGTATCCAGCATCGGCAGTCTTCAATGCCGTATCGGCCAAACCCTTACGGGCACCGTGAGTGGAGATAAAGTACTCCAACACAGAAAGGCCTTCCTTAAAGTTCGAAAGAATCGGGTTCTCAATAATCTGACCTCCTTCGGCACCCGCCTTCTGAGGCTTGGCCATCAGACCACGCATACCAGAGAGCTGACGAATCTGCTCCTTAGAACCACGGGCACCAGAATCCAACATCATGTATACAGAGTTAAAGCCCTGGTCATCACTGGAGATGGTCTTCATCAGGATATTGGACAACTCAGAGTTAACGTGTGTCCAGATATCAATCACCTGATTATAACGTTCGTTATTGGTGATGAAGCCCATATTATAGTTGTTGATAACCTGCTCTACCTCCTCATATCCCTTCTGTACCAATGCCTCTTTCTCTTCAGGAATGATAATATCACCCAAGTTGAACGACAAGCCACCCTTGAAGGCCATATAGTAGCCCAGGTTCTTGATACCGTCGAGGAAATCAGCAGCCTCAGCCACACCACAAACCTTGATTACGTGGCTAATGATATCGCGAAGAGACTTCTTGGAGATGATTGTGTTGATATATCCTGCCTTATCAGGAACTATTTCATTGACAATGACACGACCTACAGAGGTATCGTGCATCATCTTCTTTACGATATTGCCGTTTTCATCCACATCATTCACCAGCACACTAACGGGTGCATGGATATCGCACTTTCCTTCATTATATGCAATCAGAGCCTCTTCAGGACCATAGAAAGTCAAGCCTTCACCCTTAGCCCCCTTACGCAGCTTGGTGATATAGTAAAGACCCAGAACCATATCCTGTGCAGGCACTGTAATAGGTGCGCCATTGGCAGGATTCAAGATGTTATGTGATTGCAGCATCAGCATCTGTGCCTCCAAAATGGCTTCGTTACTCAAAGGCAAGTGTACGGCCATCTGGTCACCGTCGAAGTCGGCATTGAATGCCGTACATGCCAACGGATGAAGCTGGATGGCTTTACCCTCGATCATCTTAGGTTGGAAAGCCTGAATACCCAGACGGTGCAATGTCGGTGCACGGTTCAGCAACACGGGATGACCTTTCATCACATGTTCCAGGATATCCCAGATGACAGGTTCCTTTCTATCAACAATTTTCTTCGCACTCTTCACCGTCTTCACAATGCCGCGTTCAATCAGCTTGCGGATAATAAACGGCTTATAGAGTTCGGCAGCCATCAGCTTAGGAATACCGCATTCGCCCATTCGCAGTTCAGGACCGACAACGATTACAGAACGTGCAGAATAGTCGACACGCTTACCCAACAGATTCTGGCGGAAACGTCCTTGCTTACCTTTCAAACTGTCAGACAATGATTTCAACGGACGATTGGCATCAGTCTTCACTGCGCTTGACTTACGGGAATTGTCGAACAATGAATCGACAGCTTCCTGCAACATACGCTTTTCATTTCGCAAAATCACCTCAGGAGCCTTGATTTCAATCAACCTCTTCAAGCGATTGTTACGGATAATTACACGACGATACAAATCGTTCAAGTCGGAAGTAGCGAAACGACCACCATCCAACGGAACCAACGGACGAAGTTCTGGCGGAATAACAGGAACAATCCGTACAATCATCCATTCAGGCTTGTTCCGGTTCCGAGATGCACGGAATGATTCCACCACCTGCAAACGCTTCAAGGCTTCACTCTTACGCTGTTGTGAAGCATCACTGCCTGCACGGTGACGCAGTTCATACGACAAACTGTCAAGGTCAATATGAGAAAGCAAATCATAGATTGCCTCCGCACCCATCTTGGCAATAAACTTATTCGGATCAGAATCCTCCAAGAACTGGTTGTCCTTCGGCAACTTGTCCAGTAAATCGAGATATTCGCCTTCTTCCAACAGATCGTATTGGGCAACTTCATCTGACAACACACCCGGCTGGATTACCACATAACGTTCGTAGTAGATAATCGCATCCAACTTTTTGGTGGGCAGACCCAACAGATAACCGATTTTGTTAGGCAGTGAGCGGAAGTACCAGATATGCGCAACAGGCACTACCAACTGGATATGTCCCATACGCTCACGGCGTACCTTCTTTTCCGTCACTTCCACACCGCATCGGTCACAGACAATGCCCTTGTAACGAATACGCTTATACTTTCCGCAATGGCACTCGTAATCCTTGATAGGTCCAAAGATACGTTCGCAGAAAAGTCCGTCACGTTCAGGCTTGTACGTACGGTAGTTGATAGTTTCAGGCTTTAAAACTTCACCACTCGAATTCTCCAGGATTTCTTCGGGAGAAGCCAATCCGATAGAGATTTTCGAGAAATTACTTTTTATCTTGTTTTCTTTTCTAAAGGCCATACTTTATGAATTGAAAAATGAATTTTGAAAACTTTTATTTGGAGGGTGACACACAAGCGGTTTCACCCTCACCATACATTATTCAAGGTTGATACTCAAGCCCAATCCTCTCAACTCATGCAGCAACACGTTCAAGGACTCTGGAATGCCCGGAGTAGGCATGGGTTCACCCTTCACTATTGCTTCATAAGCCTTAGAACGTCCTACAACGTCATCGGATTTAATGGTCAAGATTTCCTGAAGGATGTGTGCCGCACCGAATGCCTCAAGTGCCCAAACCTCCATTTCTCCGAAACGCTGACCACCAAACTGTGCCTTACCTCCTAACGGCTGTTGCGTAATCAAAGAGTACGGACCGATAGAACGGGCATGCATCTTGTCTTCGACCATGTGACCCAACTTCAACATATAGGTCACTCCGACAGTTGCCTGCTGTTCAAAGGCTTCGCCCGTACCACCATCATACAGTGTAGTTTTACCATAGCGCGGCAGGCCAGCCTTGTCTGTCCATTCATTCAAATCATCCAACGAAGCACCGTCAAAAATAGGAGTAGCGAACTTCACACCGAGTTTCTTTCCTGCCCGACCCAATACAGCCTCAAATATCTGTCCGATGTTCATACGAGAGGGCACACCCAGCGGGTTCAATACGATATCTACAGGCGTTCCATCCGCCAAGAACGGCATATCTTCCTGACGTACTACGCGAGAAACGATACCCTTGTTACCGTGACGACCGGCCATCTTATCACCGACACCAATCTTACGTTTCTTGGCAATATAGACTTTTGCCATCTGGATGATGCCCGCAGGCAATTCATCACCGATAGTTATAGCAAACTTCTTACGCTTCAATTCCGCATCGTATTCTTTGTACTTCTTGATGAAGTTCATCACCAAAGCACGAATCAAGCCATTGGTATGTTCGTCTTTCGTCCATCCACTCAACTGAATAGCTGTGAAATCCAAATCGCTGAAATCAGATGCAGAGAATCGGGCACCCTTTGCTATAACATCGGTACCCATATAATCCTTCACACCTTCTGATGTATAATTCTCAGTAAGTTTCAGCAACTTGTTAATCAGAATTTTCTTCAAGGCAGCTACCTTCTCATCAAACTCATCATCTATTTTAGGAAGCAAGGCCTTATCAGCTAACTTCGAACTACGGGTCTTGATAACACGAGAGAAGAGGCGTTTACCAATCACAACACCCTTCAAAGAGGGAGAGGCTTTCAACGAAGCATCCTTTACATCGCCCGCCTTATCACCGAAGATGGCACGTAACAGCTTTTCTTCCGGCGAAGGGTCAGACTCACCCTTCGGTGTAATCTTACCGATTAAGATGTCGCCCGGTTCAATGCGTGCACCGACACGAACAATACCGTTGTCATCCAAATCCTTGGTCGCTTCTTCACTGACATTGGGTATATCCGATGTCAACTCTTCCATACCACGTTTCGTCTCACGCACTTCCAATGAATACTCTTCCACATGAACCGAAGTAAGCAAGTCCTCACGAACCACACGTTCATTCAGCACAATGGCATCCTCGTAGTTGTAACCCTTCCACGGCATGTAGGCAACCAACAGATTCTTACCCAAAGCCAATTCTCCATCTTCCGTGGAGTAACCTTCAGTCAAAATCTGACCCTTGGTAACACGCTGTCCCTTTTCGCAGATAGGACGCAAATCAATTGTCATATTCTGATTGGTACGACGCCATTTCGGAATTCTATATTCCTTCAGTGCAGGTTCGAAGCTGACAAACTCCTCATCTTCCGTACGGTCATACAGAATGCGGATAGTGGTTGCATCCACAAATTCAACTACGCCCTCACCTTCTGCAGCCAGTTGGGTACGTGAATCGCGCGCCAGCTGACGTTCGATGCCAGTACCCACAATAGGTGCTTCACTTCTAAGCAAAGGTACGGCCTGACGCATCATGTTCGAACCCATCAAAGCGCGGTTGGCATCATCATGTTCCAAGAAGGGAATCAACGATGCGGCTATCGAAGCAATCTGCTGGGGCGATACGTCCATCAGTTCCACTTCTGAAGGCGGAACCACCGGATAGTCAGCATCCTGACGAGATTTCACTTTGTCTCGAATAAATGTACCATCATCGTTCAAAGGAGCATTACCTTGCGCAATAATCTTTGCTTCTTCCTCCTCGGCGGTCAGATAAACCAAGCCCTCGTCTGAAAGATCGACCTTTCCGTTGGCCACCTTGCGGTAAGGAGTTTCAATAAACCCAAGGTCATTAATCTTGGCAAACACACAAAGAGACGAAATCAAACCGATATTCGGACCTTCAGGTGTCTCAATCGGACACAAACGCCCATAGTGGGTATAGTGTACGTCGCGCACCTCAAAACCTGCACGTTCACGGGACAAACCACCAGGACCCAAAGCCGACATACGACGTTTATGAGTAATCTCTGCCAACGGATTCGTCTGATCCATAAATTGAGACAACGCATTCGTACCAAAGAATGAATTGATAACCGAAGAGATTGTCTTGGCATTAATTAAATCAATGGGAGTAAATACTTCATTGTCGCGTACATTCATACGTTCACGTATGGTACGAGACATACGAGCCAAACCTATTGCAAACTGATTGGACAACTGTTCACCTACGGTACGTACACGACGGTTACTCAAGTGGTCAATATCATCGACATCAGCCTTGGAATTAATCAATTCAATCAAATACTTGATGATTTCAATGATATCCTCCTTCGTAAGAACACGTACAGACATATCGGTCGTCAAGTTTAATTTCTTATTGATACGATAACGACCTACATCACCCAAATCATACCTCTTCTCAGAGAAGAAAAGGTTGTTAATGACCTCACGCGCACTGGCATCATCAGCAGGATCAGCAT
>JBJEHI010000112.1:0-1710 GCA_051875915.1 Bacteroides sp.
CTGAGTGCAGGTCGTACACCACTATCCGGCCGTTGCAGCAGGCTATCTTTTCTGGTCGCATCAGAAAGTCGGAATCGAATGTGTATGGGGCGTCTGGTTGCAGTTGTACGGCAGTCGGGAAGCGTTCCAGCAGGCCTTTCCCCTCATCGTTATGGCATGATGCCAATAAGAAAAAGCATGTAGTGCAGCACAGCGTCAGTCTTCGGAAATCAAAGAGTTTCATCATACGTAGTAGCATTTATTTGTTCAACAATTCATGGACAATCCACTACCAGCAAGACCGGATTCTCCTCTTCCTGTTCCATATCGACCGGTTGTATCAAGCCGGAGGAGACGAGAAACAGAAAACCGGTGTTACTGTCACAACAGATCAGGGTAGAGAGAAAACGCAAATCGGTAGTGGATATCAAGTCGTTCTGCAGAGAAACCGCTTTCGGGAAGTAGTCATACGAGGTACATCTTCCATCCCGGAAGAGGGTCAGTACATTCCTGCCGTCGGGATGCTTCGTGGTCAGCCAAATCTGATGTCCGTGGACCTTGAAAGAGGAGAGGCGGACAAACTGTTCGGCTATCTTTTGGGGATGATTCATGAAGCCATAGCGTTCGTAATAAGTCTGGTTGTCGGCCATTGTCAGCACACCGTCCTGCGGGGGTAGCAGGTCGACGACGGCACAGGAGTCGTGCAGGGCATCATACAGTACCGCTTGCCGGGTATCGTCCAGCTGATAGAGTGCCCCTCTGTCGCATCGGGTAAACTGGCAGATTTTCTGTCCCGAATTGGCCAGGTCCTTTTTCAGGAAACGCTTTCGCACGGTGCCGTCGGGACGGCAGACTTTGAATACCGTCTCTTCGGGAGCTATCACCAGCACAGTACTGTCATTGACGGGGCAGAATTGGTTGACATGCCCCTCAATGGGCAGGTGACGCACGAAGTGTCCGTCGGTAGCATCGTACACCTTGATTCCTCCATAGGTGGAAACCCAGACAGCCAATCCGGTCTCTTCGCGTTGGATGCAGAAATCGTATAATTGGACATATTCCTGAGGAGCGTTACCTGCATGCGAGATGTGGTGCCGAAACTTGCCTTCGTCCGAGAATACCAGTATGTCGTTGCCCGATTGCACGAAAAACAATGAGTCGAAGCGTATTACCTTACCGTTGCATCCTATCAGGCACGAGTCGTTCGTCTCCAGCCGTACGACCCGTGTACTGGGAAACAGTTTGGACAAGGGCATCTTGTCTACAGAAGCCTCTTCCCATTCTATCGTTGAAGGGATGATAGAGGTGGATTGGGGTGCGCGTTCCTGCCGGCAGGAAACTGCCAGACAGACTGCTGCAAGCATCGGGAATAATCTTTTCATCTTATTCATTCATATTGTTATGTTCAATCTTTCATTTCATCAATTCTTCGGTATGTCATACCGGTAAAGGATGGTCTGATTGATGTCGGCCACATAGCCTATCAACCTCCCCTCACCGTCAAATCGGATGGATGTGATCTCTTTGTCCAGATTGAAGACCGACTTGCACGTCCCTTCGCCGTCATATACCTCTATCCTGCGGCCCTGTTCTTTGCCCTCATCGGATTTCAGCAAATAGAAACAGCCGTCATGGGTTGTGATGTCCAGATAGTATGGCTCCAACAAATCGTAGTCCTTGATATCTGCCTGATCCGAACTGCTGCCCATAAAGAACAGAGGTTGTATCTTT
>JBJEHI010000113.1:0-6886 GCA_051875915.1 Bacteroides sp.
TATTCACCGGGCGTAAAAAATCTCTTTTTTTATATACCTTTCCTCTAAAGAAAAACACTTTCTTTATCCTGCCGGTGTAAAACTCACGGATTTTATATATATTTGCATATCTTATATTCATTAAAAACACAGAACAGTATGAAACAAATCATGAAACTATCGGGCTGGTTGCTGGCTGCATGTTGCAGCAGTGCGCTGATGGCGCAGAACGTAGTAGTCTCTACTCCCCACAACAGCCTCGTATTAAAGGCCAAGGAGGGCGAAACTCCCAAGGTGCTGTATTATGGCGGACGCATTGCAGAGAGCGATGTGCAAAACCTTTCGGCCACGGTGGCGGCTCACGACGCATTCCCTGTCTATGGCATGAATTGCCCGTCGGAAAGTGCGCTTGCCGTGACACATGCCGACGGCAATTATTCATTGGATATGGTGCTGACAGGCACCTCTACCCGTGAGGAGAACAATGCCACCGTCACGGTGCTGGAGATGAAAGACCGTGTATATCCGTTCTATCTGAATCTTTGCTACCGGGCTTATCAGGATGCCGATGTGATAGAGGCGTGGACTGAGATACGTCATACGGAGAAGAAACCGGTGGTGCTGCGCCAGTTTGCTTCGGCTTATCTGCCTATCCGTAGGGGGAATGTATGGATTTCGCATCTCTCGGGTTCGTGGGGCAACGAAGGGTTTCTGACACAGGAAGCGTTGACTCCGGGTCTGCAGGTCATCAAGAACCGCGACGGCGTGCGCAACTCGCACACCGATCATGCCGAGGTGATGTTCTCTTTAGAAGGACAACCCAGTGAGACAACTGGTGAGGTGATAGCTGCCGCTCTGTGCTACAGCGGTAACTACAAGCTGCGTGTGGAGACCCACGACGACGACTATCACCACTTTTTTGCCGGCATCAACGAAGAACATTCGCCCTTTACGCTGAAGAAGGACGAGACCTTTGTCACCCCCGAACTGGCTTTGACCTACAGCTCGGAAGGATTGAGCGGTGGCAGCCGCAACTTGCATCGCTGGGCACGCCTGCACAAGCTGGCTAATGGAACGACGTTGCGCAAGATATTGCTCAACTCCTGGGAAGGCGTCTACTTCGACATCAATCAGGAGGGGATGGACCAGATGATGAAGGACATTGCATCGATGGGAGGCGAACTCTTTGTGATGGACGACGGCTGGTTTGGCCAGAAGTATCTCCGTAAGACAGACAACTCGTCGTTGGGCGACTGGGTAGTAGATACCGAGAAGCTGCCCGAGGGCATCAACGGACTGCTTCGTTCGGCCCGCAATCACGGTGTGAAGTTCGGTATTTGGATTGAACCGGAGATGGCCAATACCGTTTCCGAACTCTATGAGAAGCATCCCGATTGGATTCTGAAGGCTCCCGAACGGGATCCCGTGTTGGGTCGTGGCGGTACGCAGGTAGTGCTCGATCTGGCTAACCCGGCAGTTCAGGATTTTGTCTTCAATCTGGTAGATACGCTCATGACCCGTTATCCGGAGATTGACTATATCAAATGGGATGCCAATATGTCCGTCATGAACCATGGCTCGCAATACCTGCCGGCAGCCGAGCAGGGACACCTCTTCATTGCGTACCATCACGGTCTGGAACAGGTGTGGAAACGGGTACGGGCCAAGTACCCCCGACTGACCATCCAGGCATGTGCCAGCGGAGGCGGACGTGCCAACTACGGTGTGTTGCCTTACTTTGACGAGTTCTGGGTCAGTGACAATACGGATGCTTTGCAGCGCGTGTACATGCAGTGGGGCACCAGTTACTTCTTCCCGGCTATTGCCATGGCCAGTCACATCTCTGCCGCTCCCAATCACCAGACCGGCCGAACCATTCCTCTGAAATATCGTATTGATGTGGCCATGTCGGGACGACTGGGTATGGAGATTCAGCCGAAGCACATGACAGACGAAGAGAAAGAGTTCTGCCGTAAAGCGATTGCCGACTACAAGCGCATCCGTCCGATTGTGCAGCAGGGCGACATCTACCGCCTGCTCTCACCCTACGACCGTCAGGGGGCCGCTTCGCTGATGTATGTAACCGAACAGAAGGAGGAGGCCGTGTTCTTCTGGTGGAAGACGGAGCATTTTGTCAACCAGCATCTGCCCCGCGTACGGATGTCGGGACTGGATCCGCAGCGTCTCTATACCGTTCGTGAGCTGAATCGTGTAGAGAAGTATCCGTTGGCAGTGGAGGGGCGTACCTTCACCGGACGTTATCTGATGGAGCAGGGGTTGGAGATACCTTACAGCCATCGGATGGAGAGCCATAAGCAGATGGGCTACTCCAGCCGTGTGTTGTTGCTTGAGGCAGCAAAATAGTGTGAAACAATAATAGAAAAGAATGAAACAGTTGTATTGTGCATGTGTAGGGGCGGCTCTGTTGGTATTGACGGCTTGCTCCTCACGTGGAAACGGTGCGGGAGACTCCGCACAGCAGGTAGATGCTGACAGTGCTGCATTGGCGTTGGCACCGCAGACCATGCAGGTGTCTGACGTGAAGGCCACTTTCACTTATCAGGGCAAAGAGTATCACTCCCGGGTCATCCGAAAGCCCGACAGCCATTTGCCGATTGTACAGAATGAGCAGGGAGAGCGGTTTGTTGACAATCGCATTTCGCTGTGCATCGTACGCGAGGGGAAGGCAATTGTGGATCGTACGTTCACGAAAGAGGATTTTGCTTCGTTAGTCGATGCCAAGTTTTTGAAGTATGCCATTCTGGAAGGACTGGTGTTCGATCAGACGACACCGCAGGGCATGATTTATGCCGCCAGCGTCTGCTATCCTCAGTCCGACCTCTATGTCCCCATCCGGCTCACTATTTCATCCGGCGGGCAGATTGCCCTCTCCAAGGAGGAGATGATGGAAGATTACCAGCCTGACAAGACAGACGACGGTCAGCAGCAGTAGACCTGTGTGTGGGTTACCACCGATATAGAACGAGGGATGTGGCATGTGCCGCATCCCTCGTTCTATATATAATATGTATTGAAGCACCTCCGCTTACATCGGAGTGTAGTCTTTGGCCAATCCGCCTTCGCTGGTCTCCTTGTAGAGTGAAGGCAGGTCGTTGCCCGTCTCCTTCATCACCTCCACCACCTTGTCGAACGAGACACGGTGCATACCGTCGGTGAACGAGGAGTACAGGTTGGCATCCAGTGCGCGGGCAGCCGCATAGGCGTTGCGCTCGATGCAGGGAATCTGTACCAGTCCGCATACGGGGTCGCACGTCATGCCCAGATGATGCTCCAGACCCATCTCGGCCGCATACTCTATTTGCGAGGGACTCCCTCCGAACAGCTGGTTGGCAGCTGCCGATGCCATGGAACATGCCACACCCACTTCGGCCTGGCATCCTGCTTCGGCACCCGAGATGGAGGCGTTGTGCTTCACCACATTACCAATCAGTCCGGCTGTGGCCAATGCGCGGAGAATGCGCATGTCGCTGAACTCGCGGCTCTTCTGTAGGTGGTAGAGGACAGCCGGAACCACTCCGCATGAGCCGCAGGTAGGAGCTGTGACGATGACTCCGCCCGAAGCGTTCTCCTCGCTGACGGCCAGTGCGTAGGAGAATACCAACCCTCTGGACTGCAGTGAGGCCTTGTATCCGCTGGCCCGTATGAAATAGGTAGATGCTTTGCGACGCAGGTTCAGCGGTCCCGGCAGCACGCCTTCGGCATCCAGCCCCCGTCTGACGGCTGCCTGCATGGCTTTCCATACCTCGGCCAGATAGTCCCAGATGTCGCTCTCTTCACACTCCTTGACGTACTCCCAATAGCTCTTGCCCGTCCGTTCGCACCATTGCAGGATTTCGGTCAGATGGCTCATCTCGTACACATCCGGGGTGTTGATGGTCGATGTGCTGTCGTTCTCGTCAGCCAGTGCTCCACCGCCGATGCTGTATACCGTCCATTCATCGGTTTTGTTCTTGTCCTGGTCTAATGAGACGAATTTCATTCCGTTGGGGTGGAAGGGTAGGAATATCTTCGGCTCCCAGATGATTTCCACCGGTGCGGCCGGTTTCAGAGTCTCGATGATGGCCACATTGGTCATGTGTCCCTTGCCGGTAGCAGCCAGGCTGCCATACAGCGTGACCTGGAAAGAGGCTGCTTCAGGATGTCTCTTCAGAAAGATTTCGGCAGCTTTTCGAGGCCCCATGGTGTGGCTGCTCGATGGACCGGTGCCGATTCGGTAAAGTTCCTTTATGGATTTCATAGTTATAAGTTGTTTTACATGTTGTTACTCTATTCAGTGCTTAGTGCAGGTCTACTACCGTGATGCCGGCTCCACCGAACTGCACATGCTCGTCAGCAAAGTGGCGGACACCGGGCACCGTCTCCAAGTATTGTCGGATTAGGGTGCGCAGGATGCCGGTACCTGTGCCGTGCAGGATGCGTACACGCGACATGCCTACCAGTATCGCATCGTCGATAAAGTAGGTGACGGCCTGCAGCGCTTCGTCGCCGCGCATACCTCTCACGTCAATGTCTTGCTTGAAGTTCAGCTTCTTCTCGTACATGCTGTCCTGCGTCTGGCTGCTCAGATACGTGCTCTTGGTAGCAGTGTCTGCTTGTCGGGGAGTGGCTTGGGTACGTTCCAGACGTTCCAGCTTGACGGTCGTCTTCAGGTGTCCGAAGGCCACCGTCGCGTTCTTCCCATTCACCTCCAGCACCTCGCCCACGCTGCTTTGTCCCTTCAGACGGACGTATGTGCCGGGTACGATGGCAGCCAGTCGTTCCGCCTCTTTGCGTGCCAGCTCTTCGGCCGAAGGCGTCTTGGTTGCTGTGCTTTCTCCTCTTTTCTCCTTCCTCTCCTTTTTGCGGTTCTGCTTTTCTCTCAGCCGTTCCATCTTGCGGGCTATCTTCTCCTCCTGCTCCTTGTCGGTCAGCTCCTCCAGCCGGTCGCGGAAGTCTGTCAGTTCTTGGCGGGCCAGTCTGGTCTTCTCCTTTTCGGCCTGCGCCTCCTTGATGCTGCGTATGGTGTTCTCGATGCGGGCATTCGCCTCTTGCATCAGGTGTTCCGCCTCTTCCTTCGCCTTGCGGATAATCTCTTTCCGCTGTTTCTGCAGTTCGTCCATCTCCGTCTGGTAGCGTGCAATCGTCTCTTCCATCTGCTTTTCGCGCTGGCGGATGTTCTGCCGTTTGGTTTCCCAGTACCGCTTGTCGCGCACAATGTCCTGCAGGTATTTGTCGGCATTGATGTATTCGCTTCCCACTATCTCCGAGGCATCGGCTATCACCTCCTCAGGCAGGCCTATTTTCCGTGCAATTTCCACGGCAAACGAACTGCCCGGATTCCCTATCTGCAGCTGGAAGAGTGCCTGCATCAGGTGCCGGTCGTACAGCATGGCACCGTTCACAATCCCCTCATGGTCCTCGGCAAAATGTTTCAGGTTCTGGTAGTGCGTGGTGATGACTCCCAGTGTGCGCTTCTCGTTGAACCGTTTCAACACCGCTTCGGCAATGGCTCCTCCTATCTGAGGTTCCGTTCCTCCACCGAATTCGTCTATCAGAATCAGGCTCCGTTCGTTGCACTGTTTCATCATCACCTTCATGTTCGTCAGGTGCGACGAATAGGTACTCAGGTCATCTTCAATGGACTGCTCGTCACCGATGTCAATGAAGATGCTGCTGAAGATGCCGGCATGGCTCCCCTCGTGCATGGGGACGAGCAGCCCGCATTGCAGCATGTATTGCAGCAGGCCCACCGTTTTCAGGCAGACAGACTTGCCTCCGGCATTCGGACCGGAGATAATCAGGATGCGTTGTCCCTCGTTCAGCTCGATGTCCAGCGGCACCACCTTCTTGCCATGCTTGGCCAGCGAGAGTTGCAGCAGTGGATGCACGGCCATCCGCCAGTCCAGCATCTGCCTGTTCTCCAGTGAAGGCTTCAGGGCATGAGTCTGTTCGGCCAGCAATGCTTTGGCCCGGATGAAGTCAATCTCTGCCAGAAACTCGTAGGAGAGCAGTACGTCAGGAACAGACGGACGCAACAGCTCCGAGAATTCCGTCAGTATGCGTATGATTTCTCTCCGTTCGTCGCTTTCCAGTTCGCGGATGCGGTTGTTGGCCTCCACCACCTCGGCCGGTTCTATGAATACGGTTTTTCCGCTGGCCGATTCGTCGTGTACGATGCCCTTAATCTTGCGTTTCAGGGCAGGTGCTACAGGGATTACCAGGCGTCCGTCGCGCATGGTCGGGGCCACATCCTTGTCCACCACGCCGTCCGACTGCGCATTGCGCAGGATGCTGTTCAGTGAGCGCGAGATGCTGTTCATCGTGCTCGACAGTTCGCGGCGGATGCGTGCCAGTTCAGGCGACGCATTGTCCTTGATTTTGCCGAAAGGGTTCAGTATGGCGTCTATCTTTTGTATCAGTTGGGGGAATACGGTGATGTCACCGGCCAGCTGTCGTAGTCTGGGGTAGGGGGTATGTTCCTCCTCTTCCTCTCCCTCCTCCTTGCGGAGCAGGAAGCGTACGATGTCGCGTATGGTCTCCAGTGAGCGGCGCAGGTCAAACAGCTCCTGTTCGTCCAGGTACATCCCTTCGATGCGTATTCGCTTCAATGAAGGGCGCACGTCAAAAAAGTACTGGGCAGGGAAGTTCTCCTCCTGCTGCACGATGCGTACGAATTCGTCTACCTGATCCAGGCGTTCTTCCACTTCGTCGTATCTGTCGGTGAAGTTCATCTCCTTCACCCGTTCTTCACCCAGTGTGCTGAGGCATTTTCCGGTCAGCAGTTGGCGTATCTGTTCAAAGCCTATTTTCTGTTCAAAATTCTGTGGATATATCATGGATGCAAAATTACGCAATATTTCTGGAATAGTGGTATAAAAATGGGGGAAAATGCGCTGAATGGCTTAGT